>CAWKAM010000011.1:0-129311 GCA_963847605.1 uncultured delta proteobacterium | reverse complement strand
CATGAAAGATCAAATTGTTATTCCTTTGTTCTGTTAAGCGATACCTCATCACATATGAGGACCCCGGATCATGGCCGTCACCTACAGACATGCGAAGATGGAAGACATACAGGCCGTTTCGGATGTCTACTGGGCATCCGTCTCGGAGGTATACCGCATTCACGGGTTTGGAACTCAGCTGTCGGCATATCATCCGGTAAACCCCTATTACGCCTTTGCCCTGAGGGAAGAACCCGAGGGCTTTTTTATAGCCGAAGATGCCGATAAGGTTGTAGGCGCCACGATCAGTTGGGTGCGCGGGTCTTTGTGGTTTCTCTCCCATCTCTTCATCCTTCCGGAGTACCAGGGCCGGGGCATCGGTAAGGTGTTACTCAACAAGGCACTTGAGAACTGCATCAGGGTCGGGGCCGACCTCTTAAGCGTTATCACCATGGCCTTCAACCCCGCATCCATTGCCCTGTATATGGCTAACGGCATGTATCCAATTGAAAGCATCTACCTCTTGAGCCTGGATCCTGGTTCGACCAGGAACACTCCTGAATCGCCACTTGGCACCTCTCGGGAGGTCTTGGGCCGGTCTTCCCGGCAGTGGGAGGATATAAACCTCATCGATGAGGAGGTTCTAGGCACAACCAGGGCAAGACACCATCAGTTTTTCCAAGAGAACACGAAGGCTTCTGGATATCTCCTCCGGTATAAGGGCAGAGCGGTCGCCTATGCCTACCTCTGGCCCGACGGCCGCATCGGGCCGCTGGCAGCCCTACAGGATGCACCGTATAAAGACGTACTGAAAGCCTTCATAAGGCTCGCCCGGGATCTCAGCCCCGAACTCACCATGATGGTTCCCGGGTCCAATAAAACCGCCCTAGTCGTTGCATTCTCCTCGGGGTTCACTATACGTAAGCCCTACCTGCTCCTTTCTTCACGTCCCTTCGGGAACTGGGAGCGTTACATCTTCCATTCTCCGGGGATGATGTGATCAAGTCAAATGGCATGAGGTACCAGGGAATAGATTGTTGAGATGCGGTACAGAAAATGAGATATACAACCAAGACCTATGGGAGAGTTGAATGGGCAAGTATTTTTTGAGCCGTATAACTAACGTGCATATGGTGTTTGTATTCATCGCCTGTCTGCTGGCCCTCTTGTCATGCACAACGGTGCAAGCTAAAAAATTATCGGAGGTCAAGATCGGGAATATACTGCCCCTCACCGGCCCATCGGCCCAGGCAGGCATCCAGAACCAGAAGGTATGCGAACTAGCCACCAACGATATCAACTCTGCAGGCGGTATAAAGTCTCTGGGCGGCGCCAAGCTGGTGAATGTCTGGACAAACAGCAGGGGAGAATCATCGTTTGGCGTGACCGATGCGGAACAGCTTATCAAAACCGATAAGGTGAGCATCATCTCAGGGGCCTGGAACTCTGCGGTCACCTACCCCACCACCATGACAGCCGAACAATCCGGCATACCATACGTGGTCCCCGTATCCGTCAGAGACACGATCACGGAACGTGGCTTTAAATACACCTTCCGCATTGCCGCAAAAGACAGCTGGAGGAACCGCGACCAGTTCAAGTTTCTCAATGAGATGAGCAAGGCTGTGGGCATAAAGGTTGAGACGTGTGCCTTTGTCTACGAAAACGGTGGTTGGGGAACAGCCATGAAAGACCAATGGACAAAGCTCGCCGGGCAATACGGTTATAAAGTGGTCATGGCCGAACCCTATGCAAGCACCACAAGTGACTTCATGGTAACGGTTGTTAAGATCAAGAATGCAAGGCCTGATATCATCCTTTTGGCCTCTTTTACTCCTGATGCAATCCTGCTCGCAAACGCCATGGCACAGATGAAGGTGGGCGCCAAGGCTATTATTGCTACAGGCGGAGGCCATGCCGGCCAGGGGTTCATAAAGGGTGCCGGGAAGAATTGTGAGTATATCTTCGACATATCAGAGTGGGAGCCGGACATGAACAGACCACATATCGCTCCACTGAATGCAGATATAAAGAAGAGATACGGATTTGACCTTACCGCTGAGACTGTGGATGCCTTTGCCTCGGTCTATGTAATAGCCGATGCCTTGGAACGTGCGGCATCCTCTGACCCGAAGGATATCAGAGATGCCTTGGCAGACACCGATCTGTGCAAGGATCAAGGTAAACTTGGGATCGATATCCTTGCCTATAACTGCGTTGAATTCGATAAAACGGGACAGAACAAGAATGCAGGCTTTGTCATGGTGCAGTTCCGCAACGTCAAAGGCACCATGGGGCGTGTAACCGTATGGCCTGCCGATGCAGCCAGGAAGGGTTTTAAGCCGGTATTTCCGATGCCGTAAAGAATCATGAACTCTCTTTCACGAGTTTCATAATCATTTCCACGCTTCCCTGGAAGCCGATCTTGCTTGAGTCGATGCAGAGATGATAATTCAACGAATCGGTCCAGCTCACACCGACCATATCCTTTATGAATTTGGCCTTCCTCTGGTCCGACTCCCGTATTTCCGCCTGTGCTTCCTGGATATCTGCAATATTCTTCACCTTCATCAAACGTTTGGTTCGAAAGTCCAGGGGGGCATGGACAAATACCCGGATCACGCCCGGTCGGTTTCTCAGTGTATGAAAACCACCCCGGCCCAGGATTACGGCACTATACTGATCAACAACATCGTTCATAATCCTGCATTCCAGGGTGAACAGCTCCCTATCGTAAACCGGCCGGCTCAGAGGAGATACACTTGTGGTTTCCGGTGTTCCCAGAGAAAACCCTCTTAAGATATTCGCAAGAAGACCCGAGGATCTTTCATCGTAGTTTTCGAGCCAGGTTGCATCTGTTTTAAGGTGTTTGGCCGCCTGACGCAGGATCTCCCGGTCGATGTACTTGTAGCCGAGCTCTTTTGCCAGCAGGTAGCCGATATACGTACCGCCGCTTCCCATCTGCCTTGATATGGTGATTGCAGAATGAGTTTTGTCTTTCATGTGTCCCTCCTTTTCATCCATCAGTCAATGACAACCTCCGTGCCTTCATTCATTCGTACATCTTTGATGAGGATGATCAATGGTATCGAGAACAGGAAGATTACTGCGATGAGAAAGAATACATGATTGTACGAGAGCATGCTTGACTGCCTCATGACCATTCCCTCAATCATCTTCAAGGCCATGCTCTTTGCGACCACAGGGTCTACACCCTGGGATATCAGGTATGACCATACCGCGCGCAGCGAATTGGATGCTGAGTCTCTGAAGATCGTAACGTTTTTTACAAGCACTGCCCTGTTCCAGTTTTCTCCCTGGGTCAACAGCGTGGCAGCCAAGGCAATGCCTACACTGCCGAAAACCTGCCGGACTACATTGTAAAGCCCCGTAGCAGCGGTCATGAGGCTCTTTTCAATGGTAGAGAGCGCCGCTGTGCTCAATGAAACGAATATAAGCCCGAAGCCGATACCCTGTATGAACTGGGGAATGAATATATCCCAATAACCGACATCGAGTGAGAGGCGTGAGAATTGATAGAACGAAACGGCGTTCACAAAGAGCCCCACGCCGATCAACAGCCTTGGACCGAATCTGTTATAGAGCCTTCCTCCGAGCGGCATTGCAAACGCCATGGCTATGCTTCTCGGCACCAACGCCAGGCCCGAATTAAAGGCGGGGTAGCCAAGGAGCTGCTGGAGAAGGAGAGGAAGCAAAAAGAGGCTGCCCATCAGGGCCATGCCGAGGATACCGCCGAGGAAGGTCCCTGAAGAGAAATTGATATCCCTCAGGATTCTCAAGTTTACGGCCGGGAAATCCGTGGTTAATTCACGCCAGATAAACAGCAAAAGGCCCACGCAGGAGAAGACGGCAAGAGCGGTGATGAAATTGGAAGCAAACCAATCCTTCTGCTCGCCTTTTTCCAGCATAATCTGGAGCGAGCCGAGACCCACCATCATGAAGAAAAGGCCCATGAAGTCCAACTTCCCTTTCTCCCTGACGAGGTAAGGCGGGTCTTCGATGAACTTCATGACCAGGAGAATGTTAAGAATGCCAACCGGCACGTTTATATAGAAGATCCACGGCCAGGAATAGTTATCGGTAAGCCACCCCCCGAGTGTAGGCCCGATGGCCGGTCCCAGGATGACGCCGACACCGTAGATCCCCATTGCCATTGCCTGCTCTTTCGGGGGGAACGTTTCCCTGAGGATCGCCTGTGAAACCGGGATGAGGGCGCCGCCACCGATGCCCTGAATAATGCGGAAGGTGACCATTGAACCCAGGCTCCAGGCAGAACCACACAGCATGGAAGCACAGGTGAACAAGAGCACGGAAAAGTTAAAGAACCTCTTGCGTCCAAACCGGCGGCTCATGAGGGCAACAATAGGCATGATAATGACGGTTGAAAGGATGTAGCCTGTCGCAACCCAGGTGATCTCCTCGACAGAGGCCCCAAAGGTCCCCCGCATGTGAGGTAGTGCGACATTCACGATGCTCGTATCAATGGCCGACATGATTGTCCCGGTCATCACCGTTATGGTGATAAACCATTTGTGATTTGGGTGGTTCTTATCCACAAGGCCTCTATTTTTTCATCAGCTTGGGGCCTGTCTGCCGGGTGATGTCCACAGAGGGAACAACGGACAGGCCGGGCCATAATGGATGGACCGGGTCAAACCGTGAATCCATGACGATCTTCACAGGGACACGCTGTACCACTTTGACAAAATTACCCGTTGCATTCTCCGGGGGCAGCAGGCTGAAGATCGCACCGGTCCCGGGTTGCACACTATCGATATGGCCCTTAAAGGTCATACCCGGATAGGCATCAACCTTGATCTCAACGCTTTGGCCCACGGTCATTTTCTTGATCTGCGTCTCCTTGAAATTGGCTATTACCCATGTATCCTCTTTTACGATGGAAAGAAGGGGCTGGCCCGGCTCCACATATTTGCCCGGATCTACATTCTTCATCGCTATCCTTCCCGACATGGGCGCTGTAACAACGGTTCTTAAGAGATCCAGTCGGGCCTGATCCCGAGAGGTTTCCGCCTCTTTGATCCTGAATCCCTGGGTGGTCAGCCGTGCCTTGAGCGTTTCGAGCGCCGCCCCGGCCTCGGCAACAGCAGCCTCTGCAGCTTCTCTCCGGGCTTGTGCGACCTTCCAGCGGGATTGAACGGTATCAAACTGACTTTGCGCTACAACCTTTCGTTTCAATAATCTTTCATAACGCTTCACATCTTTATCTGCCAGGTCTTCTTCGGCACGGGCGGCATCGAGATTTGCCTTGGCTTGTACTAACGCCTTTTTCTTCTCCTCCACCGATGCATGCAATTCGCTGTCCTCGGCCTTTACCTGAGAGAGGGTCTCATTGCTCTGAGTCAGCACATGCGTGTAATCATCTCGAAAGATCTCGAGTAAAGGGTTGCCGGCAGTGATTGATTGGTTGTCCTTAATATATACCTTCACAACCTTTCCCTTGACCTCTGCCGAGACAGGTACGATCACCCCGGCCACATAAGCATCATCCGTGCTTTCATAAGAGAGCGAGTGAATGAGAAAGACGACCGAGTATATACACGCCGCGAAAATTACGAATATAACCAGTCCCCTGAAAATCCAGTTCTTCATACGTATTTTTATCCTTGTCTATGTCAGCCGCTCATCGAGGTTATTCACTATGTGCTCGAGAATCCTGCACATGATCCGGAGATCTTCATCCGTAAGACCCTTGAAAGCACATGCATAGTGGTTCAGCACTACCGGTGTCAATGCCTCTTGAACGGCACGGCCGGCCTCTGTCAGAAAAAGATTATACGCACGCTTGTCCGTACCGTCGGGCCTGCGTTCAATATAACCGCGTTTATGCAGTTGGTTGAGAATACGCGTCGTGTTATGCCGGTCTTTATATGCCTTCTCCCCGAGCTGGCTCTGGTTCATTCCCTCATGCTCCTGCAGTCGAACCATAAGACCCCACTGCTCCGGTGTCAGGTCGTATCCTGCAGCCTGGAAAGATCTCCGCAAGGCGGCAACCCCCTGGGTGTGCATGCGGTAAACCCAAAAGCCGGGTGAGTTATTGATGGAAAAGCTTGTATTCTTCACGGTGTGCGATATCCTCCCGGACCGGGGAGGACAAACACGCCCTCCAACAATGTTGTCATGACAACTTATATGTCACCCCGTTATCTGCATGTCAAGCACTAGCCCGGCACCTGCAGTGCCGGTGTATCCGGAACATGGGGCGGATTCAAAAAGGTTACCCGGTTTACTTTTATCTCACACTGGTTACAATTGTGGTGATCACCCTTTATAATTTACCACCGACCACAATACCCCTCCGGCCATGAGCGCTGTAATACCCACCACTAAAAGCGCCTCCGGCTTCATATCATTTCCGGCAAAAGAGGACTCGTGAAGCGTTTCGATCCGGAAGCCGGAACCCGTTTGCCGATCGGGCATGCCCATATAATCGAAGTGAAATGCCGAGAATATCAGAACAAGGATGATCGTCAAAAAACTCAAGAATACAGCGATGCGGTATTTTGTACTCATCCCTTCTCTTCACCTCTGATTAAAAACAAATGCAACTTTCCAGCCAAGAATGGACGCCTCGCGCCGAACAAGTTGCTTTATCTTTTAAACATTATTATATATCTGTAAACTAATTGGGCTCTCCATCCGTCTACAAGGGGTTAAGGATTCGTTCAATGATCGTGAGGAAGGGATAGAATGCAATCATGTAATTAAAAGTGCTTGCATGTGACACCTGAGGTATATGACGAAATACAAAGGTCTTATCGAATATTCCGCTATGCCGGAACAATGGTACAAACAAGGGATAAGGTTCTCGCATTTTCTCGTATCCTGTTTTTGTCTGGTTGTTCTGTTGCCGGCAGTGCTCCGTGCAGCTGATGAGATAAAGTCTGGTGAGACCCTCGACCTTGGGCGGTGTATAACGATAGCGCTGAAGAACCACCCCACCGTCCTGGGAGCGGTCGGGAGCCTCAAGGCGAGCCAAAGCAGGGTCAATGAGGCACGGGCGAATTATTACCCCCAGGTCAGTGCGTCTTCCTCCTACAGCCGGAACTATGCCCAGGGGGGAACGAGTGCTGCTGCCCCGGGAAGCAGCTACTACAATGAGTATCAGGATAGTCTCAATCTCAACCAGACGCTCATTGATTTCGGCAAGACGTCTGCGCAGGTTGATGTACAGGCATTGGGTGCGGATGCTGCCCGTGACGATCTTGATAATACGTTAAGCCAGATCATCCTTGGGGTGAAGCAGGCCTACTATGGCATCCTGCAGGCCGGGCAGAGCCGGGATGCCTATGCAGAGACCGTGGTGCAGTTTCAGCAGCACCTGGATCAGGCCAAGAGGTTCTACGAGGTCGGGACAAAACCGAAGATCGATGTGACGAATGCGGAGGTGGACCTGAGCCAGGCGAAGCTCAACCTGCTCAAGGCAGACAATGCCCTTCGCATAGCGAGGATAACGCTGAACAACGCCATGGGGATGCCGGAAGCACCAGGCTATGAGGTTAAGGATACTGCGGGCTACCAGGACTACCCCATCGACCTTGAGACCGCGTTGAAGCGGGGATATGAAGCGCGTCCCGACCTTGCCTCTGCCAGGGCGAAGCGGGAGGCGGCGGGGCGGTCGATAGACCTGGCGCAGACGGGGTACTACCCGGAGCTGTCCGGCAATGCGGCGTATGGATGGGGCGGGCTGGACTATCCTCTGGACAAGGAGTGGACGGTAGGGGCCACGCTGAACTTTCCGCTGTTCAGCGGATTTCTGACCAAGTCGCAGGTGGAGGAGGCCAGGGCCAACCTGGAGGTGGCAAGGGCGAATGAGGAATATGTCCGGCAGGGGATCCGGTTTGATATCGAGCAGGCCTATTCCAACCTCACGTTGGCCAGGGAGGGGATCGTGCTGGCGGAGGTCACGGTGAAGCAGGCGAAAGAGAATCGGGAGCTTGCGCAGGGGCGTTATGCGGCAGGGGTGGGGAACACGATTGAGGTGACGGATGCGCTGGTAACGGAGATCAACGCCAAGACCTCCTATATAACCGCTCTGTATGATTTTCACCTCGCCGTCGCAAGCCTGGAAAAGGCCATGGGAGTAAAGCAATGAGAAGGATCATGATCTGCAGTGTGCTTTTGCTATGCACCACGGCGATATTCATTAATGGCTGTTCACCAAATAAGAAACAGCCCCCCATCCGTCCAGTGCCTGTCGTTGTGGCTGCTGCTGTTCAGAAGTCCATTCCTGTTCAGATTAATGCCATCGGTTCCGTTGAAGCGTTTCAGGCCATATCGGTGAGAAGCCAGATCACCGGGCTGATTACGAGGGTCCTCTTCCATGAGGGCCAAGATGTGAAGAAAGGGGACCTTCTGCTTGAAATAGACTGCCGCCCGAATGTGGAGGCGCTCAAACAGGCAGAGGCCAATCTTGTCAGGGATAGGGCCCAGACAAAATATGCGGATCAAGAGGTAAAGAGGTATGCCGACCTGGTGAATAAGGACTATGTGGCAAAGGAACAGTATGAACAGATCCAGGCTAATTTTGCCGCCCTCGAGGCTACGGTGAAGGCTGACGAGGCTTTTGTCCAGAACAACAAGGTCCAGGTTCAATACTGCTCCATCTATTCACCCATTGATGGCCGGACCGGCAAGCTCGAAGTGGATCAGGGGAATATCCTCAAGGCCAATGACATTGAAGTCGTCACCATCAACCAGATTCAACCCATTCAAGTCGCCTTTGCCATCCCTGAACAGGACCTGCCCAAGGTCAGGAAGTACTTTGCGCAGAGAAAGCTTGAGGTGGACGCCTTTATCCCCGGTGAAGAAGGTCCGGAAAAGGGGGAACTCACCTTTGTGGATAATGCCATCGATAAGACAACCGGGACCATTACCCTGAAAGGGACATTCGCCAACAAGGGAAAGAAGCTGTTACCGGGACAGTTTATCAATGTGGTCCTGACACTCACCACCGAGCCTAATGCGATACTCGTCCCTTCACAGAGCGTGGATCAGGGGCAGGAAGGACAATATGTCTATGTTATAGGGCCTAATTCCAAGGCTGAAATAAGGACCGTTACGGCCGGCCAGGTCATGAACGGCGAGACCGTCATCCTGAAAGGGATTAAGGCCGGTGAGCGGGTAGTCACGGATGGGCAGGTACGGCTCATACCTGGGGCCGTCGTATCCATAAAGAACTCGCAATGACGCTGCAACGGTGACATAAGTGAATATCTCCAGCATCTTCATAGAACGGCCCATCATGACAACGCTTGTCATGTTCTCCATCCTCCTCTTCGGCATTGTAGCCTACAAGGTTCTGCCCGTCAGCGAGCTCCCCAACGTAGACTTCCCCACCATTCGCGTCTCTGCCAGCCTCCCCGGAGCCAGTCCGGAAAACATGGCCTCGGCCATCGCCACTCCGCTCGAACGGCAGTTCTCCACCATCGCCGGCCTTGACTCCATGACCTCGACAAGTGCCCTTGGGACCACCCAGATCACCCTGCAGTTCAACCTGAGCCGGAACATCGATGCGGCAGCCCAGGATGTCCAAACCGCCATTGGCACAGCGGCGCGCCTGCTCCCTGTGAACATGCCGAGCCCGCCATTCTTCAGGAAGGTGAATCCGGCAGACCAGCCTATCCTTATAGTCTCACTGAATTCGGCGACATTGCCCCTTTCAACAGTGGACGAATTTGCAGAAACGCTCCTTGCACAACGCATATCCATGATCAGCGGTGTTGCAGAGGTGCAGGTATATGGGTCGCAGAAGTATGCAGTCAGAATACAGCTCGACCCGAAGGCCCTGGCCAGCAGGTCCATCGGGATTGATGACGTCGCCAATGCAGTCGCCTCCGGGAATGTCAACCTCCCGACAGGCACACTGTGGGGGACCCACAAGGCATTCACCGTCCAGGCCTCCGGGCAGCTGACAAATGCGGATGCCTACAAGCCGTTGATTGTAGGGTACCGCAACGGCTCGCCGATACGGCTTCAAGAACTGGGCCACATGATCGACAGTGTCGAAAATGACAAGATCGCTTCATGGTTCAACAACAATAGGTCCATCGTACTGGCGATCCTGCGCCAGCCCGGGACCAATACCGTTGAGGTCGCACAGTCCATCAAGGATATCCTCCCGAAATACCGTTCACTGGCCCCGGCATCCATGAACCTCGAAATCCTCTATGACCGGTCCCAATCCATCAAGGATGCCATCAGGGATGTCCAGCTCACCTTGCTGCTCGCCCTGGTGCTCGTGGTCCTGGTCATCTTCCTTTTCCTCCGCAACGTCTCCGCGACCGTCATTCCCAGCCTTGCACTGCCCCTGTCCCTCATAGGGACCTTTGCAATGATGTATCTGGGCGGGTACAATCTCGACAACCTTTCGCTCATGGCGTTGACCCTGTGCGTGGGGTTTGTCGTGGACGATGCCATTGTCATGCTGGAGAATATCGTTCGGCATATGGAGCATGGTGAGAGCCCGCGTGATGCGGCCTTCAACGGATCAAAGGAGATAAGCTTCACCATCATCTCCATGACCTTGTCCCTTGTGGCTGTATTCATCCCGGTCCTCTTTATGGGGGGGATTGTCGGGAGGCTGCTCCACGAGTTTGCCGTCACCATCACCGTTGCAGTTCTCATTTCCGGATTCGTATCGCTCAGCCTCACACCCATGCTCGCAAGCATCACCCTGCGCCCCATGGAGCAAAAGAAGCACAACCGGGTCTATCAGGCCTCCGAACGGTTTTTCGACGGGATGCTCCACGCATATGACAGGAGCCTCCAATGGGTATTGCACCACCGGTTGACGATCCTGGTTATCTCGATCCTCTTCCTGATAGGGGCCGTCTACCTCTATGTAATCATACCCAAAGGGTTCCTTCCCAGCGGGGATATCGGGCTCATCATGGCTTCTACGGAGTCGGCGCAAGGGACATCCTTCGCATCCATGGTGGATCACCAGAAAAAGGTAGCCCGGATTATGCAACAAGACCCTAATGTAGATGTCATCATGTCAAGCGTAGGTAGCGGGTTCGGCAGCATCTCGGCCAATACCGGCTCCATGATGGCCCGGTTGAAATCACGTAGCGAACGCAGCCTGAATGCGGATGAGGTGATCCAGGAGCTCAGGCCGAAGTTTGCATCGGTCACCGGGATCCAGGTATACATGCAGAACCCGCCGCCCATACGCATCGGCGGGTATCTGACAAAAAGCCAGTACCAGTACACCCTGCAGGGCCCGGATATCGACGAGTTGTATAAATATGCCCCCATTATGGAATCAAAGCTGAAGAATCTACAGGGATTTCAGGACGTGACCAGCGATCTCCAGATCAAGAATCCCCAGATCTCAATAACCATCAACCGTGACAAGGCATCGGAGCTGGGTCTCAATGCCTTTCAAATAGAGACCGCACTCCAAAACGCATATTCTGCAAACCAGGTCTCCACGATCTATGCACCCACCAACGAATATCAGGTCATCGTCGAGCTCGAGCCGGAGTATCAGATGGATCCGGCCGCCCTCTCTCTGCTCTATATCCGGTCATCTTCAGGCAACCAGATTCCCCTGAGTACAGTGGCAAGCCTGGATCAGACCATGGGGCCGCTCACGGTCAACCACCTGGGTCAGCTTCCTGCTGTGACGCTGTCTTACAATCTTGTACCAGGGAAATCACTGGGTGATGCAGTGAATGCTGTGGAAAAAACGGCTCGATCGGTCTTGCCTTCGACGATTACCGGCAGCGCACAGGGAACAGCTCAGGCCTTCCAGGCATCCATGGTGGGCCTCGGCATCCTGATCCTGGTGGCGATACTGGTCATCTATATCGTGCTCGGGATTCTCTACGAGAGCTTCATTCATCCCCTCACCATCCTGTCGGGGCTCCCTTCCGCAGGGCTTGGTGCGCTCCTGACCCTGATGATCTTCCACATAGATCTCAACCTGTACGCACTGGTCGGGGTCATCATGCTCATCGGGATCGTGAAGAAAAATGCCATCATGATGATCGATTTCGCCCTGGAGGCCGAGAGGAAGGATGGTAAGAAGCCTGAGGAGGCGATCTATCAGGGCGCCCTCATCCGGTTTCGGCCCATCATGATGACGACCATGTCGGCCCTTATGGCCACGCTCCCCATAGCCATCGGGTTGGGCGCAGGGGGCGAAACCCGGCAGCCGCTCGGGGTGGCAGTGGTCGGCGGGCTTATCTTCTCCCAGTTCGTGACCCTCTACATTACCCCGGTTACCTATATCTATCTCGATAAGCTCCAGACCGCCATACGCAGGCGCTTAAGCAGATTCAAACATGCATGATTGAGGTGAAAACAGGAATCGCGGCTAAACCCGCTCCTACACGATGATGTGGTTGGAGGAGATGTAGGAGCCCCTTCAGGCGCGACCCGTTTTTGGATGTCGGGGCTAAAGCCGCTCCTACAAGGCCCTTGGTAGTAAGTTCCGTCACTATTCACTAATCACTAGTCACTTTCTTTCACCCCCACACCCCGGGTATCACGGTCTTGCAGAACCTGCATTGTTTCCCATTGAGGTTATAGGTGGGGATGAAATACCCTTTGCGTTCGATGAGGAGTTTGCCGCAGGAATGGCAGTAGGTGTTGTTCCCTTCATGCTCCGGGACATTGCCCACATAGACATACCTTATTCCCTCCTTCATGGCGAGCTCACGGAAACGGGTCAGGATGGAGATCGGTGTTGCGGGCAGGCGGTCGAGCTTGTACATGGGGAAGAACCTCAGGAAATGAAGCGGGTTGTCGGGACCTACATTCTTCAGTATCCAGGAGCACATGCGTTTGACCATCTCATCGTTGTCGGTATAACCGGGGACCACGAGGTTGGTGATCTCACAATGGACGCCCTGCTCGTGGAGGGTCCGCAGGGTCGTCAGGACCGGGTCGAGGCGACTGCCGTTGAGCCTCAGGTAGATGTCGTCGCTGAATGACTTGAGGTTGACATTTGCCGCATCGATTACCGTGCAGAGCTTTAAGAGCGGCTCGGTGTTGATGTAGCCGTTCGTAATCATGAGATTCGATAACCCGTTTTCTTTTCCCAGCCTTGATGTATCGTACATGTACTCGTAGAAGGAGACGGGCTCCGAATAGGTATACGCTATGGAACCCGAACCCGATGAGCGGGCCGCCTTGACGACGTCTGCAGGGAATAGCTCGGAAAAACTCACCTCTTCCGGCCTCGTCTGGGAGATCTCCCAGTTCTGGCAGTTAAGGCACCTCAGGTTGCAACCCGCAGTGGCAATGGAGAAGGCCTTTGTGCGGGGTCTGAAGTGGAACAAGGGCTTCTTCTCGATAGGATCGACACTTGTCGAACAGGGGTTCCCATAGGTAATGCTGTAGAGCCTACCACCGAGGTTCACCTTGGAACGGCAGACACTGCGGTCGCCGGGGGAGAGTATGCAGTGGTTGGGACAGACCAGGCAGGCGACCTTGTTCCCATAGCTTTTCCGGTAGAAGAGCCCCTCCCTCGCATACTTCCATAGCCGCTTGGGTGCATCGCCGATAAAGACCCGGCCTTTGATGTCTGCCGAAACCGATGCATGGCCGCACCGGATGAAACCGGGGCAGAGGTTCCCGATGGAGCCGGCGATGAGCATCGCCATGCTAGAACGTAAGAATGTCCTCCTGGTGAGCTTTGCCATGACTAATCTGGATAATAATACTCGCGAGCTTAAAGACAATCAAGGCCGTGCACGATGCGATGATTCCGAAAAAAGGGATGAGGAGGGCACTTAACAAGACATTGCCGAGGGCCGCCCCGACAAGGTCTACGGAAAAGGCCCGGGCGGAGGTGGTATTACCCCCGCCGGCGGCCCCGGCGACCAAGGGGAACTGAACTCCGCACAGCATGGAGATCAGGAATGCGAATGCATAGAAGAATGCTTCGCTCAGGCCCTGGGGAGATAGGAAAAGAAGGCTTAAAAGTATGAGCAGGAGCAGGGCCATAAGGCAGTCGGTATGAAAGAGAACCCGTCGTATACCGGTTTTGAGGCGTTGGCCGAAGATCACCCCCGGTATCAACCCTGCCAGATAGACCGTGACGATGAGGCCGATCTTTACATAGAGAAAGCCGAAGAGGATCTGGAAGAGGAAGATGGTGAGGATCTCGCTGCCCATGTTTATGCAGCCTGTGGTGAACAGGACGAACTCTTCCAGCCTCAGCCGGGTGATGTAGAGGACAAAGAATGCCCCGAGCACTGCAAAGAACCCAAAGGGATATGATGAGTATTTGGCAAACCAGTGCTCATAGGCAAGCCTCATGAGAAAGGGCCTGAAGTCAGTGTTTATCGGGACACGGGGGTCCAAGAGCCTCATGAGGGCCTCAATACGCCCCTGGCTGACATCACCTGCGAAGTAATTTGCTAGGTAATCGGTCTTGATGCCCTCACGAGTAAGGAGCCCGGGTATGTCGCTGCTTAAAGGTGCATCGCTTGCGATAAAATAGATCTTCCGGCCGGGCAGGATGAGTGTATGCGCGAAAACTAATCGTGCGGTATTATTCAGCGAAGACACCCGCAAACGGGCCGGGCCGGATACGTAGCTCTCATACCCCTCGACCGAAAAGCTTAAGACTCCTCCGGAATTCAGACGGGCCTTGGCAAGGCGCATGAACCCTTCCGTGAAATAGCGGTTTGTCTGGAAGGTCTTGGGCTCGGGGTAGTTCACCAGGATGGCGTCATAGGTATTCAGAGTGCGTTTGAGGTATGCCCGGGCATCGTCCTGGATGATCCGCAGCCCTTTCATGTGCTTTATAAGACCGATCTTGAACTCCATGGAGATGAGCCGGGGATCAAGTTGTGCATAGTCGATCTCCTCCGGGCTGTACTTTTTGATCTCATCCATGATCCCGGCCTCTGACGAGACAAGCAGGACTCGCTTGATGGGGCTGTGTTGCGCAAGGGCATAATGGGAGGCCTCCTCTGCTGTAATCTGGTTCTGGCCTGAAAGCGCCGGCATCCCGTCAATGAATATGGTGGACAACTCACGGTCCCTGATGAGCATAATCCTTCCGAAAAATGTTTCCTGATAAGAAACCAGCTCGCCGCCTCTGGGTTTCAACGTAGCAAGCTCGAGTGCCGCACCTGCACAATTGACGGATATAACCGCCAATGCAAGGCCGAGTATGTATACGACACGCATACCGGTAAAGGCCAAGAGCAGGCAAACAAGAGCGATAAGCAGCGTATTCACCGCGAGGAGGGCCTTGAAGGGTGTGAGAAGGGTGATCAGCGCAAAAGAGAAGGCTGCCCCGCCGATCGCCGCCCCAAGAGAATCCAGGGCATAGATCCATGATGCAGGGTATTTACGGTCTGTCGATCTGAGGATGAACAAACTGTAGGGCAGGACAAATCCGATGAGAAGCGCATAGGGTGCGACCACCATGCCTGCAAAGGCCAATGTCGGGGAGAAGCCCACTGAAGATCCCTGGACAAAGACGATATCCTTAAGAACTCTCATGGAAAGAATCTGCAGGGTGGGCATTACGGCAAGACATGCCGTGATGAGGCTTAAGGTCAATATGGAGGCATGGTAAGCCTTTGTCTTGACGGTTGCGGCAATGAACGACCCGATGCCGCTTGATACAAGCCAAATGAGCAGGGTCAGGGCAATGACGAACTCGTTTCCTTCGAAGTCGGCGAGAAACTCACGGATGGTTATGAGCTGTGTTACAACCGAGGAGATGCCGGTTGCAAGCACAGTGAGGAGGATCGCTCGATCATTTCTCCTCATCAAAATACTGAACCTGGTAGGTCTGGACTTCGAGCTTGCCCTTCTTCCAAGCATCAGCAGGAAGGCCTGCCTTCATACACAGGTGCTCAAAGAACTCCTCCTTATCATGGAGCTGGTCCCACACCTGGGGCAGGAAGGTGGCGTACGCATAACCCTGACCGATAATAACACCGTCGATGCCCGGTCTGATCTTTTTCAACAGGTCGTCGGCATCGGTGTATGCAAGGGGTTTGGGCTCGGTAAGGACGCTCACCTCGATGTGGATCTTATCCAGCTCGCTTTTCGTGAGGGCCGGAAAGCGCGGGTCCCTGAAGGCTGCGTTGACGGCATTATGCTTCACGCTCTCCGCAAGAGACTCGCGCGCCTCAAGGCTTCCGATACATCCCCTGAGCTGGCCGCTGATAGTCAGTGTCACGAAGGTCCCGGCCTTGACATGTAAGGCCTCGCCGGCCATGGCCTCGTTGAGCTTGGGATTGACTGCAGGTTTGACACCGAACTGTTCCTGGATCGTATTGCGTGCGAGGGCGAGGAGCGCCTTGCCCTGTTCTTTGGTGTAGTGTTTTTCCGTCATGGCATTACCTCCGAAAAAAGCGATCGCGGCATAACCCACTACCTGATCATAGCTGCCGCTCGCATCGCCGCTTGTCGAATTGTGGAGTACCACGGGTTCCCAACCCTTCTTACGGGCGAATTCAAGGATCACCCGGATGGGGACGGCCCCGCAGGCCCTGTTGCTCTCGGCAGTAAGATTATCACCCTTAAGCTGCCTGATCATGTCGATGGTCTGCCGGTCCCTGGCTTGGGCCTGGTCCTGGGGCAGATAGTGCGAGAGGTCCGAGCTTGCCACCAGCAGGGTCATATCATCAAGCAGGGGCTCGATGGCCTTTGCATATGCATTGATATCACCCGGGCCCATGACGATAGGGACCAGGGTGAAATTGCCGAGATAGTACTGGAGGTACGGCAGTACCACCTCGACGGAATGCTCGACTTCATCTGAGGCGGCGTTGTACATAAAAGGGCTGCCGCCCTTCCTGAGCCGTGCTGCATCGGCATGCAGCCTGATGATGCCCAGCGGGGTCTCATACGCGTCGGCCGTGCTCACGGATGCGCCCATGAAGCCGATCCTGTGATCCGGCCCCATGACGATCACCTTGGTGAAGTGCCGGCCTGCCAAGGCAAAAGATGCATAGGCCCCAGTACGGCCCGCATAAATATAGCCGGCATGGGGGAGGATGAGGGCCTTGAGCTGCTTGTCCTTTGGCACTTTGACCGGAGAGGATCGTGCATTCCGGGTGAACTGCGCGATGTAGGCCTTTAGCTCGTTTGGTTGTGCAGGGTAGAATGTACCGGCATAGGCGGCCTTTCGGATCGTGTAGGCTAAAGCCTGTTCAGAACTTGATGCAACTGCGAAACAGGCGACTAAGAAGACGAGGCAACTCAGCAGAGCCCGGCGCTTCATACCGACCCACCTCCTTGGCCCATAAGCATGCACCTCTTGCATGCGATGTTCAAGTGGGAAAATGTTATGAATAATATGTTTTTAGGTTTAGATCAGGTACATGGGCCTCCGGGGACTACACGGCCTGTGCAAGGCTTGAGCCAGTATCCGGCAGATCCCTCAATCCAAGCAGTTCCCTGATGGTCTCCTTGAGCTGTGAGAAATTATGGGACTTAACGACATAGGCATCGGCAGCCATAGTGAGGGGATGGTTCTTGTAGCCTGAATATGCGGAGTGGATGATGATGGGTGAGTCGATCTTCGACTTTAAAAGGTGCCCCATGGTCTCGAACCCGTCCATCCTGGGCATGCGTATGTCCAGGATGATGAGATCGGGGCTTGATGCCCCTTCGGCCTGGAGCATGGACATGGCCTCAACGCCGTCGGATGCGGTCATGACCTCGTACCCGACTTCGGCGAGTTCTTCCTTGATGAGGAATTGGAGATGCTCATCATCTTCCACTAATAAAATTCTTTTCATATCAGAATCTCCCCTTATATCATTGATCTATCCCTGATCGCGGCCTTCATCACCTGTATCTTACGTGATTCCAGCCACTTGGCGTCCTCATCATAGGCTGCAAAATTGCATGAAAGATGCCAATATTATTGGGTTTTATTTCCTTTTAATTTCAATTAGTTATAGAGATCAATCTGGCCATCCGTCGGTTTCCCAACAGGTCTTCCGATAGAGCTGCCATTATTTTGACGAAAGTGCGCGACATCAATCCAAATCTCGAAGGGAACATGCTTGAATATGCCACAGTCGAACAGTTGCTGGTGCTCGCTAACATTGAATGCATGATATGAATAGTTCTGATCATAATCTACGGTTTCCAGGCATCTTAAGACCGAGGTGTTATTGCAGAGATCGCTACTTTAAGTGGAACTCCCTGAAGTATATTGTAAAGTATTAGGTCCTCAATAAGACAATAATTCTCAATATGATTTTATCGCGTTTCTCCTGTTGATGGGAATAATGAATAGATTCCCAAAATTCGGTAATCCCTGTTAAGAGTTATCATATTACTTTGACATTCCTCATGGAGATATGATTGATTCTGTTTACCAGGTTAAATGTTATGCCCCCTTTGCTCTTGAATAAAAGCCAAGCTCCCTTTATTATTGGTCTTCATGAGGGAACCAATTCATGAGGGGACCAATTAAAAAGAAGAAAACCAAACCACAAGGATCGCCGGGGATCTCACATCAAGACATACAACCACTCATGACAAGGGGCGCTTTTTCCATTGTCGGTATCGGTGCGTCCGCCGGAGGACTGGAGGCGCTGGAGCAGCTCTTGGGCAATGTATCAGAGGGCAGAGGCATAGCCTATGTCATCGTCCAGCACCTGGACCCCACACACAAGGGTATCATGCCCGAGCTCCTGCAGCGCATGACACACATGAAGGTCACCCAGGTAAAAGACCGCACGCCGGTCAAACCGGACCAAGTCTATGTGATCCCGCCGAACAAGGACATGTCGGTCCTGCATGGGGTTCTTCATCTGCTCGAGCCCACAATGCCGCGGGGGCTTCGTCTGCCGATTGATTTCTTTTTCCGTTCCCTGGCAGAGGACCAGCGGGAACACAGTGTGGGCATTATCCTTTCGGGTATGGGCACCGACGGCACGCTGGGAATCAAGGCCATCAAGGAACTTGGCGGTTTGGTCCTGGTGCAGGATCCGGCCACCGCCAAATTCGACAGCATGCCTCGCAGCGCCATTGGAACAGGGCTTGTCGATTACGTGGCTCCGGCAAAGGAACTGTGCGGCAAGCTCATCGACCTTCTCCGACACCCCCCTCGCGACCAGCAGTCCGAGCCTCTCCTGGAAAGCAAGGCTCAGTCGGCTCTGGAAAAGATCATAATCCTGCTCAGGACCCACACGGGCCAGGATTTCTCGTTATATAAAAAGGGCACCTTGTACCGCCGGATCGAGCGGCGCATGGGCATCCACCAGATTGACAAGATCGCCCATTATGTCCGATTTTTACAAGAAAATTCCCAGGAGCTGGAGCTACTCTTCAAAGAACTCCTCATCGGCGTAACGAATTTTTTCCGGGATCAGGCAGCCTGGGAGCACCTGAAGGAGCATGCCATACCGTCCCTCCTGGCGAACAGACCGGATGGCGGCTTGTTCCGGGCATGGATCCCGGGCTGCTCTACAGGCGAGGAGGCCTACTCGCTCGCCATCGTGTTCAAGGAGGCACTGGATCGGAGCAAACTTAAGGGGAATTATGCGTTGCAGGTCTTTGCCACCGACCTGGACAAGGATGCCATTGATAAAGCCCGCCAGGGGGCTTACCCCTCCAACATTACCGCGGATGTCTCCCCCGAGCGCCTGCACAGGTTTTTCGTCAGGGTAGAGAGCGGCGGTTACCTGGTCGTCAAGGATATCCGCGAGATGGTGATAATGGCGGTGCAGAATGTCACCATGGATCCGCCCTTTACCAAGCTGGACATCCTGATATGCAGGAATCTCCTGATTTACCTTGCCCCGGAATTGCAGAAAAAGATCTTACCGATGTTCCACTACAGTTTGAACCCCGGCGGTATCCTGTTCCTGGGGAGCGCCGAGACCACCGGCAGTTCTTCCGACCTCTTCACCCCGCTTGAAAGAAAATGGAGGATCTATCGGCGCAAAGAGTCTCATGAAAAGGCGAGGCTGGCGGACTTTCCGTCTTCGTTCTTCATTGAACCCCCGGCCCTTCCCATAGAGGCAGAAGCGCCCGTGCCGGTACCAAATCTCCAGTCACTGACGGATCAGCTGATACTGCAGCAATTCTCCCCACCCGCCGTACTGATCAACAACAAGGGCGACATCCTCTACATCACCGGTAAAACGGGCAAGTATCTTGAACCTGCAGCCGGCAAGGCCAACTGGAACATTTTTGCCATGGCCCGTGAAGGGCTGCACCATGAGTTGTCACGCGCCTTCCAAACGGTGGTACGGCAAAAAGGCAACGTCACCAAAAAAGGTCTGAAGGTAAGGACCAATGGCACAGAGCATGTCATAGACTTCACCCTCCAGGCTATTGAAGAGCCGGAGGCCCTGCAAGGGATGTTCATGGTCGTCTTTAAGGATGTGGCGACCTCCGCCGGCAGGAAACCGGCAGCCCGCGTCACGGGCCATCCATCACCACGCGCAAATATCACTGAACTGGAGGAGGAGAGCAAACACCTCCGCGAGGATCTGCAGAATACCCGTGAAGAGATGCAGACCTCACAGGAAGAGCTCAAAGCAACCAACGAAGAGCTTCAGTCCGCCAACGAGGAGTTGCAATCCACCAATGAGGAACTGACCACATCCAAGGAAGAGATGCAGTCTCTGAATGAGGAACTACAGACGGTCAATGCCGAGCTGCAATCCAGGGTAGATGAGCTTTCGCGATCGAATAACGACATGAAGAACCTGCTCAACAGCACGGACATCGCCACGGTGTTTCTGGACAAAGCGCTCAATCTGCAGCGGTTCACCACCCAGACGACCCGGATCATCAAGCTGATTCCGGGCGATGTAGGACGGCGCATCACCGATATCGCATCCGACCTGATCTACCCCGCAATGCCCGATGACATTCGGGACGTGCTGCAGACGCTGGTGTTTGTGGAAAAACAGGTCACTACCCTGGACGGACGCTGGTTTCTCACGCGCATCATGCCATACCGCACCCTGGAGGACAAGATTGACGGCGTGGTGATTACCTTTACGGATATCACCGTGGCCAAGACGCTCGAGATGGAACTGCGCCGGGCGCACGACGAGATAGAAGTGAAGGTTGCAGAACGTACGCAGGAGCTTGCAAAGGCAAACGAGGAGCTTCTCTCAGAGATTGCTAAACACAGACAGGGACGAGTCGGTAAAGGCTAGGCACAGGGGTGAAGTGATACCGGAAGAGGTCAAACCATGAAAGAGGGCAATGGCAAAGAGACAAATGCCACTGATCTGCGTCGCCGCGCAGAAAATCGGCTGGGCGAGACACAGGCCGCAACGGGACCACACCCGAATAAAGAAGACACCTCAAAACTGATCCACGAACTGCAGGTCCACCAGATAGAGTTGGAGATGCAGAACGAGGAGCTTATACAGGCGCGCGCCGAGATCGAGGCGAGCCTGGAAAAGTACTCCGATCTCTACGATTTTGCTCCGGTGGGCTATTTTACCCTAACAGACGAAGGTATCATCCGGGAAGTCAACCTTACGGGCACGGCCCTTCTGGGGGAGGAGCGTTCACGTCTGATCAACCAGCGCTTCGGTCTTCACGTTTCCGTTGAGACGCAATTCCGCCTTCCTTGCGTTTCTTAGAAAGGTATGCGAGGGCAACACCAAGGAGAAATGCGAGATCGTGCTCACACGATAAAAATAACTCAAGGCAATATCCATCTCGTAGGTACGAGCGTGGAAGGCCGGCAACAGCATGGACCGGCTGTGCCTGATGGCTGCCCTGGACATCACGAAGCGCATACGGGCGGAAGAGGCTTTACATAAAAAAACAGAAGAGATCGACTGCTTCTTCAATGTCGCCTTGGACTTGCTCTGTATTGCGGAGCCTAATGGCTCTTTTAGGTTATTAAACCCGGCCTGGGAAAGGATCTTGGGATTTACCCGTGAAGAGCTCATGGCCGAGCGATTTTTTGAGTTCATCCACCCGGACGATGTGGAGATGACCCGTAAAGCAATTGCAACGCTGGTCTCGCAGCAAGAAGTTATTAATTTTACTAACCGCTATCGCTGTAAGGACGGTTCATATCGCTGGTTTGAATGGCGCTCGGTACCAGTCGGCAACTTGATCTATGCAGCGGCCCGCGATATTACAGAACGGCACCGTATAGCAGAGGCTTTACAAAAAGCTCACGCCGAACTGGAATGCCGGGTGGAGGAGAGGACTGTCGAACTGAAGGAAGCTCTTACTGAAATCAAAGCAATGAAAGACCAACTCGAGACCGAGAATATATTCTTCCGTGAAGAGAACAAAATGAAATATCAATCCGCCAATATTCTCGGTGAAAGTAATGGTCTCAAAAATGTTCTCTATCAAGCAGAGCAGGTCGCCCCCATGAACACGACGGTGCTCATCCTCGGTGAGACCGGTACAGGAAAGGAGCTGGTCGCTTTCGCCATCCACAACATGAGCCCTCGCAAGGACCATCCGCTGATTTTTGTCAACTGTGCAGCGCTGCCGGCTAATTTAATTGAGAGCGAGTTGTTCGGCCGTGAGAAAGGGGCCTTTACCGGGGCCGATATCCGGCGGGTAGGCCGGTTCGAAATCGCCAATGGTTCCACCATTTGCCTGGACGAGATAGGGGAACTTCCGCTGGAAATCCAGGCCAAGCTGCTCCGGGTGATCCAGGATAACAAGTTCGAACGCCTAGGTTCATCCCAAACCATCATGGTAGATGTAAGGATCGTGGCAACGACAAATCGAAACCTCAAGGAAGAGGTCCGCAATGGCCGGTTTCGGCTGGACCTTTACTATCGGCTCAACGGCTTCTCCATCACTGTCCCTCCACTGCGGGAGCGGAAGGAAGACATTCCGTTGTTGGTCGAAGTTTTTACAGAGCGATATTCCAGGAAATTAGGGAAACAGATCACGTCGATCCCGAAGGAGACGATGAAGGCATTACAGGATTACTCGTGGCCTGGGAACATCCGGGAGCTGGAAAGTGTCATTGAACGCTCTGTGATTTTGTGCCCCGGGAGGGTCTTACATCTGGTAGATGAATTGGATATCTGTTTCTCCCCATTGTCATCCACCGCGAGAACTCTGGATGAGACAGAACGAAACCAAATCCATAAAATCCTTTCAGAAACGGAGTGGCGAATCGATGGAAAGGATGGGGCTGCAGCGATCCTGGGTCTCCACCCGAGTACCTTAAGATCAAGGATGCATAAGCTCAAGATTTTCCGACCGAAGACCAAAGAGCCAGATTAAGCGCTCCGGACCTCCTCAAATCATCCATCAACATATCGAGGTTCCACGATATATGGAGGGCTGACAAATAGTTGCATGCTTCCTTACTGCTCTCTGATTCATCTAATACCCCATTATTATTCATTGATTAATAACTTTCTTTTTTCCGGTTATTGGCAGACCTTTTGCTCTTAACTGTTTGTATGGACTAGGTTATCTTACGCAATTTTTCCTATACCAGCATCGAGAACTAGTAACCTTGCGGATTCGTCGCCTTGGTTTGTGACGCGAGTGGTTAACGTTAGTCTTCCATACGACGTTGGGGGAAAAGGAGGTAAGATTTTATGCGTGTCTGTTATGTACTGATGGCATCATTCATCACTCTACTGATAGCAATGGTGATCTTGCTCGGGGGTCTTGGTGATATTCAAGGGAACCATTGGGCAATGCCCTCTCAAATGAATAGTGCTTACGGTGCTCAAGAGGCATCTCGCACGGGAACCTCGGCGTATCCCTGGCAGCTTGATTATGTAACCCTTGGGACCAAGGTGGAAATAGCGTATGCTTCCATGCCTGATTATTTATTGCCATACAAAGAAGAACACAGGGCAAGATAGAAGTTAGTACGATACTTGTGGAATTTTTGAAAGAATTGAATAGCCGAGGAACGGACACTTGGAAAAAGGTGGGTACGACCTCACATAATGGAAGGGGTGTCGTGTCTAGAGTAGGAAGGGAGGAGATCATGGAACGTGTTGTCGAACAACAGGCTAATATCGAGCGCACGCGGAAGAGGATCTTTACTCTGCTTACCCAGTGTATCGCGGACATCCGAAAGACTGTCACAGCATCGGGGCTTGAACTGCTGGATGTTGGTGTCGGGTTCGAGAAGCACCAGACAACCGCGGATTCATACATCGTTGATTTGAAGTTGTGCGTATAAAATATTATAGAACGGCTTGTCCATATATATTCATTTACAACTTAAACAACTCGAGGGAGTCATTCATGAAGAAAGTTGATGCCAAAAAAGAACTGTGCTCCGATATACTCCGGTAGGATTGATTTTCCGGCATAATACCCTACTAATTATTCAACAAGAACAATAGATGAATGTCCTCATCTTCTCAATGGAGGGCAATATGAAGCTGACAAAAATATTAGTACTGTTTGTATTTTTTACCTTGGCGGCAGGTACCACACAGATATATGCCAATAGAGATTTTGATGACAGACATTACTCGGGTGGGGAAGATGACGTCTGGCTCTGCTCATGGTGTATCGACGACTATGGGTATAATTGGAATAAGGGCATCAACTGGAATCAAGATTACAGCGATAGATATAAGATGGAGTTTGAAAAAAAATCTCCTAAACTGGAAGAACCTGTTACCATGGATTAGGCTCGTTATCTTGTAGACAATTACATTTACCTCTTAGGAAATTCCGATCTAAAGCCTGTGAAAATCTTAGAAAAAGACAATGAGTTCGATGCTGAATTTATCACAAAGGACGGCTCGTCCCTGGGCATTCTCATAATTGACAAACAAACCGGTGTAATAAAATCTCCGTTCTAACAAGAGGCCATATGTAATGGAGTCATTAACATCATCAATTGAACCCCGTTATCATTATCAGCTCATCAACTGTAGCGATGGCAAGGTTAAGGGGTATCTAATGCGATAGATCCTTGGAAGTAATCATGTTATTAATGAGGCGTAATACAGTTAGCATGGATTATAGATTATGTGCGAGTCTGTTGAAAAAGTCCGCGTAATCATCAGTTCTTTAGAAGATATTTGTGCCGGGTTTAGTGCCGTTTTATCCTCTCTACTGCTTTGCAGCTAACCGAATTCATCTAATCTTAATCGTGAACACATAATAAATTCACAATAAGGCATTAGATAGTGGATGAACGATAATACATAAATGGAGGTGCCTTCATGAACAAAGGAATAGAGCTTTTCAGAGATATAAAAGATAACCCTAAAACCCAAGGGTTCGACAGCGATCGCCTTATGCTGTATGAACCGGTATCAGACATAAACAAGGAATATTCCGTGTCGGATTATTGTATCAGTGCTCCGCCAATACCCTCGATGACCATTGATGATTATATTGAGAGATTAAAGTAAGCCCTCCTGCGGAATATTTCGTGCTGCGCTTATTATCAAGAGACCATCTTTTTATTCGAGTGATGTTTTCCAGGCATTTACCCTTAACCCGTATTCTCTTTTAAAAAAGTACTGGAGGTATCATGAAAAGGTTAATTTTTGCCGCGGTTTTCTTCATCCTCTCTCTATCCATTACCTGGTTCACGGTGCATGCAACTGAACTGAATGATTGTAACGCATACGATGAAGTTAACCAAAAATTCATCCATTGTTCATACGCAGTTAATAATACAAGTATAGATTGGAGGTATTAAAATATGGAGCATGTATATGAAAAAACACATAAAGAACCCTAATTTATTTGAAACAGCCTCAATTTACTTCTCCAAGATCCTGCTGATTTACCGTACCAGAAATATTTATGGTTATAACTCAGTATGCATGAGGATATTCCGGCATATTGCAGGAAGCAGGAGACAGAAACGATTGAGAAGACGCAAGATGATTCTGCAGTACTGAACCATAACCCGCTATAAAAGAGGGCAAAAAAGGAGCTAATATTACAATGAGAAAAATAACAAGGATGCGTGATCTCGCATTCCACTACGAATCAATGCGCAAGTTATACCCTCAAGACAGACTTCTGATCGTCTTTGATATCGATGGTACCATACTTGACACACGATACATGATTATATCGATTCTTCATACCTATGACCGGGAGCATGGCACACGTCATTTCCGGTATCTCGGGGCCGATGATATCCACATTCACGAAAATGAGATAGAAACACTCCTGGACGATCTTGGTCTTACAGATCCTGAGAAATCGAAGATCATTGAATGGTATATACTCAACTTCTGGTCTGAAGATGCTATCCTCCAGTCACACCACCTGTTTGATGGAGTCTTGGATGTCATCAGGTGGTTCCAGTTGCAGCCTAATACCTATGTGGGCCTGAACACCGGGAGATCCGAGCACATGAGGGACGAGACACTGCGAGTCCTCAATACCCTCGGGGCTGAATATCGCATTGAGTTTTCACCCCGCCTGCTTCATATGAATTCAGGGTCCAGCGTTAACGATTCTAAGATTGATGGATTGAAGGCCTTTATGGACATGGGGTACCGCATCGTTGCCGTGGTCGACAATGAGCCGGCAATCTTAAAGACCATTGCGGAGAAAGAGCTTACCAGTGATATCTTTCTGCTGCATGCGGACACTATTTTCGAATCCGCACCTGGTCATATCCCCATTGGTGCAGTGGCCGGCAGCCGTTATGACATTACCGAATTCATCGGTGAAAAAGGATTGCCCAAGCATATCGAGTTCGTGTGGCATGGTGTGGACGATGAATCCATACTCCGCCAGTTTCTCGTATCGAATGTCCACTGGGCTGAGATGCATGTCCGCATCGACCCCGGTGATAATTCTTTAATCGTCCGAAGGAAGAGCTTCTCTGAGTTACTGAAGATTTATCATGAGACGCCCAACAAACTTGAATTCTTCCTGTCCGTTCTCAAGGATGCAGGCAGGGGTGTAAAGCTGGACATCAAGGATGACGGTCTATTGGAACGTGTGACCGAGATGCTCTGCGATCTCGGCTTTACCGAGGATCAGGTATGGATAAACAGAAGCATAAACGAACTGAACTTCGGCGGGCTCAAGACGATCGTGGAAAGATTCCCCGGAGCAATAAAGCAGTGCCCGGTGGACGCCCTTGGCTACCTGATCATGTCCTCCCCATCGGAGGCCAGAAGATACCTCACCATGTACTCCAGGTGGGGCATTAACCGGTTCTCAGTGAACTGGAAGACAAGCGAAAGCAGGCGTCTGATCATCCAGCTCCAGAACTGGGGACTTGATGTGAATATCTATAATGTGCCCGATCTTGAGTCATTCCTTCAGGCTGCCCTTTTGCTCCCTCGCTCCATCACCTCTTATTATAACTTCCCCAAGTGGTTCTATACCGGTCTGGGAAAAGAGGACCGAAAGAGAGACCCAATAATCATTCATGCAGCAAGCTAAAGAGGTATCGTGGAAATATTTCATCGTTTCCTCTCTATTGAATCCTCCAGACTGTGTCGTAACAACATGGGGATCCGGGATGAATTCTAACTTCGAGAAAAATGAAGAGAAGTTCAGTATGATACACCCTTTGATTATTGAAGTGCATATCTTATAAACTTTCCCTAAGATGTATCTCGATACTCCTTTGAAGAGGTCTCGTTTCAATGGAAAAGGTAGTGATCATTGGCGGCAGTGATGCGGGTATAAGTGCTGCACTCAGGGCAAAGGAACTCAGTCCTAATATCGACGTAACAATAGTCGTTGCAGACCTGTTCCCTAATTTCAGCATCTGCGGCCTCCCTTTCTACTTGAGCGGAGAAATACAGGACTGGAAGGCCCTTGCTCATAGAACCACTGAGGAGATTGAAGAAAAAGGGATTCGACTTCTCCTTGGACACAAGGCGGACATGATTGACCCCCAGCAGAAACAGGTAAGAATTATCGGCAATAATGGTCATACTCATTTCATGGACTATGATCGTTTACTCATCGGGACCGGGGCTGTATCGGCAATACCTCCGATCAGGGGGCTTGATGTGCCGGGTGTCTTTTTACTGAGGTGGATGGAAGACAGTTTTGAAATCCAAAAGTTTCTGACAGAAAAGAAGGTCAGATCCGCTGTGATCATCGGCGGGGGATACATCGGTATGGAAATGGCTGATGCACTAACCTATCGGGGCATTGAAGTAACTGTTGTTGAATATGCCCAAACAGTCCTCACCACCGTAGATACGAGCCTGGGTCTGCTTGTTCGAGAAGAACTCGAAGACAATGGTGTTCAAGTTAAAACAGGAACGGCAGTTAAAGAAATCGGCAGGAAAGATGGTCATTTGATTGTAGTGGGCTCGACCGATCTGGAAATTCAAACGGACATGGTTTTGGTAGCTGCCGGATCTCGGCCTTCCGTTGAGCTTGCCAGGGCAGCAGGTGTGAAAATCGGAAGCTACGGGGCCATAGAGATAAACAGGGAAATGAAGACCAACCTGCCAGATGTCTTTGCTGCCGGGGATTGTGTGGAAACCTGGCATCGATTCCTGGAAAAATATACCTATCTCCCGCTCGGGACAACCGCCCACAAGCAAGGCCGCATTGCAGGAGAGAATATGGCCGGAGGGAAGATTGAATTCAAAGGTTCTCTGGGTACCCAGGTGGTGAAGATCTTCGATCTTGTGGCGGCTCGTACGGGTCTTCGGGATAAGGAAGCTCAGGGAGCAGGATATGAGCCGATGACGGTTGAATTCGAAACCTGGGATCATAAGGTCTATTATCCGGGTGCAAAAAAAATACGGATACTTATTACCGGAGACCGAAGATCTCACGTGCTTCTAGGGGCACAACTTCTTGGAAACAGGAAATCAGAAGTCTCAAAGAGGATAGATATCGTCGCTGCGGCCCTGTTTCACCGGATGAAGGTGGAAGAGCTGAATGATCTAGATCTCAGTTATACTCCACCCCTCAGCAGCCCTTGGGACCCTATTCAAATGGCTTGCCAGTCATGGTTAAATGCATTGAGCTGACTATAACCGGCAGTTTTATGTCAACCTCAACATGAATAAATTAACCCCATATGCCAACATAAGTTCCTATTGATATTAAGTGTACGTAGGTTTCTGCAATAGATGAGCGCTTTCTCTAACTCTAAAATGTGAACATCATGATTTGAGATGTATGCTAAAGGATTCGGAACCATTGATTAATAAGCCCTCGAAACAGCCCTGGAGACCATGGCGGGATTACGGCAGGACGGCAAGCTCATAGGATCTATTTTGCATTCAAAATACCCCCTCCCTCTATCCCCTTCCACCAGGGCAGCGAAGTCCGGGGGGCTTAATTCAACAGCATTACCTTGGGATGAGACCCCCTTGACCGCCCGCGCAAATCAGGTATAGAGTCCTTCACTAAACTATGATCCTGGAAAAACTCTCGGCACAAGGCATCCGCATCTCCAGCGTCACGGACTCTCTCCATGTGATCCATGGAAACAACCGCGGACGGTTGCCATTCTGTAATGCCTTCCTGGTCCTTGACACCGTGAATTGCCTTTTCGATACGGGGTGCGGGCCGGACATCATTGAGAAGATCTGCTCAGAGGTACGGATAGACCGGGTATTTGTTTCGCACTCCCACCTGGACCATACCTCGGGATGCTGGATGATCGATAAGACCTCGGGGTCCGAGATCATGGTTCCCGAAGAGGACAGCGACACCATAGCGACAGCAGAGCTCTTGGCCATGCGTTTTGTGGGCGAGCAGCTCTTCACAACCTGGATGGAGAGCTACCCGGGGCTCACCGGGTTCAGGGACTTCACCATCACCTCCACCTTCAGTCATGAATATGAGTTCTCCACCGGCTCCTTGAGCTTCGTGGCCCTGTACACCCCGGGGCACTTGAATGACCACTATTGCTTCTGGGTGCCGGATAAGAAGATCCTCATGGGGTTTGACATTGACCTGAGCCCCTTCGGGCCGTGGTACGGCAACCCGGAGTGCGACATAACGTTGTTCAAGAATTCAATCGCACTGATCACGGAATTGCCCGCAGAGGTCTACCTCTCGTCCCATGCACGGCCCATCAAGAACCCGTACATCAAGAAGAGGCTCCATGCCTTCACCGCATTCTTTGATGAGCGCGACCGGCAGATCCTGGACCTCCTTTCGCAATCGCCTCTCATGGGCATAGAGGATCTCGTGAGGCTTTCTCCCTTCTATGATGCGGACCATGCCTCGATCTCAGACGAGCTCCTCTGGTTCGGCGAGGAGCAAATGATCCGGAGGCATCTGGAAGGGCTTCTGGAAAAAGGGCTGATCGTCCAGGAAGGTGAATGCTATCGCCAGAGCGATAAATGATCAGTCACTAGTCACTAAAATATAAATCTTCTCCACGCCACATTCAGCACGATCCCGATGCAGATGAGGTTTATCATCATGAACGACCCTCCGTAACTGATGAAGGGCAGCGGCACACCCACCACCGGGAAGATCCCAATGGCCATGGATATGTTGATGAACACATGCAGTGTGAAATAGGCGGCAATGCCGAAGCATAAGAGCGCCCCGAACCGGTCCTTGGCCTTGATGCCGACGGTTATGATCCTGGTGATCAAAAGCAGATAAAGCAATATGAGGATACCGGAACCTAAAAACCCCCACTCCTCGGCCACTACGGAAAAGATAAAATCGGTATGATGCTCGGGCAGGAACTTGAGCTGGGTCTGGGTCCCGTGGAGGAACCCCTTGCCGATAAGCCCGCCCGACCCGACGGCGATCTTTGATTGTATGGCATGGTAACCGCTGCCTAGAGGATCGCGTGAGGGATCAAGAAACGTAAGGACACGGTTCTTTTGATAGTCCTTGAGTGAAAACCATAGAAAAGGCAATCCGGCAAGAAAAAGTCCGGCCAATGTGAGTATCGTGGAGCGTTTGATCCCCAGCATGAGAAACATGGCACAAGCAATGAAGGCGATGATTGCCGCCGTACCGAGATCAGGCTCCAGCAGGATGAGCGTCACGGGTATGAAGATGATAATAGCCGGGAAGAAGAGCTCCCTGATGCCGTGGGACAGGATATGTTTTTTCTTCTCCCCCCAATACGCCATCCAGATGATCACAAAGACCTTGGCGAACTCTGACGGCTGCATGTGCAGCGGCCCGAAGATGATCCACCGCCTTGCACCGGAAACCTCCCTTCCGATGACAAACACCAGGAGCAAAACCGCAACCCCCAGACCGTAGAAAGGCCATGCAGAGTACATGAGCGTCCGGTAATCCACGATAAAGGCGATTGCAAGAAAGACGGTGCCGATGCATATCCCCACCATCTGTCTAAAGAAGATACTGCTGCCGATGCCATAAGTCGAGCTGTAGACGCAGAGTAGCCCGATAGCCATGATGCAGACCGTGGTCCAAAGAATAGTTCGGTCAAGGTTTTCGGATATCTTGGTGTATCTGCTCATGCGAGGTCTCTTTCCTGAGGTAATACCCTTTTATGACATCCTTGACAATGGGTGCACAAACAGAGCCGCCATGCCCGGCATGCTCCAGCAGCGCCACCACTACAATCTCCGGTTTCTCGACCGGAGAGATCCCGAAGAACCAGGCATGGTCGCGATACTTATAGGGGATATCCGTCTCATCGGGACGCTTTGATGCATATCCCCTGGCTACCTGGGCCGTGCCTGTCTTCCCCCCGATGGATAGTTCAGGGTCATAGATGGCGTGACCCGTGCCGTGGGCGTCTTCCACCGCTTCCTTGAGCCCTTCCTTGATGAGGGCGAGCTGCCGGCTGGGGATGGCGATATCCCTCTCCAGCACAGGATCTCCTTCGACGAGGATCTTGGGTGTATAGACCTTGCCGCCGTTGACTATTGCACTCATGGCCTTGGCAACCTGAAGGGGGGTGACCAGCGTATAGCCCTGGCCGATGGCGGCGATCACATCCTCACCCGGATGCCAGGGCTGGTGAAATCGTTGCCGTTTCCATTGCTTGGTCGGCATAAGACCCGGCAACTCATCGGGAAGGGCAATACCGGTCTTGGCACCAAGTCCGAGCTGAAAGCCCGTAGCAGCGATGTTATCGATTCCCAGCGCCCTTCCCTGCGTGTAGAAATACACATCGCAGGACTGGGCTATGGCGCTTACCAGGTCAAGGCTGCCATGCCCGTGCGACTGCCAGCACCGGAAAGTCATATTGCCGATTTTATAAAAACCGGGGCAGAACACCCGCGCATTGGGGTCAAGGATGCCCGTACGCAAGCCGGCCAGGGACACAATAATCTTCATGACCGACCCCGGAGGATATGTGCCCCTTATGCATCGGTTCTCAAGGGGATCCAAGGGATCATCTATGATCTGCTTCCACGCTCCGGGGGTCATGGATGATGCGAAGATGGCAGGGTCGAAACCAGGGGTGCTCTCCAGAACAAGGACCTCGCCTGTGGAGGGGACCATGGCAACCACGGCACCTGCCCTTTCACCGAGGTCCTGTGATGCTATGGCCTGAAGCCCCTGGTCGATGGTGAGCTTCACGTCCTTGCCCGGGGCAGGTTCCTCCTCACCGAGCACCTTGACCCTGTGCCCCCGCGCATCCACTTCAAAGACCCTTTTCCCCTTATCACCCTTCAGTGTATCCTCGTAGATAAGCTCGATCCCGCTTTTACCGACAAGATCTCCCGGTGCATAGTCATCCTCATCGCTCTGCTCTTCAAGCTGCCTTTTGGATATCTCACCGATGAACCCCAGCATATGACAGCCAAGGGACTGGTAAAGATACTCCCGCTCAGGGATGGTCTCGATGGAGACACCCGGAAGATTGAACATCTGTGTCTCTATCTTGGCCACCTGATCAAAGGTGATGTCCCTTGCCACGGTCAGAGGGTCATAGGGTTTGCTTTTGCCCTGCAGGATTGCCTGCTGGATCTCAGATGGCTGCTTATCCAAAAGCGGCGCAAGGCGTTCGGATATCTCTTTTGGATTTGAGATGTCCTCGGGAAGCGCCATGACATTGTAGGCGGGCCTGTTGTCGGCAAACACTACTCCCGCCCTGTCCAGGATCTTTCCCCGGGCGGCAGGCACCGCAATGATGCGGATACGGTTGTTCTCGGAGAGTCCCTCATAATACGAACCCTTGATGATCTGCATGACAAAGAGCCGCATCACCAATATGCCGAGGAGTATCAATACAAAGACGATCAAGTACAACGACTTCTTCTTGAGGTCTTCATCAAGCTGGGGGTTCGTGATGTTAGGCTTCATAGGCTTTCTTCAGGCGGTCTACAAGGACAACCATCAGGGGACTTATCAGACCGGTGAGCACCGCGCCTGTTGCAAGCGGAATAAGTTCGGACCGTGTCAGGTTCAGGTCCAGGGAGACAACCAGCGAACACTCGGCAAGTATATAAATAACCATGGCAAGGATGAGCTGGGTATAGACATTCTCCAGGTATACGATACCCTTGAGGAGATAGACGATAAGATAGGTACACAGGTAGATCATGGGGACAAGGCCCGGCCTGGCACCGGAAAATGCCTGGAGGATGATGGATGCAACGATGACAAAGGCGAGTCCTTCAGAAAAGCTCATCTGGATAATGATGCCGATGATCATGCCTATAAAGAGATCAATGCGTAATCCGCTCCAAACATCCGGGATTAAAACGGTCTCGATGAATACGGCCAGGAAGATAATGCCCAAGAGGCTAATCTGCGTCCGCAGCATGTGAGCCCACCCCGAATACACCCTCGATCTTTGACATCTCCACGCACGGGCTCACCATGATCTTGATGAAGATCTTGTGGGGATCGCGCTTTATCTCGGCGATACGTCCTATCCTTAACCCCTTTGGGAAGATGCCTTCCAGGCCGGAGGTGACAACTATGCTCCCCACCTGCACCAGTTCGGTGGTGCGCACATATTCCAGGCTGAGCATATTTGTGCCCGTGCCCTTTACGATGCCCTTCACGCGAGTCTCTTCGATAATAGCCGGAACAGCGCTGTTGGGGTCCGTGATGAGCAGCACCTGGGAGGTGTGGGGAGATACGGTAAGGGTCCTTCCCAGCATACCCAAGGGCGACACCACGGCCATGTTTGCAAAAAAGCCGCTCTTCCCCCCCCGGTCGATCACGACGGTCTTGAACACGTTTGTGATGTCCTGGGAGAGGAGCCGTGCCGGGATCAGCTTGAAATCCGTATGTTCACCCTTAAAATCCAGCATTGCCCTCAACCGTTCATTCTCGCTCTTAAGCTCCTGCATGGTCAAACAACGGACCCGAGCCTGCTCAAGGTTCTTTTTGAGCTCTTTGTTCTCAGAGCGGGTGTTCACCAGGGCCACATAATCGGTCCATAGATCATATGCGAATTGAAACGGCGCCGTAACGACCTTTTCGGCTATGAAAAAGCCTTCCCGAACAGGGTTTAGGCCGAAGGAGAGTGAGCGGTACTGACCCAAAGAAAGCAGCACGATCACGATTGCGAGTGCAACGGCGATCAGGATAATCTTGGGCGTATTGCCGTGTTCCATCAACTTGAAATCGTGACGTCCTTTAACAGATCGATGTCATCCAGGAGTTTGCCTGCCCCCCGTGCCACCGTGGAAAGGGGGTCTTCGGCAATAAAGACGGGCAGACCCGTTTCCTCCCGGATGAGCTTGTCGAGGTTCTTGAACAGGGCCCCGCCGCCGGTAAGCACGATGCCCCTGTCGACAATGTCCGCTGCAAGCTCCGGAGGGGTCTGCTCCAGGGCGACACGGACGGCGTCGATGATGGTCCTCACCGGCCCCTGGCACGCCTTGCGGATCTCTTCAGAGCTGATGGTGAAGATCTTGGGGATACCGTCCACAAGATCCCTGCCCTTGACCTCGATGGTCTTCTCCACATCGTCACTTGCTGCAGAGCCGATCATGATCTTGATGATTTCAGCGGTCCTCTCGCCGATCAGCAGGTTGTACTCACGCTTGATATATTGCATGATGGCCTGGTCGATCTTGTCGCCCGCTACGCGCACGCTGTTGGTATACACGATGCCTGACAAAGAGATCACCGCCACCTCGGTGGTGCCGCCGCCGATATCGACGATCATGGAACTGATGGGCTCGGTTACGGGCAGACCTGCTCCGATGGCCGCCGCCATGGGCTCGGCCACGATATAGACCTCACGGGCCCCTGCCGCCTCGGCCGATTCCTTGACGGCCCTCTTTTCCACCTGGGTTATCCCTGAAGGGACACAGATGATGACCCGGGGGCGTACAAACAGCCTCCTCTGGTGCACCTTGGTGATAAAATACTTCAGCATGGCCTCGGTCGCCTCAAAATCGGCAATGACACCGTCCTTCATGGGTCTGATGGCCTGTATGTTTTCCGGTGTCCTTCCCAGCATCTTCTTGGCGTCGGTACCGACGGCAACAATCCGGTTAATCCCTCCGTGCTCCATCTTTACCGCCACCACGGAGGGCTCCGAAAGTACGATCCCCTTGTCTCTCACATAGACCAGGGTGTTGGCCGTACCCAAGTCGATGGCGAGATCATTTGAGAACAGTCCTGAGACCCATTCCAAGACCATACGATACTTCTCCTTTCGCACATGAGGATCGGTTGCTCACGCCCCTCTTAACAAATGCAACTGTCTTTTACAAGGCCATTAAAAGATCCGCTGCAGTTGCGAAAACCTCCTCTTTATGATAGCAAGGCACCTTGATGGACACCACTTGTAGCATAATCCTTGCAGCCGGGAAAGGCACCAGATTGAAATCGGACCTTCCCAAGGTCCTTCACGAGATCTTAGGATATCCGCTTGTTTATTACTCCCTGACCCTGGTGCGCGACATCACCAAAGGCATAATCGCAGTCGTTGGCCACGGACGGAACAAGGTGATTCCCTACCTCGATGCCTTCCATGTCAACGTCGTGGTCCAGGAACCACAGCTCGGCACGGGCCACGCCATCCTCATGGCAAAAAAGGCGCTGTTGGAAGCACATGCCGGGCATGTCCTCATCCTGCCCGGGGACATGCCGCTGATTCGCATGGAATCCATGGCCGGGCTTCTTGATGCCTACCACGCCTCGGGTGCGGACATGGGCATACTCACGGCCCGCCTGGCAGACCCATCCGGTTATGGGAGGATTGTCAGGGACAAGAAAGGTAATGTTAAAGGCATTGTAGAGCATAACGATGCTACGGAAAAACAAAAGAAGATTGATGAGATAAATACCGGTGTCTACGTGATAAATAAAAAATTCCTGCTCTCGTCGGTGGAAAAAATCTCTCCCGACAATAATAAGGGCGAGTTTTATCTGACGGATGTGGCGGCCATGGCGGACAAGGTGGTATCCTTCATGGTTATGGACCCTGACGAGGCGTACGGAATCAATTCCAGAGGCCAGCTTGCCATTGCACAAACAAGGATGCAGCAGCGCATCAACAATACCCTCATGGAATCAGGGGTGACCCTTGTGGACCCGGCAACTACGTGGATCAGCCCTGCAGCCCGGGTCGGACATGACGTTGAGATCTGGCCCAATGTCCATATCATGGGGAAAAGCCGGATCGGATATGGCGTGAAGATCATGCCGAATACGTGGATAAAGGACAGCACCGTCGGTAAAAAGACGATCATCGGCATAGGCAGCATGATTGAAGACTCAACGATTGAAGCCGACGGAGTCATCGTCCCATACTCACGGATGAGCTGAAGGACTATAAGCCTCAGATTGACTTTCTCTCGTTGCACGCCTACATAATTATTTATGGACTGGCTCAAAAATATCTTCCGAAACACCGACGACGAGTCTGATCTTTTAGAGATCGAGGAACTCCATGAGATCATGCCGGTGCTGCCGCTCAAGGATGCTATTCTGCTTCCGGGCGCAGTGCTGCCGCTCATTGTGACGAATCCCACGTCGGCCTCGCTTATCAAGGAGTTTCACAACAGCGGCAGCTCGATCGTTGCCGTCGGCATGAGGAAACCTTACGAGCCTATCCCGGCGGCATGGGAAAACCTCTTTCGCATCGGTTGCGTGGCCAAAATCACCAAGGTCACCTCAAACAAACCAGGCGAGCTTTCCATCATGATCAGGGGCATCCAGAAGGTGCTGCTCGAAGAAAAGGTCGTGGACCACCCCTACATGAAGGTCCGCGTCACCTACCTCTCCGAGGATGACACGCCGGACAAGCAGATCTATGCACTGGCGCTGTCCACGAGAGACCTCCTGACCCAGCTTGCACGCCTGTCCTACCAGAACCTGGACACCGTGCTTTCAAACCTTGCAAAGATCAAGGACCCCCTCATGCTGCTCTCTACCACTGCCACGAACCTGCCCATCCCGGTGGTGAAGAAGCAGCAGATCCTCGAAGAGGATACCTTCGAGAAAAAGTACACGCTCCTGTATGAAAGCCTCCGCGAGGAGCTCGATATCCTGGAGCTCTCCTCCAAGATCAGCGAGAAGGCCAGGGGCGAGATAAACAACGCCCAGCGGGAGTATTATCTCAGGCAGCAGCTCAAGGCCATCAAGAAGGAACTGGGTGAAGCCGGCACCGACGTGGATGACGAAATGGATGAATTGCGCAAGGAGATAGAGGCCAAGTGCCTGCCCGAAGAGGTCAAGACCGAGGTTGACAAGGATCTCAAGCGGATCTCCAGGATGCAACCCTCATCCTCGGAATATGTTACCATCCGCACATACCTTGATTGGATTCTGGACCTGCCCTGGAACGAGAGGTCTGTTGACAACCTCGAGATCTCTGCTGTGGAGCAGATCCTCGATGAGGATCATTTCGACCTGAAGAAACCCAAGAAAAGGATCGTGGAGTTCCTCTCGGTCAAGAAGTTGAAACACGACCTGAAGGGGCCGATCCTCTGCTTCGTGGGCCCGCCTGGCGTGGGTAAGACATCGCTCGGCAAGTCCATCGCCCGGGCCATGGGCAGAAAGTTCGTGCGCATGTCACTGGGCGGGGTGCGGGACGAGGCCGAGATCCGGGGCCACCGGAGGACCTATATCGGGGCGTTACCGGGACGCATCATCAACGGCATCAAAACGGCGGGAACCATAAACCCGGTCTTCATGCTTGACGAGATCGACAAGCTCACCCGCGATATCCACGGCGACCCGGCGTCCGCCCTCCTGGAAGCGCTTGATCCGGAGCAGAACAGCCACTTCACGGACCATTACCTGAACGTCCCCTATGACCTTTCCAAGGTGTTCTTCATTACTACGGCCAACGTCGTGGACACTATTCCCGCAGCCTTGAAAGACCGCATGGAGATCGTGGAGATCGAGGGCTACACCCACGAGGACAAGGTCGCAATTGCCAGGAATTACCTCCTCCCCAGGGAGATTGAGGCCAACGGTCTCACCGGCAGGTATATCAATTTCTTAGACGAGGCCATAGGCCACATTATCCGCCACTATACCCGGGAGTCTGGCGTGAGGAACCTCCAGCGGGAAATCGCCGCCGTCTTGCGCATGATCGCATCCCAGGTGGCAAGGGGCTGCAGTGACGATTTCATCATCGACGGCGCCTTCATCGAGAAGGCCCTTGGTCCGGTGCGATATCTGCCCGAAGCCAAACAGCGGACCCGCATACCCGGCATCGCCACAGGCCTTGCCTGGACACCCTTCGGCGGCGAGATCCTGTTCGTCGAATCGGCCCTTGTCGAAGCAAAGGATGAGATGATCCTCACAGGCCAGATGGGTGATGTCATGAAGGAGTCGGCCAGGCTTGCCTTAAGCATCATCAAGGGTATGGGGTGTACGATCGGGAAGGACCATTGCATCCACATACACGTACCCGCAGGGGCCATCCCCAAGGATGGGCCGTCCGCAGGGGTCACCATCGTCACCTCGATTATCTCTCTCCTCACAAACAAGGTGGTAAGGGACGACCTCGCCATGACAGGGGAGATCACGCTGAGGGGAGTGGTCCTGCCTGTAGGCGGTATCAAGGAGAAGGTGCTCGCGGCACGAAGGGCCGGCTGCACAACCATTATCCTGCCCAAGATGAATGAGAAGGACCTTAAGGACATTGAGCCTTATGTAACCGATGACCTCACCATCCATTTCGTGGAAAACATCGAAGATGTACTCGCACTGGCATTTCCGGGAGACCCTGAAGGTATCTTTGCAGCCTTTTCACACCCTAGCGCCGAAGAGGCCGTATCCGACGCGCAAAGGCCTAGAGTCTAGCAAACGCATTTGTTGCGGCCTTTGATGCCTGCTCCATTATATCGGGCGTGTGGGCCGTGCTGATGAATAGGGCCTCATAGGCCGACGGCGCCAGGTACACACCCTCATCGAGCATGGCGTGGAAGAACTTCGCATACCTCGATGCATCCGATGCCATCACTTCTTTAAAGGTCTCCACAGGCCCTTCATGGAAAAACATCCCTGCCATGGGGCCTGCCCTGTTGATCCTCAGAGGTATGCCTTTCTTATACGCCTGGTCCTCAAGCACTGAAGTGAATGCAGCCAGGGCCCGTCCGAGTCTCTCATAGGGGTTCAAGTCCTTGAGTGTCTTAAGTGTCGCTATGCCGGCGGCCATGGCCAGGGGGTTGCCGGACAGCGTGCCCGCCTGGTAGACCGGACCGGTCGGAGAGAGCAGGTCCATGATATCCCCCCGGCCTCCGAAGGCCGCAGCCGGCATGCCGCCGCCCAATATCTTACCCAAACAGGTGAGGTCCGGTGTTATGCCGGCAAGGTCCTGGTAACCGCCGAAACAGAACCTGAAGCCCGTGATCACCTCATCAAGGATGAGTAACGCCCCGCAGGCTTTTGTCTGCCCACGGATCGTTTCCAGGAAACCCTCCCTGGGCAGCACCACCCCCATGTTCCCTGCAACGGGCTCTACGATGACTGCAGCCACCTCGGCCCCTCGCTTGTTCATGAAGTCTTCGAAGTGTACCGTATCATTGTAGGGCAGCACGGCAGTCGTTGAGGCAATCCCCTCCGGTATGCCCGCGGAATCGGGGACACCCAGGGTCAACAAGCCGGAGCCTGCCTTGACCAGGAGGCTGTCCACATGGCCGTGATAGCACCCCTCAAACTTGACAATGAGCTGCCTATTTGTAGCGGCCCGTGCCAGCCTGATGGCGCTCATGGTCGCCTCGGTTCCGGAGCTGACGAATCGGACCTTCTCGATACTGGAAAAGGCAGAGCATACAAGTTCGGCCATCCTGGTTTCCAACTCGGTCGGTGCTCCATAACTCATGCCTAGGCCTGCCTGCTGTCTGACGGCATCTACCACTGCTTTATGACAGTGGCCGAGGATGAGCGGCCCCCAGGAGAGCACGAAATCAATGTACCGCTTTCCTTCGGCATCCGTAAGGAAGGCACCAGCACCCCGTGCGATGAATCGCGGGACTCCGCCCACCTTCCTAAAGGCCCGGACCGGTGAATTCACACCGCCCGGTATGACCTTCTGCGCCGCCTCGAACAGGTCCTTATTCGTCACAAGAATCCTCCTGGAAGAAATACCTCATGGAAGTCTTCTTCAGCTCCCTTATGCTCCAGAATATCCGGTAATCCCTTATACCGGTCAACGACGAGATGTCTCCGGCCGTTTTGATGATCTCATCTTTTGAGCGCGCATGGATCATGGAAAAGACCGTATAGGGGGCAAAGCCCTTACGCTCATAGCAGTGGCTCACAGAAGCAGAAGATGCGATTTGTGCCCCAAGCCCGTCCGCTTGAGCCGGCGGCACGGCCCAGACCACCATGGCATTGGCTCTTAACCCGGCCTTTCTATGCCTAAGCACGGCCTTAACCTCTCTGATTACCCCTTTTTCTTTCAGCGCTTGGAGCCGTGATATGACCTCTTGAACGGAAATGCCGAGCTTGTCTGCCCACTTATCAAAAGGCCGTTCGCACACATCCAGGTCCCCTTGGGCACAAGCGAGGACCTTCTTGTCGATATCATCGAGTTTCATGGATGTGATCTCAACACAGCTTAGTGGACTAATCAACCATGAAAGTGCTCTAAGTGGCCGGCAGTAAAGCTAAGTTACCATCAGGCAATGAAGCGGCAGGGCTTATAAGCAAATCGGTGAGTCCGATCAAGGCCTGGCCTGATGTGGAACTACTACCGGTTGATGAAGAACTACCCCCGCCTCCGCTGCCTCCGCATCCTTGTAGGATAAAGATTAAGGACAAGAACAGGATAAAACTGATTCCCTTCCGTGGGTAAGAAAATATTCCCTTCATGCTGATACCTCCTCATGGGTATAGCTTTCTTTTCTTATATGTATTCCCATTCATGGATTTCGAATGTATTATGATGCAGCGCACGTTATCTTTTGGTAATCTTTTAATGCTGGATAAGTATTACTGTTCCTCTTTACCCCTGAACCCTTGACCTTCATGCCCAAACCTTTTTTTCCGCATCTCATCCACCATGGCATTCAACCGCTGGAAACGGTCCTGACCAAGGATCTTTCTTACGCCAAGGATATACTTGAAGCGCTCTGCAGCAAGCTTCTGCCTCTTCTCCTCCACCCGTTTGTACTGGGCTGCTGCGGAAGTATCATTTACGGGCTCTTTATTCAGGATGTCCTCCAGCTTGAGCCGCTCTTTATCAAGATCGCTTTTCATGTCGATGAACTTGTCCCGGTTTTTGATGAACATATCATCAAGGGCCTGCTTTTCTTTATCCGTCAGGTTGAGTTCTTTGGCCACCCCAGGCCGTTGCCACCACCTCCCGTTTCCCATGTCCTGTGCATAAACATCCTTGGAGGTGATGATCATTGCGGCAAGTACCACAACAGCCACGACAAAGTACTTATTCATATCTATTCTCCTTGTATATCCATTTCATCCGGCATCGTTTCCATCGGGTCCATATAATCAAAGGCATCATCATCCATGGTAGAATCGCTCGAAGGCAGGATCTCGGCATAGGCCGAAGCCAAAGAATTTTCTTCAAGCTGCCGGACCTCGGCAGTAAACCTCTTATCCTGCGCCATCTCCCGGGCGAGATCGGCCCTGTTGCTATGGGGTATTGTCTGGGTGAAAAACTGGGGCAGAACCAGGGCCAATACCAGCGCCAAGGATGCCATGGCGGCAACTGCCCCCGTGGGCCATCTGATGAGCCATGTTGAAGGTTTTACCGGCTCCAAGGCTGGAAGCCTGACCTTCATCCGGGAGACCGGAGTGAACCGTAAAGCCTGTTCCGAGAGTGAATCGAGCCGGCCGGCTAAAAGCCTTCTGGCTTCGCAGCATTCAGGGCAGTGTTCCAGATGATCCCGTTCATGCATTGTAAGGTCTTGCCCGTCTATCAGAGACATGGTTATACGCAGCGGGTCCAGATGCACATTTTTATCGCGCCTCATTTCGCTACCTCCGCGGACATTCCTTCGTCCGGATATTCTTTTCTAAACTTCTCGATGGCCCGGTACAGATGCGTTTTTACTGCGCTCTCGCTCCTATCAAGCGTTATTGCAATCTCCTGGATGCTTAAGCTGTCAAGGAAACGCAATCTGAATACCTCCTGCTGGAGTCCCGGCAGACACGTAAGAAATTTGTTGAAACGGTCCCAGAATCGCTTCCCGGCCAGTTGGTCGTAACCGTCCGGGCTTGGGTCCGGATGCTCCTGGTCCATATCCTTTTCTCCAAAACTGAACAGGGAGGCAAATTTCTGCCTCCTTCGAAAATCTTTGACCTTATTGACGGCGATGCGATAGAGCCAGGCCCTAAAAAGCTCAGGGCTCCTGAGCGTGTTCATGCTGCTGTATGCCTTCAGGAACACGTCCTGAACCAGGTCTTCTGCATCCGCTCTTGACTGAAGACGTGCATACACCATGCGAAAAATTCCTCCTTGATGGATCTCGATCAGCTCCTCAAATGAGCGCCTGTCACCGTCAATGGCAGCCCTGACGAGGATCTCGATATCCGTGCTGATCTTGTTATCCTTGTGCCTTCCATCTTCCTGCATTACCCTACATTCTACCAGCACTTAAATATCCGCGTCTGCCTTTTTCTTACTCGTTGCCATGTAAGACGCATGGAGAAAAGGATTTGTCTACATTGATTTGGTGGATTGCACTAACTTTTAACCATCCTATATGACTGATCACTCATCTTATTCGACTCGCCCCGGCACATTGAATATCATTGGTGTGTGTCCAGTAAGGATGAGGAACCGCTCGATATCATCCCGTGAGATCACGAGAGTGCTTGTGTTTACCAGGGGATGACACTGGATGGCCTTACTCTGCCAGAGATCCTTATCCTCATGGTCATAGCGCTCATAGGGTATATCGTTCGTGTGGAGGAATTCATAGATGTCCATAGCTCTTCTCTCCGGTCATTATCAGGTAAAACCGCACCAGGTGGTTATGGTGTTAATATCCTCTCGCGGACTTACTACCCTGTTCGCCGGGAAATCCAAGTCCGGATAGCCGATGGCTATGGAGATGATGATACGCTTTGTTTCCGGAATTTTTACCACGGATCTTATGTTTTCCGGATACATCACGCCCTGGTCTTCAATGCAGGTACCAAGGCCATGATCGAGGGCTGCCAGGCAGATGGTCTGCATGAGGGCACCTATATCCATAAGGGGGCCTGCTTCGGTCAAGGCATTATCGCTCAGGATGATTACGGCACTCGGTGCGTCGAAGAATCGGAATCCCCGTTCCATCCAGGCTGCACGCTTGTCTTTGTCCTCCCTGGGGATGCCCATGAGGCGGAAGATGCGCATGGCCACCTCCACCTGCCGTTTGCGATAGACGCTTTGATTCGGCCAGCCCGTAATGATGTGTTCGGGGTGTATCATGGCCCCGGAGCGGAGACTGCGGACGTTCTCATGGGCGATCTTTTTCAGAACATCCCCGTCGATCACGAGGAACTCCCAGGGTTGGGTGTTCATGGTGGACGGAGCCCTGCACGCAAGCTCCAGGATCTCTTCAAGGATCGCCCGGGGCACTTTGTCAGGCTTGAAGCCCCTTATGCTCTTCCTGCTCCGTATGGCTGTCTCGATGTCCATATCGCCCCCTTCACATACTGAAATCCTCTACCCACGGATACCTAGAACCGTTTGATGATGATATCCTCGAGCGAGCGCTTGGGAACATGGTGCACGCCTTCCTCATCCCGCCAATACCTGATATCTCCCTCAGTGCCCACTGCATCGATCCTGACCTCTTCTTTGGGCTTGCCCAGGGCAATCACCAGCAGGATCTCATAGTGCTCGGGGATGCTCAGTGCTTCAGCAAGGTCCTTTCTGTTGAAAGCAGCCATCATGCACCCGCCGAGCCCCTTCTCTGCAGCCCCCAAGAGAATTGATTGTGCCGCAATCCCGTGGTCGCACCAGAAATTCGTGGCTATCTGCTTGTCACCCAGGATGATGATATAGGCCGAAGGCCTCTCTCCCTCAGCGGGGCCCGGCCAGTCTTTGAGGTATGCAGCCCAGCCGAGATGAGGGAATATGGAGGAATTGGTCTGCACATCAGCCGAGATGAAGTACTTCAGCGGCTGCATATTGGCTGCTGATGCGGAGAGACGCGCAAGATCCACAAATGCCTTCAGCTCATCTTTTGTGACTATATGGTCCTGGTAAAACCTCCTGTACGATCTGTTCTGGATAACTATATCCCTCAACATCGTCCGACCTCCATTCATTGAGATACTGCTATCCTATAGACTTCGGCCTGATATTCTTCCACTGAGTGCCTATGGGGCATGCCTTCATGCACGCAATACAGTTGTCCACATCCGTAATCATGGTCTGGCCGAACTCAACAATGAAATCCCTCTTTCGGTTATGCCTGAGGAGCATCATCATATATCCCGGCCAATCCTTAAGTCTCTTGGGCGGGATCTTTTCGAATCCCCAGGTCCAATAGTGAAAACACGGATCAACAACGTATCCACTATCCTTGAGGGCGCCAACCGGACATGCACGCTCGCACTTCCTGCACCCTTCCGGGCAGGGATCATGTGCTTTGGGGACATCCGGTTCCAGCAGCATCTCGGTGATTATCGCGCCAAGTCTTACATGAGGTCCAAATTGCTCGGTGATGAGAAGATTCGACCTGCCCATGGCGCCGAGACCGGCGCTTATGGCTGCGTGCTTCAATGAGAGCTGCCCCAGGACCTTTGTATGTTTGAGTGCTTTGCCCGTCTCAGGGTCCCTCTTATGGATCTCCACGGGCTTGTCTGCAGATACGGGTAATGAGAGAAACCCGCCTCGCTCAAGATATCGGCCCACTTTTTCTGCAACCCGGTCCAGCAGTCTCGATGTCTGCATCTTGTTTCTGGTCCAGAGTTTGAGATCCGGGGCATAAACCGCTCCCAGGCTGTGTGAGACCGCCATGACGATCACGCTCCCGGCTGTGGGCATAAGCCTTAAGGCAGGTCTGGCCGGGCGGGCAAGAAGCAAATCACCGGCACAGGCAATGCCGACGAGGTCGATCCCTTCCGCGAGGATCATCTGCTTGATCGAGGCTGAGTCAAGTTCCATGTTTAGCCCTCGATTTCTGAAGGTTTTTCAGGAACGGCTTATTGAGGAAGCTCTTCTCATCGAGAGAACAGAGCTGCTCGAACATGGGGACCGTCACACTGAAGGCCAGGATGTCGGGTGGCAGCCACTGCCGCATGGCTATGTCGGTGGCTCCGATAATGGCCTGGGGCATGCTTAAGTCTTCAAATGGGGTGATCATCTCCATGCAGCCTGACCCGAAGGGGGCCAGGACGGCAGGCGGGTCGCCGGGGGCGTTACGGTAGTGCGCCCCGATGATGAGTGCACTCAACTGGTCGGGGTTCACATAAAAGGTCACGGTCTTCAGGTACTGTTCCTTGCCTTCCTTCAGGGGCCCTATGAGGATATTGGGATGTTCCTGGCGGTAGGTCCTGCGCTTGTCGATCCATCTACCCATGATCTCGTGGTCGGCCTTGAGCCCCTCGGTGTCCACGAGGAAGGTGATGTATTCCTGCCTGGACCTAGTGGCCACGCTGCACAGGGCCGTGCCGGCACCACCGCATCCGAAGTTGTCTTTGGTGATAAGCAGGGTCTTCCCGCCCAGCCAGTCCTTGTAAAAGGCGAAGACACAAACATGTTTCTTGGGTTCAGGTGCCACCACCGGTTCGAATCCGTAAGTATCCGGAGCATCATAGAACCCGATGAGGGGTGTCTTGATGCCGAGGCGTTCAATAAGTCCGGAAGGATCTTGCTTCATGCTTCCTCCTTTCGTGCTTCATGCATGAGCATGTACAGGTTAAACCGTCTTGCAAGATACATCATGAGGGGGGTGTGCTTGTGTGAAACGGGTCAGTTGTCTATGGGCATGAGAGGCTCTTCCAGGGCAGCCTTCTCGAAACTGTCAGGGTCCCATTGTGGCCAGTTATCCTTGTCGATGAGCCGCGCGCGCACCCCCTCCCTGAAATCGTGCCGCCCCATCAGATATCGGGCGACCTTCAGATCCGCCTGGAAGACTTCGGCAAGGTCTCTGCCCTCGTCGCGGCGCAGACACTTGAGCGTAACAAACACGGCGCTCGGCGAACGCTCCTTAAGCCTGCCGAACACCCCTTCACAGAGATCATTGAGTATACTGCAGGCCCTCAGGCCATTCAATATGTCAAGCACGGATGTCTTACCGGCGAAATACTCCTTGACCCATCGGTCCATTTCCGGGTTTGCAGGTATCTCTCGTTGCTCAAAAGGCTTGAGAAGATCCCGCGATCTTCTTACCGCATCTTTCCTTTCTGAAGACAAGGAAGGTGCATGCAGTTTCAGGGTCTCCAAGGCATCACCAAACCTTGATGAGGGGATGAGACAGTCGGCCAATCCGATGCGTACGCATTCAGCGCCGATCATCTCATACCCGGTGAGACCGAGAAACTCGGGGTAGCCCCCGGAGCACTTCAAGAACAGCCAACCCGTGGATCCGACATCGGGAAAGAAGCCGATCCGCGTCTCGGGCATGGCCATGCGCGTTGTCTCGCTTGCGATGGTGATGTCTGCCCCTGACGAAAGACCAAGCCCTCCTCCCATGGTGACCCCATGGGCAAATATGATCACGGGCTTGGGATATCGGTGGATGGCCAGGTCAAGATCATTCTCCTCCTTGAGGAATTGCATGGCGGGCTCAAGATTATTTTCCGTAACAGCCCGGGCCAACAGCTTGATGTCTCCGCCCGCACAAAACCCCCTCTCGCCTGCGCCGCTTAGGATGATGAGTCTTACTGAATCATCGTTCCTTACATCATAGAGCGCCTCAGCTATGATGTAGATCATATCCAGGGTGAGACTGTTGATTACATCAGGCCGGTTGAGGACCATGTGCACAACTCCGTCCGAGCGTCTAATGAGGACCGGCTGTGCAGTTGATTCAATGAGTACATTCATGTTAACACTTACCTATAACTTGATAAAGGATGAGGAGCCCGAACAGGAGAATGCCTTCTACGGAAACCCCTTATCCTTGGTTGCTGAAAAGCTCCTTCATACGCATGAGCAATGCGAGGTCACCCTCAGCCGTATATTTGCCCTTCATGAGGGCATCCTGACCATCCGTCTTTCCCGTAAGGATATCCATCCAGACCCCAAAGGGGGCCTTTACCACGAGGTCGGGTCCTGCCGCCGGTCCCACGGATTCTTCAATGCCCCCATCGGCAATTATGAATGAGCAGGAACCCGACTGCTCACCGGTAAAATCGAACTGGAGGACAGCATGCTTAGAGTTTGCAGACTCAGGCTTGTAGGCCATCTTCATAAGCAGGGCAAAATCCTCTATGGTCTCCGGCCTTGGAACAACGCCCTTTGCCCTCAACTCTTCAGGGGTCATCTTCTCCCGGATGCAGGTCTTCCAGAAGATATTTGCAGCCCTCAACAAAACCTTCTTATCACCTATGGGTTGAGTGATTCGCTCCATTGTCTCAGGTGTAATCCTCATATTTTTTACCATCTCTCCACCCGCCTGCGAGAGGGCATCAAGGATATCATCGCGCACCTTCTTGTTCGGCCCCATTACCATGGCCTCGGCTGCAGGCCGATAGATCTCGGCGATGAGTCCTCTGCCGTACATGAATCGCAGGTAGTTGGAGAGCTGATCGAACACCGACATCTCAGGAAAGCCTGCCGCTGAAAGAACTGCAACCGCTGGGTGCCGCAGGCGAAGAGGGTGGTAGCTGATGCCTTTCTTTTCCTGAATAAACGGTTCCAGCACAGGCAGGGTCCGTTCTATAAAGGCCTTCATGGCAGCGTTCATGGTGTAGTGGTACAGAGGGGTAGCAAAAACAGCGATATCGGATTCGATAAACCTGGGGAAGAGCTCCTCAGTCATGTCGTCACGGTGGATGCACCTACCGGGTGACTTGGTCCAACAGGTCAAGCACCCAACACAGTTCTTAACGGACTTTGTCCGCAGGTTGACAACATCCACTTGGGCACCGGCCTTTTCCATCCCGGCTGTGAGATGGCTCAACATGAGCTCTGTCTTGCTCTGGCCCTTGATCCTGGGGCTGGAATTCAAAGCAAGTACCTTCATAACATCCTCCCTCACAACGGAATACTTCAAGAACATATACCTGGGCGATTGAATATACCCTAAATGACAGATTCATGACAAGGAAATCACATAAAAAGGCGATTATTACACAATATTAAGATGGAATGTTCACATGGTCAGGAGGTATAACTTATTCAAGATAACTCTTGAGCTCTTCCATCCGCACCTTCACTTGCTCCTTGATAGATCCAAGCTCTGCGGGGTCTATCTTAAGGACTTTAAGGGAAGCCAGAGTTTCCGGGTCAATGCCTTCGGGATTTGGTGTGCCATACCCCATGGACTTTACGAGCACATTGGCGAGATGCACAACCAGCAGCTCTTTGCTCGGCGTCTGGATACCATCTATATGGTCATGGAGCTCCGCTACCTGCAAGTACACCCCGGGGAAATTCCACCTTTTCAAGAGAACCGCCCCGATCTTAACGTGATAGGCCGCAAGCGAGTCCAACAACTCATCGGCAGGAACAGCCTTTATGTCTTTTTCCTTCTTTTCGATCTCCCCCATAACCCGCAGGAGCATGAGCTTCCCGATGTCATGGAGCAGGCCCATCGTGAAGGGGTCCTCACTCAGCTTCATCCCCTTGGCCTCAGTAATGACCTGGCATGCATGGGCACACGAAAGTGAATGCTCCCAGAGCTTCTCCATGACTTCGGTGTATTTCGGATTGGTCCCAAGATAGAGCGACCTGTTTGAAAGGGCATCGACTGTCTGTTTTGCGGCTAAAAGCCCCAAACGGCCGATGGCCTGTTCCAATGTGATGTTCTCCGTCAGGCCTCGATAAAAAGACGAGTTGGATATACTGATGAGCTTCGATGAGATAGCCGGGTCCTGCTTTAAAAGCCCTCCGATCTCCTGCAGATCTGCCCCTGATTTTATCAAGGCATGGAACTTGGTCTGTATCTGGGGCATAGGCGGGAGCTCGATCTCACCTCTATTGAACTGTGCAATGATCTTGGTAAGCGGATTCTTCTTTTCCTGGGCAGGTCCGTTCTCGGTCGATGACCCGTTTGGTGGCTGCTGCTCCGCGATTCCGTTATCCTTTAATTTTTTGGCAACAGTCTCGATGGTGAAGGGCTTCATGATATAGTCATTACAGCCGGATTTAATGCACGCGAGAATAATATCCTTTTCAGATGACGCAGTGACCATGAAGATCTTGACCTGGCCTTCTTTGGGTATACCATTATCATTCTCCATGCTGCGGATCCGGTTGAGCACTTCGGTTCCATCCATCTCCGGCATTGAGATATCCAACGTGATCAGATCATATTGCTTATTTTCCGCAGAAGCATCCATGAATGCCTTGAGGGCATCCTGTCCGCTCGTTACCTCATCGCACTCACCAAGTGAGCTCATGATGCGCTTCATCTTCTCCCGGCTTACAAGCTCATCATCAACCACGAGGATTCTCATCTAACCTCCTGACCTCAATGTACAATCCCTCTGAGGAGTTGTCACTCGATCATTTATCAACCCCGCTGTCTCGTTTCTGTACATATTTTAGAATCCATGTGTAAAAATCTCAAGTCTCTGAAACGCTTGTTCGAGCCTGCCCAGCGCCTCCATCCCACCCTCAAGGGATCCTTGTCCGGCAAGCCTTTCAAGCTCAAGGGCACGGCCCGACAGGTCATCAGCGGTCAGGTTTGCGGCGCCGCCTTGAATAGAGTGGGCCTCCCTCCTGACGATCTCTGCATTACCGTCCATAAGGGCCTTTCTAATGGCGGGGATCTGCCCCCTCACGGTGTCCACAAAACCGTTCAAAAGCCTTGCAAGGAAATCCTTGTCGCCATCGAACTCTTCGAGTGCCCGCCCCCTATCGAGCGGGGCATGTTCTTCGCCCATAGAGGTCATGCCGTGTTTATCGGCCGCCTCGGGCAGGCCTGTTCTCACGGCGTTTTGCACCGGGACCCACTTCTTGATCATTGCGATTAAATCGCCTCGCTTCACCGGTTTAGGAAGGAAGTCATCCATTCCTGCATCAAAACATTTCTTCCTGAACTCCTCGATTACATGGCCGGTCATGGCAATGATGGGGATGTGTTTTCCAGTCTTATCGCCACCAGCGAGCCTCTCCTCAAGCTGCCGTATGGCCTTTGTCGCAGTGAAGCCGTCCATGTGCGGCATCTCGATATCCATAAGGATGAGATCATAAGCAGTTTGCTTGTATGCGGCCAAGGCCTGCTCCCCATCTTCCACCACATCCACAAGACATCCTGCATTGGTGAGGTGTCTTAAGCCCACTTGTTGATTTGTCGGATAATTATCCGCCAACAAGATATGCGGGCCTGTGCTGTTCTCTTCTGCGAGGGCATAGCGGGTAATCAGTTTCCCTGAAGATATCTCAGGATTCACTTCTCCCTGTTTAAGCACGGCGGTTATGACACGATGGAGTTCATCGTTGCGAATCGGTTTGGGCAGATATCCCTGAATGCCCACCTGAGAGCACCTCAGTCCGTCTCCGATACTGCCGGATGGGGTAAGCATAATGATGGGAACACCTTTCATAGTGTTCAGGGCCCTGATATGAGCAACAAGCTCGAATCCATCCATGAGAGGCATGTAGGAATCGGTGACCACAAGGTTGATCTCGTTATCGGCCGAAGCCTTGTTTTTCAGGATGTCCAGGGCCTCCTGTCCGGAAGTGGCCTCCACCGGTATACAACCCCAGGCCCTGAGATAGGATGCAAAGGTTGAGCGTGCGGATGTGTTGTCATCCACCACAAGCACATTTAAGCCTGAGAGGTCTATCTCTGACTGAACAGGACGTGTGTCCTGTCCATCCTGGAGTGAAAAGACCGCTGTAAACCAGAATGTGCTCCCTTTTCCCCTCTCGCTCTCCACCTCGATCCGGCCTTCCATCAGTTCTGTGAGTCTCTTTGATATGGAGAGCCCTAACCCTGTGCCGCCGTATTTACGCGTCGTGGATGAGTCTTCCTGGGTAAAGCTCTCAAAGATGGCACCCTGTTTGTCAGGGGGGATACCGATGCCTGAATCCTTCACAAGGAAGCGAACCATTGCCTGAGCACCTATGCCTTCGAGGTACTCTACTTTGAGGAGGATCTCCCCTTTGTCGGTAAATTTCAAGGCATTGTCCACAAGGTTGGTCAGGATCTGTCTGAGCCTGCCGGGATCTCCCACGATGCGGGTCGGCATCTCGGGGGATATATACAGGATGAGTTCCAGGTCCTTCTGCTTAGCCCTCACGGCAAAACTGCGGGCAATGTCCTCCATGAGGATCTTGAGATCAAATGGGATTTTCTCTAGCTCAAGCCGCCGGGACTCCAGCTTGGAAAAATCAAGGATATCATTGATGAGGCTCAACAGGTTTTCCGACTCACGGTAAATCGTGGTTATGACCTCCTGCTGCTCATCGGTTAGATCGGTATCCAGGGCGATCTCCGCCATCCCGATGATGCCGTTCAAGGGGGTGCGGATCTCATGGCTCATGTGGGCCAGAAATTCGCTCTTGGCCCTGTTCTGGGCCTCTGCCTTGATCATGGCCTTGCGGAGCTCTTCCGCATGTTTTCGATGGGTGATGTCCCTCAATATCCCTCTGAACCCTGACGGCTGCCCTTTAGAATCTTTCATCAGGCTGATGGAACTCTCTATAGACCTTTTCTCTCCATCTTTAAGGATGATCTCCCAATCGAATCCCTTGTCCGGTCTTCCGGTCTTGAAAACCATATGAAAAACCGAGAATATCTGCCGTGCAGTGGCAGCATCCATGAACTTCCGGTAGCTGTACCCTATAATCTCATCCCGTGGAAACCCGACAATCCTGCTCATGGAATCGTTCACAAAAATGAAGTTTCCCGCGGGGTCGACTTCATAATAGCCTTCCTCAATGTTATCAAGGATACTCCGGTATCTCTCCTCACTCTTTTCGAGCGCCTTGAGTGCACGGTGGCTTTCGGTAATATCCTGGGCAATAACCCTCACCATGACCGGGCCCATCTCATCGGAAACAAGGGTTGCCTTGTATTCCATGATGCGCTCTTTGCCATCAAGTGTCTCGATCCTGAGGGAACCTTTTACATTCCGGTCCCTCATGATTTTCTCCATATACCCATCATATTCTTGCCGGTACCGTTTAGGAATGAGGTCGCTAACCCCGACTCCGACAAGGTCTTTCTCAGAGAACCCGTAGAAATCGTTATCAACAAGATTTATCTCCATGATGCGGCCATCCAGATCATGGATGACAAAAAGGTCGGATGTATTCTTTAAGATAAACTGGTAGTGCGCCTCGATCTGTCTAAGCCTCTCCCGGGTCATCTTCAACTCGTTCAAAGTATCGATGACATAAAGAGAGCCCGACTCAAGGCCCTGCCCGACCTCATCTTCATGCTGGTTTTCCTTCATTACTACCGCCATACCTCTTCAATGAATATGACTTATTTTCCCCATCGGAAATTAAATTCTAAAATATTAGGGCTTTTCGAACAAATCGACTATCGAGAACGTCTCTCCATCAAACACGCCGTGATCGCTTATCTTGATCTTCGGTATGACGAGCAGGGCCATAAAGGAGGGGGGACAGGCTCAGTCACTATTCACGAGTCACTATTCACTTTCTTTTCTCATCACTGATCACTGCCTTATTATCTCGCGAGTCCTGGGCCCACAGGTGAACAGGAGATCAAATATCGAAAGGTTGGATATGAATGGCCCCCATAGTTGGGGGTATATCGGTATTGGGGGTTTGTGAAATTTCATTTCAATGTCGGCCTGTTCAAAGAGAACACTGTCGAGCCACTTCACTGCCGAATCATGCGCCAGATAACGTGATGCACCCAAGGCCAGGCAGATATCCACGATCAGTCTGGTGCCCTTTTCCTTGATACCGAGTTCGGACAATCTGATGATCCTGGTCGTACAGCCAAGTTCTCCAAGCACATATGCCATGATTTCCATGTTCATATCCAAGATGTTTTCCTGATCCGGAGAAAACAGACGTTCAAATATACCTAAATGCTCATCACGGTAAGGCGCATGCCGGTAGGCCTGCTGCAAACTTGCCAGGTGCTTTTTATGCCAGAGAACTTCATTACAGATCTTCACCTTGCTGATCATCTGCAGACCCAAACCCTTCTTCCACACCGGGATGCTCATCCACAACGTTCCCTGGTCATTCTTGAACCGGTTGCGGGTGATCCAGGTGGAGCCTTGGGGAAATTGGACCTCATCAAGGACAACGAAGATATCGGAGGCCAGGATCTTGGCAAAATATCCCGGATAGGGGCAGAAATAGGGTCGCGCAGTCGATACGATCATCTCGTCCCCCAAGAGTTTAAAAAGTGCACCCTCATAATCAACCCTGGACATCAGGGTACCATAAAGAAGTGCGCATTACAGATCGTAGAGTGTTTCATCCACCTTGGGCTTGGTGCCTTTTTTCCCTGTCCCTGACTTCTGCTCCATTAAAAAAGGGGCTTCTCCCTCAAACAGGTCGCCCATTTCGGCCTCGATCTTTTCAGGATCTTCACCCCTCTCCATCCTTGCCAGGGCCTCTTCCATGCCCGAGCCCATCTTCAGACCCGTTGCCTCTGTCAGCTTTCTCATGAGCTGGGCGGCCTGCCGGGGATCGTCCTCCTTAATGTTTCCTGCCTCGCTCGCCAGCATGGACATGGCCTTTTCCATCTTGGCCTCATCAAAGGGCGGCATGTCGCTTTCCGCCTCATCGCCTTTTCTCCCTGATAACGCAGAGAATATCGAAACCCTGCGCTTGAGCTTGATGGTCTTGCACTTCGGGCACTTCGGCGTCTTGTCCGTATTGATGGTCTTGGAAAAGAAGTTGTATATAGTGTCGCACCTGTTGCAATAAAACTCGTAGATCGGCATGAAAACTCCTTAAAAAGTTTTTCTTAAACCCCATATGAAATAAACCCATTCAAGAAATCAAGATGGTATTTCTCTCAAAGGGGTATTACCGGATCAGCCCTTCACAATAAAGGCTTTAATTGTATCCGATATGGTATCTATAGTCAAAGTCGTTAGGCATTCCGCACTTGCTCACCCTATGCTATCTTTATTCTTGACTTTTTAGGCTGCAATGCCTATAAGCAAATCAGTTAGGCATATCATTCATGAAATCAGGACCACATTGTCGATAGATAGTTCGACCAACCAAACTACCAAGGAGTATTCATGCACTTTATTGATTTGCATCTAGACGAGCGTATTATGCTCGGTATCAATGACGCGGGTTTCACCGTATGCACACCGGTCCAGGAGGCTACGTTCAAACACAGCCTGAAAGGCAGGGATGTGTGTGCCCAGTCTCAGACGGGAACGGGAAAGACCGCAGCCTTTCTCATTACGATCCTCCAGAACCTTAAAGATCAAAAAAGCTCTAAGGCCATGATCATCGTGCCGACCCGGGAACTCGCCGTCCAGGTGGAGAGTGAGGCCGTACTCCTCGGGGCCCATCTCGACTACAAGGTCGCCTGCATCTATGGCGGTGTCGGATACAAGAGCCAGGAACAGCAGCTGCGCCAGGGAGCAAATATCATTGTGGGTACACCCGGCAGGATCATTGACCTCAACCGGTCAGGGAAACTGAGCTATAAAGACATCGGAGTCCTTGTCATCGACGAGGCGGACCGCCTTTTCGATATGGGCTTTATTGCAGACCTGAGAAGGATGCTCAGGGCCATGCCTCCGGTTCACAAGCGCCAGACCATGCTCTTTTCCGCAACCTTGAGTTTCCTGGTTAAAGAGCTCGCCTGGCAGTACATGAACAACCCTGTCGAGGTCGAGATAGCCCCTGAACAACTGACCGTAGACACGGTCACCCAGGAACTCTACCATGTGGGTAACGAAGAAAAGATGAACCTCCTCCTGGGGATACTCGGCAAAGAGAGACCAAAAAACTGTCTCATTTTCACCAATATGAAGCAGACCGCCGAAGAGGTTGCGCGGCGATTAAGAATGAACGAGTTCACATGCGAGTTCATTACGGGCGATCTCCCGCAAAAGAAAAGGCTCGAGGTCATTGACGGAATCAAGAATGGCAGAATTCCCTTGCTCGTAGCGACGAATGTGGCGGCCAGGGGTTTGCATGTGGACGACCTCGACCTGGTGATCAACTATGACATCCCTGAGGACTGCGAGGACTATGTCCACCGTATAGGCCGCACGGCACGGGTAGGGAAGGACGGTAAGGCCATATCACTTGTGTGTGAAAATTATGTCCATGCCCTTGATTCCATTGAAAAGTACCTCGGCATGAAGATACCCGTCATCTGGCCCGAAGAGTCCCTGTTCTTAGAGGATAAGAGCTTCCGCGCACGGCCCGCCAGGAATTTGCAAAGGAGGCAAGGGTTCAGAGGCAGAAAATCCTCATCCCAGCCCCGCCATGCCCACCACCATCGGTGAGGGTGTGCAAACCAATCCGTTTGCATGTTCTTGGTTTTTCTGATAAATGGCTGCCCTAGAATAAGGAATGCATCGTGGAAAATCCTGCACATAGTCTCATCGCCTCTGTAGGCCAGAAAAGGCGTATTCTTATTGTCTGCCACAACAATCCCGACCCGGACACCATAGCCTCTGCCGCAGCACTTAAAAGTATATTCATCCATACATCCAAGTCCAAGGTTACGATCTGCTACGGCGGGGTTATCGGCAGGGCGGAGAACCGCCAGCTCACACGCAGGTTGAAGATCGACATGATCCCGATTGGTGAAATTGATTTCAGGGAATACTCGGTGATCTGCATGGTGGATACCCAGCCGGGTACGGGCAATAACTTAATGCCTAAAGATATCATCCCAGATATCGTGATCGATCACCATCCCTTAAGGAACATCACCCGCACGTGTCCTTTCATTGACGTGCGGCCCCGGTATGGAAGCACTTCCACCATAATGACCGAATATCTGCGCGAACTCGATCTCAAAATCGATAAAATGTATGCCACCGCACTCTTCTACGGTCTGAAGACCGATACCAACGGCCTCCTGCGTTCTACGAGCAAGGCCGACCTGGAGGCATTTAACTATCTGTTCCCCAAGATAGCACCAAAAACCCTTGCATCCATCGAGAACCCCCGCATCCCCAAATCCTATTTCCTGAAATTCGCCGATGGCATCAACAACTCCATCCAGTATGGTGATGTGATCATCTCTCAGATGGGAAGGCTCCATAACCCTGACATCGCTGCAGAGATGGCCGATTTTCTCCTTCGGATGGAGAATATTCATTGGAGCCTGTGCATTGGTGAATACTGCGACGATCTGGTAATGTCCGTACGCACATCCAGGAAAGGACGGCGGGCAGGAAGGGTCGTATTGAGGGTTTTACGAGGTCTTGGAACCGGAGGTGGGCATGAAAAGGCGGCAGGCGGCAGGGTGCATCTCTCGGGATTAACCCCCGAAGATATTCAGGGGCTGAAAATCAAGATCATCGAGCGCTTCTTGAAGTTAGTGGGATCACATCAACTAAAGGAACGGCGGCTGCTTGCCACGGCAGCATGATATTCCCTTCACATATCCATTTATTCCGTCATAACCATCATCAAGGGATTTAAAAAGTCATTTTTCATCAAAATGGCTTGAAACCATAACAAATGAGAAGAAACCTTATGAAATAAGACCGTCACAACCAAAGTTTGGTAGATCCATGCAATATCTTTCTTCGACAGTCAGAATTTATCCTTGTTTTTTTACACCGAAAGAGTATGAAGTCAGCCAAATCCAAACAGTCTTGACATTCTTGGATTATTGATTAAATAAGGAGCGGTCATGAAGAAAAGAATCTTTATATGTTCAGTAATGATGTGTTTGTTACTTGCATTAATGGCAACAGGCTGTGCAAAGAAGGCAGCCAAACAGGCAGAGGAAGTTACTCCGCCGCAGAAGGCTGCTTCAGCCGGAACAGGACAGGAGATGAAGCCTGCAGAAGCTGCTCCTTCTGAAGCGGCAGCTCAAAGTGCCGCAGCTTCATCCGCAGGCTTTGATAAGAAGGTATACTTCGATTTTGACAAGTTTGATCTCAAGCCGGAGGCTATTGAAACCCTCAATGAGCTTGCATCTTTTCTTAAGGGTAATACAGGGCTTAAGGTGAAGATCGAAGGCAATTGTGATGAACGGGGTACTACAGAATATAACCTCGCCCTTGGAGAACGCAGAGCAAAGGCGGCACTCGACTATATTGTGTCGCAGGGTATCAATTCGGCACGCGTCTCAACTATCAGCTACGGCAAAGAGAAACCTGCTGATCCCAATCACAACGAGGAAGCCTGGGCAAAGAACCGCAGGGACGAATTCATACTCGGCAAGTAAATGCATCCTGTAAAACATGTCTTGGAGACTAAGGTATCATCGGGAAGTGCATAAGTCGGCAGCTACAAGAAAAGTGTGCGATGAAGGCTAAAAAGGGGTAGACAAAACATCCATTCTAGTTTATGCAGGAAAACAACACCATGGAATGCACTATACAATGGATGAGGAAGTGCTTCACAGGAAGAACTGCATCAACGATACATGCATTGGGAGCAGGTGCAGGAGCATCTGTGCCGGTGCATGCACCATATATAAATCCCCTTATGCTCGTTGCTGTTGACATGGCACAGAAAAACTCGGTAATAGCGGAATACAGCAAGCACACCTGCACTGAAGACAATATGCAGAGTGCGACAGACGCATGGGTCACTCGGATATTCATGTCAGCAACAAGGTGATTCATGTTGCATGAGGAGACACCACCTGCTGAATAAAATCGGCAGAAAATAAAAAGGATAGGAGATTATGACGATGAAGAAGGGTTCTTTATGGGTTTTGTTTGTGGTTGTAGTGTTTGGGCTTCTGTTTAGCTTTTCAGCTTGCCAGAAGAAGGAAGCAACTACCGAACAGCCGGCAGTAACAGAGTCAGCTACACCTCCTGCCGCTCCTGAGGCTGCACCTCCTGCCGCAGCTACCACCGGCGGCGCTGCAGCTCCGGCTGCCGCTCCGGCTGCTCCGGCTCCGGCTGGCTCTCCAAAGTAAGACAGCTCTTAACATTTTGTAGCAAGACACCAAGACCATCCTCGGCATCTCCGCCGGGGGTGGTCGGTATGGCTTTTTCTTATGAGCTTTTTAAAAATTGAATAATCAGATTTTGCTTAAGAGAAAGTCTTGTCCTATTTATAGTATCTTTGTCATATCCAGCCTAGTGGCACTTTGTCTGAGCCATATCGTCCATTCGGAGCTGAAAGATTCAGTCTCTTCCAATCTTCAATCCACACCCCACTTCTGGTACGAGGAAGGGGTAAGAAACTGATTCTCTCCTCAGACAATCGAGATCAAGCTCTACCACTTTTCTGCGCTGCAGGCAGGCTCGGCATCCAAACCCACTACCGGCGGTACCAAGTCCGGAGGAGGCGGAGGTGGCGGCTGTTTCATAGAAACGGCATCCCTGTAGGAGCGTCTTTAGGCGCGACAACAAGTGCTCATGGCTTTCGCGGCTTTAAGCCGCTCCTCCAAGATATCGATCTCCATCCTAAACCAATATCCCGCCCAGTTCCTCTTCAACATACCTGAGCCTGTCGATCTCCTCATCAGTGATACGGACACGGTTTTCATCCTTCTCAATGCGCTTTTTCAGGATTGCGAGCTGGCGCTCCACATCGGCAAAGACCGCGAGCATGTCGGCCTTTTGGTCAACCGGCGCCTCTTCAGGCGCGGGTGCCTGGGCAAGGAACTCTTTGGCCTTGAGGATAAGGCGCTCTCTCCAGCGCGGCACATATGCCGTTAACCCGATCTTCTCAGTGATGAGACGGGCGAACTCCTCAGATACCAATGACTCGCCGTGCACAACAAAGACCTTGGTTTTGGATTCGCTAAAGTGTCCCACCCACGCCAACAGGTCATTCTGGTCGGCATGGGCAGAAAACCCGCCGATGGTAAACACCCTTGCCTTGACTGCCACATCATCGCCGAAGATCTTTACGGTCTCATATCCATCAACGATCTTCCTTCCTGTAGAGCCGTTGGCCTGGAAGCCCACGATAACGATACTCGCGCCTTCACGCCACAGGTTGTGCTTGAGGTGGTGCTTGATGCGGCCAGCCGTGCACATGCCGTTTCCCGCTATCACAATGGCCGGGCCCTTGTGATCATTAATGGCAATGGAATCGGCCGTGGTCTCGCTGTAATGGAGATTCGGCAGGCTGAAAGGGTCGATGCCGTTTTTCACTATGGCCGCGGCCTCATCGTCATAGTACTTTCTGTTCCTCTTGAAAATCTCAGTGGCCTTGATGGCTAGCGGGCTGTCGAGGAACACCGGTATGTCGGGCAGCTTTCCCTGCCTCTGAAAATCGCTTAACAAATAGAGGATCTCCTGAGTCCGCTCCACGGCAAATGCAGGGATGATCACCTTCTCGCCGTTATTATATGCATAGCTGATAGCCTCCAGAAGCTCGGCCTCGCTCTCTTCCATGGGTTTATGTACACGGTTGCCGTAGGTGGACTCCACGAACAGATAATCCGCATTGAAGATCTCGGCCGGGTCTTTCAGGATGAGCTGGTTAGCCTTGCCTATGTCGCCTGAAAAGACGATCTTGATCTCATGGCTGTTCTCAGTAACCCACATCTCCAGGATGGATGAGCCCAGGATATGGCCCGCATTCTTAAATCGTACCCGGATGCCTTCCTCCACATTTATGATCTCATCGCCCTCCACGGGTACGATGTACTGGAGGCTGTTCTGGGCGTCTTCTATAGTGTAGAGCGGTCTGATATCGTCACGGCCCTTGCGCTTGCTTTTCCTGCTCTGCCATTGCGCATCCATTTCCTGCACGTGGGCCGAGTCCAGGAGCATGATCTCGCAGAGCTGGGCCGTGGGGGAAGTGGTGATGATCCTGCCCTTGAACCCGTCTCTGACGAGCTTCGGCAATCGGCCGCTGTGGTCGATATGGGCATGTGTGAGAAAGACCGCCTTGATCTGTGATGGGTCAAAATCCCATTCGCGCCAGTTGCGCAGTTCCATCTTCTTGCCGCCCTGGAACATGCCGCAATCAACAAGAAACCTCTTGCCCGCGGTAGTCTCCACAAGGAAATTCGAACCCGTTACAGTCCCGGCAGAACCAAGGCAGGTCACCTTCACCATAACATGCTCCTTTCACACTGAGCCCATGATGTCGCTCCTTAATAAGATCGGAACAATTCTCAAGTGTTTTAACGGAATACCACAAGCAGGGAGATTCATGAAGGGAAACCGGTAAAAGATGAGGAGAAGCTTGACAGGGCTCATGCGATGCGTTTACATCAACTCTTGCCTGCCCGAGTGGCGGAATTGGCAGACGCAAGGGACTTAAAATCCCTCGGAACTTGGTTCTGTGCCGGTTCGAGTCCGGCCTCGGGCACTTGTGAAATCAATGGGTTGAATGGTATTAGCTGAAACTACTTTCTTCGGAAAATCAGTGACTGTAACTGTTTTTGTAACCATTTGTGCTTGAAGGTATGCTTCCTGCCTTGCCGCTGCTATCTTTAGGTCTTCGGCATTTACGATGTTGTACCTATCAAAGACGGTCCGTGTCTTGTGCCCGGAGATCATCATCGCTACCCTCTCTGGGATTCCCGAACGCACCATGTTCCTGACGGCTGTTCTCCTAAAATCATGGAACAGACGCCTCCCTATCTTGGCCTCGGTGCATGCAGCGTCCCAGGTCCCCCGGAAGTCTTTGATTGGATCGTTACCATCTCTGCCAGTAAAGACATAAGGTGAGATCTTCCTAGTGGTCTTCCTTCGTTCGTATTGCCGAGCGAAGACCTCCTGGAGCTCTTCATCGAGGTAAACCACCCGCCCCTGATCGTTTTTTGTGGTACCTGGTTCAAGCCTGACGATACCCTGCTGAAGGTCCACTTGTACCCAGGTCAGGCCGCGGATCTCAGAGACGCGCCATCCAGTTTTATAAGCGAAGGTCACTAACCCGCGCATGTACTCGGGCAGAGCATTCCGTAGGGCTAGGAAATCACCATGCTCGAAGAATCCAGACCGGACGTTGTTCTCTTTCAACATCGGGATGTACGGCACAAGACCCACCTTTGGGGGTGTCTGCCTCGCACCAAGGTTCAGCATCCGCTTGAGTGCGGCCAGTTCGCGGTTGATGGTGCCGTTCTCCGCACCACCTTCAAGCCGGGTCTCTATGTATCGCTGGATCCGGGGAGTGGTGATCTCCGTTATCCTGGCCCCATCAAACCATTCTTTCAGGTGGTTCACGCTCCGCTCGGCTCTCGTAAGTGACTTCTTTTCGTTGATCCGGTAATCCGTAAGGAATTCCTCCGCCAGTTCGTTGAACCTAACCTTGTCGAACACAATGCCGGGCAGTTTACCCTCAGATATCTCGCCTTCCCTCCGCTTCAGGAGCCGCCGGGCATCCTCCATCTTGGCAGATCGGCTTGACTCCAGATACGGCTTACCGTTTTTGTAGTACTTGATCCAAAGAGTATTGCCTCGCTTGTAGATGCATCCCATGGTCAGACCTCCTTTCCGTTGCCCGTTCTCAATCGCTCCATTTCGTCCAGGCAGATCCTTTTGCGCTCCATGGCGAACATCTGCGTGTCCAATAACTCCTGAACCCTGTAACCCTTGTCTCCGATGGTTCTCAGTACCTCTTTCATAAAGCCCTCCTATTTTGATTTTTCCGCACCGATAGGCACAGGTGTGGTCTTGAGAAGAACCTGAAGAGGGCAAGGAAAGAGGGTATAGAAGGAGGATATAGATTGAATGAAATTGAAAGATGAAGTAATTTCAAATCCAGCCATCTTCCTGCCTCGTTCAGGTTGGTGGTTAGGTTCGGCGTGGTGTTAGCCGCACTGCGCTGAACCGATTTAAATAATACTCTCTTCATTGGAAAGATCAAGAAAAGTCTTTAGGGTACCTATAATAATTCATCTTTTGGGGACGGAACCCTAGGATTCAAGCCAATTGCACATAGGGTTAACCCAATTTTTAGAGCCTTTATTATTCATTGAAAGATAGACCTTTGTTGCTACCATTTTTACCTTCTCTCATCTCCTGTTCTGATGGGAGGCCGAGTGTTTCACCATTTATAGATTTCAAAATATTTTTTATAACTTGCTTTGTATTAACCCCACTCTCAATAATCTCGTTCAAATTCTTATCATAATCTTCAGGTTTAATTATCTCAAACATGAGTAAAAGATCGACGTAGTTCTTTGCATCCTTGGGATTACCGCTAATACCGAGTTCCTTTTCAAGCTTAGCAACCCTATTTTTTAATTCCATTTGATCCTCCCTTTTCCCATCGCCTTTCTGAAGGCAGGCCGAGGGACCTTCCAGAGATAGCATCAAGAATATCTTTCCAGAATTTCTTTGTGTCGAGTCCGCTCTCAATAACTTCTTTCAATTTCTCATCATACTCTTCAGGTTTAATTCTACCAAGGCGTAGTAAAGCATCAGTGTGGCTCTTCGCATCCTCATAACTATTCTTACAGTCGATTCGTAATTTTCTTTCAATGTCCAGAACTCTTTTCCTGATATTCATTTTTTACCTCTAATTTTTATTATTAATATTGGATTCAATCCGCTCAATTCTTCTCAAAATATCTTCAATCTCCACAGCTTTCAGCGATGTTTCTAGTACTGCCTTAGCCGCATTAACCCGAGTACTGGGAAGGGCTTCTTTATCGCTCATGATTTCTTCAAGTACTGACACAGCTAGACCCGAAGCATTTTGCATTTTGGCTATGGCCTGCTGAACAATTTTTGTCCGGGCTCTGCGATAGGCATCTTGGAAGGCATCATTCTGAAGCCACTTGAAAAGTGTTGTTCGACCGATTCCGGATACCTTGGCTGCATCCTCAACAGTTTTGCTGGATACCAGTGCCAGGATGGCTTTTTCTTGTTTTCTCGATAACCGTCCCGTTTCGTTCATTTTAGTCTATCCTTCTAGAAGATCCTTTTCTTCTCGTTAAGGATGAAGTAGTCCATGTCTTGGATATCAAGATAGTATTTGCGTCCATCTTGGATGACAGGGAGCTTGCCATTCCATATAAGGGTACGAACTCCCCAGACTGGCCGTCCAAGGTACTCTGCAGCTTCTTTTAAATTAAAAAGCCGTTTGCGCATTGGATTGTTAATCCTATGTGCCTTGTTTTCTCTTGTATTATTCATAGCCTATCTGCCTATGTAACTAGACTGTAACCATGATGTTGGCCATCATCTGCGTACCCATCCATCTACCTGGATAAATTTGCATCCATTGATGATCTTGAAGTCCGTTTGTTTTCCGTTTGGATTATCTGAGGTCTTCCAGTTCTTTGCCTTGACGATCTTTAGGACGCCTGGCTCCATTGCTAGAGCAAGGCGTGGTTTTTCGAGGGTCCTAAAGCCTCCGAGGCCGGTATCCACACCTTTATTTTTTTGAATTGCAACAATTGCAATTGCACCATTTAGTTTCTTGTGGATCTCTGACAGCTTGCCGCCGATTTCATAGAAATTATCATGCATCTCCAGAAAATCGATTATGTTCAGCTTGCACTTGCCGGACCTTATAACATCCCCGAAATTCTCTGATCGCTCATATGCCTTGAAATTCCATTCATTGAGCATAATACCGTCGAATTTAGATAGTCTCTTGTGTAGTTCCCCAGAGCCCATCTCTGAATTAAAATAATGGATCTCCTGGGAATGCATATTGTCTCGGATGATATTAAGGATCAGGCCTGTTTTCCCGGAATTCGGTTCCCCAGCAATCAGAATGATGTTGCCTGGCATGATCTCAATCATCTTATGAAGGCCGAAAGGAAGGACAATGTTGACTGTGCCAGTATCAGCATTGAGGAAGTTAATTTCTTCACACTCATTTTCTACTCTACGATACCATCCATTTTTACCAGGTAAACGTTCGATAAGCCCTTCTTGTACCAACCGCGAAAGAATCGTCCTTGCTTTATGCTTGTCTTCTCGTGTTGCGATTGTTGCGCTTTCATATATGAATGTTGCGCTTATGTTGCCCCATGTTGCGCTTATTACCTCCCGGATCTCTGCAGTAAGGTTTCTTTCTTTACTCGAAGTTCTCTTTAGAACAGATTCAATTTTCGTACGAATTTCTTTTTCTGGAAATGGAGGACTACATTGAGAGGCTAATATCTTTAAACATATTAATGCATTATCAGGGGTCATCCCTCCCTTGATTAGAGAGGTTGCAACATGAAAGAGTGATTCATCCCGGTGCCCCTGCTCAAAGCTTAATGTTGCATTTGTTGCGTTTTGTTGCGTTTTGTTGCGTTGCGCTCTGTCCCCCCCATACCCCCCAAATGCATTTATTAATAAATAAATACTCTCTGGCATCGGAGCGGGTTTGATATTTGCAAAGCTCAGATACGGTAACCATTTGTAGGGCTTACCATTCTGCCCGATGCTTGGAGGTGCTACAACATAACCCCCTTGGCCTCGATAGTCACAATCTTCTATGAAACGAACAGCATTTCCAAGCCCATCTCTATGTTCGACATACAGGTGTTTTCCACCTCTCGGCGTTATTGCCGTTGGAGTCTCGAATATCTCAGGTAGATGCTCTGATAAGGCCTCGATTCCTTTCTCAGAATCAATATCAATTACATCAACCCCTGAGATCTCCCCAGTTACTATAGCAACATTTGCATTGGTATATTGAGTCCACCATTGCTCTATCTGCTCTGCGCTTGGCCTATCTTTCTGGTACTTCTCCCAAGCGACCAATGGTTTTTTATCCTTTGGCCGAATTGGGATGATTGAAAGGCCAATTTCTTGATATCTAAGGGCTTCATTTATCATATTCATGATTATCTCTTACCTGGTACATCCTTCCACGAAGGCCTTTCAAAGTACTTACAAAATCAGCAACAGGCACTAGTACATTACGATTAAATGCATTTATTAGATCATTGGCCTCACTGTCCTGAAAGGTAAATACAACCCGATGCCCTTGTCTTTCCAAGTTAGAAGATATTCCATGAAGTTCAAGAAATGCGGCTAGGTGAACGTCAAGAGTTGAAAATCGATCCATCAGCATTCATCTCCTTTCATCTCAATGTTGATCCATTAAGCAAACGGTATGCCAAGAGTTAATATATTTAACTTATTGATTATAAAAGATAATATAAATGATAGGTCAAATATATTGACGATTTAGTAAATTAATGATATACTTTTTAGTATCATTTTTAATGAGATGAGAGGAAAAGGGTATGAGAAGAACAATAGCAGAAACACTGCGTGACCTTTGGGCTTTAGGCTTCGAAACAGAATTTCATGATGAGACTTTCTTAAATCGTATTGCTTCATATGCTCCGAGATCTGAACCAATATTGATTATTGGTGAAACAGGAACAGGTAAGGACCTCATCGCGCAAGCAATTCATAATTTGAGCGAAAGGAAAGGGCGCTTTCTCCCTATTCTCTGTCCAGGTATACCAACGAGCCTAATTGAATCCCACCTCTTTGGCCATAAGAAGGGTAGCTTTACTGGAGCTATCAAGGATCGTAAGGGTGCATTTGAGCAAGCTGAGAATGGAACCGTTTTTCTTGATGAGATCGGAGATATCCCCTCTGAAATTCAACTTAAGCTATTAAGGGTTCTCAATGACGGAACATATACACCTCTTGGTGATGATAGTGGCAAAGAGAAAAAGACAAACGCCCGAATAATCTCGGCTACAAATAAAGAAATTCTTCATGAAAGTGGTTATCGGCGGGATCTTTATGAACGGCTTGGTGTTCTGATCCTTCGTATTCCCTCTCTTCGAGAAATTATCCAGAATGCAAAGATTCATGGGAGTGATATTTATCAATATTTCAATGATTTTGTACATAGTAACATAAGCCAACTATGTAATATTACAAATGATGCTATTGATAAGCTTATCTCCTACAACTGGCCAGGAAACTTCCGTGAATTAAAGTCTGTATTATTACGTGCCTATATTGAAAACGAAGGGAAACTACCGCCAGGAAAACATCTCTTTTTAAAACTACTGGGGTTTGGCGATGACGGCGATGACGGGTTACCTACTATTATTGAGGCCTCTATGATCCACTTCGATACAGAAGTTCCTCTATCACATATTGTGGATGTAACAGATATGACCATATTGGAGACTTTAGAATATGCAGATCGGATGCGTGCACGCATTGTAGATGAAAAGATGCAATCCATTAAAAATCTAAGGGGTACCTTAATCACTGAAGGAGTCCCACCCAAAGGATATCAGAACATTAGAAAAAAGATAAACTTGATTAGAAAAAATTTATCTTAAGAACTTCTCTCTAATCCATACACTGCAGTTGTTCCATCTGCCATTTCATTGCATAATATAAGTTACATTGTGGTTACATAGGCTTGGGGATGCTTATCTGATCAGGGTTTGCAAAGGCTCGTCGGATCTCTAGTCCAATGTACTTATAGATCTCTGTATTCTGGGCTTCTTAATCTTTTGCTGAGATCTCCAGTTGATATATTCAATGCAAGCTGACCTTAGATAACCTCACGCTATCTGCATCAATTAAGTTATGAGAAGATCAATCCCTCCTGTAACAGGAATTGCGGCGCCCGTAATGTATGATGCAGCTTCGGAAGCAAGGAACACAGCTACCTGTGCCACTTCTTCGGGTTTACCCATTCTCTTAAGTGCTGTACTCTTTTCAATTCGTTCAATCATCTTGCCATCGTAGAGCTTTACTGCTTCGGTGGCGATAAATCCAGGACATACAGCATTTACGGTAATTCCGTGTCTACCCCCCTCAATGGCGAGTGATTTCGTCAGACCTACAATGCTGGCCTTGGTGGCCCCGTATGAGGGCTGGAGCCATGCCCCCATGAGGCCTGCAATTGAAGAGATATTGATGATCCTTCCCCACCTCTTGTTCTTCATAGATTTCCAGACAACGCTTGTGCAATTGAATGCACCCGTGAGATTCACCTTGAGGTCGCGCTCCCATTTATCGGGCTTCTGCTCCTCGAACTTTCCGAAGTTGTCCATGACCGCTGCATTGTTCACGAGAATGTCGACCGTGCCGAGCTCCGCTTCCACCTCATGTACCACCGTCCTGACTTCCTCAAGGCATGAGACATCCATCTTTTTAGCGCAGCTCTTCGCTCCCATGGCACTGATTTCCCGGGTTGTGGCCATGGTCTTTACCTCACCTGCCTTCGAAAAGTGGCCTGCAAGAGGGCTATAGGCGCTGAGTTTCTGATTGTCGTAGCTTGCGTCTTCAACGAGAAGATCGGTTACGGCAACAGCTGCTCCGGCAGCTCCCAGGGCCAGAGCAATGGCCCGGCCAATTCCGCGTGATGCACCTGTCACGAGTGCAATCTTTCCCTCCAGCACCTTCGTTTGCTCTTTTTCACATTTCATGGCTCAACTATATATTTGAATTATTTAATGATCTTAATTCGCCTTTTAGAGGTATCAATACCCAGGAGACGACCCAGGTTACCACCAAACATCTTTGCCTTGTCCTCGTCAGTGATGGGCTGATACCCGTACTGCATCTGCAGGTCCTCCGGGATCTGGAAGTCCTTGAGCCCCAGTACTGCTCCCCTGATCTGGGCTGCATACCCAGCATAGTCAGTTCCCCAGGTGATCTTGTCCGGACCGACCCACCTCATGGCCTCGCCAAGAAGCTTGGCAAATTTGCGTGGCGCAGTGCCGGCCCATGGCACTAGCAGGCTCATGCAGATATAGACATTCGGGTGCTGCATCGCAATCATGTTGAGGTCGTCGCTATACGGGTATCCCATGTGGAATGCATTTATCTTTAGCTCGGGGAAATCACGAGCCACGTCGTCAAGCTGGACGGGCAGAGCATATTTACTCTTTCCCGGCGGGACCCAGCAGAAGCCGGTATGGATGTCGAGCATGATACCTAGCTCCTGGGCCTTCTCATAGAACGGCCACAGGTCAGGGTCATTCATGTAGGTGTCTTCCGGCGGGTAGAATTTGAAGATCTTTGCACCTTTCTCCTTGACCCAATAGGTCATCTCTTTGATGGTGTTCTGGACGCCCTTGAACTTGATGGGCGAGACATTCGGCTGATACATGAACCGGTCCGGGTTGGTCTCCACGATTTTGGCCATCTGGCCGTTGGTCACCCAGCGGGTCGTATATCCGGTGGAGTCCATCATGGATTCGGGCAGCAGACAGGCGATGTCGACACCGTACTTGTCCATGGCCCAGATGATGTTTTCAGGGCTGGCATCTTTCATCATCTCACGCTCTTCCATGCCATCCAGGTACGGCATGAGCATGGATAACGGGGCTCCGGTCATGAGCGGTCTTTTTATATTGTCAATGGCCCTCCACCACATCTGTACACCTGGGAAATAATTCAGATGATCCATATCCCCGATGAGGTGGCACTCCGGGTCGATCTTGAAATAATTGTCCGTTACCTGAGCAACAGCTGTCATACTATGCACCCCTTTCTGTCATGTTTTCTCTATCATCACATCTACTGGGCCTACTTGGACCCAGGATACATCACTCCTCCTACCGCGGCGTGCGTCCCTGCAGCGGCCTCCAGCTCTTTTCAATATAGCCCAATTCATTCCTCCACCACGGACGATCAAGTGATGGCATAGGCGCTCTCATCATACCCTCGGGGATAAGAGACTCATGTTTCTGCCACGGGCCGATCTTGTATTCATCCATGGCGTATTCCCGTCCGAGGTTGGGGTTGTTGGGACAGGCCGGCGTAATTCCGGCAAGGCAGCGCATGAGGCAGGTGTTGCAGCGTGAGCATCGGACGATCTCCTTCGATCTCCCGGCAGCGAGCTTGTTGGTGTATTCAGGGTCGCAGAACAGCTGGCGGCCCAGGGCTTGGATGTCATACTTGCCATCCGCGATATTCTTGTCGATCTTGACCGGATCATGCTGTGAGGCCACGATCACCGGGATCTTGAGGGCCTTCTTGAAGGCCTCGCCGTGTTCGGGGATGTGCTTGGAGCGGTCCATGTCTGTGATCAGGTGCCCGCTTTCCTCGTAGCCCGCGCCATCGGACAGGCTGATGTAATCCATGCCTGCGGCTTCGAGATCCTTGGCCACATCGATCATCTCTTCCTCAGTCAGGCCGCCCTGCATATGCTCTTCCGCGCTGATCCGGCATCCAACGGCAACCCCCGGGCAGGCGTAGCGGATCTGTTCGGCAATCTCCAGCAGGAAGCGTTTGCGGTTGCGCCACTCCCCGCCGTACAGGTCCGTGCGCTTATTGGAAAGTGGGGACAGGAACTGGTGCTCGATATAACCATGCGGAGCATGGATCTCGATCACATCGTATCCGGCGATCACGGCCAGTTGGCAGCTCTGGGCGAATTCCTTCTGCTCACTGCGGATCTCTTCAATGGACATCTCGCGCGTCATTTGCCCTGTCATGAAGTATCTTGTAAATTCAATAACGCTATAAAGGTCCGTGAGATGGTTGGGCGATTTTTCGGCTGCTATTTCGTAGGGCAACCCAGCGGTCGGCGCGGGCGCCAGCTTGTGGTGATCGTACGAATGTCCCTGCCGACCGAAACCGATGGTCATCTGGATGGCGGCCTTGGACCCGAAGTAATGAATGCGCTCGGTGAGCATGCCCAGTCCCTGCAGATGTCCGGGATGGAAGAGATACAGGTTGCGACCCCAGACGAATTCCGAGGCCATACGGGTGCCCATGACCGCTCCAGTGCTGACCAGGCCGGCCCCACCCTTGGCCCGTGCGGCGAAATACGAGAGCATCTGCTCTGTCGATTCACCGTTGACCCCGGACATGGTCTCGTTCATGGGGGCCAGCGCAATGCGGTTCTTCAACTCAATCGGTCCGATCTTAATCGGGGATAATATGTGCTTAAATTCCTGTTTGTCCGACATGCTATAGTCCTCCTCTATAATTTTTTCTGATCAACTGATTTTCCTGGCGCGACCTTGCCAGAAGCTTTCTTTGATCTTTTTCTTCTCGATCTTGCCCACAATGGTCTTGGGGATCGTCTCCCAGAAGGCCACGGCCTTGGGGCACTTGTAGCCGGCGAGTCTGGCCTTGCAGTGCTCGATGATGTCCTGCTCCGTGGCTTTCTGCCCCGGCTTTAAAGTCACCACGGCCTGGACGATCTCGCCCCACTTGGCATCCGGCGCCGAAACCACGCTGCATTCCTGGACGGCTGGATGCTGGTAGATGATGTCCTCGACTTCCTTGGGATACACGTTCTCGCCGCCGGAGATGATCATGTCGGCCTTGCGGTCGGTCATGTAGACATAGCCATCCTCGTCCATGAATCCCATGTCGCCCATGTGCAGCCATCCGCCGCGCAAGACTTCTGCTGTGAGCTTGGGGTTCTTCCAGTAGCCCAGCATGACGTGTTTGCCCTTGACGCAGATCTCGCCGATCTCACCGATTGGCACGGGATTATTGTTATCGTCCACGATCTTGGCGCGTGAGCAGGGAGCGGCCTTGCCGGCGCTAGTGAGATACTTGGTCTTGGGTCCCTGCAGGTGATGATCGTCCCAACTGAGCATAGTCACGGGTGCGCCGGCGGTCTCGGTGGAGCCATATCCTTGGCCGAAGATGTTGCCGAACTTCTTGATGCAGCGTATTAGGACCTCGGTAGGGAACGGGCTGCCGGCATAGGACAAGATCCGCAGGCTGGACAGATCATACTTTTCAATATTGGGATAGTCCGCCATCCAGCCATAAATCGTGGGCACCAGGTTCATGTGCGTGCACTTCTCGTCCTGGATGAGCTTGAAGATTATATCGAGATTGGGTTTGCGGTTGATGCAGACCTTGCCGCACACGATCATTATTGCCAGGATCGGCCACCATGAAACATGGAAGATGGGCAGAACGTAGCATGTGGCATCGTCGCGGTTCAGGTTCATACCTAAGGCGGCCTGTATGCCAGAGAGCATGCAGTTGCGGTGTGACAGCATTACGCCCTTGGGCAGACCGGTGGTGCCGCCGGTGTACATGAGGATAGCTAGATCATCCTCCTGCACGTCATATTCATCGAGGTCGGGTTCGACATCAGAAGCCTCCATTAGGAGGCTGTCATAGTCGAGAAAGCCATCCAAGGGGTTATCAAAGCTGATCCGGGTCTCTATGTTCTTCAGTTTTGGCATCAAGATCCGGACCTTTTCCTCGTATCCGTCGCCCACGATCAGGCGTGTGGCCTCACTGTCATTGATGATGAAGACGATCTCATCATCTCCAAGACGAGTATTGAGAGGGGTGACACTCATGCCGAGCTTGGCAGCCGCGAAATAGGCCTCAAGGTACTTGGAGCAGTTGTCGGCTATTACAGTCAGACGCTGGCCTTTCTTACATCCCAGTGCGACCAGGGCGTTGGCAAAGCGGTTGATGCGGGCATTGAATTCGCGGTAGGCCCAGCGTTGGCCTTCAAATACGATTGCAATGCGATCCGGATAGTGGATCGCTGCGGTGCGGGGAATATCACCAAGGGTGTACATCATTCACCTCATCTTCTGGGGGAGACCACTTTCACAGCCGCCCTTAAAACATGTTTAATCAAGGCCAAGACTTGGGCAGTCCCTGGAACTGCATGAGCATGTTGCGGCTCATCTCGTTGGATATGGGCGAGAACTGGATTTGGTAGGCATCTCTCAGGAACATGGAGACCGGGTACTCGTTGCAGATGCCGTAGCCGCCGAAGATCTCCGAGCCGAAAGTCCCAGCGTGCCGTGCACCCTCTGCAGCCACGAGCTTGGCCATAGTCGCTTCAAGGTGGAAGGGCTTGCCATGGTCGCAAAGCCATGCAGCCTTGTAGGTGAGGTTCCTGGAATTCTCCAGGTTGATGTACATGTCCGCGAGATAATTCTGGAGGATCTGGAACCGGCTGATAGGCCCTCCGAAGGCCTCACGCTCCTGTACATACTTGAAGCAGTGCTCATAGATTGCAGCGATGATACCTACTCCCATCATGGCAACACCGATACGCTCTGGATTGAGGACGGTCATGATCTCGTAAAAGGCATTGCCACGTGTGCCGATGGTGTTCTCCTTTGGCACCACCACATTGTCGTAGAATATCTCCACACTCTCGCAGTGGTGACAGCTGATCTTCCCGATCTTACGAATGGTGACTCCGGGGGTCTCACGGGGAACCATGATGGTGGTCAAGGACATGCTTTTCTTAACATCCTTCTCTGTCTTGCAGACCGTGAACAGTGAGTCAGCAACATGCGCCCCGGTGATAAAGACCTTCTGGCCATTGATTACCCAGGTATCTCCTTTGTCTTCGGCAAAGGTTTTCACTGCGCCGAGGACATCCGTACCCCCGCCCGGCTCGGTGAGGGCCATGCACGTCTTGAACTTCCCCTGGGCCAGGAGCGGCAGGTACTTGTCCTTCTGCTCCTTTGTCCCGAGCTCGTGGATAAAACGAACCCCAAAGCCAGAAGTGACGCCGACAGCGAGCGCCACAGACATGGATGCCTTACAGATCTGCTCGTAACCGACCATGTTGTCGACCATGCCCAGGCCCTGTCCACCGTATTCCACAGGAACGGATGCTGAGAACAAACCCATATCAACAAACTTGTTCCAGAGCTCATCCGGGATGAAATCCAGGTTTTCGTCCATCCATCGGACATATTCATAATTCAGCTCCTTCTCGCAGAACCGCCTGAACGTCTCCTGGATCATGAGCTGGTCTTCAGTGAGAGAGAAATCCATGGGCGTCTCCTTATTTTTTCTCGTCCGAGGCAATGTTCGCCTGTTTCTGGGCGGCCACCAGGTCCTCGGGCTTTTTCCTGAACGTGTCCATGATGGCCTGGATGTCTGGTGCATAGGTCAGCCACTGGATGGCATTTCGCTCCAGCGCCAGGGCTGCATCCAAGCTGCCGCACTCCAAGGAGCGCCCCATAACTTCCTTGCCCATGCGGAGCGCGATGACCTTTTTGGAGCTGATGTTCGCCACCACTTCACTGAACTTAGATTCGAAAACGTCATCATTAAACACGCGGGTCAGGAAGCCCATCTCGTACATTTCCCTGGCCGTGAAGTCCTTGCGGCCGCTGTAGATGATCTCGCGCGCCCGATAGATGGGCATGGCGCGTGCGATGCGCACTGTTCCGCCCCATCCGGGCAAGATCCCCATGTTGATCTCGGTGGTGCCGAATTTGGCTGATTCCCGTGCATAGATGAGGTCGCACATGAGCGCCAATTCAAGCCCACCCGCCAGGCAATGGCCTGTCACCTTAGCGATGACCACCTTCTCGCAGAGCTCTATGGCCTTGCCGATGCCGTAGCCTTGATGCGCGAGCCAGTTCATGGACTCTGTATGTTCAGCCAGGGACGGGAATACGTTCAGGTCGCCACCAGTGCAGAAGGCCTTGCCGCTTCCGGCTAGGACAACAACCGCTACAGAAGCCTCATCCCTTACCTTATGAAAGGCATCAAGGAGCTCAGCGGCCATCTCACGGTTGATGGCGTTGTACTTGTCCGGCCGGTTTAGCGTGATGTAACAGACCGGGCCCTTGATCTCATAGAGTATGGTTGTATACTCACTCATGGATCACCCCCCGTTCTCACTTTCCGACAGGCATGAAGTACGGCAGGAAGAAACCATGCTGCTCGTGGAACACTACTTTCACCTCCATGTCGAAGGTGACCTCTTCCGGCTTACACCCCACTATTCTGGTCATCATACGGACGCCTTCCTCGAGGTCTACATAGGCGATGGTATAGGGGAGCTCGTCCATGAACTTCGGTTCCACCATGCTGTAGGCCGTGGAGAAGGTGTAGATCTTTGCCCTGCCGCTGGCTTCTTTCCAATCCAAGCTTCCTGACCAGCACTCTGGGCAGAATTTTCTGGGATAGAATATGTTCGAGCCGCAGTCTTTGCAGAACTGGATGAGGAGTTTGCCATCCTTAGTTCCTTCCCAGAACTTCACGGACCATGGTTGTGTTTCAGGGACCGGTTTGGTCATATCGAAATCCATGTCAGATCTCCTTTCCCCATATGGTGGCGATGTTGTTGAATCCAGAGCCTCCAGAGGTGTTCTGGTAAACATATCTACAATCCTTCACCTGGCGCTCCCCGGCCTTGCCCATGAGCTGGCGGGCCGTTTCAACATATGTGGCAGCACTCACGCCCGAGCCTGTGTGCCCCCGGCCTGGTGCATCTCCGATAGTGGACCATGGGATATCCCCGCCGAAGGACATCCGTCCCTCCAGGAAGTACTTTCCTGCCTGGCCTGGAGGGGCTACCTCAAGCGCTTCAGCCATCAAGGGATGTGCAAGAGGATAAGCGATATAGACATTCCAGAGGTTGACCTGTTCCTTCTTAATACCGGCCATTGTGAGGGCCTCTTTTGCAGTGACCCGAAATCCCTCCTGCACATTCTTGAAATCCCGCATGACGCAGGTAGCGCTGAAATAACGCACTGATTCACCCAGCTTGTATGCCGCCGGCCTCTTCATCTTTTTCGCATCCTTGGCTGAGACCACGACCATGGCACACCCGCCGTCGCCGAGCACATTGCTCTCCCGCTTATGAAGCGGTGTATTGAGGATGTCCGAGGCAAGGACCTTTTCAACCGAGGGCACATCCTTGCCATAGAAGAAGGAGTTCGGGTCCTTGGCTGCCCAACTCCTGAGCGCCGTTACTACCGATGCCATCTGCTCAGGGGTGCAGCCCGACTCATGCATGTAGCGGTTAGCTATAAGCCCCATGATGATGTTGTAGGTGGGACCGAAGGGATATTCCCACTGCAAGTCTACCCCTGCCTTGGCAAAGAAATTTATCTGATCCATCAAAGGAATCGTTGAATGGATGGTGACATGCTGGACAATGACAGCCTTTGCTACACCGCTTGTTATCCACTGCTCGGCCATGCGAAGACAATTCGACGTGGAAGCCCCTCCAGCATTACAAATCACAGTGTCATTGCAGCCCTTAAGCCCGAGCTCTTCAGGAAGCTTTCCGAAGGCTATCTCTGCTGCGATCTTCGGCTGTGCCATGGGGTTCACAGAGATCACACCCTCGATGTCATTCTTGTGCAGGCCCGAGTCCCTGACAGCTTCCATACAGGTGTCATAAATGATGTCCCAATGTGTCCGTTCCGGCATGTTGCGGGTGGGTACTTCACCAATACCGATTATTGCTATCTTGCCTTTGCTCAAAGGATCACCTCCTGAATTTTCATCTTGCAAAGATATTTTTCACAGAGTACTTAAGTTATTGAACCGTACCGTTCGGTTCAGTTACTTAAGTATCAAGGCTAGAAATCTTTGTCAAGGGGCAAGAAACTTTTTCATGAAGTTTGATAATCCTGTTTTGGTGTTAATCACCTGATGGGAATAAACAATGGATATTCTTCCCTTGTAAGGCGAACGGTGTCTATGTTTAATAACGGTTTGATAAAAGAAGGACTGATAATTATATGAAACGCTATCCGGAACGCATGAAAATATCCGAACTGAGTTCACATGCAGGAATACCTGCAGCCACAATATGGTATTACACAAGAATGGGCCTTCTCCCAAGGCCAGTCAAGTATAGTAGGACAATGACATATTATACAGACGTACACCTTGAGCGACTCGAACAGATCCGTTCCCTTAAGCAAAAGGGATTATCGCTTGCTGCCATTTCAGATATCGTTAAGGAAGAAAGCCACACCTCTCATGATGAGATGAAATTCGACATGGTATATGAGAGCAAGAGAGACATCATCATGAAGGCGGCGATCGAGCTTTTCCGTGAGAAGGGCTACAATTCTACAACCATACGTGACATTGCAGCCAGAGCAGAGGTAGGCAAGATAACATTCTATCAGTACTTCAAAGATAAGAGAGAACTTTTTCTTGAGTGCGCTGACCATGTCTTTTACGACATTGGGAAAGACGATCCTTCCATCAGAGACGAGCAAGACGGACTGAAACGACTCTGGAACAGGGGCTACTCATTCTTCCACAATAACCTCCACATGATCGATATGCTCAATTTGGCGCGGGGGGTTTCGTCTAACAGAGAAAGACGATTCGAGCAGATGCTTGAAAAGGTCATGCAGAATCTCATCAACCCTATAGAAGTGGATCTCCTCATGGCGAGCAAGCAGGGTCAAATCCATTTTAAGGATATCCGGGTGCTTGCGCACTTCTTCATGGGTGCTGTGGAGTATTGCTCCTATTATATTCAGAACCATTTAGACAGTAGTGTAGATGATTTTCTTGAGAAAGTCTGGGATATAGCCCTGCATGCCCTCTCATCTGGACAAGGCTTGGAAGTGACAAGGGGAAGCAAGTCATCGGGTGCGATAAATAAGGGTTTAATACGCAAGGCGCCTATAGCTGCGGCTAGCGAAACCCTTTTAAACGTCCCCTCAGGCAAGCGTGAAGAAATCTTATCAGCTGCCACAGAGCTGTTCCTCAAGAAGGGTTATGCAGACATGAGCATTTCTGAGCTTGCAAACTATGCGCATATGAGCAAGGAAACCATATACCAGAATTTCCGCAGCAAGGAAGAGATCTTCATGACCTGTGCAGACAGGATATTCCACGGTTTGTACGACACCGTCTGGATCGAGATTAAGGGTGAGAAGGACATGGCTCAAAGGATTTCCAGACGGGGGAAGGCCTTCTATTCCTCTTTCTCCAAGTGGATCGATATGATGAACTTAGTGAGGAGCCTTTCGGTTGGCGACAACCCTTCCTTCAAGGAGAAGTTCAGGCAGCTTTTATGGCAGATGGTGAATCCCATGATCCGAGAGATAGAGCACCTGAAGCTGGAAGGCCGCGTCCGTAAAGATGTCGATAGTACCCTGGTAGCATATATTCTCTTGGGCTTGGCAGAATACGGTGCGAGGCTATTTATTCAGGAAGGCCGCAGTGCAGAAGAAATGTTGTCCTATATAGCTATTCTCCTCGAAAAGGGTATAGGACACGCCTAATCTTCAATAGCTTATAAAAACAGATCCTATAAATGTTTTGATTTCTGTAATTGATAGATGCTTTCATATCGGACTGAAAAGATCAGGTTCTTGGATGCTATCTATACTCGGAAGCAATCTATACCAGATTCCATATAGTGGCACGTTATCTAGACTTTCTGTCGATGATAAAAGGGGCTGTTGTCAGGTCTCATTGGAGTCTTACTTCACAATTCGTCAGGTCAAGTTGTAGCTAATGCAGTTTCATTCTTCTTTCTTTAGTTTTCCCAAAACCTTCAGAAAGGTTTAACCGTGACTACCGCTTCTTGGCAATCACCTCTGTCAGATCAGATCGGAGCTAGTTCATATCATGGGCAGTTAATCAAAGTCTCCCTCAAGGTATTTCTCTATACGCTTGTTAGTCCAATCTTCAGCTGCAGTAAGAATATACGAATGCAATATGTGCCTAGTAATATCATCTTCACAGAAGGGTGCTGTCTTACTATCCTCGTAGTTTTCATCCTCATCCCAATTTAGACCTTCATGGGTCTGAAGCCAAATAGCCTGCTTTATATGTTTATCAAGCTTTTCAACTTCAGGCAGAATCATTTGGCTAACAGTCAACAAATAAGCATCCCACATTTCCGATTCCTGATACTGAACTTGGACACATATTTCATCCCAGATATTCTTGAGAGGCGAGTCGCCTCCTGACTGCATGTCTTCGGTCATTTTCTGGAGTGCAAGAATGACCTTCCTAGAGATCCGTTTGCATTCCTTTTCGGCTATGTCGGATATGATCTTGTCACGGTAGTCCATATCAACCCATAAGCATCGCAGCCTGGTTAAGTATAACAGATCCTGCCTGATGATATCCAAGGGCAACTTTCACGGTTCTGTGACCCGAGAGTGCCATTGTATCCCCGAGACAAATTCCCTGCCTTCCCGCTTCTGAGATGAAGCCACTTCTGATAGAATGTCCGCTGAACAGGTCAGGAACTAGGCCTGCCATCTTCGCACGCTTCTTCACGATACGTGCGATGGTCTTGTCCGAAATACCTCCCAAAATCTTACCACCCTTTGAGACACCTCTAAATATGGGACCCTCATTGATCCCTGCTCTTTCAAGCCAGCCAGATAAAGCCTGTGCAGCACGACCGAGTATGGGAAGGTCTTTCCCTTCACCCTCCTGATCTGTTTTGCTATAGGGCAAATGGTAAAGGAATCCACCCTGAATCGAGATAAGGTCCACCATCTTTGCACCAGCAACCTCGGAGCGGCGTCTCCCTCCGCTCGAGAATGCGAAGAGCAACAAGGCTCGGTCCCTGATATCTATGAGGCTGTCCCTGCAGGTTGCAATCATAACTTCAAGGACATCCCGGGTAGCAGCCTTCTTCTTAGTGGGGCCTTCTCCTTTTTTTGCAGCTGCTCTTCGTGCTTTGGAGAGCAGGACAGTCACTTCTTTACTTTTACAAGGGTTCTCCACTTTCAGGGCTTCATGGGCAGCGCTTAGAGAAGCGATGCGTCTACATATGGTATTCAGGCTATGGGCTCCTATCTTCGCCTTTATCCCCATGGAAACAAGAGACTTATCAATGGCCTCATCCATACCCCCTAGGTGATCCGTGATAAAACGAATAAGCAAGGCAGAGAAGACGGGGTATTCTAATTCATACCCTGTTGTCATTTTTGCCCAGGCTGCAAAGTATTCTATATCTGATCGATACGCCTTCCTGGTGTTCTCTGCAGTCCCTTCCTCCAGGATAGCCTTGACCCTTGAGGCCACATCATAGGTTATCAACTCACCGGATTTCTGTTCGATCAGAATGTTTTCCGCCATGATGAACCTTCTTTTTATGTCCGATAAGGTATGGTTAACGGACATTATCTGTCAAGACATATAATAAGCTAGAAAGATAGAAAGTCAAGTATGAAACATGTAATCTTGACGTACAGTCAATAAATCTGATATTACCCAAATCATGGCTGAGAGGCTCACATTCAGTACCAAGATAGACCGAGATCTCATTAAGCGCTTAAAGCATTTAGCTGTTGATATGGACCAGAAGTTGAATGACTTGATAGAAGAGGCTGATGTTCCCCAAGAAAAGTGGACCACTATTTGTATTACCTTGCCAGTGCTTCATATTCAACAGGGGAACAGTAATTGATCCCCGAGTGTATCCGTTTTGTATTGTAAAAATGGGTGATGTATCCCTTCAGTAAATTATTCAGTTCCTTCACATCTGCTATGGAAGTATTCCTTATCAGCTCTCCTTTAAGGCTATGAAAGAATGATTCCATATGCGCATTATCCTGGCAATGCCCAGGACGATTCATGCTGGGCACTATCCCATATTTACCCAACAACTCATAATACCGGTTCGCGCTGTATTCTATCCCACGGTCACTGTGGAAGATGAGCCCTCCTGCCGGGCAACGCTTGCGGATGGCATTCATGAGCGCCCTCTCGGTTAATTCTTCTCTCCTATTACCTCCAAGAGACCAGCCAATGAGCTTCCGTGAATACAGATCCATGATTGCAGCCAGGTACTGGAAACTGTTCTTCACCTTTATATACGTCACATCTCCTACCCACACCTGATTCACTCCCTTGGGTTCAGGCTGTCCAATCCGTTTATTATCCGTCCTTTTAAAGAACCGGTGCAATCCGGGATTCTTGACATATACTCTGTTCACCCGGGCTTTCAGTCTGTTCTCACGCATGATCTTGGCCACAGTATTTTCCGAACACTTCTTCCCCTGCTTCCTAAGGACTTCATAAACCTTGGGGCTACCATAGCGTCCCTTGCTCTCCTCAAAGATCCGGGCTATACAGCCTGTCAATTCCCGTCTCCTTTTCTTCTGTGTACTCTCTGGCTTGTTCCTCCAGTGAAAGTATCCACTCCTTGATACCCCGTACAACCTGCACAGATACCGAATCCCATACCGTCCCTTGTTCCGGTCTATGAACTCAAAGATCTCCGCCTTTTTTCTGAATTGAATTTTATCGTTTTTTTTAGAAGGTCATTCTCTATTCGAAGCTTCTCATTCTCACGCTCAAGCTCGTTAAGCCGCCTGATATCAGTGACTAACTTGGCATCAATCGACAGCTTCTTCTTGCGCTTATCCACTTTGAACTTCCCCTCCCGGTATTCCTTTCTCCATCGATAGAGCATGATCGGGTGAATACCCAGTGCATCCGCTACTTCCGTCGCCGGTATGTCTGGCTGATCAGCCAGACATACCGCTTTCACCTTGAACTCGTCTGAATACCGATGTGCCTTCCTCGGCCCCTTCATCTTTCCCATTCGGACACCTCCTCCTTAGTTAGGTTTCAGTGTCCACTTTTTCTGGGGAAGTCCCGGCGCTACGCGAATTCTTGAAAAAAAATGAGCCTCAATCAAAGAAGTAACTTGCCTTATTATTTATCACTCAGGAAACAATCTTATTGGGTTACCCATATTAGGACCGTGGAGAAGCAACCTAAGGAAAACTTCTGCAACCGATCTTGGGATATGATTAGCAATAAGAGATTTTATTTCATAATCTCTGGTCGAGTATCCACACTAGGAACTGATGATTTTATTGCTTAATCATCGCTTTAGCCAATGTGTATAGTTCTGATTATAATCTACGGTTTATCAGGTCTTTTGGGACCGATGAGTTATCGAAGTTATGTTCACTTTGGACAAAGAGATGATCTTGGTTAAAAATATTCAGTAATCATAAATCGGTGCTAATGATTATTATGTTATTTTTATAGAAAGAGCTATTCAGAAATATTCTCAAAGATATACTATCCCGCAGCAAACTGCGAGGAATTAACCAGGCTGAGATTTAATTAATTTAGATTATCAAGGACCCTCCGGACTTCAACGATCCTGGGAAGGTAGTGCTCCGACTCAAGGTCTTCCACTGTAATCTCATGGGTACGTGAGTTACATGAGGCATGGATAAATTGCTTGTTGCCTATATAAAGTCCAACATGATTTACATGATAGTGATCCCTGGTCCGATGGTGCATTTTGAAGAAAATGAGATCACCCGGTTTCAGGTCTGATAATCGAACAGGTCGTCCCTCTTGAGCCTGTACATGTGATGACCTGCCCAATGAAATACCCTTCTCGTTGAACACATACCTCACAAACCCTGAGCAATCAAAGCCATCCGGCGTGGTTCCTCCCCAACGGTAGGGAGTGCCAAGGTATTTATAAGCTGATTCCAGAACACCACGGGTCATATCATCAAGTTGCTCATCATAGTACATTTTCTTGTATGTGTCGGGTGAATCCTTGGCTAGCCACAGATCTGAAAAATGAACCTGAGGGAGTTCAGAATCTGAAACAGCTATCATATCAGTACATGGCCTCAATGCCTGAGTATGATGATTTCTATGTGCTCTGGTGTGCCTGGCATGTTTGTTTTTCTTGTGGCTATTTGTGCCATCACCGGTTGATGCATGTTTAGTCTTGGTCTTTTTTCTCGCAGTGCTTGTTTTTCTGGTCGAGAGTCTCGCCTGATTCTGGTTTGCAATCTTCTTCTGGGTTTTGTACTTCTTTGCAGTGGCAGATTTTATCTCTTTTTTGTTGGTTGTCTGTGCTTGTGCAATCTGCCCGAAATCCACTCCAATCAGCCCTATAATCAATAAGCATAAAACCGGCCCCAGAACAAATCTCCTCATGATATCAAACCACCTCAATCACGGTATTTAAATTATGTATACAGGCCTGAGTAGCTGCCCGTCATTCTAGGAACTTTTTTATACATACCCAGAGACAGGTATGTCAAGTTAACCTGATGTAATCAGTATCCCAAGACATACAAAAACAGTACAACCGCAGATGCGAATAGGCAGTAATAGCCGAAGTAATGCCATTTTCCTTTCTCAAGCCAGCGAGAAATCCATCGCAATGCCAGGAGACCTGCAAGGAAACTGCAGAACAAACCAAATAAACCAGGTATAAACATACCTATCAACGAACTGGTGGGATAACCTGCAAGAATGGCATGTGATTTGGCCAGGCGTAAGACCTCGCGTATTATTACTGGGGGTGTCAGAATTACAGCTAGCGCAAAGCTGAATTCCTCAGCTGCCATCTTTGAGACTCCCGTCAACAATCCGGTAGAAATTGTTGCTCCTGATCGGGAGAATCCCCGGAATGGCAAGCACAGACCTTGCACGATACCAATCCTGACAGCATGCCTCATTTGGACGGAACTCTCCTGGTTATCAACTATTCCATGGTAATGAAGCCCAGCATAAACGATGAGAACACCAACAACAGCAAGCGCTATTGCAATCAATGGGAGGTTTCCGAACAGCAATTCAATCTCAGCCTTAGGAGCATTATGAAATGAATATCGCTCAATACCGGTCTTGATAGTTATCCCGACAATACCAGTCATAACAGTTGCGAGAAAGAGCAGCTTTGCATTGAGCCAGGTTTCTCTCCATGAAGAAAAGTAGGTTTGCTTCCAAGATCTCCAGAAATAAACAATAACTGCCAGCATCGTGCCCGAATGCAGCATCACCAGAAGCAGAGTCATCTCCGGTGTGGTAGGATCTAACCCGAGGAGCTTCTCTGCAATGATAACATGGGCAGAACTTGATATGGGAAGCAATTCTGCCAGGCCTTGGATGATTGCCAAAATCACGACCACAAAAATAAAATTCAAGGTTAACCCTCCATTAGCCGAGATCGGTTCTATATCATAATCTACACAGGGTAAAGAAATACAAAAAATCTATATCCGGGGATAGACTGATCTCTTGCATTGCTTCCCACTTCATGCTTAAGGATCGAACTATGAACAGACATAGACTACTAACCTATATTCCGGCCCTGGTGCTTGTGATCTTGCTTTGCCTTGCTGGAAGATGGAATCCAGCATACGCAGCAGACCAGAAGGTGTTCGTACTCTGTTATCATTCCTTCCTCGGGAACAAGCACTTTGCAGGCGATATTTCCATGCAGGAGCTCCGCTCTCAAATGGATTATTTCCAGAGCAAGGGGTTCCATTTTGTATCGTACTCCGATCTCCTCAAAGGTGCTGTCACGGGGACACAGAACCTGCTCCTCGTCATCGACGATGGCAACCAGAGTGTCTACCCTGCCTATCAGGAAATTCTCAAGCCCCGGCATATCAAGCCCATGCTGGCCATCTATCCATCCATTATCGGGAAGAAGTCCTATGCCCTTACCTGGGATCAATTGAAGGAACTCACGAAGGATGGGTGCGATATCGCTGCCCATGGGTACTACCATGAACTCATGAACCAGAAATTCTATGACAAAGATAAGAAAGGGTTTCACAGGGAGATCTACGACTCTAAAGAGACCTTGGAGAAAAACCTGAATACGAAGATCACGGCCTTTGTCTATCCGAATGGAGTGAGAGCCGACATTACGAAAAAGACATTAAAAGAGGCAGGATATTCTTATGCCTTTACCATCACGTGGGGGCCTGTTCTCTCTCCTTTGAGTCTAAACAAAGATCCCTATGAGCTTTCCCGCTACATGATCTGGAGAGACCATGGGAAAGAAAACTGGCGCATGATTTCAGGTGCAATCCTCAAGGCCTCTGCCATGGGGGACACTTTCAATGGAGCTATTACAAAAGTGCAGACAGCCCCCATAGGACCCCGGCTCAATTAGGGCTCTAACATCTCTGATAGCCAATAAGAGCATTTTATAAGGGGCATTGATAAATACCATGAATATGAATAGAGCCAGGATCATACCCGTTATATTTACAATCGGCATACTTCTTTTACTCCCCGACATGCAGAAGGCTGTTTATGCCGCCTCCTCTGAAGCAAAAGAGAAATATAATGTGGCCAATGCGGCATACATAGAGCTTACACGAGATGCAACCCTCCGGAAGGACAAAGCCAACTGGTTGAAGGTGGTGAAGGAGTTTGATGATATTGCAACAACATATCCTGATTCATCTCTTGCCCCGAAGGCACTGTACATGGAGGGAAAACTCTACGAGCAGATCTATGGTCACTTCTCGAAAAAACATGACCTTAAAAGTGCACTCGAAGCATATAAGACGGTTATCAGAAAATATCCGGATTCTACGATCGCCCCAGATGCCCTTTTCAGGGAGGCCAAAGTCTACGAGGTCAGGCTAGGAGAGAAAAAGAAGGCCATCGAACTATATTATGAGATCGTGAAGAAGTATCCAAAAGGTGATATTTCCTTGAAGGCGAGAAAGGCTCTTAACAGCATCGAGAAAAACAAGAACGGGTGTGAAGAGAAGGCTCCCGATGTGGATAATCAGGAAGGTAACGATCTCAAACAAAAGGAGACAAAGCAATCCGATAAGACCCTTGACCGGAATAAGGATGCGATCACTGTGGACAAGGATGATACACCTTCACAAGTAACGAGCGATCAGTCTTCCGCAACAAAGCGACTCTCTCGCAAAATATCGAAGATCGTCATTGATCCAGGCCATGGAGGGAAGGACCCCGGTGCTGTAGGCCCGCATGGAGAGAGGGAGAAGGATATCACCCTTGCAATAGGCAAGGCACTTGCAAAACGCCTGAGAGAAGAAGACTTCGAAGTCTTCCTCACCAGGGATGAAGATATCTTTATCCCTCTTGAGGAGCGAACAGCCTTTGCAAACAATAAGAAGGCAGATCTCTTTATTTCCATCCATGTGAACTCAAATCCTAAGAAATCCTTGGATGGGGTTGAGACCTATTTTCTCAATATGACCAAAGATACCTATGCCATTAAAGTTGCTGCAACAGAGAATGCAACAGTAACCAAATCGTTGAGTGATCTCCAGTTCATCATCAACGACCTTATGCTTAACAGCAAAATAAATGAATCATCCAAGTTTGCCACGTACGTTCAGAACTCCATTATCTCATCTCACAGGAAATCTGACCATACCTGCCAAAACCATGGTGTCAAGCAGGCGCTTTTCTTTGTCCTGGTAGGTGCGCAAATGCCGGCTATCCTGATCGAGACCGGGTTCATCACCAATCCTACCGAAAGTAAACTCCTGCAGAAAGAATCCTACCAGAATAGTATTATTGACGGCATCATCCATGGCATACATGCATATGCCAATAATGGGACTGACTCGGGAGCGAATGTAGTCAGAAGTAACCACTCGATCCTAAAAAAGAAGAGGTCGGCCAACGAATGAGAAAGAGAAGGAAAAAGATCAAAGTCAATCAAGCTACTCTCCTTTCCATATTTGCAATCATACTGGTCCTTGTGGGGGCAGTAGTATTTCTGGAAAAAGGTATGCACAGAAGGGGAGCACCACATGTACTGGTGGCAACTACAAAGCTTATGGAACCCGATTTAATTATCAAGGGCTGTTTGTTCGATCTCGGAATTCATAAAGACCAGACAACAACCCGCTATCACACAATCAAGGTGGAGTCCCGTGAAAACTTCACCCGTGATCAGTTGTCATATGCATTCAAGCCAGTAGAGAAATACGGCAGCATCGACATCAAGGATATCGGGCATACAACAATAGAAGTCGGTGACGAGACCTGGATGATTGAATTCATTTACCCGGGAAAGGGAGTAGCCGCTGTGATTCCTCCCAAGCCTGTAGTTCCTGTTCTTCCAACAGGCTATATGGCGATCATAGTGGATGACATGGGGCCGGATATGAAATCTGCAGAACAGCTCTCTTCCATTGATGGGGATCTTACCTTCTCTGTCATGCCTATGCGCACGCACTCACAAGAGGTTGCACAATATCTCCATACAAAGGGCCATGAGGTCATGTTACATCTGCCTATGCAAGGTGCTTCCGGTAAAGACCCCGGCGAGGGAGCGATCTTCAAGGGCATGGCCCCTGATCAGATCCGGACCATACTGCTAGGTGATATCAGGGCCGTACCATATATATCTGGCGTGAACAATCATATGGGTTCCGAAGTTACCCAGGATCGGGGAATCATGATGCTTGTTGAAACAGAGCTAAAAAATAAGGGGCTCTTCTATATCGACAGCCTTACCTCAGGTAAGTCCGTGGGATTTAAGGTTGCCCAGGAGATTGGCCTTCCCTGGAATAAACGTGACGTGTTCCTTGATAATGAGCAGAATGACACATACATCATGGGTCAGCTCGAAGAGCTGAAAAGCCTGGCAATAAAACATTCAGGCGCTGTAGGCATTTGCCACCCACATCCTGAGACTATCGCTGTATTACAGACAGAGGTGCCCAAACTCAAGGATGAAGGGATAACACTCGAACGTGTTTCAAAACTTATTCATGAATGATCCCAAGAAATATAATGAAGATTATGCAATGTGATCATTGGTTCAATAAGCCCAGAGAAAGCGAATATAAATGTGCCAGGCCTTATGGTCAGATATGCAGCCCCTTCACTATGTTTCTTATTAACGATTGATTGTATACGCAGAACAAAGATATTTTCACATCTTCAGTTGTGTTTTATTTTTCAAGTGCCCCCTGGCATGAAGATCCTGTACCTGCAGTACAGGAAAAGCAGTGATTACCGATAACAATCTTCCGGTTTCTCAATCTTTCAAAATCAAAATTGTTGATATGGTTTGAGGAAGTACATTCAACCGTCAGACCTAGCATCTGATTGAAGTCACAGTCATACAAGTGCCCATCCCATCCTACGGACAGGGTATTCCGGCACATCAGACAATGAATGGTAGAAGGGTTGAAAGATGTATTAAGGGCATGCATGTAATCTTCGAAGTTCTCCGATCGTACAAGATAGTCGAGATACCTGCCCACTGGTGAGTTGACCAGGCAATAAAGGGTATTGAAAACGACCCCATGTTCTCTTTCCAGCCTGGTTTTATATTCATGCTCCAGGGCCTGCTGCGCCCCGGGCAGGTAGGTGCCCACAGGATTATAGACAAGATCCAGGATCAGGCCACTCCCAGGCTTGCCGTATCCCCGCTCATTGAGTAGCCGTATCACTTCCAGAATTCGTTTGAAAACACCTTCCCCCCTCTGTCTGTTAACTCGTTCTTCGTGGTAATCAGGCAGCGAAGCGATGACTTCAACCTTATTGTCTGCATAGAGGTCAATGAGGTGCTTATAGGGCTTCTCATGGAGGATCACGAGGTTCGAACGAACCATCAGCCTGCGCTTCAATCCGGCAGCTTCCTGAATAAACCAGGGAAGCTCAGGGTTCATTTCCGGTGCTCCACCAGTAATATCTATGGTACCGATTGGGTGATCTCGGAGCACCTCAAGACACTTCTCGAAAACCTGCCTGCCCATTACCTCTGACCGGTGAGGCCCGGCCTCAACATGGCAGTGCCTGCACGAGAGGTTGCATCGCTTGCCCACATTCATCTGGAGTATGTCAATTGAATCAGCACACAGTGGTGGGCTGATCCTCTTATGAAAAGATATGTTCAATGGATTGTCATTGAGCAGTTTGATCTGTTCAGAAGGCGTCATGCTACATTTCCTTCTTCTTGATGATCTTTCTCATCTGGGTGGAATGAGCCAGGACATCACCGGCTGTCATGGCTGCTCCCACATGTACTGCCTCCATCATCTCATCGCTTGAAACGCCAAGCGAGAGGCACTTGTTGGTGTATGCATCAATACAATAGGGACAATGACGCACAGTTGCTACGGTAAGGGCGATCAATGCCTTTTCACGTTCGGTGAGTACACCTGAGCCAGTGGCCTGGGTGTAGTACTCAAAAAACTTCTTGCCCTGTTCCGGTGCATGCTCTGTTATGTTTGGAAAGTCCGCCAGATCCTTGGGCTCATAGTAGTTATCCAACATTCACATGTCCTCCTTAAAAGGTATATGTTCCACTGGAAGGCCTCCGCATGAGGCTATTCACCATTCATTATTAACATTATAGAAAGGATCGTTCAAATTATCAGTAAAATGCATTTTATTTTTCAAACAGTTTAAGGTACTGGCCGTATCCCTCCTTTTGCAGGTCTTCCTTGGGGATAAAGCGCAAGGCAGCCGAGTTCATGCAATAGCGCAGTCCCGTAGGGGGTGGGCCGTCATTGAATACATGCCCAATATGAGAATCGGCATGCTTGCTCCTGACCTCTGTCCTTGCAGTGAACAGGGTATTGTCCTGCTTCTCCACGATATTGCCCGGCTCCAGAGGCCGGGTAAAGCTTGGCCAGCCAGTGCCGGAGTCATACTTATCCTTGGAACTGAACAGGGGCTCTCCGGAGACGATGTCCACATAGATGCCCTCGTGCTTGTTGTTCCAGTAGGCATTGTCAAAGGATGGTTCAGTTCCATCTTTCTGGGTTACCTTGAACTGCATGGGCGTTAACTTCTTTTTCAGGACCTCTGCACTCGGCTTGGTGTACGAACCTGTTCCGGTCTTCCCTGGCACATACTCCCTGTCTTTTCCCCAGACCTTGTCAAGAAACTTGTCACGGCCTGAGTTGAACCGGTAGTACTTATACCTAATAGGGTTTTTCTTGTAGTAATACTGGTGGTATTCTTCTGCCTTATAGAACGGACCTGCCTTCACAATCTCGGTGACGATGGGCTTTTTGAATCTGCCGGATTTTGCAAGCCTGTCCCTGGACTCCTCTGCGAGTCGCTTCTGCTCATCGTTGTGGTAGAAGATGGCGCTCCTATACTGGTTTCCCCTGTCCACAAACTGCCCTCCTGCGTCGGTCGGGTCTATCTGCCGCCAGAATACCTCCAGAAGGTCCGTATAAGTGATCTTCGTAGGATCATAAGTTATCTGTATGGCCTCGGCATGGCCTGTTGTCCCGGATGAGTTCTCCTCATAGGTGGGGTTGACGGTATGCCCCCCGGTATATCCCGAGAGAACCTCCTTCACCCCAGGGAGCTTATCAAAGGGATGCACCATACACCAGAAGCATCCCCCGGCAAAGGTGGCCAACTCATATTTTGTGTTGGCTGCGTTCCCGGTATATAGTGGCAATACAAGCAGCATGGCTATAAATCCTTTCATGATTTTTCTGATCATCTTTTATTCCTCCTCAATCATTGGAAACTTATAGATGTTTATGTAGGGTTGCCTTGCGTAAAAAGAAACCCATGTCTTACTATCTTTAGTTTTCATAGATCATAAAACTGAGATGATACGACCCAGACATTCATTCACTCCAATCCGGTTTGAGAGGAAGTATGCTCACGGATTCTCTCCCAGTGTCTCCTTATATGTTCCTGCCTTCTTCAACGCCTTTTCCATTTCGTCGACGGTTACCTTTGCCGGGTCATAGAAAACGGTGTTTATTTCTTGAGAACGATAAAATCCTTTTTCGACCCTTTTTACACCTGGAAGCCTCTCCAAGGCCTCTTTGCCGACGTCATATCAAGCTACAACAAATATCACCTTTTTCTCTTCGTCAGAAGCCTGCGCAGTCCAATGTCCCACGCACAGGAGTAAAAGCAACCACCCAGCAATGGCAAACTTCCGCATAAGAGCGCCGTTATTCATGGATCATGCTCCTTTCATTTCTGATTTGATCTCTCTCTAAGGGAATAACGTTCTTATTTGAGAAAACCAGGGAGATTGGAGACGTCTATTAATATTGCAGGCCTTCAACGATACCATTATTGAGGAAGATATTGATGAATACGCTGTGTTCACAAGGTCTGGAGACTAATAGATCTTCCAGTAAAGTATATCTTGCAACAGGACAGGCACTTTGAGCCTGTAGCCTGAAAACCATAATTTTGAAAACTAGATTCAGTTTTCATTCCTCTAAAGACGGAGATGAAAGATGAAATCGAAATAATCATCAATCAGGGCTAATCATAATGAATGAAATCTAGAGTAAGGGCCATTCAGAAATATTCTCAAAACTTAAATGTTAGTCATTTAATTGCAGTTGATGCCTATTCCGTATTTCCCAATTCGCAAAAGGTAATTCTTGTTAATAAAAAAGAGACAATGATGCCAACTATCTGAGAGGGGCATCTTGACAATCAAGAAGTCATCATTATATTAATATTCATTCTTAATAAATAATTAACCTCAATAGATAGGCATAGCACAGTGAAGAGTCAAGGAAAAATATCACCACCCAAAGAGAGAATGTCTCAGATGTTATCAAAGCTGAAGGACCATGATTTCCGCATCACGCCACAGAGAATCGCTGTGCTCACCATCCTGGCAAGTAGCGAGGAACATCTCAGCGTAGAAGAGATCTACAAGGAGGTGAAGACTCATTTCCCAACTACGAGCCTGGCTACGGTATATAAAACCGTATCCCTGCTCAAGGAACTGAACGAGGTCCTGGAACTTGGGTTCCCTGATGGGAGTAACCGCTATGATGGTAACAAACCTTACCCACATCCCCATGTGATCTGTACGAAATGCAAGAAAATCATGGACCCTGAGCTTGTCCATCTTGGAGAAATCAGCAAGGAGATGAGCATGAAGACAGGGTACAAGATATTCTCCCATCGCCTCGACTTTTTCGGTCTTTGTCCAAAGTGTCAGAAGAAGGAATTGTAAAAATGAGGATTCGGAATCAATTGCAGGGAAGCCAAAGACTGATGAGTAGATTTTTAGTCTGCCAAATGAATGTAAGTGGACTAATCCATGTGAGCCATATGGGCAGCGAAACACTATAATTCATAGTAGCGCTGTCAACAATTCACATAACGAAAGGAGTAAACATTATGAATAAAGATAGCATGACTGGCAGAGGCACGTCGAACCGGGACTGGTGGCCGAACCAGTTGCGGTTCGATATCCTGCACCAGCATTCATCCAAATCCAATCCGATGGGCGAGGATTTCAACTACGCTGAAGAGTTCAAGAGTCTCGATCTGGGGGCCGTGAAGAAGGATCTTCTGGCGCTGATGACCGAATCGCAGGACTGGTGGCCGGCGGACTTCGGACACTACGGACCCCTGTTCATTCGCATGGCATGGCACAGCGCCGGTACGTACCGCACCGGCGACGGTCGCGGCGGCGCAGGGGGCGGCAACCAGCGTTTTGCTCCCGTCAACAGTTGGCCCGACAATGTCAACCTCGACAAGGCGCGCAGGCTGCTTTGGCCGATCAAGCAGAAGTATGGCCGAAAAATTTCATGGGCCGACCTGATGATCCTTGCCGGCAACGTCGCTCTAGAATCGATGGGATTTAAGACGTTCGGTTTCGCCGGCGGGCGTGAGGACATCTGGGAACCGGAACAAGACACCTACTGGGGCTCTGAAGAAAAGTGGCTGGATGACAAGCGCTACTCCGGCGACCGGGATCTCGAAAATCCGCTCGCTGCCGTGCAGATGGGTCTGATTTACGTCAATCCTGAAGGCCCGAACGGCAATCCGGATCCGATCGCTGCGGCGCGGGATATCCGCGAGACCTTCGCTCGCATGGCAATGAATGACGAAGAGACAGTTGCGCTTATCGCGGGCGGCCACACCTTCGGCAAAACCCACGGCGCCGGCGATGCGAAACATGTGGGGCCTGAGCCCGAAGCTGCCGGCATCGAGGAGCAGGGCCTCGGCTGGAAGAGTAGTTTTGGCACGGGCAAAGGCGGGGACACGATCAGCAGCGGCCTGGAAGTCACCTGGACTAACACGCCGACGAAGTGGAGCAACAACTTCTTCCGGATCCTGTTCAGCTTCGAATGGGAACTGACGAAGAGCCCGGCCGGTGCGCACCAGTGGATACCGAAGGGTGGCGCAGGCGCCGGCACCGTGCCGGATGCCCACGACCCCTCAAAGCGTATTGCGCCATCCATGCTGACCACGGACCTCTCGCTACGGTTCGACCCTGTCTACGAAAAAATATCAAGGCGCTTCTACGAAAATCCGGATCAGTTCGCGGACGTGTTCGCCCGCGCTTGGTTCAAGCTGACCCACCGCGACATGGGCCCTCGCGCACGTTATCTCGGCCCGGAGGTTCCTGCGGAGGAGCTCATCTGGCAAGACCCCATTCCTGCCGTCAATCACAAACTGATTAATAAACAAGACATTGCCTCCCTCAAGGGCAAGATCCTGGCTTCTGGCTTGTCTGTCTCAGAGCTGGTTTCGACCGTCTGGGCATCGGCCTCCACCTTCCGTGGCTCCGATAAGCGCGGCGGTGCGAACGGCGCCCGCATTCGTCTGGCACCGCAGAAGGATTGGGAAGTCAATCAGCCAGCCCAGCTGGCGAAGGTGCTCAAGACCCTGGAGGGCATCCAGAGTGCGTTCAACAGCGCGCAGTCTGGCGGGAAGAAGGTCTCGCTGGCTGACCTGATTGTTCTTGCCGGTTGCGCCGGCGTCGAGCAAGCGTCGAAGAATGCCGGCCAAAATGTGACGGTTCCCTTCACACCGGGACGCATGGATGCCTCGCAGGAGCAAACCGATGTGCAGTCCTTCGCCGTGCTCGAACCGGTCGCGGATGGGTTCCGCAACTACCTCAAGACCAAATTCTCGGTATCGGCCGAGGAACTGCTGGTCGATCGGGCGCAATTGCTGACGCTGACCGCGCCGGAGATGACGGTTCTTTTGGGCGGCATGCGCGTCCTGAATACCAACTTTGGACAGACCAAGCACGGTGTCTTCACGAAGCGGCCGGAGGCCTTGACCAACGACTTCTTCGTGAACCTGCTCGACATGGGCACGACGTGGAAGGTGGTATCGGAAGCCCGGGACGTGTTCGAAGGGCGTGATCACAAGACGGGTGAACTGAAGTGGACCGCCACGCGTGTCGATCTGATCTTCGGTTCCAACTCCCAACTCCGGGCCTTGGCGGAAGTCTACGGAAGTGAGGACTCCCAGGAGAAGTTCCTGCACGATTTTGTAGCGGCGTGGAACAAAGTCATGAATCTTGACCGTTTCGACCTCGCCAGATCGTAGCATAAACGTCTTCAAGGGCTTCTGACAGGGCGGCGAAAAAACGGTCATATAATACTTAATTTTATTAATTAGATGAATCACGCCATTGTTTAGATGGAATGATGAACGACTGTTAATAAATGAAAGGAGCTTGGTTATGCCTGAAGAAATCAAGGCAGGATGTGCAAGGCCTACAGGTGGGCCTGTGGGCGAGGAATCTAAGACAGCACCTCCCGAGGAGGGGGGTATCAGAAAGGAGACAAAGGTTATGATTAAGGTTGGAGGCAAGGCCCCGGATTTCACTGCCCCGGCATATCTCAAAGGCAAGTTTGTGCAGATCAAACTGTCGGAGTACCTCGGCAAGTGGGTGGTGCTCTGCTTCTACCCAGGTGATTTCACCTTTGTCTGAGCAACTGAGATCTCGGCAGTTGCCGAGAAATACGGCGAGTTCCAGAAGCTGGGCGTTGAGGTTTTTTCCATGAGCATCGACAGCGTATTTGTCCACAAAATGTGGAACGACCACGAGCTTTCCAAGATGGTCAAGGATGGAGTCCCCTTTGCCATGCTGTCTGATACAGGTGGAAGAGTGGGCAGCGTTTATAATGTCTACGATCCTGATGCAGGTGTAGAGATGCGTGGGCGATTTCTTATCGATCCTGATGGAGTGATACAGGGGTATGAAGTACTTACCCCACCTGTGGGAAGAAATGTAAACGAAACAATTAGGCAGATCCAGGCATTTCAGCTTGTGCGGAACAGCAAGGGGACTGAGGCGACACCGTCCGGATGGAGACCAGGCAAGCTTACCCTTAAACCGGGGCCGGATCTTGTAGGAAAGGTCTGGGAAGTCTGGAAGACATCAATGGCATTTGATTGATACAGATTCTTAATCGATCACAAGAGAGGCAGGGGACCATATTCACCCTGCCTTTGTTTTGTGTAAGCCCTACCATCAAAACCTGGACTGATAAGAAACATCAGGCTGGAATACAAAATCTCAATCATTGATTATGCAATAAAATGATCTGTCCCCATGCCCTGAGGAACCGTTGATTATGTCACGAAAACTATACAGATATTGATTGCCAATAGAGTGTTACTTATGTGCCAAGGCCAATGCTTCTTCCAAAGCATAGATTACTTTCCATAATCATCGGAAAAGCGGGGCAAGGTAAAGTGAAGATTTCATGCCAGATGTCACGCTCTGGTTTAAAGCGATCAGTTTCGTATGTTTCAAACCATAATCATCAGTATTCAAAGATTTCAAAACCGTGATGAAAATCGAAGTAACCTATACTTACTATTGTCGTTCATACCAAGTATTAAAATATTCCTGCAGATGATTTCATAACTGAAGATACCTCTTCACCAATATGTAATAGCGCAGTTGGATCAATTCCAAGAAGTCTTCTCGATTCAAGACTCTCAATGTCAATATTATTACTGAAGAGACTGTAACCAATTTTCCTTGTTAACATATTGGCAAGATCTATTATTAAGATGCTTCTATCAATATCTTCACCAAATGTGATATTTTCATGCAATCTTGCGATCTGTACAAACTCATCATTGAATCCCCATCGATTAAGTAGAGCACTGCCGAGGATTGCATGTGTTTTTTGTATTGTTTCAGAGATTTTTATCTCATCAATTTCTAGATTATCAGTCAAGTCCTCGGGAGGTAGTTCTGTTATTGTCTGAAGGAGAAGAACTTTCCCAATATCGTGGAGCAACCCCATTAAGTAATATTTTTCTATATCAGCAACCTTTAATGCAGTTGCGATAGACTTAGAACAATATGCACAAGCAAGTGAATGTTGCCACATGCTTTCCATAAGGGTCATTAGTTGTTTATCATTAGTTTTATACAAATTTTTATTTGCTATTGTGAAAACGATACTATGAGTTTCTTTCAAACCTAATCTTGTTACAGCCTGCTTTACTGAGAGCACCTTTTCCGCTCCACGATAGATAGGAGAGTTGGCCACTGAGATAAGTCTGATTGTTATCACAGCATCTTTTTCAAGAATTCGCGATATGGTTTCTTGTGTTGAATTTGGATCATCTATAACTTTTTGCAACTCTTTGATGATATATGGCAAAATAGGGAGATCTATATTCCCACTACGAAACTTATTAACAACTTTCTGTATAACATTCCTAATAGGTTTCCCTTCTTCTTTATTCACAGATGCATCTGCAGATAAAGAAACGAGCGTTATAAATTTATTGACAAGATTTCCATCATACAATACGTCCTTCTTTTTGTTAATTTCTTCAAGAGCCTCTTCTTTATTCAGGCCGGATCTATATGGTCTTGATGATAACATGGCATCATATGAGTCAACCAAACAGAGAATCCTAGCCTCTAATGGGATTTCTGCACCTTTCAATCCATCTGGGTAGCCACTTCCATCAACATGTTCATGATGATGTCGAATGATGGGGTTTATATCTTTAAACATATTCACTTGAGATAAGAGTTTCTCAGCAATTAATGGATGCTGCTTAACTAGTGTTAATTCATCTTCATTCAATCTTCCAGGCTTGTTAATAATATCATATGGAATATAGACCATGCCTATATCATGCAGCATTCCTGCTAAGTAAAGAATTTCTGAGGTCTTCTGCGAGAGGGAAAGGTATTTTGCAAAGGATGAACAAAGATTTGCTACTCGTTCTGAATGACCTCTAAAAAATATATCTCTTTCTTCAACTATTGAAACTAGTAACTTGATCACATCATCAAAAAATGAATTAAATACATACTTCTGTTGATTCATATATTTTTACCCCATCATATTATATCTTAATGGCCTTGACTAGAACAGAGCATCGTAAGGTGTTAAGGAACCAGTCAAGTCCCTATCTTCATCATCGGAAATATTGTTTATAAATATTAAGTTCTATGAATGGTTGCATGTTATGCAATCAATAATGATCACGCTACTAGATATGGGGTATAAAGTGAGGTACATGACAGCTTTAGCACTAAAAGCATATATGCTGTGCCAGAGCCAACGAACTGAGTTGGGATTTTCAAAACCATAGATAACGTACTAAAGCCAATGGTTATTCCAGAGCAGATTACTTTTGCTAATCATCGCAAAAGAGGGGCATGGAAAATTATAGATTACATACCAGGAGGTATGGTCTGTCCAGAGATAGTTGCATGCATAGATAAGATAAGTAGATCTTCAGTTCTCATCCTCTGAGCTATTCTTCATTTATTTGTTATTCACATAGGCATATTCACTTGGGTTATGTCCGTTAATCATCTCTTATCGGACATAAAAAATAGGGCATATTCATCTAAAAGGATTTTATTCAAAATTTCTGGGAGAGATAAGTTACGTAAGAGAGCATCACTTCTGGTTCATAACAGCATATTGCCTTGCATTTAATTTGTATAAGTTGAGATCTGATCATACAAATAAGACCGAGAAAGCATGATATTATCTTACAGTATTATGGATTATAGTAACTTATAGGAATCTATACTTTGTCTCTCAGATCCACGAGTAGAGATCTTCGAATGAAACCTTCAAAATTGGTAAAACATTGCTGATGGCACATAATATTCAGTTTTTCAGGCCTCCAAAAACCGATCATTTTTTGCAGTAATCAACGGTTTTAGAAAAATATATTGTCAACTTGTATATGCGAGATAGCATCTCCTATTATCCTTCATACAGTCTTTGTGCAACAGGATTCCCTCTGAAATTGTGCATATCTGATGAGGTGGTTAATAGCTTTGAAGCCTTCCGCATTCTCTATAAAATATGCTCCATGATCGCGGTAATACTTTCGGGCATAATCGTTCACTTCACGAAATGTGATGGGGATAATGGGTTTCTCGGCAGAGCGAATAAGTGGCAGGAAAGATTCATTCACAGCAGGAGCCCATGCTTCCGTTTCACTTTTCGGGGGAAACGATATCGGCAAAAGGATATCAATGTGCTCATCAGCCAGCAGGATCTCAATGATCTTGTCCATGCCGCTGGCCCATCCAGATCCTGTCAAGTCGAGAGGGTTGTCCGGCAGTGCAAAATCGGGAAGTAATCTCTTTAATGAATCAACCGTATCCGGAGAGAAATCTGGAAGCTCTATGGACAAACGGGCACACAGGTCCGCATACAGCACGCCGAGTCCCCCTGACATGGTGGAAATCCCTACGCGGCCACCATTAGGCAGCGGGCACCTGGACAAGATACCTGCAGTCTCGACGAGTTCTTCAATTGTTTCAACACGAATAATGCCGGCTTGCCTGAAGAATCCATCCATTATTGCGGCATTCCCGGCCAGCGCACCGGTATGAGAACGAGCGGCCTTCTTGCCTTTCATGGATCGACCAACCTTGATAAGTATGATCGGGATTTTTCGCCGGGCTGCATCCAGGGCTATCAGTCGCATCCTGGGGATATCCCTGAATCCCTCTATGTAGCCGATTATCACTCGGGTTGTACCGCTTTCAATCATATATTCGAGGCAGTCCTCACTCGTGAGAACTGCCTCGTTGCCTGTGGTGACATAGAGCGAGATGCCAAGTCCCTTCTTCAAGACCTTGGTGGCAATAGCCTCACTGGTTGCTCCGCTCTGGGATAATATGCCGATGGTTCCGGGGAGGAGTTCCCCTTCCACCGAGGGTCCGGAAAAGACACTCACGCCGTCACCTATATTCATGAAGCCCAGGCAATTGGGGCCGAGAACCAAGATGTCTTTCTCGCGGCAAAGGCTCTTGAGTTCTTCCTGCAGGTGTACCCCTTCATCGCCTATCTCTGCAAAGCCGCCTGAGATGAGGAGGATGTTTTTTATGCCTCTTCCGGCTAGTTCATCCACTGTGGCCAAGGCAATGGAGCTCTTGATCATGACTGCTGCAAAATCGATAATATCCTCGGGGAGCTGTGAAATAGATCGGACAGACGGTATGCCGAAGACCTCATCCGCGCCAGGGTTCACTGGAAAGATCCGCTCTTCAGCCCCGGCCCTCCTTGCATATCCCACTATATTGGGGAAGAACATGTTCCTTTCGGATGCCCCGACCACTGCAATGTTCTTTGGCGAAAAAAATCTGTGTAAACGCTCCTTCACGATACACCTCATCATCTTACCACATTGGTAGCACACTCCTTGAAGATCATGATAGAATCGATTTGTTTTACTCTTGTATAAGTTGCTTATAGTTGAGTGTGTTCATTTATACATACATCTGCTAAAGCTGTCTGTTTCCTGACAAGGGGGGCGATCAGCTCGACTTCATACATGAGCTGCTCGAACTGCTCGGGATAAAGACTCTGCCTTCCATCCGACATTGCTGTATCAGGATTAGTATGCACCTCCACCATGAGGGCATCTGCACCCGCAGCAACGGCTGCCTTTGCCATGGGGATAACCAATTCCCGCATACCCGTTGCATGACTCGGATCGACCATGACCGGTAGGTGCGTCAGGGTTTTCAGGAGGGCCACTGCCGAAAGGTCCAGGGTGTTTCGCGTATATGGCTCGAATGTCCGTATCCCCCGCTCACAGAGTATTACCTGGGTATTTCCTTCGGACAGGATATATTCTGCAGAGAGGAGCCATTCTTCAATGGTCGTGGCGAACCCGCGTTTCAGGATAACAGGCTTGCGCATCTGCCCTACACACTTGAGTAGATCGAAATTCTGTACGTTTCGAGATCCCACTTGGAACACATCAACATGCTTGAACATTTCATCCGCCTGCGATGCGGACATGATCTCGCTCACTATCTTAAGCCCGGTCTCGGCACGAATGTCATCCAGGATATGGAAGCCATCGGTACCCATTCCCTGAAAGGAATACGGTGAGGTCCTGGGTTTGAACAATCCACCGCGGAACAGGTCCGCGCCATGCCTCTTTACCTCCCGCGCGATGGCAATTGCCTGCTTGGCTCCCTCTATGGCGCAGGGACCGGCTATGACCACAACCTTGCCCCCACCGATGGTTATCCCATCGACATCGACTGTGGAATACCCGGGGTGTGCATTCAGGCTTGCAAGCTTATACGGAGTCAGGATTGATCCCCCCTTGGATTGAATGCCTTCAGAATGAACCGGAGTATCCATGGCATGCACCTCTCAAGCGTCCGTGGTATTCACTTAAAGGTCTGCTTCTGATACAGGAGATCTGCAAGCTCATGAAGATCGAGCTCTTCGAAGACCCCTCTTTCAGGGATGCCATTAGGCGAGATCCGCCTCAGTCGGTAGAAATCACTGATCATCATTTCCATGTCAGGCACGCTCCCTTCCACCGGCCCTTCAGACAGGGGTATCCTCATTCTCTTAGGAAGCACATCGTCCAGCGCCCTTGAACCGAAGAGGTTCGCCAGGCCACGCCTTAGGTACCAGATGCGCCTGCCTAGCTTGAGGATTTCATCAAGCGTGTATCCAAATCCAGTCACAAAATTAACAAGATCAAGGGCCTGGGTCGCAGTCAGGGGAGTGCCTCCAAGATTACAGAAGACTGCACAGTCGGAAAAGAACATCCCGAAGTCCTGGCAAAGAATGTTCAGGGCGACCTTGCCCTCGCTGCTCGTAGCGATCAAATCATCCTGAACCGCCGCGAACTCCGGCAGATACATCAGCCCCCCCTCGAGGGGATAATTCAGGCTTGCCATATGGCAGGCCCCACGAGGGGAGACGGCATATGCAAGCCCGTACCCATGTGCAGCCCGGGGATCATGCATGGGTGCTTCAAGTCCCTTGACGGTAGAGAGAAAATCTTCGGCATTACCGCCTATGCGCTCAGCAGCACGCCGACTCCCTTCAGAGAGCATATCTCCGAAACCCTGTCTCTTCCCGATCATCTCTGTTAAGGCAACAATGGTCTCTGAGTCCCCCCATGCCAGTCTCAACCCACCTGTGTCCTTGTCAGTAATAAGACCTTTTTCATAACACTCCATGGCAAAAGCTATTGTTGCGCCGCACGAGATGGTATCCATGCCCATGCGGTTGCAGATATCATTAGCCTTGCTTATGGATTCCAGACTCGGGTTCAAGCACATGGTACCGAAGGCGGCAATGGTTTCATACTCGGGACCCGGCCCTTTACGAAACTTATAAGGCCCGTCTTTTATCTCCCCCTCCCTCTTACAGGCCACTGCACACCCATAGCAGGTCTTTCTGCCTGTCAGAATCCTTTCATTGAAGCCGACAGGTGAAAGCTCCTCGGCCTTGTCCCATTCGCCGAGCTGCCAATTCATCATTGGTATGTCGCCGCCAGGCAAACCAGTATTCATATGGGCATTGGTACCGAATTCACCAATGCTTAGCATGATCGTGTTTTCAGCATACATCTCTTTGAGCTCGGCGCGGAGCGATTCGTACTTGTCAGGTTGGGCAACCTGAATCTTGTTGTTGCCACGGACGTAAATAGCCTTCAGGTTCTTGGACCCCCAGACGGCCCCCATGCCTGTCCGTCCGGCAACATGGCCCTTGTTGTGGACGATTGATGCAAACTTGACCAGCTTTTCACCTGCTGGCCCTATGACGAATACTTGTCCTGCTTTCTTTGTTTCCCCCCGGTTATCTTCAATAAGCGCGTCGGTGGCTTCATAGGCGTCCATTCCCCAGTACAGCTCTGCATCGCGAAGCTCGACAGTCCCGTCGTCAATGATGAGGTAGGATGGTGACTCCGCCTTACCCGTGATGACAATCCCGTCGTATCCTGCAAACTTCAGGTGGGCCCCAAAGAAGCCTCCCACATTGCACGACCCCAACAGCCCTGTCAGGGGAGACCTGCTGCACACGCACCACCTTGCTGTCCCGCTCAGTTTCATACCGGTGAGCGGTCCGGTCATGATGATGAAGGGGTTGTCTTCAGAGTACGGGTCGACCTGGGGATTGTCTTTGATCAGGTCGAAATAGATCCTCGCAGCAAATCCCAGCCCTCCGATGTACTCACGGGCGAATTTCATGTCCAGGGGCTGAACCTTTATGGTCTGTGTTGTCAAATCACATGAAAGAATCTGTCCTGCATATCCATACACCATAAGGACATCCCTCACCATGTCCCTCTCCCGCAAGGGGAGAGGGTACCTGGGTCATGAATTGTTATATGATTACTTAACGATCTTGTCCGCCCATCCCAGGTCTGTCAGGACCTTTTCATAAATCTTCGCCACCTTGGGGAGCTTTGGTGCAAGCTTCAGAAGGCCTGAGGCAGAGCCTTTCACCAGGATCTTTTTCTGGGCAATGGCCATGACCGGGTTGAGCTTGTTCGACCAGGAGAGATGGGCATTGTCCGCAGACAGGATCATGGTCAAGTCTGGCTCATCTTTTGGTTTGCCTGGTCCCACAGAAATATTTCCCGGTTTTGCTAAAGCCCAGAATGAGCACTCCGGGCCATCCTGCGTGTAGTCGTACCAGATGAGCTGGTTCACGGTCTCCATCCCTGCGACCAGCTCGGGGTCTTTTTTGCATTCCTCAAAAAGCTGTACAAAGGCCTTTATGGGTTCATGCTGATCTTTCCAGTATTTCATTGGTTCCTCCTATAATAGTATTTTTGAATGTCACAAGGGAACTTCCGGCTCGTACACGATCCGGTCGAACCCTTGGGATTCGATCCCCTGTGGAATTGCTTCGTTCTTGAAAAACATTGTATTCCCTTTCCTGACGAGGGGCACACCCAGGACCGGGTGGGTGAGCGTGAAGGCATACTTCCGGCATTCCTGGCCGCAGGGCACAAGGGCGATTTTGTCTTCCTGGTCAGGGTCATCACCCTTGCAGGACAGGCACAAGCGGGTCGTTGTCACATATGCGTAGGGGACAGTGAGGGAGAGGCTCATGCCCGAGCCGTTCATGTGAAGAGCTATTCCTTGCAGCACATTGTCGATTTCTGCCCTCTTCACCCTGTTACCGGCCAGGAACTTCTGATAGGCAGGGACCTCCAGGCTGCAGGTGCGGAAGTAATCGATGTTGTCCTGCGGGATCATGTTCATGAAGTGCATCAGGCGGGGGCCTCGCTTCATTTTGTTGAGCAGCCTGCCCATGACCGGATGGAGGGAGATGAATTCCCTATTGATGATCTCCAGCACCCCCCAGTCGTTGAAAACGACCTCGCATTGATCCCCTGCATCCGCCAGGAGCTTCAGGAGCGGGTAGATCCGTTCGAGGCCCTCGTTCGTCACGTACGGGGTGAGCAGGGTGAAATTCAACTTATTACCGTGTGCGAATTCCAGCGCCCGGCCGAGATCTTTCTCCGACGGTATGAGCCGCTGGCAGAACTCGTTCCCGAAATAGATACGGGTATACTTCCCGTCAAAATGCTTCAGGTCGTCGATACAGGTTGCGTACAGAGCATGCTCGAAATCATTCTTCATACGCCACCTCGTCGTACTCTCTGGGCAGGACCTCGGGGTAGTAGCAGTTGATGGACCTGCAGGGCTTGCTGTAGTTCGCCATGTACAGGTTCCTTGAGAGCCTCATGAACTCGTCTCTGGGGATGCCGCTGTCCAGCAGGTCGAGCAGCATGGCAATGAACTTGATGTCGCCGATCTTGCGCTTGTCCGCATTCCCCCTTCCCACGATCTTCACCGCGGTGACGCCCATATGGTGGAAATCGTACAGGGCACAGGCGCCGCAGGGGATATTGTCGATGTGGTGCCTGATCCACAGACTCTGCCTCTTGAGCATAGCTTCTTTTTTCTTTTGCTGGACATCTGCCGAATCACGGGGGGACGGGTTGAACACCTCCGTATCGATGAGGCAGGGCAGCATGCAGGCACCCGTTGCGATAATGTCCTTTGAAAAAACGGATTCCGGGTACTGATCCACAACCTCCTGCCCGAGGAACTTAACCGGATCAGGGCACTTGAACGGCATATGGTCGAAGGTACACAGCCCGTCGATGTTCGCGCAGCGTGAGTTCAAAATGAACACAGCAGTCTCGAGCATGGGTATCTTTTCAACAAGCGATGCAATCTCCTTCAGGGTGACATGCCGCGGGATGGTGATCCTTTGAACGCCGAGCTTGCCGAAGAAAAGGGCTGCCTCGGAGTTGAATGTAGCACCGCCCGTGCTCAGGTTCAGCGGCACATCAAGACCACGTTCCTTGAGCACGAAGATCAGCGAGATGTCGGAAACGATGAGCGCATCGATCCCCGTATCGATGGCCTTTTTCACGTAATCCAGAAGATGTGGGTACTGGGCGTTCGTGTAGTAGTGCTCGTTCAGGGTGAACTCGACCTTGGTCTTGTAAGAGTGGGCAATACTCACGGCCCTTTCAAGCTCCTTGAAGCTGTTCAGGTTCGACCTGGGCTCCACCCTCCGGTTGATGCCCGCAATGGGGTATCTCCTGAACCACTCCTCGTCGTTCAGACCAGTGTAGAGCTCAGTAGCGCCGCATTCAATGAGGTCGCCGACCTCCTTAGGTGTGTTGAAAGGGGCCATGATCTTCATCTTGGTTGTGCGTTTAGTCATATCTAGTATCTTGTCCTATTCATGCAACTACCCCTCTCCCTGACCCTCTCCCGCAAGGGGAGAGGGGACTTAGCACCTGAATCAACCGGATGGAGGTGACGAGAGTGATCAGCCCCCTCCTGCACTCAGATATGCAGCAAATCATATTCCTTCGTCTTTGGAGGCAACACGAAGCTGTAAACGTAATGACATTTCTTTTCCCTCTTTAATTCAGCTGGTTGAATACACTACCACCCTTCTTGTTCTTGAGCATGATTGCTCGGATCTGCGGCCCGTAGAACATGAGGCCACCGAAGAGCGACATGCCCGTCCATTTGGCGCGCTGCTCGATGGTGATGAGCTGCAGCATGCCCCTGGCATAGAAATCAAGAAAGTCCGCAACAGTGAACCTTGCCTCTTCGATCCTCCCCTCGAGGAGCCAGACGAGGTCCTTGAGGAGGAACCTGACACCGAACTGGTCCGGCCCGCGCTTCTTTTCCTTGAACTCGATGAAGGGCTCCTTGTCGCTGAAGCTCACGTCGTAGCCGTGTCCGACCTTGTCTTCACCCACCACCTCAATATAGAGGTTTCCTGCCTCCTTGAACCGGTGCAGGAGATCGTCCTTGATCTCCTTGTCTTCGAGCACCTCGGGCAAGGCATCGGTCATAGGTTTTACGCATGCCGGAAAGATCTGCATGAGCATCTGGCACTGCTTCCCAACTGGCGCCGTCTTGACGCCGTCGATAAACTTTTTCATACTCTTGAGGGCATCCTTGTTGAACGCCACTCCGACATTTTCCCAATCAGGTCTAGTTCCCTGTGCCATTGTTACACCTCCATCTGGCTAGTCATCTTCACGCGGCAACGCGTAGAGGATGTTCCCGAATACATTCTTGTGGTCAAAGGCCTTCTTTATCTTGCACCGATATTCGTATGCGGTAACTGCAGCGCCTCCGACGAGCGGTCCGAAGTGGCCAACATGCATGCCCCAGAACGGCGTCATGCCTTGGTCGATCCACGGAGCACACGCCTTGAAGAACAGGTCATTGCACGCCAGGATCTGCTCGAGGTCGCTGTTGTCTCCCTGCCAGATGGTCTCCGTGTGAAGGCCGCCCAGGGTGCCGCCCTCGTAGTATGCGGCCCAGTTGCTCTCTCCGCCGTCCTGGAACATGAGGCCCCTATCCTCGTATTCCTTCTTGATCTTTCCATACAGGATGCTGCCGATGGAGCAGACGTCCGTGGTGTCCATGAAGGACATGCCCACATAGAAGGTGCCGGCCGCCTTGAACACGCCCTGTGCAGTCCCTACGTTCCAGGCGCAGTGATAATATCCCTGCTCCTCCGCTGTAGGGTATATGCTCATCAGCTCTTCATTCTTACTAGCCCCTGTCCGGGCGATTATCTCATCAAGGACCTTGCACTGGTAGGCAAATTCCCTGTCCGAGAAGGCACCGATAGCAAAGGCCACCTCCACCTTGGGCGGACCAAGGATCTCGTCGACAACGCCCGAGGCAAGCAGGGAATAGGCCTCGTCGTTGGAGTTGGTGATGAGGAACACAGCACCTGCCGGCGGGTTTTTATCCAGGGTATAGCCGATGTGCGCCTTGTTGACCATGTACATGAATTCATCCATGTGATCCATGTCCTGGAAGGTAAGCATGTACATTCTGAAACGATCAGGGAATCTTTCCACTTTGATCTTCGGCAGATCACCCTTCTTCACCTCACCCTGACCTGCCCACGGGTAGATCTTGATGGCGCACTTGGTGAACGTGCCCATGCCGCCCAGCGGCCCCATGCCGCCCCTGATCATGCCGTAGAAGCTCGTGCCCGGGCTGTCCGGATAGAACCACCCAGGGGCTCCGATGCTCATGACCTCGCCTGTGGGCGACACCCACTCGCCGCCCAGGAAGTTGCGCCCGCTCCACCCCATGAAGATGGAGTCGAACCCCATGCCCCATCCCTGCGTGGTGGTCGCGAGCGGTGAGATGGTGGGGCCGGGGCCTGTGCAGTGGTTGGTGTACCCGATCTTGTGAAGCTCGCCATTGAGCTGGGCAGCTGTGACGAACGGCTCTACGATCACATACATGTTCTTGGTGTCGATCTCCAGGATCCTGTTCATCCTCCTCAGGTCCATGTAGATCATGTCCTTGCTGGTGATGCCTCCCCAGAGCGGCGGAGCGCCGTAGTTGGTGGTGATGGGGCAGCACTTCAGGTGATTGCGGTAAAGCACCCGTTGGATCGCAGCTACCTCTTCAGTGCTTCCGGGGAGCACCACGGCCGGCGGCGCGATCACAGTGCCAACGCCGAGCACCTGACCCGTTGAGTAGTTGTGGTACCCGTCTATGATCCCTTCATCTTCCGTGATATTTTCCGGCCCGACAATTGCCTTCAATGCCTCGAAGATCTCCTTGGGCAGCTTGTTCCGCTTGGGCTTGATGACGGGAAGAACGTCTCTTACTCTTTCTGTTGCATTTTTCATATTCAACCCCCTTATATGGCCTTGAGAACCAGGTCCAGGATGTCATAGACCTCGATGCTGTGGCCATTGCCTTTGATCGCATCCCTGAAGTTCCTCTCACACCACCCGCATGCGGTGACGAGCGCCTCTGCACCGGTATCCAGGGCCTCATCGATCCTATGTCGTGCAGTGTGTTGAGCATAGTCGGGATTGGACTGCATGACTCCGCCTCCGGCGCCGCAGCAGAAGGCCCAGGACCTGATCCGCTCCATCTCCGTCAGTGTGACTCCAGGGATGGCCTTGAGGATCTCGCGAGGCGCGTCATAGATGCCGTTTTCTCCCCTACGCCACGGCTTTGCCTCTTCGTACACACAGCAGATCCCCTTGACCTTTGCCAGGGGCTGCTCGTCCATGATGTAGGGCTTGCCCGGCGAGCTGTACTCATAGCGCTCTGAGAGACGGCCTAGGTGGCACGGGTCATGATACGTCACCGTCATGGGAACACTCTTCTTAAACTTCAGCTTGCCTTCACCAATGAGCTTCTGGAGATACTCGGTGATATGGTACACCTCGACATTTTTCCCGAAGCGCGAATACCATGCCTTAAAGGTTGCATAGCAGTCCGAACAGGGCGTAACGATGACATTGACACCTGCATTCTTCCAGGCATCGAGGTTGCTCTGCATGTAGCTCACGAGCTCGCCCTGGAATCCCATCTCATAAGCCCTGCCCGCGCAGCAGTTCTCGCTGGCACCAAATATTCCGAAATCCACCTTGGCGTTCTGAAGGACCTTCACAGCTCCCTTGAGCGTGGGCCACAGCGTGTCATCATAGGAGAATCGGCATCCGGCATGGAAGCAGACCTCGGCCTTTTCCTTGGTAAGGTCCTTGATTTTGAGCCCATCGGACCACTTGCCCCGGTCGGCCTTCTTTTCCATCATCATGTTGTTTTCTTTTTTCAGGGCGTCGATAACCTCCATGACCTCGGCAGGGATCTGGCCGTCTTCAACGCAACGGACCCTCATCTCAATCAAGGTCTCCAGGACTTCGAGGTCGCGCACTGCCTTGCACGTGACGTCGCAGCCGCCACACATCTGGCAGTTGTAGACCATGTTGATCATGTCTTCCGAGTAGTCGTGCCTGCCCCTCAAGAAGCCCAGGGCATGGAATAGCCTGCCCGAGCCCGAGTAAGTATGGAAGTTGAAGCGCTTGATGGAAGGGCAGATTTCCGAGTATTCTTTAGAGTTGTGCATCATGAGCGGGACGAACTTGCACACCGAGTCCTTCTCACAACGCATCATGTCCACTTTATAATCTTCTAATGCCATGATAACCCCCTTTTCATCCTAGAAGCATATCTTGCCAGGATTCATGATATCGTTCGGATCAAATATGGGTTTGATCTTCTTGATTGCCGTGTATTCCTCGCCGCCGAACCGCTCATACGCGATGCCCCTCCACGCGCTGTAGGGACGGTAGAAGTAGGCGTTCTTCGCAGCCAGGGCCCGTGCGCCCTTGGTGACGAGGTCCTTCACCTTAGCTGCCTCGCGAGTGTTCGCCGGGTCATAAGGGAGCTGAAACTCGAGGTGGCAGCTCGTGCCCTGGACCATGGGCTGCACATAGACACCGATGTCCTGGGACGGATAACCGTACTCGGCTGCCAGGGCGTACATCTCGTCAATGAAGAGCGGTGCCAGGTCGAGCGTAGTGGCAAAGAAGATGTCCTGGAAGGCGCCCTTGACCCTCATCTTCCAGTAGGTCTCATCCTCCACTTTGTAGAGGGTCTTCCTGAGCTTCTCACTGGAGATGCCTGAAATGGTGGGGAGCATGGGCACACCGAAGCGCTCGGTAACTTCCCTGATGTCGCGCTCCTGGGTCTCGGCCCTCTCCTCGGGGAAGAACTCCGGGAATCCCGCGATGCCGACTATCAGGATATACCGCGGCAGGGAGTCTCTGAGCTCTGCAACATCCTCGCCCTTCTTCGCCATGATAGAGGCAAGGGTCTGACTGTTCACGATGAACAGCTCCTCGCCCCACCGGAAGCGGAGCAGCGTGTAAGCCACCTCGATGAGCGGATCTATTTTCGCGCATGGCACGAAGAAGAAGTTGTGTATCTTCGGGAGCAGCGCGCACTTGACGCTGGACCAGGTGAGAACGCCGATGCTCCCCTGGGAGCCCTGCATGATCTTCACAATGTCATAGGATTCGGATGCCCACCACTTCTGGTGCTTCTTGTGCTTCCACTCCTCTTCCAGCGTCCATACGCCCTTGCTCGAGCCGGTCTGCAACAGATCGCTGCTGCCCAGGATGAGCTGGCAGGCAAGCAGCGGGTCCACCGGGCACCAGTGGTGCCTTGGCTGGATGATGGGCTCCTTCTCCATGTAGCTGCCGATGATTGATTTCGTGAACCTCGGCACCAGCGGCATGTGGGGCATCAGGCCTTCCTTCTCGAGCTCGGGCGCCAGCTCCGCAAAGGTGACACCCGGCTCAACCAGGGCGAGCTGTTCGCGGTAGCTAACCCGGATGACCCTCTTCATCCTGCTCATGTCCATGACCACCGCACCGCCGATAGTGGGCACTGTGTCGCCGCGGAAATGAGGGCCGCCGGAGCTTACCGGGACGACCGGTGTTTTGCTTTCATTGGCCCACTTGAGAATGGCCGTGACCATGTTGGCATTGACCGGATAAACAACCTTGGCAGGCTTGATAGGAGCAGCGAAACTCTCATCCCTGCCATACGCATCGAGCGTCTTTTTGTCGTCGGAAAAATTGCCCTTCCCGACTATCTTCTGTAATTCATCGAATACTGACATAAGTTCCCCCTTTTGCTGAAATCTTAGAGTGACTCATAAAAACGTAAGAATATAAGGATTCCGTTTAAGTCTAAGGCACCTCCTTTCACGAAAAATTCTCTCCATATCCATTCTCTCAGCCGATCACCTTGTCCTGGATCAGGGCCAAGGCAAGGTTCTTTCCCATATCAGCAGGCGTGTCGCCGGTGATGTACCGGCAATCGCGCTGCTTCAGCTCAGGCTTGAAGAGTGCACGGAGCTCAACTTTGCATCCCTGCCCTGATTCATACCCGATATCCTCTATTCCGTAGGACACAACAGGCTTGGACTTGGCATCCCTGCGTTGGATCATGGTGGGATACCTCAGTTCCCCCACCTCGTTGCTCACCATGACCACTGCGGGGAGCTCCGCCTCCACCACCTCATGACCACCAGGGATGAGCCGCTCCACGATCACCTTCCCATCTGAAACACTCACCTTCTTAGCCAGTGTGATTACCGGTATGCCAAGCTTTGCTGCAAGGCCGATCCCTGTCTGGCCGGCATTCCAGTCAGCAGCCTGCCTGCCGACCAAAATAAGGTCATAATCCTCGATCTTCTTCACTGCACTGGCTAGAACCTCAGCGGTGGCGAAGCTGTCCAGAAGGACCGGATCAAGCGAATCATCTTCGACCGTGACCAACTCGTTAGCACCTGCAGCCAGGGCCTTCATCATCACGGGCTTCGCGATGCGCCTGCCTGCGCTGAGCACGCTGATCTTCACCTCATCCTTGTGTGTGTCCTTCATCTGCAGGGCTGCCTCCAGGGCATTCTCGTCAAAGAGCGAGAGCACGGGCTGGATGCCCCTGAACTCCACCTTGTTTTCAGAGTTGTTTATGATGAAGGATTCCTGGGGAGCGCCATGGTCCGGAACCTGTTTTATGCAGACAATGATTTTCATGCTTTGACCTCCCCTCAACCCTTCATGTTTTCCCTGACAGCCTGCATGAATGCCGGCACGATCTCCTCAAACATTCCGACAACGCCGTAATCGGCGACCTTGAAGATGCTCGCCTCAGCATCCTTGTTGACTGCAATGATCTTCTTCGACTGGGCCATACCTGCAAGGTGCTGGATGGCGCCTGATATGCCGATGGCGATGTAGGCCTTTGGTGCGACAATGGCTCCTGTCTGGCCCACCTGAGACTCGGCGGAAACCCAGCCCAAGTCTACGGGCGGCCTGCTGGCACCAAGGGCAGCACCAATCATGTCAGCCAACTCCGAGAGTGCTTTGAAACCATCTGAGCTGCCGATGCCCCTTCCGCCGGCAACGATGATCTCGGCATCCTCCACCCTCATGCCCGCATGATCCTGGGCTACCCGGCTGACAACAATGGTCCTGACCTTGAGTTTATCCAGCTTTATCTTGAGCTTGTTGACCGTGCCCTGCTTCGCATCACTCCGCTGAGCAGGTTCGAATGCTTTTGACCTGACGGTGATGATAAAGGGCGAGCTTACTGCATACCCTGCGAGCACATGGCTGCTGAAAACAGGCTTGAGGAAAATGACCTCACCCGAATCTACGTTGATGCCCGTGCAGTCCGTTATGAGCCCGGCATCCAGGTCGAATGCAATGCGCGGTGCAAGGTCGATCGATTGGAGCGTATGCCCCATGACGACCGCACAGGGCTGGATCTCATCATAAGCCTGGCGGAAGGCGGCGAGGTAATACTCGGGATGATAATGCTCAAGGATGGGCTCATCGACTACGTGGACTGATTCAGGACCGTAATGGAGTATCTCTTCAACTACCGAGTCCGCTTCATTTCCAAGAACAAGGACATGAACATTGGTCTTCAATGTACCTGAAATCTGCCCTGCGGCCTGAAGTGTCTCGATATCCACTCCTGAATGTTTCTTCCTGCCTTCTATTCCTATCAATACCAGAACAGGACCTTTTCCACCCATAGCAGCGTACCTCCCTACTCAATATAGGTTGATCCATTTTGGGCGGACAGATGACCATACTATGATCAATCATCTTTGGATCAATCAATAAAGGTTTATGAACCCATACAAGATGATTTTATGGGCTTTAAAACCTTATTGGTTAAACCAATAAGGTTTTTGCGGCTGTTTGTCAACCTCTTTTTTGTCTTTTGCAACCTTCTGGAAATCTCAGACTTTTCGATGAAATGAACTTATTGCTCCGGCAAGTAAATATGTAAACATATGGAAAGGACGTTGGAGATTAAAGGCTGGCCTTGTCCTATGGCTCGATCATCTATCATTGATATGTTTAATTGCTGGAACAATAATGGTTCTATTTAAAGGTCGGGCATTGAGCTGCATATCACCTTTTGTGTCTGGAACCTACTAATGGTTGAACCAATGAATCTATCAGGGTCGGTTCAGGTGTTCGCGACGAAGATGGGACAGAATACAGGCTTCTGCTAATCTGCTTTGATCTTCTTGGTCTTTTCCAGCATCGTCATTAGGATCTCCATGTTCTCCGCAAAACCTCGCTGGACGATCAAGGCGGCCATCTCGTGATCTCTGTGCTCCAAGGCTTCCACTACCCGTTCAAGATATGATTGCAGGTTAATGTCCTCAGGCACGGGTATCTCGAAGATCTGGGCAAATGCGCTGGTGGTTCTGTTCAGGGTGTTGAAGAGGAGCCTGATATAGGTATTGCGTGTTGCCTTCACAACCAGCTGAGATATTTCCAGGGTGATGGGGGCGCGCTTCGTTATGTCATGCGCATACTTTGCATGCTCTTCTACAAGGGCCTTCAGCTCCTGCATCTCCTTGTTGGTTATCCTCTGTGCAGCCAGCTTCACGGCCTGGATGGTGGTGAATATGTGAAACTCGATGACATCATTCAGAAAGGCCTTGTCTACCCTGCCATCATCTTTAACCAGGAACAGATCCACAAGCTCGAGTCCGCCTGTGGTGGTTAAGTCCTGCACTACGGCTCCCGAGCCCTGGCGGATCTTGATCAGCCTCAGGGTCTCGACACGCTTCAGCGCCTCGCGCACGATGTGCCGGGCCACATGAAACTGTTCAGCCATTTCCCTCTCGGTGGGCAGCTTACTCCCAGCCAGGTAAGTGCCATTAAGGATTTGTTTGGTCAGCTTTTCCGAGATCTCTTTGGACAAAGTCATGAGGCTGTCTTTATTCGGCTTGATTTTTTCTTTAGTTAATCTCTTCATGCATCTTTAATCCTTAAGTCTTATTATATACAAACCACCTGCAAATGTCACAGAATGTTGAATGACTTGTTTCATGCGAATAAGGCACGGATCATACTGGCCGCTGCCCTTGGGTCCTGAATGCCCTTGAATATGGGCTGGATGTTCTTGTCCACATTGAGAAATTTGTACACGGCCGTCTGAGCGGTCCTTATGGAGTCTTCCACCAGAAAGACGCATTCACCGCTTTCCACGAACTGTCCGATAAATGCTAGGTTGGATGACCCTTTCGGTATGATGTTCGGGCGGTCGCTCCTTCTCCTGGGTAGGAACTGAGCGCACGCATAGGGCTCGAGAGAGGGGATGCAGTTCGATGTTGCCAGAATGTGGGGAAGATCTTTCTCGAAACCGAACTGGTGACAGACCTCGGTCAATATCTCTTCTCCGTTGCACTCGGTTATGGGTTTCTTGACATAATCGCCGTTCCTGTTCGAGTTCAGCCCGTATCCAAACCACACCTTAACATTCTCAGGCTGGTCGAGAAAATGCGGCTGGGCAGGAGCCTGCACGGACATCATCCACCCAGAGTCCTTGAAGGTGACAAGGTCCGAGAAACCAGGTTTATTGCACGTCATCTTCTCGAACAGGTCGAAGAACGTCGAATCCCTGGAGGTAACCGTGTATACAACCCATTTGGTTTTGCCCACATGGGAGGTAAAGTTCCATGGGTTGCCCAGGCTCGGCCGCTTTTCCACCAGATTTTCCCAGAGCCTCCATGATCCGTCCAGCTTCCCAGTTTCAAGCCTCGGGGCCGGGCTGGTCATGGAGCCCGTTGTGGAATCAGCCACCTTCGATCCATTAGTCACGAATACAAAGTCATTCTTCCTTAAGGATATTTCTTTCTCAACGCCCCCCTGGGTATAGAGAATCCGTTTAATCGATATTTCCTTCTCTGCAGGGTTAAAATCCAAATCCGTAACCTTGCATCCGAGCAAAAAATCCACACCCTTCTGCTCAAGCCACTTCTGAACGGGCAGAATGAAGGACTCATACTGATTCATGGGGTGGCACACTTCCAGGTCCTGGGGTGTTCCACCGATCATGTTTTTCAAGCCATGGGCGAACTTACGGAGATATCTCCTGCACTCCACCAGATCATGATAGGGGGTGAAGCCGAAGATGGAGCAGAAGATGAACCACAGGTTCGTTCTGAAGAAGGAAGGATCAAACCATGAGTCGACCCTTCGGTTCTCTATCAGGCACTCTGGAGTGAGCGTGAGCTGGACGAGACGCAACCGGTGGCCCCAGTTCAGGCCCATGGTCTTCACATAATCCACATTTTTGTCTTTATCTATGATGCGGCCCTTGAAATTCTTCACGTATCTCTTGTTGAATTCAACGAACTCTTCATACAGCGATATGTTCTGATTAGTGAGTGTGGGTATGGTCTTCATGAGATCCCAGGTGCAGCCATACGAGGTAGCAGTATTGTCATACTTCCTCGCACCACGGCAGACATACCCTTTTTCGGCCGTTCCTGCACCATCCAGCGCACCGCCCATAATGTTCATGGTTTCAAAAATGTGGATATTCTTTCCAGGGACATTGCCGTCCCTGATGGCAAATACTGCCCCTGAAAGCGAGGCTATACCTCCTCCAACGAAATAGAGTTGAGTGTTCCCGTCTGCGGTTTTCTTCATAGTATAATGCTACCTCCTTCGCTTGATAATGTTACATGGAACTTGATTGGATCAATCTATCACGCAATAATAAGGCAATATGATCTGATTGACCGCATATATATGTTAATTGGTTGTACCATTACATTATCTTAAATTGCTTTCCATTTCAACAAAAGAATTTTTTAATCGAAACTATGAGAAGGTATAGATGAAAAAAATGACCTGGCTATACCATTGATTTCATGCCAATCATCACAGTTTCTGATTACTGAATATTTCTAATCATAATCATCGCTTTGCCTATAATGAAGATTCCTTCGATTTCATAACGGTTTTGAAAAGACTGAAAACTGAACATCTTGGTTTAAATCCTATGATAATCAGACAAGGTGATTATCTCGCCTGCTATGGCATATTAATCATCGGCTTAGGGGTTTCTTAACACAATACCGCCATTGAAGTTATTTTTGGTTTCATCGTAGAGAGAAAGGAAAATAAACTTCAAGTTCATCAGAAAGTAAAGTTACTCAACAGCACCTGCCTCCTTGAGAATATGCACGACTTCCTGTTGACCTTTCCGCGATGCCAAAAATAACGCCGTATAACCACCTGGCCCCTTGACGTTCACATCGGCCTTGGCAGCGATCAGTACTTGCATTACCTCCTGGTTGCCATTCACAGAAGCCTGTAATAATGCCGTATTGCCAATGAAATCCTTAGCATTCACATCGGCCTTAGCAGCGATCAGGGCCTTTAATGCCTCTAGGTGGCCAGATCTCGAAGCCGCCAACAAAGCCGTTTCACCTAAGATCGTTTTAGCATTCACATCCGCTTTAGCATCAATCAACGCCAATACGACCTTTTGGTGGTCATTCTTCGACGCTAAAATTAATGCTGTGGAGCCATCGTTTGCTTTGATGTTCACATCCGCTTTAGCAGTGATTAGTGCCTGCACCATATCTAGGTGGACATTTCCCGACGCCGCCATCAAAGCCGTTAGGTCTCCGCCAGCTTTGGAGTTCACATCCGCTTTGGCTGCTATTAATGTCTTGACCACATCCAAATGGTCATTCCCTGATGCTAAAGTTAAGGCTATGGAGCCATCGTTTGCTTTGATGTTCACATCCGCTTTAGCAGCGATTAGCACCTGCACCACATCTAGGTGGCCTTTTTCTGAAGCAACCATTAACGCCGTGGCACCATGGGTAGCCTTGGCGTTCACATCGGCCTTGGCCAGGATTAGTGCTTGAACCACATCCAGGTGACCATTTTTCGACGCAAGATACAGTGCCGTAGCACTACCATCATCATTTTGTTGTTTGGCGTTCATGTCGGTCTTTGCAGCGATCAGCGTCTGCACCACATCTAAGTAGCCTTTTTCTGACGCCACCATCAATGCCGTGTAACCATTTGGCCCCTTTGCGTTCACATCGGCCTTGGCTGCGATTAGCGCCTGCACCACTCCCAGGTGACCATTTTCCGACGCCAGATACAGCGCCGTGGCACCATCATCAGTTCGTTCGGCGTTTACATCGGCCTTGGCAGCGATCATTCCTTTCACCTGGGAAAGATCGCCACCCGAGGCCGCCTTGTAGAGACCGCTCATCGAGGTGCACCCAAAAGCTAGCAACAGTATGACTAAAATCTGTGTGTGATTCTGTAACCGAATCATTTTAACTCTCCAAGGTAATGGGAAAGACATCATTAACAACTAAGTTCTGTACTTTCAACCTATATTAATGGTTTTCGAAAGGATCGGAAACTTATGATCTGCTAAAGATATCTGTACTTTTTAGTCCCCATGCTTGGAGTAGCGATAGTGGCACGAGATCTGTAATTCTAATCGGTTACAATCCAGTTACATATCTTCTTACAGACTGATCTAGTCAAGGTTTATAAGGACTCAGAGGATTTGTTGTCCAGTGTACTTATAGTACTGTTTGCTTTAATTATTAACTTGTTTAATTATAGTCTTGATATGATATATATAATTTGAATAAAGCGGCTTGTAATTATTGGATCAGAGTAATGAATGGCAAAAAGCTAGACCTGACCCTCTTGACCCCATCTTGACCTTACATGAGAAAAGTCCATGCATAAGGCTGCAGTCTCACGATGTTGTTTAAGTAGACTAAATTTTTACTTATTCCTTCAATTCACTGTGAAGGCTCATTTTTTATGATTCAGGAATTATCTTCAAGATGGCTTGTTTTTAGACTTCTTAATTTAGGATTTGAGAAGCTAAAAGACATATTCAAAGGACCTCATATATTGCAGGCCTTTGATAAGGCATGTGGTAAAATCCTTGGTGACACCGAGGGGCCTTTCGACAGTTATATACTACAGGGGCTTAGTAATTCGTCTAAGACAATAGATGGCGATAATTTTACAGAGTGCCTTAAAAAGATTTTTGATGATGGTGATTTCCCGACACAAAATCAACTTGAGGAAATACTTATTGATTCTTGGCGTGACCGTAAAAAGCGACTCGATCCTTCAGAATCAGCTAGATTTTTCAGGTTGTCCAATGAAGAAGTGCGCCCTATTCTAGAGAAACTTGCTAAATATTTCTTTACTGAGCTAACTCAATACCCTGAATTTCAAAACCCGCATATAACAAAGAAGCTGCAAGACATGTCGTCAGCTGCTACTCAACGGAAGAATGTTGATGTATTGAGCATCAAGAAGTGCTTCTCTACCACCTCAAAATCTCTTATTAACTGGCCAACAACCTTAGGTAATGATAAATGGATAGATCGTCCTGAGTTACAAACACTTATTGAACGCATCGACGCGAATGAGAGTTCAACGACTCTTTTGTTGGGTGCCCCTGGCTACGGAAAATCCGCTTTAATGGCTACTTTGGGGAGGCAACTTCAAGAGAAAAACTATGCTGTCCTCGCTATAAAGGCAGATAAACTTCCGAAGACAATTAAGAATAGCGAAGATTTTAAGACTCATCTAGGCCTCCCTTTATCTACAGAGGAGTGTCTTCAGTTAATGACTGATCATAGTAAAACAGTCTTGCTGATTGATCAAATGGATGCGCTTTCCGAAATTGTTGATTTAAATTCAGAACGACTGAATATTTTACTCAACCTGATTCAAAAAATGTCATCATACCCTGGCATACACATCGTGAGTTCCTCAAGGTGGTTTGAATTTAAACATGACACCCGTCTGAGTAGCATTCAAGCTGAACAGATCGAACTGATGCCGTTACCCTGGGAAGATGTCGAAGCTGTACTAAATGAATCAGGAATTGATGTGACACACCTGATGAATGAAGCCCGGCAACTCCTTGTAGTCCCACTTCACTTGAAGCTGTTTATTGATATTCAATCCAAAACCCCATCGCTCAATATCACATTCACATTGCAAGGCTTGCTCGAAGCAATCTGGCAACAAAGGGTATTGATCCAGGATGGCGTTAAAGGAAAATCGGAGCTTATTCAGATAGTTTCACGGACAATAGTTAATAACGAAGATTATTGGATACCACGCGCCTTAGCGGATGATTACCAGGATGCATTGATAGCCTTGGAACGAGATGAGATTCTTGTACCCGATGAGACTGGTCTGAGAATTGGCTTCAGGCATCAGACATATTTTGATTTTGCACGAGCAAGATATTTTGCTCAAGGACAAGAAAAGTTGACAGACTATGTTCTCACTCGTCAGGATGGCCTATTCATACGCCCAGTTTTACTGAGCAGCCTTGAATATTTGAGAGGCGCTGACCCAGTAAATTATCATAAGGAATTATTGGCAATATGGGGCAATGAGCATCTCAGAACACACCTTCGGAGTCTCCTTACAGAATATTTGGCGGCGCTGGAAAACCCGGACTGCATTGAAATAAATTGCCTTCTTCCTGTATTACAAGATGATTCCAAAGTGAGCCGAGCCTTACTTTCCATGGCAGGAAGCGTTGGGTGGTTCACAACAATTAAGGATGGGCGATTGGTAGACATCATGTCTCGCCCCCTGGATATAGCTCAGGCATGCATTCCCCTGCTAATCCAAGCCTTATCATTTGCCCGCTCTGATGTATTGAAACTTTTAGAATGTTACTGGTTACCGCATGCCCGTTATGACCGACTCATACTCAATGTCCTTCAATATCAGAAGGAATGGGATGAACATGCCGTGAACATTGTCTGCACAGTGGCAAAACGCACCGATGATTGGAGTATCAGCCATATTGGAGAAATCGTCTCTCAATCAAATCCAGTTTTAGCCCCTAAGATAATACTTGCCGATTTAGAACGAAGATTACTAGATGCAACACAGAAGGATGCAGATCAACCAATAATACAACCGCCACCAGCTGATGCCAGTTTTGAAAAACAATCCCTTTATGCATTGGCAAATGATCCTTTCAAAAATCAAAAGGGTCTGTTGGAGACAGATTTGGGATGGTATGAAATGTCCATCATATCGGAAACTGCACCGGGAGCCTTCCTGACCCATGTTTGGACCTGGTTCATCGGTGTATTGGATCGAATTGTAGGCGATCCACATCCCTTTGTTCTTGAATATCGCGATGATCATAGCCTTGGGACTCAACTTGATAAGCCATACAGCCAGGAGTACCAACCGGTAACGGCATTGAAGGTTGCCATAGAGAAATTGGTTGATACTGATCCAGAAGCCTTTCTGGAATTCTTCTACACTAATGAAACCAGTGAATACCTTGCTGTACATCGGCTATTATGTCAGGGTCTGCAAAAGCTAGCCCCAAAGTACCCGAAGATCATCTGTGAATATCTCACAGCAGATCCTCGGAGGCTCGTCATCGGCGATTTCAATGATTGTCACAAAGAAAGCCGCAAGCTCATCTCCGTTGTGTCGCAGTATTTAGACAGGACGGAACTCGATAAATTAGAAGAAGCTGTTGTTACATGGAATAGATACCATCGTGCTGAGGCAGCATGGACAGCGGACGATCGACGTAATCGTATGAAATGGAATCGTGAACATCGACTTCGCCTTTTACGAGCCTTTCCTGAAAACTGCCTATCTAAAGCAACAAAAAAACTGCGATCTGAGGAAGAGCGCGCATTCCCTAGACTTCGAGATTGGGATTCTCAAATTGGCAATGTTGGCTTTATTGGCAGTGCCATGACCGAAAACCAAATGGAAAAGGCTGAAGATGAGGAGATCGTTAATCTCTTCCAAGAGCTCAATGATAACACGGGTTGGGATCATCCTCGCCGTATGTTTGATCATATAGGCGGTGTTATCCAGGCATCTCGTGAATTGGGAAGTTTCGCTGGAAAACAGCCGGAACGGACTGTGGCCCTCTTGACAAATTTCAAGCCCGGCTTTCAAGAAACACCGGCCGGTGCAGTTATCGAAGGATTGGGTAAAGCATCATACCCATCAGAAAAGCTTTTTTCAGTGGTCCAGGATTTAGATTCACGAGGATTTTCAAGCAATAACTTCCGCGCGAATGTAGCACTAGCATTAGAGAAAAGGGCACAAAAAGACGGGGGCTTACCTGATGCCATGCTGCAGATGATGGAAATTTGGCTACATACACACCCTGAACCCACTGCCGACAATATACAGGATGATAAAGAGTCCGATGATTCTCGTTCTGTTCTTTGGGGATATGGAGGAATAATTGCATATCATGGAGGACGGGATCTGATATTTGATACCATTGCTAAAGGATATTTACTACGCAAGCCCGCTGACGTTCTGGGGTGGTCCAGAGTAATTGAGCGTGCATTAAACTATGAGAAACACCCCGATGTATGGAATATAATTTTAATGCATATGCCGATGTTATTCAATGGCAATAGAGATACCGCCATTTATTTATATGATCAGGTGCTGACTAATTATCTTAGATTACGGAAGGTTCTTTTTGAAGTTCGATCCCTTGCACATATATTGCGCTTTGTTGATGATACCAGCGTTGTCGATAGATGGTTTACTTTGATCAGGGATAATAGTTGGAAAAAAGGACCTCAGGTATGTGGTGAATTGCTGATGCTATATTTTTGCTGCAAGCCAGACAATTCTTGGGCAAGGGACCAGGTTTGGGCTTATTTGAACAATCCAGAAACTACCCCAGTGCAGAGAGGCATCGCTTATGCCGCTGCAGCAAATTGGCACCTACAAGAATGCCAGGATATGTGTACGGAAGTGCTTGTTTCTTTAGCAAATTACGATGATACGGCTATTGCTACTGCTATTTCCAAGTTATTTTATTTTGGTGGAAGAGTGACTATAACCAATGAAATGCGTAAAATAATTTTAGCGATTCTGAATAATGATAAAATTATCATGAAGTCCGCTGAAGCTCTAATTGGAGGCATAGAGTACGCTGTATCTTCAGAGCCAGAGCTTGTTTATCAAATTTGTAACCGTTTCCTCGATGCAGGCATGGATGAAGTGAAGAAGATGGCATCAGCATATACATCCTTGGCAGAACCTATCGTATCCATAGCACTGACCTTGCATCGGATGCCCACACCATATAGAGAGTGCGGCCTTAATTTATTTGAGAGGCTGATAGAAAGCAATATTCAGGAAGCACGATACGCACTTGATATGCTTGATCGAAGGCCTATCAACAGAAATTCACCAATGATGTTACCGCGCCGGCGCAGAAAGCGGGGCGATTCTATCCAATGAACCAGAATCTTCAACGTTACGATTTGTCGGATTGGCTGATCCATTTCACGAGACCTCTCGACACAGAGCACGACGACTCTCCGCCAGAGCTATCCGTACTGGATTCCCCCGGCGAGTGTGTAGAAGAATCTGTGCTCTCACCGTTCTTTCTGTTGCGGCGAATTCTCAGAAAACGACAGATTCTTTCGACGTGGTCCATCCGTGGCGGTCGACCCACGGTGTACGGACCCCATCCTGCGGTCTGCTTCACCGAGATGCCGCTAGCCGCTTTCATCGATACGAGTGGCGCACGATCAGCCAGGGGTGAGAATGTAAGCAGCTACGCGGTTCTGATGCGGAAAGCACAAGCATTCCAGGTGGGCGCACGGCCTGTTATTTACGGGCTTAGCAACCTATCTGCGTACGCTCAGATGCAGGCTGACGGTACTCGGCGCTTTCCAGATAATGTTCTCGCGCAAGTGGAGCAATACCGCTACGTAGCCTTTAATCCTACCACTGTTGGACAGCTTGATTGGTCCCATGAGCGTGAGTGGCGCTGGCCGAATCCACGATACAAGCCATTTATGTCTTATGATATTCCTAATGAGGATACCCTGGAATATACACAGTGGAACCAATGGAATAAAGCGCGTGAGTGGGATCGCTGCGATGATGACGGGCTTTGCCTCGATTCCGGCTCGTTCAATGGTATTGGATTTCTGGTAAAGAATGACAGACAAGTCAAGCTGCTGACGCACGACATTTTGCGCTTGGTGGATGCCAAAACAGTCCCGTCTGAGCTGTTCACCTTCATTCTGAGGCTCGATGCGCTCTCTTCACGAGATAACCTGTTGGAGCCAGATGATGTCGCACAGGCAATCGAAGCGGCCACTGTTCCACTAAAACCCTTCTTCGACATGGACGTGGGTATCGCAAGCGGAATCAGGGCGAGGTTCGACAAGATCGTGAAGACGGTTTGCCACGATCCACGCCGCGATGCTGGAGAGTTAGGATGCTGCTGGCTTAGGTTGGCGGACAATACCCATCCTCTAACTCGTGCACTGATCCTTGTATCTGATGAAGAACGGCAAGTGGTAGTTTCACACTTCGGGCACTACCTCGTTTGTCTACCTGAGTTAGGCGATGACCGGGGACTACATCTACGCCAAAATCTTACCAGGTGCATCGCAGATCGCATCTACACCGAATTTGGAACGCAGGGTTCGTATTATGCCGTCCTCAACTCAGGCGATCCTGACGGAATACCATCTTACACTGATTATTGCTTCGATAATATCTATGTGAACGAGGCACATGACAAGAACGACTTCTGATCCGAGTGGTACAGTGCGCTTTTGTAAGCATTCTCTTCACATACCGTATCATCCACGACAGGTTGCCCAACATTCAGGCGCGGCATCGATGACCGGATAATCGCTGTACCCCGGTATAAATTTCATCAGCGGGGTGGCAAAACCACACCGCTGATACACAGATGAATGAATATAATTGTGATAAATGGAGCTTTCATATCATGCTTAAAAGTTAAGGTTCTTAGATGTAATCTATAAGCAGGAGCAATCCACATAAAAATCCATATAGAGTGGCACGAGATCTGTGTTTTATTAGGTTATAATGAAGTTACATACATATTGAAATGATTGTCTAGACAAGTTCTACAGGGGCACATCGGATCACTTGTCCAGATGTAATTCTTTTTTCTTCTTGATTCAGTCATAGCATTGTCTTACTTTATTTCTTGGGGTCATGCATATCAACCAAGTGTTTCTGGTTTCCTACGCAAACTTGTTCATGATCCGTTTGAGGGCAAATGGGAAGATATAGTACTATGAGTGATACTATTTTCTAAAGTTCCCCTTGAATATGCCGAATAAAGATTATATTAAATACAGAGATGAGTTTACGAATCCAAATGCTAGGATTCCGTATGACTATTATCGAAAGATCCTTCTGGAAGATTACGGAGTGGTTGAAAGAAAAAAATCAGGAGGATCAGCCAGACCATTTATTGTTAATGGTATCCCTTTTGTTATCCATGAACCACACAAAAGGGATATACCTGTGGGGAAGTGGGATCATAAGAATGTGTTGGATATACTAAAAAGAGTCGGGAAATTATAAAATGAAAGCCAAAACTCTAAATTATTATATGACACTTAACTATCCTGTGACGCTTGAGAAATATGAGGAGGATGGAGAGATCAGGTTTGGATTGTTAATACCCGATCTAACTGGAGTATGGGCAGATGGAAGAACACTAGATGAAGCTTATAAAAACTTGGATGATACAAAAAAAGTATGGTTTGAAACTTGCCTTGAAGATGGCATTGAAATTCCTGAGCCTGTTTCTGAAGAAGAATTTAGCGGTAAGTTCCTTCTCAGAATTGATCCTAAATTGCATATGCAGCTCACCAAAGAAGCTAAGCGCATGGGGCAAAGTTTAAATCAATACATCAAAAGTCTTTTAGAAAATGCAATGCAAGGGAACGCGATTGAGAAGGGGATAAAGGAATTGTATGCAGCCATTAGACGGCAGCAAGAAATGACCAAAGAATTATCAACTTTAACACAACCAGAGATATCTAGGGCAGTGCTTTACAACTGGACACAAGGTCCAGAAGAATTCTCTCATGTATATTGGAATGTATCAGTTGCATTGGAAACACCCAAAGAAAAAGCTAAAAAGAAACAGTCTGATTTATCAGTTACAGCAATTACTTGTACAAAGACTGACATGTGAGATAACCATGGCGAGAAAAAAAGGCCCAAAGCTTGTTCTTCATTTAATAAGTGATGATTTACGAAGAGAATATGATGGCAAAGTGAGTTTGATAGGGACATATCTAAAAAATGATTTTCCGATGGTGATCCCTTCTGTTATCCCCAAAATATGTTTCCATTTCTTTTTAAAAAACGTGTCCAATAAAGACAGATTCAGTGCAAAATTGCTTAATCCTGACGACAAGGAAGCTGTCAAGTTTGGTGCAGCCCCATTTGAAGCACCAGTTAAAGCTGAAATTTCTGATTGTGTCCTTACATTTGTGGCTTGTGGAGTAAGGATCGAGAAAGCAGGTACGTATAAATTCTTATTGTTCGCAAATGAGTTAGAGAAAGAACTTCACAGCTTTACTCTACAAGTTAGACAAATAAAAGTAAAAGATCCGTCCTGTTAATAGGTATAGGTTGTAACCATATTGTCACTGCGCTACCTGAAATAAATTAAAGATTACCCAAGTTAAACAAACATAGCTTTTCCGGTGTAGATCCGCACCAGATCTTGAAAAAGAAGATGGGGAGCAGCTATACAGCCAACTCCCCTTTTAGGGCTAAATTGTACTTAAAATCCCTCGGGACTTAGTCCTGTACCGGTTCGAGTCCGGTCTCGGGCACTTGTTTTAAAGCCATTCTAGCAGTTCCTGACGCACTCTGATAAATCATCGTTGAAAGCATCGATATCATCCTCTCCCCGCTCTCTCCCCACTTTGAAATTGAATGCAAACTTGATCCCTTTACACTGATAAAGATCATTCGGCTTGAGAAGTATCACCGGGAATGATTGGGGTTAAGAGACTGATCTCAGCCCTACCCTACCTCATCGCCTCGGAAGTAAAAGATATTGCCGGTTTTATTGCCAGCAAGATGGCCGCGATAACAAAGAGCATAACATGCCGTTTCGTGAATGCTGCCAGATAGGAACCAACAACCATGCCGATCAGGACGCAACTCCATTTCAACAAACCGATATCGAGCACAGACCAAACCTTTGTCCTGAATAGTTTCATCTCCATATTCTCATACTATGTGCTAGCAACTCCTCAATGCAACCCCCATTATAGAATCCCTTCGTGTATGGATCATGAGTGTAACCCCCGTCTTTGCCATTCTGACATTTTTAAAGGTGCCCTTTGGGGCATTTTGTCATTTATTGTACCTGCTCATGTCCTGGCAAGAGGCTTTTTGCCAAAATGGCAATATCAGGAAAAGCCAGTTGCTTATTATTGCCTGTTATCAATGAGTTATAAATTGACAGCACTTGGCACGCCCCTTGCTGTATATAAGTAAGATAGAAAGAAAAAAACAAACCCCGCAGGAGGGAAAGACAATGATGACATTATGGTTCGTACTCGGCGCACTGTTCACGACCGGCATTGGTATCAGGTTCATCTACAAGGTATTGGGACTCACCCCGGTTGAAGCAACTGCAGTATTCGTCCTGGTCGTGACCCTGGTGGGCATCAACACCGGCCCGGCACGCGACATCCTAATGAACCTGTTCTAAGAAGGATAGGGACTCCTGAAAGGAGAAAGGCCATGAAACGCATGAAGAAAGACAAACTGCCCCGCGAAGTAACGAACAGGCTCTGCAGGATCAGCGGCTACAGCCTGGTGCTCGTGACCATGACCTTCCTCGGACTCTATGGCGGCATGTATCTCGACAGGGCTCTCGGCATGGCACCCAACTTCACGATGGTAGGACTGGTGGCCGGCATCGCATTGGGCTTCAAAGGGTTCATCCATGAAGTCGTTATCGAGAGAAAGGTAAAGAGGGCTTAGCCATGACAGCCATCTTCATAGCAACCGGCATCGCAGCATTCCTGGCTCTGGCAGTAAGGTTTCCCGGGCATGCACGCCACACACAAAGGACTGTGAATAACCGGTAATCAACCGGGACACACCTCCTCTACGGCGTATTTTCTTCCCAGGAACGATCCATATCACACATATCACGGCCCCCAATGGGTCGTGTTTTTTGTATTCAACTGATACTCCTACTAAAAGCAACGAGCCGCCTTGAGGGCGGCCCGCTTTCATGATGTAGGTGCCGGATGGTTTACCGGCTTTCTTGACTATCGACTAGGACTGGGACCTGACCCTTCGGTTGTTCAACTCATCCCGGGCTTTTGTGTAGTCCGTGTACATCCGGCCAATGCACAGAGCGATGCCCAGCACGAACAGTCCCAGCATGAAGGTTGGTTCTGTATTGAACTTCACATCGATCCACCGGCCTGCGAACAGGAACAGGAACGAGGAGATGACCAGGGTGAAGCTCCATGCACTCAGCAGGATGATCTGATTCAGCGTCTTGGTCTGGAGCTTGTTTCTTCCTACCCTTTTCATGGCCTCTCCTCCTTTTTTGTTTATAATCTTCTCAGCTCACCAAACCCTTCACGGCTTCGATGACCGGTGCAGTGAACAGGGCAACAAGAACTGCATACAGAGCAAAAGAGCCGATTGCCTCGGTGAGGTACATCCTCGGATAGCGGTACTTCAGGGAAACGATGGTCAATCCGCCCATGATCAGGCAGCCGATGTGGAAGTAGGGGAAGTTCCCGCCTTCTGAAGTTGCAGCTGCTGCAAATGCGAACGAGCCGGTGATCATCACTACGAACATTGCAACGATTATTGTCTGGATTGTCCTTTTCATTGTGAGAACCTCCTTTTTATTTTGCTTGATGCCTAAGTATACGCAGTAACCATGCCAACACTGCTGAATGGACAATAATACATTATAATATGTTGATAATACATATTAATAACTGAACCGTGGCTCATCGATGATACGATACAGGTATTCAAAAAAGCATGATTCATTCAATGTTACGTTAAAGGGATTGAATGAAACGTGTGCTAATGAGCATGAAATAGCATGAGGAAATAACAGATGAGATATGCATTCATTTTTGTGACCTCTTTTGCTGCAGTATTTCTTAGCTCAATGAGCGGGTGTGGATCGGGATTGATCACCCTTCCAACATGGATTATCTTAGGATATCCTTTGCCGACAGCCATTGCTTGTGACAAGATTAGTTCCTGTTTCTGGACACCGATTGCTGCAAAAAACTATCTTGCAAGAACCACTATCCATTGGAGACTTATCATACCCATGACAGCCTTAGGGATTCTTGGGTCACTGGCTGCTGCATTCCTTGTTCTCCAGGTAAAGGAAGTGATCATGAAACCCGTCATTGGTGGAATAATCCTTATTGTACTGTTATTGGTGGGCTTACAAAAAGATTTCGGCATTGAAGAGATTCAGAAACCATCAGGTGATACGTTGATGCATCTCCTGGGCTTTCCGCTTGGATACTATGAGGGGTTCTTTGGTGCAGGCAATGGGATATTTGCGTCCTATGCTTTTACCAGAATCAAGGGGTTCTCTTTGGTTACATCCCTTGGAAACTACTATGTCATGGCTTTTGTGTGGTGCCTTTGCTCCTTATCAGTGCTCACATCGAAAGGTTTTTACAATATCCCTCTCTTTGTAAGTGCTCTACTCGGTTCCAGCTTGGGCGGCTATTTAGGATCGAAGGTTGGCGCCACAATGGGTTCAGGATTTATAAAAAAGGCATTCATCGTCCTGGGGACAATTCTCGCTATTAAGCTTATTCTAGGATATTGATGTACATTGCCTTCCAACCTTATGCACCACCCACGTGACCACGCCCCAGATCTCAACCTGATAACCCTCTCCGATCTCAATCCGTCCAAAGTCAGGATTGTCCGCCACAAGACACCTCACACCACATTCAGTTATAAGCCTCTTCACCAGGAATTCTCCACCAACCACAGCGATCACAATGTTGTCGGGCAACGGATCAATAGATTTGTCCACAATCAAGATATCCCCATAATGTATCCCGGCATCGATCATTGATGTACCCTCAACCCTTACGAAGAATGTGGCGGTAGGGTTCTTCTGGTACATGTGGGCAATGGATTTGATTATTTCTTTATGGTTTCACCCTTAATCAATTGGGATGTTCAAGGCCAAGTGTCGTGGAAAAGGTGAATGTCCACCATGCCTGTCTAGGGCAACAAGCAGATAGACCACTGTTACAACTGTGAGGGCTACGATGAGTGCAATATCTACTGCTTGTTCATTCCTATGATCATCTTCAGGACCGTAGGCATACGCTGTTGAAAAACCGAGAAAAGACAATATCACCAGTATGGATAGCATTTTCTTGATCATGATATCCTCCTTATCTCTTTTGCTGAGCTCCAGACTGTCTTATTTCCTCAAATTTTGCATAACATATGCCAGATATATAGCTTGTAATATCATATAGATGATAGATGTAGTTGTTGTATTTCAGCCACAGATGATTATAGACCGAATTACCCTGATCACTGGCTCATTTAATTTTACCAAAGCTGCAGAGGATAAGAATGCTGAGAACCTGCTGATCATGAAGGGTAATAAGCCGTTGGTGGACAGGTACATTCAGAATTACAATGAACACAAGGGGCACTCAGAGAGTTATTCCGGGAGATAAATTTGCCATACAGAACAATTAAGTTAGCTCTTATAAGGGATAAGGGTTAATCTTGTGGGTATCCATCAAGGCTATAATCTCTGAGAGCTTATTCTCCACCAACCACAGCGATCACAATGTTATTGGGTAGCGGATCAATGGATTTGTCCACGATCAATATATCGCCTGGGTGAATCCCAGCATCGATCATTGACGTGCCCTCTACCCTGACAAAAAAAGTGGCGGTAGGGTTCTTGATCAGAAACTCGTTCAGGTCAATGTTCTTGTCTATGATGCTGTCTGCATGGAATGGGGGTCCGGCGCTGATGTGAGAGGCGAAGAGTGGGGTCTCCTGAGATTTTTTTCTCTCAAGGCGCCACAGATCGATGGCCTTCACTCGATTCATAAAAAATAACACCAAGAGAGAACCAGGTAAAATGAAGATCATATTTCAAAATCATCGGTTTCTTGGCCTTTCAAAACCAGAAAGTCATCGCAGAGATCTATGGTTGTTTAGGACTAAAATGTTCTTCAAATAATATGATCTCCTTACTATGATCTTTACCGCTTATCACTTACATAGTCAATCAGGTGTGCACTATAGGTTAACCCTTTTGTTGTCCGATATTCAATATGCTAGTTAACTGTGTTATTAGCTTCTTGAAAGCAATGCTACCCAAAATTACAAGCAAGAAATATAGTAACAATGTCAAAATCAACGGCTTACGAAACATCAAAAAATCATACTTTACCATAAATGGCATATGTATTAAGTAAATTTCAAACGAATATTTTCCTAGAAATGATAAAAATGATGATTGAAACCTATAAAAATCAAAAATTATTGTGAGCAATAATATGGAACAAATTAATAATAAATCATATATCATAGAAATCTTGTAAGGTTTGGTTAGATTGATAAATAGATACAGCATTATAGACATTATGATAATGTATAATACCATATTTTTTCTGACGATTATTAACGAATTATCATAAATTTGTTTATAATATAGACCTATACCAACTGCGGAAGGGAAAGCTATGGCATATGGCTTCCAATTTTTTATTACATCACTAATAAAAACTGAATTAAAGACCATTAGAGCATCTGGGACTATGTAGCATATAATAAAAAGGACAAATAATTTTTTTATGTTGGTTATATTTATTTTTGAAAGTAAAAAATATACTGAATACAATAAAAACAAATACGTGATGTACCATGTTGGCGGATCAGCAGAAGAGGATGATAAAATGCCGATAAAATTTAGGATTATGAAAAGTGGGCTATATATTTTTCCAAGCAACACATAATCAAGAATTATAAAAAAAGTCATTGCAACACAAACAGATGGCATCAGCTTACTTATTCTTCGATAAAGAAAATTCTTTGGTAAGTTTGATAAAGAATACTTTTTTGTTAGTACCACGCCAGAAATAAATAAGAAAATTATTATTGCCCATCTTCCTGCGAATCCAAAAAAATACTCATCGCTGGGACATAATAATGATGCAAAATGACCGAAAATGAGGCATAAGATAGCCACCCCTCTTAATGCATCACTTGTTTCACTCCTGAAATACTCTTCTGGGTTAATACTAGATTGTTTATTTAATTTTGTTGTGAGCAAAATCAATCCTAACAAAATTAAAAATAAAACAGTAAGGGGAATATTTGCTTCTGAAAAAGGTATTTGATTTTGCAAGTACGCGTGACTTATGAAATATTCAGTAAACATTACAATATCCAATACATAGTAAAGCCTACCTTATGTTTATCTGGTGTCAATATAATATCCATATCTGCTTTTTTCAAAATTTTCAATAAGGTCTGCGATAAATGATAATTTCATAAGCCCTGAGTAACCGATGATAATGTGCCATATGTCCCGCTTGAGTTTGAATTGTACCATGCATAGA
>CAWKAM010000010.1:0-64849 GCA_963847605.1 uncultured delta proteobacterium | reverse complement strand
ATAAAATTTATAAAAGCAATATTTAATTTTGTATGAGGTAGTGTAGATTTCTTCGATGTTAGTGGCTCTCACTTCTGGCATCAACCGTTGATTACGCAAAAGAATCATTTGTTTTATGTGCAATCAGAAATTGTATAGAACGTGCCAAGATGTGTGATTTCCACATAGTATAGATCTTTTCCTCAGATCTCTCCTTCACCGTGAGCTAATGGATGAGCAATTACTCTATGTATTATCAGACTCAAGTTTTTCCTATTCACAAAACGATCATAAGCCTTAATCTTCAACTTCATCATTTGGTAAGATACCAGTTTGACGCACTTCAGGTTATTATTCACATTGCCATGCTTTTTATTCAGGTGGGGTTGGCTTCGCCCTTTTCAACCTACATCCTTGACGAGCAGCCCCTCTTCCATTAGAGATGAAGGGACATTTTCATAAGGAGAAACCATGGCCCGGACCCTGACCGCCAAGATCATCGAGAGCCACCTCGTGGCGGCAACTGATGAGGAGTATGCCCTTCATATCGATCAGACACTGACCCAGGATGCAACCGGAACCATGGCCTATCTGGAGTTCGAGGCCATCGGGCTGGACCGTGTTAAAACCCAGCTCTCCGTGAGCTATGTGGACCATAACACCCTCCAGACCGGGTTCGAAAATGCCGACGACCACCGCTTCCTTAAGGACGTTGCGAACAAGTACGGAATATACTTCTCAAGGCCGGGAAACGGCATCTGCCATCAGGTCCACCTTGAACGATTCGGAATCCCCGGCAAGACCCTGCTCGGCTCCGACAGCCATACACCCACAGGAGGAGGTATCGGGATGCTGGCCATAGGCGCAGGCGGCTTGGATGTTGCAGCCGCGATGGCAGGCATACCCTTCAATATCCCGAGGCCCAAGGTTGTGGGAGTCCTCCTGAAGTCCGGCCTCCGGCCCTGGGTGAGCGCCAAGGACATCATCCTGGAGATCCTGCGCAGGCTCACCGTTAAGGGAGGTGTCGGCAGGATCTTTGAATACTATGGTCCCGGCGTGAAAGGCTTGAGCGTCCCGGAGCGTGCCACCATCACCAACATGGGGGCGGAGTTGGGCGCAACCACATCCATCTTTCCCAGCGATGAGATTACACGTGCATTCCTGAAGGCACAGGGCCGCGAAGCGGCATGGATCCCGCTCTCTGCAGATGAAGGGGCAGCCTACGACGAAACAATCGAGATCGACCTTTCAACACTCGAACCCCTTGCTGCCTGCCCGCACAGCCCCGACAATATAAAGACAATAAGGGAGCTTTCCGGCAGGAAGGTCGATCAGGTGCTCATCGGCTCGTGCACGAACTCATCACTGAAAGACCTCATGACTGTTGCTGCTGTGCTCAAAGGCAAAAAGATACACCCGGATGTGAGCCTTTCAATTGCGCCCGGATCGCGGCAGGTCCTAGAGATGCTCGCTGCAAACGGCTGTCTTACCGACATCATCGCGGCCGGTGCGAGGGTCTTGGAGACGGCATGCGGCCCATGCATCGGCATGGGCCAGGCCCCCTCCACAGGGGCTGTATCGGTACGGACGTTCAACCGCAACTTCAAGGGCCGCTCCGGTACTTCCGATGCCGAAGTCTACCTCGCATCACCTGAAGCGGCAGTGGCCTGTGCGCTGAAGGGGAGCCTCACCGATCCGCGGGAGCTGGGCGCATACCCCGAGATAAGACTACCGGATTCATTCCTTATCGATGACTCCATGATCATAAAACCTGCTGAAAATCCCGTCGGCGTGCAGATACGCAGAGGGCCCAATATCCGTCCCCTGCCGAAGAGGGGCCCCATGGAGGATGCGCTCACGCTTTCGGTCCTCCTGAAGCTCAAAGACAACATCACCACCGACGATATCATGCCGGCAGGCTCCAAGATCCTGCCCTTGCGCTCAAATATCGAGGCAATCTCACGGTATGTATTCTTCAGCATCGACAAGGAGTTCTTCGACCATGCAAAGACTGCCGGGAGCGGCTGTATACTCGCAGGCGAGAACTACGGCCAGGGCTCTTCCCGGGAGCATGCAGCGCTTGCCCCCATGTACCTGGGCGTGAAGGCCGTATTCGCCAAGTCATTTGCTCGAATCCACAGATCAAACCTTATCAACTTCGGTATTCTGCCTATCCGGATAGACGAACAGGGATATTCAGAGCTCGACCAGGGTGGCAAGGTCTCGGTGAATAACATCCATGCCGCCCTTGCAAATATTTCACCGATAGAAGTATCCACGCTCAATTCCGACAAACGATTGAACTGCACCCTGAACCTTTCCGTGCGCGAAAGCGAGATCCTGAAAGAAGGCGGGCTGCTCAATTATATCTATAAAAAGGTACGAGGCTGAAATGTCCCACAAGATAAGAACGCGGTTCGCTCCATCACCTACGGGTCAACTCCATATCGGCGGCGTCAGGACAGCCCTGTTCTCATGGCTCCATGCAAGGCATTCCGGCGGGAAGTTCATACTCAGGATAGAAGACACCGATGCCGAACGCTCGACCGATGAAAATACCCGGCAGATCCTGGAATCCATGAAATGGCTCGGCCTCGACTGGGATGAAGGCCCCTTCTTCCAATCGCAGCGACTCGATATCTACAAATCCTCCATACAAAAGCTCTTAGATGAAGGCAAGGCCTACTGGTGCGAGTGCACCCCGGATGAACTGGAAAGGAAACGCAGCCAGGCCCTGGCAGAAGGGAAAAAACCGAAATATGACGGCACGTGCAGGGGCAAAGGCCTTGGTCCCGGCCCGGGCAGGGTTGTCCGCTTCCTCATGCCCGATGTGGGAGCCACCTCTTTCGATGACCTCATCAAGGGCAGGATCAGCGTCGATAATGCGGAGATGGACGATCTCATCCTGCTTCGGTCCGACAACATGCCCACCTACAACCTCACCGTTGTCATCGATGATGCCACCATGAACATGACCCATGTGATCAGGGGCGATGACCATGTGAACAACACCCCCCGGCAGGTAAAGATCTATGAAGCACTGGGATTTGCGCTGCCTTTCTTCGCCCATGTCCCCATGATCCTCGGGCCTGACAAGACCAAGCTTTCCAAGAGGCACGGCGCCACCTCCGTCATGGCATACCAGGAAATGGGATACCTCCCGGAGGCCCTGGTGAATTACCTTGTCAGACTTTCATGGTCGCATGGCGACCAGGAGATCTTCACCCTTCATGAGCTCATCGAGTATTTCGATGTCCACGATGTGGGAAGGGCGGCCGCCGTATTCAACCCGGAGAAGCTCCTCTGGCTCAACCACCACTACATCAAGACCGGAGACCCGGATAGACTCGCCGTTCTCCTTGAAGAATTCACCACCAAGAGCGGATATGCGCCTCCTGGCAGGGATTATCTCAAAAACGTGGTCATAGATATCCGGGAACGCACCAAGACTCTTACGGATATGCTGGATTTCGGCAACTTCTATTTCCATGAAGTGGAGCCTACCGAAGATCTCAAAAAACAGTTCTATACCCCCGAGCTTGTCCCGGTGTTTAAGGCACTCGTCGAACAGTTCGAGCAGACGGACCTTGCAGACAAAGCCAAAACCGAAGAGGTGGTAAAAACCATACTTGACACATTCAAACTCAAATTTAAGACCATCGCTCAGCCTATGCGGGTAGCACTCACAGGTAAGACCGTATCCCCGGGCATCTTTGAGGTTATTGTCACCCTGGGGAAACCCTTGGTGCTGTCCCGGCTGAAAAAGGCACTCGTGTATATGCAATCATGATGATCAATTATTATATGAATTAAGGAGGCGACCTATGAACGTAAAAGAACTCGCCCTGCTGGCGCTCTTCATGGCCCTTGTGGCTGTGGCCACCATGATCGTCCGCGTCCCTATTCCACAGACCAATGGATATATGAACCTGGGTGACAGCATGGTCCTCCTCTCCGGCATCTTTTTCGGCCCGGCGCTCGGATTTATGGCCGGCGGCATCGGTTCGGCACTGGCAGACATCTTTGGAGGGTACTACCAGTGGGCCCCCTGGACACTGTTTATCAAGGGCCTTGAGGCAATGCTCATGGGGTTCAGCATAAAGTATCTGAAGATCAACACAACCAAGATAACCCTCGCTATCATCCTGTGCTTCATCGTCTCTACCGCCTGGATGGTGCTTGGTTACTATGTTACCGAGGTTTTCATGTATGACCAGAAGGCTGCATTGGCAGAAGTACCTGCGAACCTCCTCCAGGCAGGAGGCAGTGTGATACTGGCGACGCTCCTGCTTCCGATCTTCTCAAGGATTATAAATACAGCAAGACACACATGATGGAAAACCATTGACAGGATCAATGCCGCAGGAATACCTTTAAATCGCGTCAAGGCCGTCAGGGCGTGAAATGGTGCTTCTTACAAGAGGGGGCTCTATGAAAAAATTCGTACATGTCCTGTTCTCACTCCTTCTTTTATTCTTTCTTGCCAGCTGCACTTCCACCCAGGAGTCGATGTATGAGTTGGCGATCTCTCTAGAGCGTACGATCTCCGGGCTTCAAGAAGCCTCTATAACAACAGCGGGTCAAAAGATCGCATACCTCGAGAGACAGGGCAGCGGCGATACCATTGTCCTCCTCCATGGATTCGGAGTAAACAAAGACGGTTGGGATCGCTTTGTACGATATATACCGAAAGAATACCGTATCATAGCCTTCGATCTGCCGGGGCACGGAGAGAGCTTCAAGGACAATGAGAAGACCTACTCCATAGACTTCATTGTAAAAGGGTTCGCCGATGCCGTAGATGCCCTCAAACTGGACCGTTTCCATCTTGCAGGCAACTCTATGGGTGGATGGGTATGCATGCTTTATACCGTCCAGAATCCCGACCGGGTAATTACCCTCGGCCTCTTCGATACCGGAGGCACCGCCTCACCGGAGCCCAGCGACCTCACGATGGCCATCAAGAAGGGGCAGAACATTCTGATTCCCACTACGTCTGATGCATTTGCCGAACTCATGAAATACGGCTTTTACAAGGAACCCTTCCTTCCCTGGCCGATGCGGTCGGTGCTTGCAAGAAAGGCTGTAGCGGATAGTCCTTTTAAACAGAAGATGTGGAACGATATCCATGCAAATTACAAGGACGCGATTACCCTGCTGCCTGACCTGAGATTGCCTGTGCTGATACTCTGGGGTGCCGATGACAGGATCACCCATGTCTCCACGGTACAGGTCCTGGAGCGTTACCTGCCGAATTCAACGACCGTTATCATGCCCGACTGCGGCCATATGCCCATGCTGGAGAGGCCTAAAGAGGCTGCGCAGGATTATGTCGCCTTTATCAAGGCGCACCTGAGGCCAGTTTCGCCTGAGTAGAGTCGATGGCTTTGGCGATTCATATGTTCTTTCATAGTGGAATCGTGGATAAGAGCCGGTCCGGGAGAGGATCTGCTCATTCTTTCTCAGGGGCTTGCACATACAAGAGGGATTCGATGTTGACATGAATCGGGTTTGCTATATAATGAATATATGAATTTATTGTTCATTTATTCATCACCTATCATTGGTTTTCCACTTCTAACCATTACCCGAACATACAATAAAGGAGGATAGCAATGGAGAATAAAGTAACTTACCTGAGCAGTCAGTGGCGTGATGAGGTTGAAAAAAGACTCAATACGGAAATTACCCCCGAGAAGATGAAACACCTCACCTCATCGGTGGCATATGTGTACCTTGACTGCCCCGGAGGGAAAGATAAGTTCCTCTACTTCAAGATGGATAACGGGAAATTCACAAGGGTCCTTGTGGGAGACAGCGAGCCGCCGGATGCCGAGTTCAGGGTCACAGGGCCATACGATCTGTTTGCCAATCTCACACAGGGAAAAATCTCGTCACAGCGGGCTCTCATGAGCGGCAAGCTGAAACTCAAAGGGAATATGGTCAAGGCCCTCAAGCTTGCATCCCTCGCAGACAGGATAAACAAGGTCCTGGGGTCTATCCCCACCCAGTACTGAAAAGGAGGCGCCCCAATGCCCTATGTACTCGACCCTACCGATCTTTATTATATCGACTTCCCTGGAAGGGTATCCCGCATACAAAAGCAAATGGCCAAAGAGAAGATCGACATCTATCTGGGCTCGCGGCTGAGAACGCTCTCCTGGGTGTCGGATGCATTCTGCCCATGGAGAAGCTATGTAGTGATACCTGCCGAGGGTCTGCCTACCGTCTTCTCATTTGTCATCGATGCCGCGAGGATCGCTGATGAATCCTGGCTGGATGAGGACCATGTGCTGGGCTATGCACCCATGGGAGGTATGGACCAGATCACCATCATCTCGGATTTCATCAAGGATCTCCTGAAGGGTAAGAAGGGCAGGATCGGCTATGAGTCCGGCATGTCCAACTACCTGGCGGAAGGGAACCTGACGCACTACGAATATGAATCTTTCCGTAACGCCCTGTCGGGCTCTGAACTTATAAATGCCCATCACATCGTGGACAGGCTCTCGCTCATCAAGGACCAGGGGACCATCAATCGGTTCAGAAAGGCTTCTGCAATCGTGGACGAAGGGCACAAGGCAGTCAAGGAAGCCATTTCCGGTGGTGGTTGGAAAGGCATGACCGAGACGGAAATCGCCGGGATCGCAGCCCTGGCCATGCGCAAAGCGGGCAGTGTCTGGGAGTGGTCATTCACCGGGGGAAACGAGATCGCAAGCGGATATCGCACCGGTTTGGCCGGATGCGCCTGTACCCCGGCAACCACCCGGAAACTGAAAAAAGGCGATCCTCTCATGGTGGACATCCATGCCATGTTCAAGCTTGCACTGGGCGACCATTCCCATAATTACATCATCGGGCATGAAACCAAACGCCAGAGGTGGCATGCAGATAACTTTATCAGCATCGTTTCGCTCGTCTTGAAGACCTACAAGGCCGGTGTCTCTCCTCTAAGTATTGCAGAAAAGGCCATGGCCTTTGCCGAAGACAAGGGTTTTGCCGAGTATATGCTTCCCGGCTTTGAGCACGGGATTGGTATGATGGGCGATGAATGGCGCATCGGCATGAATGAAGGACCCCTCCCGTACTGGACAAATCCGGACCACGCGTACCAGGAGAACGAGGTGCTCATCTGTGCGATGCAGTACTCATGCCCTGATGAGAAAATCGGGCTCCGATATGAAAACCCCATCCTCATCCTCAAAGACAAGTGTGAGGCCATGTCCAAGTTCGGGCTGAGGGTTGAAGTGATTGAATAAGAGTCACATCCTCAAGTCTATGGGCATATTGAGGGAGCAGGCCGCATCCGGCAAGCCGGATGCGGCCTGAGGAGGAATAGGATATGAATATCCTAAGGGTTCTTTACCTTAATAAGCTCTATTGCCCTGACCGCCCGAGGAATGCCTTCCTCTTTTATACCGCATCCACGTGCATATCACGATAGAGCTATTCAAGAGATATGCCAAAGTACAGTATTGTTAATTCTAATAATAATGTTAGGTAATTATAAATGTATTTGTTCAACCAGGCATTCCGCTGCTTATCCCTTAGTATGTAAATATTTTCATTTTTTTCCCAAAAAGTGGGAACACCCGGGAATATGGGCATATCCCTGTGCTCCTCTATCCGGTAATTTTTCCCCTCTACCCTTGGTATTGACCTATATACTCCATAAAACGAAAATGTTTGGGTTGCCTCTTTTCTTCAAAAAAGTAATACTCTTAAGAAAATTCAAGATAGGAGGCCTTTCATGCCTGAGTATGCTCCCACTCGCAATGAGGCCCTTACGCTGCTCCATTCCTACAACAGGAGCGACAATTTACGCACCCACGCCTATGCCGTAGAGGCAGTGATGCGCTACATCGCTCGAAAGAGAGGGCAAGACGAGGAGAAATGGGGTGTCATCGGCCTGATCCATGACCTCGACTACGAGCAGTTCCCTGAGCAGCACTGCACCAAGACCCGTATGATCCTTGAGGAAAAGGGCTGGCCTGTAGAGTATGTCCGGGCAGTAATATCTCACGGGTGGGGGATGTGCTCGGATGTGGAGCCTTTAAGCGATCTGGAGAAGACACTGTATGCCATCGATGAGCTCACAGGGCTCGTGGCTGCAAGTGCCCTTGTGAGGCCTTCCAAGAGTGTTCTTGACCTCACGGTGAGCTCGGTTAAAAAGAAGTGGAAGTCGAGCGCATTCGCCGCAGGGGTGAACCGTTCCATAATCATCAAAGGGGCCGAGATGCTCGGTGTGACTGTGGATCAACTCATTGAAGACACCATCATGGGCATGCGCGAGGTGGCGGAGGCGATCGGGCTGAAGGGAGAGCCCGGAGGGCCTGCAGCCTGAGATAGTCTATTGAAGGGGTTTCTTCTACGCAGAACCCGTTATCTTTTAAAAATTGCGAAGAGAGGCTTAATCATATGGTCAAGAAGGTATTCGAAGGTTTATATGCATTCATCTGGGAGGATTACCGGCAAAACAACTGCAACAGCTATCTTATCGATGATGGGAAACGCATTCTCATCGACCCGGGGCACAGCCATCTGTTCAGTCATGTGGAACAGGGGCTCACCAACCTCAAGATCGATCCGGGCTCCATCGACCTCATTCTCATCACCCATGCGCATCCCGATCATATGGAGGCGGCCCTGCTCTTTAAGAAGCCCACCCAGCTCACCATGGGCAAGTCGGAGTTCGAGTATCTCAAGGAACTGGCAGGGGATTATTACAAGATACCGGAGCCGGATTTTTTCTTAACACAGGGGGATCTTTCCATAGGCAGCCTCCAGTTTGAGGTCTTCGATACACCGGGGCATACACCAGGGTCCATCTGTTTGTATTGGCCCAAACACGGGGCGCTCTTCACCGGCGATCTGGTGTTCGAACAGGGCATCGGCCGCACCGACCTGCCCGGAGGCAGTGGAAAGCAGCTCAAGGAAAGCATCCTCAAGGTGGAACCTTTGCCGGCTCAATATCTATTCCCCGGCCACGGCGGTGTCATCAGCGGTGTCAGGGCAGTAAAAGACAACTTCAAGCAGATAAAGGACTACTGGTTCAGATACCTCTAGAGCGCCTGGATCTTCTGCTTGAACTGATCCTTGAGACCCTTGGCGTGAGTTATCCATGACTCATCCTTATCTGCATTCGGAACAACCGCCCTCCCTGATATCCCGTCGGCCTTAAGCTTGGAAAGGACACGTCCCTGGTGCTCTTGCCTGTGCAATTCATAACGGTCATGGTAGTCTTTGATGGAATCTTCAAACGGCTTCACGTCAAGTCCAATCACTTCTGCAAGTGCCTCCAGGATACTGCTGTTTTCTGCATCAGGGTCAATATGGTCCAGCAGTTCCGTCCGCATGATATCCTTCAACTCACGGTGACGGGACGATTCCGATGTGAATTCTCTCTTGAGCTCATGGATCGTAATTCTCCGGTCCATAAGCATCCCTACCCAGCCCCTGGCCTTGTCGGACATTTCTTTCTTTTGCAGGGCCTCTTTATCTTCCTCTGTCATAGAGATGTTCCTGGTCCTTTCCATGACCAGGTCCAGCGTGCTCTTTATCCTTGCCATAGTGCAATCCTCTTTTACGTGAACATCTTATATGTTCAATAGGTCACATTTTCACAGCATTCAAGCATGCCTTACGATAGTGACCTCGATATCCATTATGGACGGGTTTCACTGGTATGTCCGATAATTGCATTGATGATCTCCGGCCATAATTGGGGCGGGAGCCAATGGCCCATGCCATCCATAATCATGAATCGTGCCCCGGGAATCGACCGGGCTGTATCTACTCCGCATTCCACCGGTACCAATGGATCATCAGTGCCGTGAATAACAAGCGTGGGCGCCTTCACAATGGTCAATCTTTCTTTTCTGCTGCCCGAAGCAAGGACGGCTGCCAGTTGCCGTGCGTTTCCTGCCGGGTCCATCCCCCTCCGATAGGTCTCCTCACCGAGCCTGGCCGCTCTGGAATCATCAATGGGGAAGCGTGGCCCGCTGAGAATCCTCCATACATCCTTAAAGTATTCAACGAAGGCCTCCCGGCTCGTGGGTATAGGCCTGAAGAGCATCTCGAGAGCCTCCTGCATCGGAGGCGGAAGCAAAGGGTTACCTGTGGTGGACATGATGGATGTAAACGTCTTGATCCGCTTCGGATAATGCATTGCAATTTCCTGGCCGATCATACCACCCATGGATACACCGACTATGTGGGCATTCTCGATCTGTAAGACATCAAGTAGACCAATGGTGTCCTTTGCCATATCCGAGAGCGTATAAGGTACAGTACCTACACCTTTGAGTCTCCCTGACAGGAGTGCATGAATATGGGGCATGCCCGATGTGGTCATTTTTGTGGACATACCTACATCCCGGTTGTCAAAACGGATTACGTAAAAACCTCTTTCAGCGAGGCCTTCGCAGAATATATCCTCCCAGAGGATCATCTGGGCGCTCAGTCCCATGATGAGAAGGAGCGGGTCATCACCCTTTACTCCAAAGGTATCATAGGCGATCTCGATGCCGTTTGCGCGGGCAAAACAAAGCTCTGAATGCGGTATGCTCATATTCATGATCCTGACCCTATATCCTCCCTCGCGTTGTTTCCCCCCTTTGCATATCATCAAGCTTTTTGTTCATAAAGATAAAATATGCACACCCCCTTGCAAATGATCCGGTCATTGCAGGATACTTGGACCCAAAGACACTGTAAAAGATTAATCAAAGCACGAGGGAATGCAAAGGTGAGAGTGAAAGATCTCGAGACCATATACTGGGCGGCAATCAAAGAGGTCGATCCTGAGGGCCTCATGAAACGACGTGTAAGAAAAGAAGGCAGCACACTGATCATTGATGCCGATGGAAAGGTAATCACAGAAGACCTTTCACACTACAGGCACGTGATGGTCCTGGGCATAGGCAAGGCATCCGCCCGGATGGCGGCTTCTATGGAAGACATCCTGGGTGAAACGCTGTCCCAGGGTTTTGTAATAACAGAATATGGGCATGGCGAGAGCCTTCACAAGATCCGCCTCATGGAGGCCGGCCACCCCATACCGGATACAAACAGTATGGAGGGGGCCCATATATTTACACGGCTTGTAAAGGATGCCGATGAGGGAACACTCATTATCAACCTCATCTCAGGCGGGGGATCATCGCTGTTCAGCCTGCCTGCGGACGGGTTAAGCCCCCAGGACAAGATTGAAACGACCAAGGTTCTGCTTGCATCAGGTGCAACCATCGATGAGATGAACTGCATCAGGAAGCACATCTCTCGGGTAAAAGGCGGCAACTTTGCAAAGATGTCCTACCCGGCCAGGCTCATCAACCTCATCCTCTCGGATGTTGTAGGGGACAGGATCGATACCATTGCATCCGGCATCACGGCCCCTGACCCCACGACATTTGACGATGCCCTTTCTATCCTGAAGAAGTACCATATCGAATCCAAGATACCCAAAGCAGTAAAAGATCGGCTCATTGCAGGCGCTGATGGGCTAATCCACGAGACTCCCAAAACAGGAGATAGGGCATTTCAAAACACAGAGAATATCATTATCGGGAACAACTCGCTTGCATGCAGGGCTTCACTCGGATGCGGCCAAAGGCTGGGGTATGATGCCCACATCCTCACCACGACCGTGGCAGGCGAGGCACGCCGGGTGGGAGGCTGTTTATCATTAGTTGCCAGAGACGTAGCTTTTGGTAAATCCGGCTTGAATAAACCCGCATTGCTCATCACCGGCGGGGAGACCACAGTGACCCTTCGGGGAAGAGGGATGGGCGGCAGGAACCAGGAGATAGCCCTTGCCTTTGCCTTAGGTCTGTACAAATCCTGCCCTGACCCGAAGAACATCTTCTTTCTTTCAGCCGGCACAGACGGGACCGATGGCCCCACGGACGCTGCAGGCGCTTTTGTGACCCCGGATCTGATGGAGATCATGAAGGGGCATGAGCTTGAAGCGCTGGAGCACCTGGACGACAATGATGCTTATCATTTTTTCGAGGCCCGGGGCCTCCTCTTCAAGACAGGCCCGACCAGGACGAACGTCTGCGACATCCAGCTGCTTATTGTGGGATGAAGGCAGTGGCGAGAGGTGTTCACTATTCCTAGACACTACTCACGCAATACTGATTACCAGCATTCTACAAATTTTCTATTGTTTGAAAAACCCTTGTCCGTTACAATGTATCATCGGCCGCATCGCGGGGAATCTTAAGGGGATGCAGACTGACGCCAACATGATACCTCATCCTTAAGAGTCTCCTCGATTTACGGCCTTCATGTGCGGATTATTACTAGAGGGAGGAGGATCGAATCCATGTCTGAAGAAAGCAAGAAGAAACACCATAAGGAAGAAAAGCCCATTGATAAGATGACCGTCAAGGAACTCAGGGAGGTCGCACTGGAGATCCCCCATGAGCATACCGAGGTCGCTGTGCGGGATATGACCAAGGATCAGCTCACGGCATTCATCAAACAGGCAAGGGGAATCAAGGACGAAGGACCTGTACATCATGAAAAGAAAAAGAAGGTTAAGGTAAAGGTTGTCCTCACCAGGCAGGATATAAAGGCCAAGATCAGGGAGCTCAAAGGGGCGAAGGCATCCGCGCTTGAAAATAAGGAGAAAAACAGGGTCGCCATCCTCCGCCGGCGCATCAGCAGGTTGAAGAAGCAGAGCAGAAAGATCGCCTAATAAACTACCCCGCCGCAAGCAGCGGGGTAGTTTATTAGAAATTTATTGCTCTTTGATTGGCATGGTAAATTGTCGATTATGCGCTATTACATGGAATCTCTCTACAGGGATTATATAATCCCAAAATCATAACAAACCATTAATGAGAAGAATGTCCACATAACTATATGAAATGGAGGTTTCGCACCATAACTTCCCTTTACATCCCAATTATTTAACTTTTGTTCCAGACATCAGGTTTCAACAGCCCAAGTCCCCATGCTTCTCTGGCCCTGTCGCAACGCTCGTTCGGCTCGCCCTTTCTCCCATGAGGGATCGAATGCGCGGCACACCGAGGCCCGCCTTTCATAGATGGAACAGAACACTGCCTTACCGATCTCTCCCTGAAGGGCGATACACCTGGGTTTGATACCGTCCATGCCGATCATGGACCTGCGGAACTCGCCCAGCTTCCTGGTCATGTTCGCAGGCACCCCGCCGGGGGTTGCATCATCGGCCTCGGCCCAGTAGAACGATGCGCGGAAGTAGGCGCAGCACGCACCGCAGGTCAGGCATGGATGAGGTTTATCTCTTGTGTCGTCCTGCATGATTTTTACCTAAAATCTTTTTTTCAGGGATTATATGAATGAGCATGGCAAGGAAATCAACTGCAATTATGGCATAAAATCCTCCAAACACAGGATACGGGAGAGGTATTCGGCTCTCTCGCCCTTTCGTATTCCTTCTGATAAAGAACCGCATCGATGCAATAACAACTCAGAGAAGGTCTCTGCTCAGATCCTTTCCGATCGTAGTGCTCTTCAATTCTAAACCAAAGAGAGAAGCGGCCGTAACGGCCAGATCGGCAATAAGGATGGGTCTGTCTTGTATGCCCGTCTTACCGCCGGGCACTGATATTGCGGCTACGATGGGAAGCGTATCCACCGAGCCGTGGCCTCCGTTGTACACCCGCCACGGAGGTGACCATGTCGGCGCCTTGATGCCCACATTGGGAATCTGGCCGTTATACACCGGTATCTGCCAGCCGTTTTTCGCAAAGATGATGAGGTCGGGCCATATAACGGTCTTTTCCCTGTCAATGTCAACATAATAGGTATGATAGAGCTCCCCCGGAAGGCACACGCCTTCGATGCCGTTTCTCATGTCAGTACGGTCCAGTACCCACCACGGGCACTCCTTGACCCCGGTCTGGGGGTTCAATACCCTGTGAGCCTGTAGAAAGGCCTTTGCTTTGGGCACACGATCCTTGTCGACGCGCCAGTACAGAACCCCGTAGCTGCTCACGCTGAAGGCATAGACTGTCTTCTTCTCCAGGATGCCTCTCTTCTCCACTATCCCTGCATTCTCTAATAGGCCCATGCAATCGGTGGATGAGAAGTCTTCGGTATAAAGGTGGTTCACTGCAGAATGGTCGCTCAAAAGAATGATCCTTGCATGGCCGAGCACTCCCTGTTTCTCCAGGCCATCGATAAGACGGCCGAACTGGATGTCTATATCGCGGATGACATTCAAGGCCGCCTCTCGGTACAAAAGCTTGTTCCTCATGCTTACAAGCTGATATTCGGGCTTGTTCCCGCACCCTTCGGGCGGTTCATACGAGTCCGTTGCGTTTATGAATTCCGACGGATCTGATGCACATCCGATGCAGTGCCCTGCATCATCGCACTGGGCAAGAAGAATGTAGGCCATGTCAGGATTCTCACGCCTGAATATCTCAAGGGTAGAATCCACGATCCACCTGTCATGGGGGAAATGGTTGGGGAAATGCTCCATCTGCCATGTCAGGAGGCTCCCTTGGCCTGTATAAAGCCGGGTCATGACATCGCTCGTCCTCATAGACCCTCCGAAGTACCCGAGGTGTGTTGATGCAGGGTCACAGGCAGCATTCTTGTCTGTGGCCGGATGGGCGAAGCTTTCGGAGTGTGGTCCCTTAAGATAGTCAGGATGGTTCATCCCGGTCACCAGGATATCGATACCTGAACCCGCCGGGTTATCGCGGAACATCTCGCCCACCCATTCCTTGCCTGTGATGAGAAGGGTCTTTGAGTTTGGCCGGCGCCTCTTCCAGGCATGGAAGAGGGTATCAACGGGCCTGCCCATATCATCCCTTGCAAATGACATGCTTGTACGTTGTATGACAGCCTCACCGCTCTCGTCCCATCCGGTTGGCTGGGCCCATACACTGATGATCCCGGTCTGGGCCGAAGACGTCCCTGCCAGGGCATTGAGGTGGTTCATGTCCGTGGCAGCAGGGAGAAAGGATTTTGCATTCCTGTACCATAATGATTTTTTTAGGAATGCACGGATATTGGGCATGAGCCAATTTCCTTCGCCGCCTCCCGGGAATCCCTTGGCATCGAGCTCAAAGTATTTCGGGTTAAGGGCATCGATGGCAATGAAGATGAGTTTCTCTCGATTGCTTGCTGTGTCCCCGGCGGGTAAGGTATTGCCCCAGACTCTCACGGGAAACAGCCCCCAGTTCATGAAGGTTATTCCTCCAAGGAGTGCTGTTATCTTTTTTATAAACGACCTTCGCCCGACCTGTTTCTCCATTGAGAGATGCTTGCCTGTCATGCTGCGTTTTCGAGCCATATTTCCCCCATGTTTTTAACTTATAAGAATAACTTCACCTATTATAATCAGAAAGCAGGAGTAGTGGCATAGAGGCATAAGATACCCCCCTGTCGGTTCAGCTCCGCCTTTGATTTCCTGCCGTTTATCACATCAATGGACAGGTCGATGATCTCCTCTGAAACCCTCTCCAGGGTCACACCTTCGAGCACGGCGCCCGCATTCACGTCGATATCATCCTCCATGGCAAGGAAGAGCCTGGTCGTACTCGATACCTTGATGACCGGTATGATGGGAAAACCGGCGGGTGTCCCTCTTCCCGTAGTGAAGATAATGAGCTGGCAGCCTGACGCACCGAGGCCTGCCATGGATTCCATGTCATAACCGGGACCGTCCAGGATGACGAGGCCTTTACCTTTCGGGTTCCGGCCATATTCCACCCCCTCATTGATGGGGCGGCTTCCTGCCTTGCAGATACAGCCGAGTGACTTCTCCTGGATGGAGCTCATGCCGCCGTCCATGTTGCCGGGCGCTATTACATAGGAGGCCAGCGGTCCTAAGATATCCTTGGTGCGCTTCTCCGCCTGGTCAATTAACTGCATGATCTTCTGGCCCACCTCCGGCGTCTTTGCCCTCTTCGAGAGGATGTGGGAGGTTCCGATCATCTCAGTGTTCTCCGTCAGTATCACCGTACCACCGGCATCCACCAGCCAGTCGGATACGAGCCCCACAGCAGGGTTTGCCGTGACGCCCGAGAAGGCATCCGACCCCCCGCACTCGAGCCCGAGGGTGATGGACTCCAGAGGACATTCGACTCGCTTCATACCGGATGCATCCTCCACCATCTTCTTTGCGGACCTTATGCCCTTGGCCGCTGTCTTGCGCGAGCCGCCCTCGTTCTGGATAATGAAAAACTCAAGGGGCTTGCCGGTCTTTGCGATCTCGGATGCAACGGCCTCGGCGCTGATGGTCTCGCACCCGAGTCCAAGGACTATGGCGCCCGAGACATTGGGGTTCTTGCCCAGGCCTGCGAGGGTATTCGTGTGCATGCCTATCTCGAGGGCCCGACCGCAGCCGTGGCCGTGCAGGAGGGGAACCGTTCCCTTAACCTCCCGGCCGATCATGTCCGCCACGCCATTCGCACACGCCACCGTAGGGATAACAGCAACGTAGTTCCTGATGCCGATCGAGCCATCGGGCCGGACATAGCCTTGAACGGTATCACGCTTCATACCGTTACCCCATCGATGGTGAGATTGTGTGTGTGGACCCATGCGCCTTTTTTGATATCTCCCAAGGCATACCCGATCGCCTCACCGTATTTGTGTATTGCCGTGCCTGGCTTAATATCCGTAAGTGCCACCTTGTGGCTGTAGGGGATCCTTTCGAGCGCCGTGAACTCATCCCCTCCCGGCATGGTCACAATTCCTCCTTCAGGGATGTCTTCTAGGGCCACTGCAACATTATCCTGCGGGTTGATGATGATGACATTGGGCTTCATGATATACCTCCCTTGTTCCTAAATATACGGATAAGACCAGGCCTGGTATCCGGATCGAAGCCTTCTGTCACACTACAATACTCGATTATACGAAGAAAGGTAAGTGGGATATAGGGGCAGGGAGTTTTCTGAAGGTGTCTTATCTGCCATGGGAAACAATCAGACATGACCGGTGTTGATCTGTATGGGCCTGGATACTGCTGATTACATTACCTCCACAACACCTGCTCTGAGTTCATACTTTATCCGGCTTCACCGCGGGAACAACCGCAAGAATCGGCCTGTAATCCTGTGCCTGGCCAAGAGGATCGCTGCAATACGGGCTGCCTCCCTGGCAGGCAAGGCAGACAGCACCGTCCTTGACCGGGTATGCCTCACCGCACGAAGGGCATGTCCCAATGGCCCCCTTGCCCTTCTTTCCAAGAAAAGCGTTGTCCACCGTGACATGTTGAACAGTGAGGATGTCCGGGCCTGCATCGATGATCCGGTCCCTGAGGATGATCGGGTCCTGCTCCTTTTTGGGCTTGAGCTTGAAGAACCAGGTATTGATCTCCGGCCAGCCCTTGAGCTTTTCCGTATCGAGAAACACCCTTACCCCTTTCCCCTGGTTTTTGTCATACAGGCACAGGGCATAACGGCCGAAGTCCATGACCTTGAGCCAGCCGTTTCCGATAGTACAGGGTGTCAGCAGCTGGACGGCATCCGGCAGGCAGGTCTGGGTCTCGCTGATGGCATCGAAGAGGACCCCATCCGGGAGATTTTTCATGGCCAGGTCCACCATAAACCCGCCGATGATGAGCCCGGGCGCAATGTTGCCGTGAAATGATTTGACCAAGTGCATGTAGTCTTCAATGGAATAGGGTCCGATATTCATCACCTGGACTCCTTCGTGGCATTCGTGGCAATGGATAGCTCGATTTCCTCTTCTTCATTATTTCCGGCATCGATGCCGTGGCCGAGACACCGGCCGACTTCCCTGGACATAAGCATGAACTGCAGCATCCATTTGCCTTCCACCCTGCCATGTACTACCGGCAGGATGTCATCTGCCAGGAAGAGTGCCTCCCGGATGTCATGGGTCACATGAATGATGGGGATATGGAGTTCATTTTTCAGGGCCTTTACCATCTCCCGGAGCTTCCTCCGGGTCAGCGCATCAAGGGCTGAAAACGGCTCGTCCAAGAGCAAGACTTTTGGTGAACGGGCCAGGGCCTGGCATATGGCGCACCGCTGGCGTTCCCCGCCTGAAATCTTATGCGGTTTGCTGTCCCTGATGTGCCGGATATCGAACAGCCTTAAGAGATCATCCACTCTCTGAGAGTCCTTTGCGGCAAAGGCCACGTTTTTATAGACACTCAGATGCGGGAACAGGGTGAATTCCTGAAATACATACCCGATTCCCCTCTTCCTGGCAGGCACATGGATCTTATCTTTCGTGCTGGCCCATATCTCTTCTTTACAGGTAATGAGGCCCTGGTCCGGTTTCTGAAGGCCTGCCAGGGTGCGAATGATGGTGGTTTTACCTGCGCCCGAGGGGCCTACGATGGCAAGCAGCCTCCCGTCCTCACAGGAGAACGTTACGTTGAGCTCAAAGTCCTTGAGCCTCTTCTTTATCCGGACATCAAGCCCCATGGCGCACCTCGGGTGTGAGCCGGTTCACCATGAGCAGAAACACAAAGCACACAGGGACAAGTGTGATGGACATCAGCCAGGCATCCTGATACCGCAATGCCTCTACGGCTTCATAGATGGCGATGGATGCCACCTTGGTCTTGCCTGGGATACTGCCGCCCACCATGAGGATCACCCCGAACTCGCCTATGGTATGCAAAAAGACAAGGATGGCTGAAGCTGCAATCCCGGCTAAAGAATTTGGGAGAATCACCCTGAAGAAGATCGCTACAGGGGAAAGCCCAAGCACCTGTGCATTTTCCACAAGGCGTGGTTCCATCCTGGCAAAGGAAGCTTTCATGGGGGCAACGGCAAAGGGCAGGCTGTAGATGATAGAAGCGATAACGATCCCGGTGAAGGTAAACAAGAGGGGAGATCCGAATACCCCCTCCCACGCAGAGCCGATGCCTCCCTTCGGGCCCATGGCCACGAGGAGGTAAAAACCCAGCACTGTCGGCGGGAGTACGATGGGGAGGTTGATGAGCGCCTCCACGAAGGATCTTCCCGGGATGCGATGAAACACAAGCGAATAGGAAAGCGGGGCCGCGATGATGATCAATACGATCGTGCTCACCACGGCAAGCTTGATGGAGAGAGATAACGCGACGAGGTCCATCCCTACTTGTACCCGTATTTCTTCTTCACCGTTTCCGCCTCTGGAGAGAGGAGGAATGCAGCAAACTTCTCGGCAGCCGCTCTCTGTCCTGTCCTACCCAGCACGCATGCGGCCTGGACAACACCAGGCGCTTCCTTCACCACAAGGTAACACCCGGCCTTGCCCTGCTGCGAAAGAGCGGAAGAAAGGGCGCAGAAACCGGCGTCCACACTTCCGGTAGAGGCATACTGAAAGGCCTGGGCAATGTCCTGGGGAAAGACTAATTTCCCCTGCAGGCTGTCCCATAGACCGACATCCTTCAAGGCATTCATGGATGCAGTACCATAGGGCGCTGTCTCTATGTTGGCAATGGCGATCTTTTTCACATCGGATTTCACGAGTATCGCCTTCCAATCGCCTGTACTGCACAGATCTTTACGCACTGTCCACAAGACAACCTCGCCTGTTGCATAGACAACCGGTTTCCCGGAGAGCCCCTTCTGATAAAGCTCCTCCGGCCTCTTCTCATCCGCAGAGAGGAACACATCGTAAGGTGCACCCTCACTGATCTGTGCAAAGAGCTTCCCGGTTGAAGAGAATGTCGGCTCTGAGCGGATGTGGGTATTCGTCTCGAACAGTACGGCTATCTCCTTGAACGGCTCGATGAAATTCGCCGCAACCGCCACCGTGATCCTATCCTGAGCTGAGGCTGTTGATGCAAAACTCAACATAATGCAGAATACAAAGATGATTGAACGGATCTTCATAATGGATGTCCCTTTATTTGAGTTATGTTAATTTTAACATATTACCTGCCGCATGTAATCGTTGTGAGTCCACAAAGAATTTAAAATAGCGGCGGTTTCCTTATACCAACATTTCTCGAGAATTTTCCACAAGAGAAGGGCGTTGGGGGAAATCATCCCCCAACGCTTCAGGCATCAGATCTTCTCGATGGCCACCGCGAATGCCTTGTACTCGGCGGTTAGAGTATTCGGGTCGAAGACCTGGTTGGTCAGCCAGTTGGCATTGCCATCCGGACTCTCTCTTTAGAGTTTGCTCTAATATAACCTGCTACAAAACCATACCATCTGTCCTGACACCATTTTCGATTCACTCTCTATTGTACCCGCGAAGAGATCTTCGGACCGGTCCTGTCCGTGATCAAATACCACAGCACCGAGGAGGCCATAACCATGGCCAACGATTCCATCTACGGGCTCGGGGGTGCGGTCTTCTCACGTGACATCCCCTGGGCCATCGAGGTGGCCAAGCAGATCCGTACCGGCACGGTGTGGATAAACGACTACCACCTGCTCAACCCCCTGGCACCGTTCGGCGGCTACAAGCAGTCGGGTGTCGGCAGGGAGCTGGGGCCCCAGGGCCTGCTGGAATTCACCCAGATCAAGCACATCCATGTGGACCTGAACATCGACCGCTCAAAAAAGTTCTGGTACGACTACCTGTTCAACGATTAATTTTAGATAGTTCTACTAAATCCAACCGGGAGGGGCTAACAAAGGCCCTCCCATGGAAAATCTATCCATGTATAGATCTGCAATAGATGGGCGGTTTCAGAATGTCCCAAAAACTCAACTACCTTTTCCGTTAGGGCTCATTTTATTCACCCAACCTAAATGCTTAAGAGAAAATGGGATCAGAATCTGTACGACATTGATCAATGTGCGTACATAAAAAATTCTGACCCCATTCATTTCTAATATGCCTCTGTGTAAATTTTCAGGATGTCGGCTGGGTCATTGACAGGGCGCGCATTAAACAGATTGGCTGTATCAGCAAGTGCGTGAAAAGCGCATATCGGAAGGTTCTCTTCGGGAACACCCATTTCACTGAACTTGAGAGGATGCCCGATCTCCTTCATGAGTGCTTCTACTGCATCTGCTGCGGCAAGGGCTGCATCACGCACAGCCATGCCAGTGGTATTGACTCCAAGGGCCTGTGCTACCAGGGCCAGTTTATCTGCAGCATGATCAACATTATAACGCATCACCTTGGGAATAAGAATTCCGCAGGCTGCGCCGTGGTGGACATGGTGCAATGTACCCACAGTATGGGCCATGCCGTGTGCCAGAGCGGTTTGTGCAATGGTAAATGCCCATCCTGCCATGGTAGCGGCTATCTGCATATTAAGCCGGGCCTTTTCGTTCTTCCCATCAGCAGCAACAAGCGGCAGGTTTTCTTTCATGAGTCGGATTGCATGTAATGCCTGACCGTCGCAGATCTGGTTTGACAAAATGACTCGTAACAGCCTCTATTGCATGAGTCATTGCGTCCATTGCCGTGTAAACCGTTAAATCTTTCGGTAGGGTGATAGTGAAACGTGGGTCAAGAATAGCCACGTTTGGAACTATGTATCGGTCAACTATGAAAAGCTTACGTCCTGCACTCTTGCTTGTTAAGACAGCGACACTGGTCACCTCACTGCCGGTTCCCGATGTTGTCGGTATGGCGATATGTGGGATTTGAGGTTCGGTGAGCACCAAGAAATTAAGATGATCATTCGCCTTGCCTCCATTCTTTAAGGTTACGCAGACTGCTTTGGCTGCATCGATAACACTCCCGCCGCCCACGCTGACTATACAATCTGCATTCAGTTCCCGGGCTTTCGCAGTTGCGGCATCTGCGGATTCAAGATCAGGATCCGATGGGATTTTGTCATAAATGCCCACACAGAAATCAACCAAAGCATCTTTTACCAGCTGAGCCAGCCCGGCTTTGGCAACCCCTGGATCTGTAAGGATCAGCGCCCTGCGGCATCCCAGCTCTGTGATTGCCTTGTATATTGAGCTTAAGCTCCCATGACCGGCTATTACATTGGTCGGGCAATTATAGGCAAAACCATCCATCCTCTTATGATCCGACATGATCGAAAAGGTCAAATTCGATTTATGATCAGCAAGGGCATTCACATGTATTCTCTTGACCAGGGTATATTCATGTAATCCTGTAAGCCCCAATTCACGTCCTACACCTGACTGCTTATATCCGCCAAAGGGGCAGAAATCGGCAAAGATATGGTAATTGTTGATCCACATGGTCCCGGTACGTATACCCCTTGCAACACGCTCAGCCCTGGCGTGGCTTCTGGAAAATACACCTCCTCCTAGGCCATAGATGGAGTCATTGGCGATGGCCACAGCCTCTTCATCACTGATCGTATTTGATAACGCAGACAACCGGGCCGAAGATCTCTTCCTGGGCAATGCGCATCTTGTTCTTCACATCAGCAAAGATAGTGGGTGCATAATAATACCCACCATTGATTCCCGGAACCTCAACTCGTTTGCCACCGGTGATCAGTTTCGCACCCTCTTCCTTACCAATCTTGACATAACGCTCAATGGTTGAGAGCTGTTCCTTGCTGACAAGTGGACCTTGGTGAGATGTCGGGTCCAGCTGGTAGCCGATGCGTAGCGATTCGGCCCGCTTCTTCATCTTTTCGAGGAACTCGTCATAGATCTTTGATGATACCAAGACGCGTGTGCCAGACTCGCATATCTGTCCCTGGTGGAAGAAGGTACCGAACACAGCGCCTTCTACAGCTAAGTCCATGTCGGCATCATCAAGAATGATGTTGGCTGACTTGCCGCCGAGCTCAAGTGTGACCTTCTTCACGGTTTCGGATGCCATCCTCATGATCTCTCGTCCCACCTCAGTGCTGCCGGTAAAGCTTATCTTGTCCACATTCGGGTGGGTGCACAGCGTTTTACCCAGTTCCCCTCCAGGCCCTGGAAGGACGTTTATTACACCTTTAGGTATTCCTGCTGCTTTGGCAGCTTCTGCAATGATGAGCGCTGAGAGAGGTGTATATGATGCCGGTTTGAGCACCATGGTATTTCCCATGCTTATCGCGGATGCAATCTTCCAGAAGGCCTGACTCATGGGGAAGTTCCAGGGGACAATGCTGACACATACTCCTATGGGCTCCCGACGGATAAATTCGCGGCCCGGTGCAAAGACATTTCCGGAGACCGGGATCTCTTCCTCCCAAGGGAATTTAGTGGCTGCAAGGAGACTCAGGTTGCGTAATACCCCTATGCCAAGCAAGGGACCGTACTTGGCGAGTGATATAATCTGGCCTGAGTCCATACTTTCTGTTGCAGCCAGACGAATACCCTGCTGTGCTATCTGGTCAGCAAAATCCTGGATTTTTGACATACGTGCCGATGGGGACAATCCGCTCCAATCTCCCCTGTCGAATGCTTTACGTGCAGCAGTAATTGCCGCTTCCGCATCGGCCTTCCCTGCTTGCGCTACCGTGGCAAAAGGCAGCTCGGTGCCTGGGTCTATCGATTCAAATGTCTTGCCCTCTTTAGAGTCAACAAATTCACCATCAATAAACAGTTTATATTGTTCCATTTGAAGCCCTCCACTTTGATAGATTTTATCTAACGGCAGTATGTGAACTTATTTGTGATCACATACTGCTTAAGATCGATCTTTAATTCTGATAATAACAACTCATGATCTATGCTTTCTAAAGTACATAGCATATTCAATCTTAAATTTTGATATTGGTGGCAGAAAACCCTTCCCATTCGCTTATGGGTTTGGTCGATGAGAGGACAAATCCTTTTCTCCCTATTTCGTCTACATAAGTGATAGTTACTTCGCCTACGAGTTGATAAGCCTCAGGATCAATAATGAATTTAAGGCCATTTATAACCTGGGTCAAATCCGTCTCCAAGGCAGTGTCTATGCGTAGGCATAATGATGCATCGCAACACCCACTAAAATGGAGATCAATGCGGATAGGCTGCTGAATTTCTTTATCAGTTAAAATTGACCTGATTTCCCGGCTTACGCCTGGTCCCAACTTGACTATTGATATGGCTTATCCCCCCTTTCAAAACATGATAAAAGTAGAGATAGTATACCTTTCTATTCGGGAAATCACGTGACCCCAAATTCGAATCTTCCAGTGAACTCACATAAGAAATCTCCCTATAAACTCGCTTGCTGCTCATAGCCCTTCTGTGAGAGGCGCTTGCCGAACCACTGGATCCAGGCCTCGGGACCCACGGGCACTACGGAACGGTTATGACGCACTGCGCTCAGCACGGCCCTGGCAACGCGCTCCGGCGGCCATCCGAACTTCTTGTAGAATTCCACTACAGCCTGTCTGTTGGCCCGGGACTCCTCCCTGAGGTTCATGCATCCGTCTGCCACGACACGGGTGTTGATGACACCCGGGCATATGGTGCTCACACCTATGCCGTACCTCCTCACTTCTGCCCTGAGCGCCTCGCCCAGACCGGCCACGGCGAACTTGGTGGAGCAGTAGGCCGACATCCCCGGGATGGCGCACAGCCCTGCAAGGCTCGATGTGTTGACGATGTGGCCGTACCTGCGCTCGATCATATGGGGCAGAAACGCCCTTATGCCGTAGAGCACACCCCAGAAGTTGATGGAAAAGATCCTCTCCCACTCCTCCAGGCTTGTGCACTCAAAGCTCCCCCCGACACCTATGCCGGCATTGTTGTAGAGTATATCCACCCGGGAGCGCTCGGCTATCACATACTTGGCAAGGTCCTCCACCTGGGTCCGATCGGATACGTCCACCTTCCGCGCCAGGACACGCGCCCCCCTGGCCTCGATCTCCTTGGCCGCTTCCGCAATGCGGTCTTCCTCTTTGTCCACGATGATGAGGTCTGCCCCTTGGGCTGCAAAGGCCAGGGCCGTAGCCCTGCCGATGCCCGACCCCGCACCCGTGATGACCGTTACCTTTTCCCTGAAATCCTTGATGCCCGGCATAATCCCTCCTCTCTATATATTGTAGGAGCGGCTTCAGCCGCGATTCCCATTTCGCGCCTGAAGGCGCTCCTACAACCAGCACCTGTTTGATCATAGATGTCTTGCCAGAAACTCCGCCTGCTTCTGCACCACCTGTTTGAAAAGCTCGCCCGTGTAGACCTCGAAGTGGCCTACCGCCAGGCCGATAACCTCGGCATTCCGGTATCCTTGAGCCCATCTTCTCAACGGCCCTGGCAGGGATGAGCGAGTCGTTCTTCGCATACATGATGAGCACAGGGCACTTGATCCTGCGCGCATACATGATGGGCCTATAGGCTGATATCATGAGCAAGATCCTGGCCGGCACCTCGTTCTTCATATCAGAATCCGGGGGCACGAGGGTGTAATAGCCCTGCATAGCATCAGGGGTGTTCATGCAGGCAAAGGTCCCGGGCTCCGCAAAGGCCGGTACGACATGGGCCGGCCTTCCCATAACCATGCTGAAAAGGTCCTTAAGGCCGTGGTAGAGGCCTTCGATCTGATAGGAAATGGAAAACTGCATGGTGGTTGCAATGCCGTCCACAAACGGCACCTGGGCCACCACAGCCCTGATGCCATTCTGCCTTGCAGCTGTCACCATCACATGCCCGCCGGAAAAGGAGGTGCCCCACAGGGCGATCCTCTTCCCATCGACGCTCAGGCAGATACCGGACATAGGAGATAGCCGCCTTCCAGTCCTGGAGGTGCCGCCAGGGATTCACCAGGTTCCTCGGCTCACCCTCGCTGCCGCCGAAATTGCGGTAGTCGAACACGAAGCAGGCCATGCCTTTGCCAGCGAAATACTCGGCATAGGGCTGGAGCATGAAGTCCTTCTGGCCTGCAAACCCATGTGCCATGACGACCACGGGGGGCTTTTCAATTCCAGAGGGCTGGTAGAGCCAAGCCGAGCACTTAAGCCCCATGCTGTAAAAATCTACATCGCTCCTTTTCATAGAGTCCTCCCTCTTTCTTTCAATATTAATGTGCCTGGCGTCCTCCCCTTTATACTTTTTTATTTCTTTTCTTTTTTATAATGCAGCTCCTTTATCTTCCACGGCGCGATAGCGCTTCCTTGGTTCAGCCTGGTCCGCTCATTGTCCGAGCTCATGATGAAGGCGGGCTGAAGATCTTGAAGCCCGAGGTCTTGTATGTTGGCCGCCATGCCGTGGCTGCTCTTGCCCACTTTCAGCTTGACACCCTTGCTGAAACACAGGGTGGTCTTCGCATCCACCTTGATGATGGTCTTGACGATGGAGTCATTCAGGTTCGAAAAAGTGACCAGGTCGGTGGCCTTCAGGCATATGCCCGGGCCCATCATGCCTTTCACCGAAACGATTGCATCATCCGCATCCGGGTCCTTCACCTTGAAGCCGAAGTATATTCCCGTGAGCCTGAACGGGATTTTTGTCACGAACTTGGGGTAACCCCAGATCTCGCGGCCCGCAGCCCTGGCCTGCGGGATGGTAACCGGCATCTCCAGGACATATGCCGCCGACGCTCCCCCAGTTCTCACCCTTGCGCTTGAGGAATGTGGGCAGGTAGATGCCCGGGTCCTTCAGGGCAACAGGGCGTACGATGATGGTTATGGTCACCTCTTCGTACGGGCCGATGCTCACATCACGGTAGTGTGAAGAACAAAATGCCTCACCAGGGCCTTACCGTTGAAGAACCTGCACGGCACCAGCCCTATGCCTTCGAGTTTAGGCGCCACCCTGTCATAATCCACCCAGTAATTCAGGTGGCGAATCCCAACATTGTAGTAAAAGATGGGAAGGTCCACCCTGCCCTCGCTCGTTTGAGCGACAGATATGGGAACATCAAAAAAGGTATCCTGTTTCATACCGACCCCTCCTGACACGTGATGGAAAGAATATGCCACCTCTTCATGGAAAATAAGGTTAAGAACATCTTCATGTCGCCCGGAATTATAATTTTGGACGAAATACATAGTAAAAATATGTCTGCAATACATTGTTGTACATATCAACATGACGATCTCGATCTCTCATTGCAGAGGGCCGAAGGCCATGTGGCATACTCTTTAGTTTACTTCACCATGCTCCCTGGACCTTATATCCTGTACTCTTTAAGTGGAGGACCGGGGTGGGGATGTGTCTATTTTGAATCGGCAACTAAATAAGTATAGACCTGTCATTCCCGCGAAAGCGGGAATTCAGTTATTCCCGTGAGGAAGTAAACCTTTAACTTCATAACGATATATTATGGACTTCCATGGAACATCAGACTATAATTCAAGCACTATTTTGTGTTCTCCTTTACACAAGTTAATAATTCGGTTACCATCTTCATATGAAGAGAAATACTCTAGTTCAGATGAGAAGGTTGATTGCTTTTCAAAAGAATAGTCTTCTATTGTTGAGCAGGTATAGAATTGTTTTTTATGAAGCAGTGAAGAACACATGAACTTACGCCCCCATAAAACTAAGCAGATGTTTTTACCCTTCCCTATTTCTCCAGCCACTAATCTTAACCTCTTCCCAACAGACAATCCCGAAGAACGTGGTGCTGTCTTTACCCGGCATGAGGTTGTAAATTTTATCCTCTACCTTGCGGGCTATACTTCAGACTTACCTTTACATACGTTCAGATTCCTTGAGCCCTCCTGCAGCCACTGTGACTTTCTCCTGCCGATTGTCTCACGGCTGTTGCAGTCTTACACCGCACACACCACTGACATCTCCTGTATCAGAGAAGACTTATCAGACGCTATCAGAGCCTTATGATACACCGAGAAAGTCTTGAATACGTATGAAGCAATCTCTTCCAGATAATTCTCGGATATGGGTTCTTTGCTGAGGAAGCTAAACAGTTCCTCAACTTATAGCTCATGGCGAGAGATTTTCTTCTCTTCTACTTACCATACACCTTTACCCATGTTTTCGGCAATCCGCCCTATGTGCTCCAATAATATATCTCATACTCATTCATTACATATTATTTTATTCTTTAAGATAATATCTATTACTAATCATACTTTTACTTTTCTTTTATCTAATGGTTCCTTACACTTCTTTTCAAGTCTACATACTCGGGTTCATTTGCTCTTATTGTTATATTAATAACAGTTACTTTTTCCCGTTGCGTTATATGTTTTTCGATCAATACTATCTTATCAGTTATGTCTATATGGTGGTACTCCCGATTCCACTCTGAGGTGAGCGCATACAGCTATCATTATCATCAATCTTTAAAATCTCGTACCTACACTCTTCGCTCACCTTCTGCACATTGATCTATATATATTATATATTCTTTCTTATTACTTTTTCCTTAATATATTTTTTTTAGTATCATATTCATTTAATTTATAATCTTTACAGTAAACATCTAATTTTATTTCTTTCTATCTTTTCTTACTAACCGTTATTCTCAATTTTTAAAGAGTTTCTTGCTCTTTTAGATATCATATTCAAATTAATTATATTTATCTTTACAATCTCATACAAATTTTTTTTCATTTCTTACTTATTTTTAGATTTATATTTTGATCATAAATTACTCTTATTAAATACAAGGGATATTGAAAGTTGCATCGTTCAGTATCATATCTTTTTTTATTAACTCATTCTAAGATAATGACGTTCGTATATCTCCAATACTATCCCCGGCTTGCGAAATATATTAAGAGATATGAAGTCAGTTCCTTCTCTATAGTAATTGTGCTATGAGGTATTATTATTATATTATAATATCATATATCTCATATATTCTGAATTTATTTATTAATCTAAATTTCTAATTCTCTATATCTAATAAATTTCTCACATCTTTTACTATAAAATCTAATTATACTCACATTATTATCTCTACTTTATCATCTCTTATTCTTTATACTTTCAATCTCTTCAATTCTTTCTTATATCATTTATTTCTAAACTGTTCTTATCCATCTACTCCACTAATATGCTTTTAGGTTACTTACAGTTCCAAACCCTATATTTTAGTCTCATACTTCTTCCTCTATTTCAAAGTCCTCGCCGTTGTTCTAAAATCACTCTTACATGCCACAATTAAGATAGATATCTATACATTTAATAAATCTTCATTCTAATTTTATCTTCTCATCTCTTATTAGCTTCTCTCCATCTGTGACTATGAGATATAGAGAGTATATATGTGCTTAGACTTAGCTGATTATGAGACCAAGGTAAAAAATGCTGTCCGAGCATTCTATAGAAAGCGCGATGAGGCCCTCAGAAGCAGAAGAAGAGTGGAAAGACAGACCAAAGCGAGCGCTCAGTTGTAACCTCTGGCAAGAACATATATATTTTCCTCTCTCTGTTTAAAGATATTGTTCAGAACAATATCCTCACATATTCTGATATCTTCATAAATCTAAGACTTCTCACTCTTCCTATCTACTTTATACTCACTAATATATAATACCTCCTATTCATTAATTACAGAAATCTTATTATCTCTATTTAGTTTAATAGCCAATTATTCCCATCTTTTATAAAAAACTTCTATAATCATACCTAAGAAGCCATAAATTCAGCACTTTATCTCTATACTTCATACCAGGAAATCTCATTCTTAAAACATCCCCAGTCGTTCTTTTGTTGTCTCAGCTGCTTGAAGACTGTATGGGACTCAATCACTGGTTCAGTACACCTCTTGCCACTTTCAAATTTTCCCTGAATTCTATGTTACTAGTTATGCGGATCGGTACTACTTCCTCTGCCAGAAGCTTATGCAGGAACATCTGTATACCACCGCCTCGGTGATCCTCTCCCCTCGTTCTGCATCGAAGACAGGTGATTATAAAGAACTGTCTGAGATGATTATCTTATGACATTCGTCACAACTTTTGCTATACACATTGCTGTCTAATCATCTAGAAAATAAAAAAATTCTATCAATCTTAGTATTTTAGTAATAAAGTATACTTACATCTCAGTACAGCAAGAGACAATACTAAAAAGTAAGCAGATTTCTTCCTATTTTTCAATACTTAAATAGATCAATCTTTTGCCCTTGCTCAATTCGTCACCTCTACTTATTGAAGTATCGTCTCATATTATCTTTAATCTTCTTTCTTTTTTTTTGAGGGTTATCGCATTATCTATATCAATCTTGTATAATTTCTCTATCTTTTTTTCGTTTCTTTTTTTTAAAAATAATCCGGTTAGGGTTCCGAACCAACACTTACTCCACCCACCCTGCATCATTGGTCAGGGTTTTCCTGAGCTCATTCCTGCCGGAGTACCTTGTCAATCTCCCTGCATGGGATCAGGAGAAACACCTTCAGGGGTTGCAGTGGGTTTGGGAACATGGACCTGCAATGCGGCCAGTAAATTTCCGAATGCAATAAACGCCCCGAGCAGAAACACGTACTGGAAGCCGAAGCGGTTCCAGATGATCCCGCCCAGCAAGGCAACCGTGATGGAGAAGATATGATCGATGCTCACCGACATGGTAAGCGCCGGTTGGACGTGCGAGGCATGAAGGGCTATCTTCTTCATATACATGGCGCGGGCCATATTCACCGACATCAGCATCTGATCAAGCAAGAAGCACCCGCAGGCAATGAGAAACGCGGCGTTGTCTGAAAACACGGACCTGGCAAATCCATACCCGGAGCAGACGAACACCAGCAGCACGGCCTCGGACGTCAGGACAAAGCGCTCGCCCAATCGGTCCGTCGCCCAGCCCAGCAGGGGCTGGAAGACAATGCCGATCACCCCGCCCAAGGTCAGGAGCGTGGCGATGGTCTGTGTCGGCTGATGGAACACGGTGACCAGCACCCAGGGTGCAAACGTAAGGAACAGCTGTTTGCGCGACCCATAGAGCACTGAGAGGACATAATACAGAGAGTATTCCTTATGGAGTTTCAGGTGCAGCGCCGGCGGCTGCGTTTTATCCGGCTTCATGGCGATCAAGAGGAGGGCTGCCAGAACAAAGGCCACTGTGGACATGGCAAAGGTATAATGAAAGGTAAACCCGAGGTACTTGAATCCGATAAAGACCAGGAAGCTCCCGAGAATGGCTGAGAGATTACGGATGGCATTCAATTGCCCCAGGCGCTGCCCTGTCTTGCCTTCTTTTGCCAGCTCCATTCCTATGGTGGATGACAGGGGCAAAAAGATATGCTGGCCCAGGCTGTAGATGAACAACCAGAGCACCATGATTACATAGGTGGGTGAAGCAAAACCAATAAGGGCGGTGCCCAAACCCCCCAGCAGCATGGCCACCACTGCGAGGCGGCGGCTGCAGAGAAACCAAAGCAAGGCTGATGCAAAGACCACGAGAACGCCCGGCAGTTCCCGGGGAATCTCGAGAAATGACCGCTCGAACCCGGTCAGGGCGAACCGATCATTCAGGAAATTATTAAACGTCGCATCCATAATGCTGTACGCCATGCCCATGGCCAGTGATGCTGCAATAAATATCCTGAGCTCCCGGGACATGCGCCTTAAGCGTGCAGTAAGCATAATGATCTGACTTACCAACTCAGTGGCTCTCGCGTCAATGAAAGCTGTGTTCCGGATATTTTTTCCTGGGTTTCACCCCGGTAAATCCCTAAAGAGTAATGATTCTTGCAGGAAGGCTTGACGATTTTCCCATTCAGCGCTAAACTGTATGAACAAGGGGTGGTTCCGGTACGGGGCCTGAGATTATACCCATTGAACCTGATCCGGGTAATGCCGGCGTAGGGATCCAAAGAGCATGATCCTTTCTCCCCCATTCCATCCCTCATAAAAGAATAAAGGAGTATACGGGTATGGATGCGTATTCGTTTCTTGAAGCCGTTCGCAAGAAGGCCCCTGTCGTGCACCATCTCACGAACTGGGTTACCATTTATGACTGCGCTCAGGTGGTCAAATCCTTCGGCGCATCACCCGTCATGGCACACGCCCCGGAAGAAGCGGCGGAGATGTCCGGCCTGGCCTCGGCTTTGGTGTTGAACATCGGCACGCTCACGGTCGATTTCATTGAAAGCATGAAGATCGCAGCCCGTACAGCCAACAACAGGGGCATCCCGATAGTGCTGGATGTATGCGGTGCAGGGGCCACACCCTTCAGGGATATGAAAAGTACAGAGCTCCTTGATAATGCACGAATCGGCATCATCAAGGGAAACAGCTCGGAGATCGCACGCATCTTAGGTTTAGACGTGCGCACCCGGGGTGTTGATGCAGAGCATGTCGGGTTTGACCTTCGCGATATTGCCGTGAACCTTGCCGGGAAAAGGGATTGCACCGTGGTAATCACCGGCAAGGAAGATATCGTGGCAGATAAAAAGGAGACCTATATCATCCGCAACGGCCATGAGATGATGTCTCATGTGGTGGGTACGGGATGCATGGCCGCATCCGTCATCGGCACGTTTGCGGGGGCGTCGCCGCATGATATAACCGCAGCCGCTGCGGCGGGTCTCTGCTGCTACGAGATCGCCGCAGAACTGGCCGTGAAAACCGCCAAAGGCCCGGCATCCTTCAAAGAAAACCTCTTTGATCGTATCTTCTCCCTGACAAGGGATGAAATCGTTTCCTTGCAGAAGGTGGGGCAATGAGGGGGTACTACTTCATTACCGATTCAACATACAGCGCGGCCGGCATGGTAAGCGACGTGGAGAATGCCGTTGCGGCAGGGGTAAAGATCATTCAGTACCGCAACAAGGCTGCAGAGACACGTATACTGTATAACGAGGCCCTCTCCATGAGGAATCTGTGTACTGGGAGCGGCTCTCAGCTTATCATAAATGACCGGATCGATATCGCACTTGCAGTGGATGCCGACGGTGTCCATATCGGGCAGGAGGACATGCCCTATCAGGAGGCCCGCAGACTGCTGGGGAAGGATAAGATCATCGGGGTGACCGTGCACACGCTCGAAGAAGCCCTTATTGCTCAAGACTTAGGCGCCGACTATCTGGGTGTGAGCCCCATCTTTGCTACAGCCACCAAGCTGGACGCAGGCACTCCGTGTGGTGTAGAAGGATTGAGAGCGATCCGTAAGGGCAGCCACTTACCAATCGCGGCCATCGGCGGCATTGACCTCTCAAATGTGGGTATCGTTATTGAGGCGGGGGCGGATATGGTCTGCGCCATATCGGCCGTGGTGACAAGGCCTGATGTTGTGGCCCAAATACGAAAGTTTCAAAAGGAGTTCGGATTATGACACAGCTTGAATATGCAAAAAACAAGCGCACCTCTGTTGAGATGCAAAGGGTAGCGGAGCAAGAGCCCTTAAGCGCCGATGATATTCGGAACGAATATCGCTGCAGGCAATACCGTCATCCTCAAGAGCTCGCTCCACGACTGCGTTCCGGTAGGGATCGGCAAAGGCCTGAAGATAAAGATAAATGCCAATATCGGGACATCCAACTTCAACGCCGATCCGGTGCAGGAGATAGCCAAGCTTGCCGCTTCCGTCAAGTATGGGGCGGATACGGTGATGGACCTCTCCACCGGAGGCGACATCCGCTCCATGCGGAAGACGATCGTAAGCACATCAAAGGTGCCTGTGGGTACGGTACCCGTATACGAGGCCATTGTGCGCTGCCCGGACGTGGCAGGCCTCACGGAGGATGATTTTCTCGATTCCATCTCAAAGCACATCGAAGACGGTGTGGACTTCATTACCGTGCACTGCGGCGTCACGCGCACGTGCATCCCCCTTCTGGGGTCGCGCATCATGGGCGTGGTATCACGCGGCGGGAGCTTTCTCATCAAATGGATGCTCCATCACGGGCAGGAAAACCCACTCTTTACGCGCTATGATGAGATCCTTGACATGGCAAAAAGGTACGACGTGGTCCTGAGCCTGGGCGACGGCCTGCGGCCGGGCTGCCTCGCCGACGCCACGGACCCGGCCCAGATCGAAGAGCTCAAGACCCTGGGCGAGCTTGCGGCACGTGCCCAGGCGAAAGACGTGCAGGTGATGATCGAGGGGCCGGGGCACGTACCCCTGCACATGATAAAAGAGAATATCGATCTGCAGAAGAAATACTGCAACGGCGCACCGTTTTATGTCCTGGGACCGCTGGTTACCGACTGCTCGCCCGGGTACGACCACCTCACCGGCGCCATCGGAGGCGCCCTGGCTGCCTTTTACGGGGCGGATTTCCTCTGCTACCTTACGCCGAAAGAACACCTGGGCCTGCCGAATATCCAGGACGTCATCGATGGGGTGATTGCATCCAAGATCGCTGCGCATGCAGCGGACATCGCCCGTGGCATACCGGGGGCCCGCGACCGCGACGACGCCATGTCCAGGGCACGAAGCAATCTGGACTGGGAAGGCATGTACAACATTGCGCTCAACCCGGAAAAGGCACGCGCCATACGGAAGGAAACAGGAAAGGACGGAGCGGAAGTCTGTACCATGTGCGGTGATTTCTGCTCGGCAAAGATCAACAAGGAATGCAGGGGGCAATACCACATATGAAGATATCGGATATCGGCGGTGAATTTGCCTTGATCAGGCGCCTCACCGGTGTGCCGTATAATGACCCTGCCGTCATCAAAGGGATCGGTGACGACTGCGCGGTACTGGAATATACCCCTGATAAATATCTGCTCATAACCGTAGACATGATGGTGGAGAATGACCATTTTTCCCTTGCCTGGCACACGCCCTACCAGGTGGGGAAGAAGCTCATGGAATCGAATGTGTCCGACATCATTTCCATGGGGGGCACACCGCGCTGGGCCTTTATTTCGCTGGCGCTGACCGCAGACACTAAGGTGGAGTTCATGGATGATTTCTACCGTGGCCTCTATGATTCCGCTGCCAAGCACCGTGTCGAGCTCATCGGGGGCGACACCACCCACGGCCGCGATCTGGTGTTCAACCTGGCCCTTGTCGGTGACGTGGACAAACACTTGGTACGCCTGCGCTCCCATGCAATATCGGGTGACTTCATCTGTGTCACCGGCACCCTGGGCAAGAGCGAGGCCGGCTTAAGGCTTTTCAGGAAAGGAATAAAAGAAGGCTACCATAAAGGCCACCTAGAGCCTCTATGCCGACTGGAAAGCGAAGGCAAGGCCATAGCCCGCCATGCCCACGCCATGATCGATGTGAGCGACGGGCTGGGAAGCGAAGTGGCGCACATATGCGAGGAGAGCGGTACCGGTGCACACATAGACTGGGAGAAGATCCCGCTTTCAAAGGAAACCATCGAGGCGGCACGTACCCTTTCCGATGAACCGCAGCAATATGCCCTTTACGGCGGCGAGGACTTTGAACTGGTGTTCACCATCCCGCGAGAGAATATCCCCGCCCTGAAAAAAGAGTTTTCCGACTTCACGGTTGTGGGAGAGATCCTGCCGAGAGAAGACGGGATCTATATCCTTAAGGAAGGCCGCAGGCTGGAAATGAAAAAGGGTTACGACCATTTTGCGGGGTAGCTGCTTGTCATGATAGCCGGGGCTTTTATTACCTCATTAAGGATTAGGGGTGCCGATATAAAAATTTCATTCACAGATAAGTCCTAAATGATCTCAAGGTATCTGTGTGCTGCATGAAAGCCGCATAGCCCGTGGACCCCGCCGCCGGGAGGGGTGGAGGCTGAGCATATATACATATGGTCTGCAGGCATGGCATAGGGATTGAGGCTCAAGACAGGCCTGGCAAACAACCCCCGGATCGTGTTGGCCCCACCTGCAATGTCGCCGCCGATACAGTTGGCGTCAAACCGCTCAATGGCCGAAGGAGGCATGATATTCCTGCAGATGATAATATCCCGGAAACCCGGGGCGAACCTCTCGATCTGGGCCTCGATGCGCTCGGTCATGTCGAAGTCCGACCCGTTCGGCACATGGCAATACGCCCATGCAGTGTGTTTGCCATAAGGGGCGCGGGATGAGTCAAAGAGGCTCGGCTGCACAAGGAAGACAAATGGTCTTTCAGGGTGGGAACCTTTCCATACATCACGTTCTGAACGTGCAACATCCTCCAGGCTGCCGCCAAGATGGACCGTGGCGGCCTCCAGACACTCGGGTGCCTTCCAGGGGATAGGGCCGTTAAGGGCCCAGTCCACCTTAAAGACACCGGGGCCTGCGCGGTGGCGCGCAAGTCTGTACCGATATGCACTTGGCAGTTCATCCCCTGCGATACTAAGCACGCCTGCAGGCGCAAGATCGAAGAATAGGGCCCGCGATGGCTCAATATCATTGAGATCCCTGACTTCATGCGATAGCATGATTTTCCCGCCGAGGGAGGTAAGGTGTAAGACCAATGCATGGGAGAGGGCTCCTGCACCGCCCCTGACAATGGGCCAGCCGGGATTGTGACAGCTGACGGCCATAATGATGCCGAACAAGGAGCTCAAGGGGTGTGTAAGGGGAAGGATGGAATGTGCACCTAAACCGGCGAGCAGTGCCCGGGCGTTTGGGGTATGAAAAACCGACCTTGCCAGGGCAGTCACTGGGGCAATTACCCTGATACCGAAGTTTGCCAGGTGCAATGGGTGATAAGGGATATGCAGAGGAGAAAGCAGGTCGCAGGAAAGCTCGTTCCATCTCTTGAGGATCGGCTTAACCAGGATCTCATAACCCCTGCCGTCTGCCCCGAGACCTTCGATGGTCTTGTCAACATCGCGGTAGATAAGGGCTGCGGTACCGTCATCAAAAGGGTGGGCAAGGGATGCGTGGGGAAAAATCAGTTCAAGACCATGCCTCTTTAAGGGAAGACCCCGGAAGAACGGGGTATCAAGAACCATAGGGAAGACCGCTGCCCCGACATCGTGAATAAAACCCGGCAGGGTCAGCTCTGCTGAGCTCACCGCACCGCCCGGGTTTTGTTTCGATTCGTATACAAGTACTGACCTGCCTTGCCCTGCAAGGGTGATGGCGGCAGCAAGGCCGTTGGGCCCGGAGCCAACCACAACTGAATCATAGCGGACTTGAAGGGCCATCCTCACAAAACCTTAAGTCCCTTTATGAGAATGCCTCTTCACACAAGAAAGCATGGTCCTGATTTGTGCATTGTACCAGATGTTCCCCACCCTGTCCCATTGGAGACGGCCTCCGACACAGCTTTTATCCATGCGCACCCAGCCGGGCACCCCGAAATGCCCGGCTAGGGACTCGAGTACATGGGTCCAGATGCGCTCGTGCTCGCGTGAACCCATGATATTGAATCCGATCTCATAGAGCGGGTCGCTTGCCCTTGCAAAAGCCCCGATCTGGGCCACCGTACAGCCATGTTCTTCATAGGCGCTGAAACTCACCCAGCCTGACTCGGGATGACCCTGGGGCGTCATCAGAGTGAAGGCCTCCTTATCGGCATATACGACCCAAACACCCGAGCAGATGAGTCCGGCGGGGGTATGGGCATTGATGAGCACCACCTCACCGGGTGCAATCCCGGCCTTGGTCGGGAAAAAACGGTTTTGAGGCGGTTGAAAGCTCGGAAAGTTCTCCTTGAAGGCATTGATGACTTCTTCGGGCGATGCATTCACCCCGGTAAGCCGGATACGGAAGATCTTTTCCCAAAGCCGGCCGAACCCCTGAAGAGGGCCTACCACTTTGAGACCGTCGACATTCATATTGATGGCGCCTTCCGGGATATCGGACAGCATAATCCTTTCAATAGGCCTGGCCCATGCCGACATCTTTCCGGGGTCATATGACGACACAACCTCCCCGGAAGAGTCGGGCTCAGAGCAAAAGACCTCATCGATCCGGGTGGCCTGAAAGATATCCCTAAGCTCCCGACTCAGGCCCGTTGCCGCAAGTCTTCGGCCTTGAGTCCCGGCCCGCAGCATCAGTTTGATGAGTACGTTTATCCCTGAGATGTCAATGTGCTCGATCTGTGAAAAATCAAGAACGGGCACGGAACTGGTGTCTGTTGCATGATAAGCATCAGTGAGCTCACCCGAGGCAGCCCCGGTGAAGACTCCGCCCAGGACGATTTCCCCCTTTTCACGATGCACGCTATAACGTGGTTCGGTATTCATCATGTCCCATCAAGATCACCAAGGTAACGCGGCTTTAAGCCGCCCCTTCATGCGGGTTACACTACGTTCCACCCACCGGTACATTCTTTCTCTGTTCACTGATCACGAATCACTGGTCACTGGAGGGCCTTCATCTGCAATGTTAATTGCCGGGGGTCGACGACCTTGACCTCTCTGAGATCGAAATCCATTGGTCTCCCTCCTGGTGGAGAGTGCTTTCTTGGATGCAAAGGAGCAGCACTATTCCTTGTAGAGCATAATAAGCCCCCGGCACGCACAGTCAATAAAGTTACAAAATTTTACTTATCTCGACAGTGAGATGAATGACCCTGATGTCAGAGATCCTTCAGAACCCGGCCCAGCTCAGCACGAAGGATTGAGAGCTGGTAGGGCTTCTTGATGAAACCGGCAAGCCCCTTGCCGGTAAAACGCTCGGTGGCCTCCTGCTCATCATAATCGCTGGAGAGGATCACCTTGACATCGGCCTTGATGTGCCGGAGTTCATCAAAGGAAGCCATGCCGTCTAATCTGGGCATGGTGAGGTCCAGGATGACACAGACTATCTCAGAGGTATTCTCCCGGAAGATCTTGACTGCCTCCTCACCATCACATGCGGTCATCACCTTGTACCCGAGCCGCTCGATCATGGACTTGCAGAGGTCCCGCACCATGTCTTCATCATCTGCAACCAGGACGGTGCCTGATATCAGGCCCATGGCCGCACCTTCACCTTCCATGGCGGATACACCGGGCTTTTTGCCCTTGACGGGTTTTCCTCCGTCCGATGCCGGGAACATTACCCTGATGGTAGCCCCTCTGCCCTGCTCGGATTCCACCATAATGGCACCTTTGTGACCGCTTACGATGCCGAGCACTGCAGCCATGCCCAGACCGCGCCCCGTGAACTTGGTGGTAAAGAATGGGTCAAAGAGACGGTCTTTAGTCTCTTCGTCCATGCCGCAGCCCGTATCCCTGACTTCGATGAATACATAAGCCCCGGGTGCAGGCTTCTCCTTGAGGCGGCTCCTCTGCAGGTAGCCCTGGTCGCAGTCCAATGAACCGGTTGAAATGGTGACGACCCCGGGGTGTTCTCCAATGGCCTCCGATGCATTGACAATGAGGTTCATGATAATCTGCTGGATCTGGCTTGGGTCGGCCACAATGGACGGTAGATCACCGTTCATCTGGAGGTTCAGGGTCACGGTCTTGGAGATGGACGCCTTCAACAGGTGTGCCATCTCCTGTACAAGATCGCTCAGGTCAAAGGGTTTGAGATCGAACCTGCCTTTACCCGAATAGGCAAGCATCTGGTTCGTAAGGTCGGCAGCCCTCCGGGCAGCCACCAATGCCTGGTCGATGAAGGGCCGTGAACGGGAAACCGGCGAAAGGTCAAGCCGAGCAAGATCGAGGTTGCCTAGGATCGCCATAAGAAGGTTGTTGAAGTCATGGGCGATTCCCCCTGCCATCACACCCAGACTTTCGAGCTTCTGGGCATGGAGCAGCCGGCGCTCCATATCGAGCTTCAGCTCCTCTGCCTTTTTGCGTTCCGTGATGTCGCGTGCAGTGATGACAACACCGTTAATGCCGGGGTAATCGATGAGATTGTTTCCGATGGCCTCCAGGTATACCCATGTGCCGTCAGCCCTTTTGAAGCGGAATCCCGAAGGGATACCGGGGTTGACGTCTTCAAAGACCTCGGCCAATGCTTTTACCACCCCTCCCATGTCCTCGGGATGCATATAATCCAGGGGGTTCTTGCCGATCATTTCCCCGGCCGGATATTTCAGGATCTGTTCCATGGAGGGGGACTCATAGGTAATCAACCCATTCTGATCCAGGATCACGATAATGTCAGAAGAGCTCTGGATCAGAGAACGAAAGCGCTCCTCGCTTTCACGCAAAGCCTCTTCCACCCGTTTACGTTCGGTGATATCCCTTACCATGGCTTGGATGAATGACTGATCTCCCAGCTCGATGCGGTTCAAAGAGATCTCGGCATCAAAAGGAGTCCTATCCTTTCGCACATGTTTCCAGTAAAAGTGCTGGGGTGTTCCTTTAAATGCTGCATTGATGGCTTCCTGTGCCTTTTCTTTGGAAGCTCTTCCATCGGGCTGCTCATTTGGGCTGAATTCCCATGGCCTACGACCAAAGATGTCATCTTTGGTGTCACACCCGAACATCTTCAGCGTCATCTGGTTGCACTCAATTAACTTGTCCCCGCTCATGATGAAGATCGCGTCATTGGCACTCTCAAAAAGGGTGCGATACCGCTTTTCTGCTTCCCGTATGACCTCTTCCGCCTGCTTGCGCACCGAGATGTCGCCCAGGCCACCCAGCATGCGGACTGCCCTGCCTTTTTCATCAGGGAGGAAAACGCCATGGTCCTCCACAAAGATATACGAACCATCCTTTCTCCGCAGGCGGTACTCGGCACTATACGGTCCGCATTCATTCAGGGCAGCCTCAAGAATGGCGATGGTCTCGGCACGGTCCTCGGGGTGGATCATCTCATTGAATGTCTTGACATCAACGGCATCCACCTCTTGGGGCATAAATCCGGTGAACCTTGAGATGGCCCCGTGCCAGGTGATCTGCCCTGTGGGGACATCATAGTCATACACGAGCTTTCCGGTCAGCTCGGCCATGAGCCGGTAGCGTTCCTCGCTCTCTTTCAGCGCCTCCTCGGCCCGTTTCCGCTTAGTGATGTCACTCAATACCCCATCATAGGAGATGATGACCCCGGCCTCGTCCCGATGGACCACAGGCATGTTGACAACCCATCGAATTGAGCCATCCTTGTGGTAGATCCGGTGCTCGATGGGCACTTCATGTTCACCGATGAGGACCTTGTTGAAATATTCCCGAACGCTCTCACGGTCTTCATCCACCACCATGCTGAACCAGAGGAACGGGTTAGCATTGAATTCTTCGACCGTGTACCCGGTTACAACCTCACATGCAGGGCTGTGCTCTGTTCTTACAGGTCTGCCACCCTCGATATGGACCGTGTAAATATAATCCGTGATGGCAGCCGCTATCTTCCGGTAACGCTCTTCGCTCTCCTTCACGGCATCTTCGGCACGCTTACGGTCGGTGATATCTTGGACCTGGGAGATGAAATTGAGTGGCGAACCATGGGAATCTCGAATGAGAGAACTGGTCACGAGGGCATGTATAATATGGCCTCGTTTATGGAAGTACCTCTTCTCAAAGGAACCGCCCTGGATCTCTCCTGATAGTATCCGCCGGATAAAATCCGGGCTTTTATCCATATCATCCGGGTAAGCGATGTCATTGACTGTCATGGATTCCAGCTCAACCATGCTGTAACCGAAGATCACACCCATTTCGGCATTGACCTTCAGCAAGCGGCCTTCCAAATCTACCAGGCACATACCTGTGTTTGCATTTTCAAAAGCCAGGCGGAACTTCTCTTCACTCTCCCGTAATTCCTCTTCTGCCTGCTTGTGTTTGGTTGTATCCTTAATCACCCCTATCCCATACAAGGGTTTCCCAAATGCATCCCGCACCAGACTTCCTGTCATGTAGCCCCAGACAGTCCTACCATTTTTGGTAATGTAGCTCTTCTCGAATTCTATCTGTTCCACTTTCCCTTGAGCATGTTCACGAAGACGCTCTTTCTGTATAGTCTGCTCATCCAGTAGTGTAATGTCTGCAAGTTTCAGCTTTTTCAGTTCTTTTTCAGTATAGCCGAGCATGTTGCACAGCGCTTTGTTGGCTTGCAAAATACTGTAATTATCAAGGGATATGATAATGATCCCGTCGCCACTATTCTCAAATACCTGACGGAAGCGTTCTTCGCTTTCCTTAAGGGCACTTTCCATCTTTTTGCGATTGGTAATATCTAATGCAAGAGAGAGGAGATAGTTCTTTCTGTCAATCTCTATGGGGCTGGCAGAGAAGAGCACATCCTTGATCTCTCCACCCTTGATGCGGACCTGAATCTCAAGCCTATATACTCCTTTCGATTTCTTTATCTCCTTTAAAACACGTATCCGGTCAGAAGGATTGGCCCACATGTCCAATTCAATCGTCGTATGTCCGATGAGTTCATCACGCGAATACCCGGACCAAGTCTCAAAGCCCTTGTTCACATCGATAATCCGGCCCGACTTGAGCTCAGAGATAGCAATGTAATCGGGGCTTGAGTGGAAGGCTGCTGAGAACTTCTTCTCAGATAAATTAAGCTGCTCATCTGAGCGTTTATGAGCAGTTATATCCCTGAATGTGGCCAGGATCGCGTCATTGCCTTTAAACGTGATACGCTGACCGGTGGCCTCGATGCACCTGTGCTCCCCCTTTGGGGTGATGATCCGGTACTCGGCGATAAACCCTCCATTCCCGGCCTTGGTGAGCATGTTGTTCTTTATTGCCCGCTCAAGGTCATGGGGATGGAGGAACTGGGCCATGTTGAGGCCTTGGGGTGTTTTACGCGGCCGGATACCTATAATCCGGTAGGCAGCCTTGTTGGCGAACAGGAAATTACCGTCCCAGTCAACCACGACCAAGCCATCTGGCATGTTGCCGGTGACCGTGGAGAACATTTCCTGGACTTCATGAAGATTCGTGTTTATCTTTTCGTGACTGGCGAGGGCCTTCTTTATTGTATTCAGCTCTGAGCGCAAAGACTTGAGCTCATCTTGAAGCTCTTTGGCGCTCCTGTTTGGGCTTCTTCCATTTTCTCGCTGTCTGCTCACCCGGGACAGCCTCCAAGTCACTTGTATCCAAGACAAATACATTTTATCATATGTTATAAGTACAAAGAAATAGAGAGTCAATGGAGGAAAAACTCCACTTTTTAATTTTTCAATCCGCTTACGATACCTCAATTCGCCTGCGGCTCGGGGGATATCTCACGCACATTACCAAGGCGCATAAGCAGCGACCCTTTCTTCGTGCCTTCTCCGATGGCAAGGCTTGATACCACTACCCGATTGATGGGAACGAGCCTTTCATTTGGAGGGGCAGGTTCGGTGAAGGCATAGAGATCATGGATGGCATAGGGCACACCGTCGATCGACCCTAGAAAGAGCATGATATGCCCGGGAAACTGGAGCGTGGTGATACCACCCATGGCACTCATACTAAGCTTTCTTTGCCGGTCGTCCGGGGGGTTTGATTTTGTAAAGGATGCGATGAGCCTGCCCACCTTGCCCTGTTGGGCGGAGTTCCTTGGCAGCGTGATGCCCATAGTTGCGAAGACCTCCTGGATGTAACGGGAGCAGTCCTGCTCCCCATACATGCCGCCCCAGCCGTAGGGGGCGTTCAGCAGCTTGAAGGCCTGGACAATGGCATTGCGCGGCGTGTAAGAAAGATAGCCCCGGTGGACCTGGGAAGCGGATACAAACGCGGCATCAAACGTACACCAGCCGCCGTCCGAGCGCACAGGGACAAGTACCTGGATGACGCCGTTATCCCATTCCTGGAGGACAGCGAGCCTGACGCCCATCTGAATGTAGGTTTGGTGCTGTCTGAGCCAGGGGTCGGCATAGATATCCGCCTTGGCATCTGTAGCCACCACGAATGTTGTCCAGGCCTCATATCGAGCCATTTCATCCTTGGGGCATAGGGCGATATTATCCGCAAGTACCCAGCCTTCGGAATTGGCGGATATTGCATAGACCCACACATGATCTGCACTCTCAATGAGAACGAGTAGTGGGGTTGCAGCATCCAGGGCGCTGTTCTGGAGTCTGTCGATAGCGGTATCGCCAGCGCTCTTGTAAAAGGGCTTTGCAGTGGGCAGAAGTCTCTGATCACAGGGCTTAACAACATATGCCCAGTGCGCAGTGATGGTGGATGGGATCCGATCCAGACCCATCAGGGCCTCCATATCGCGGATGAATTCCTTGGTCATCATCTTTCCGTCATCGCCGACATAGCCCTGGTTCTGTGCAAGCATCTTCCGGAGAGAACTCTCCAGTGCCCGGCCGTCGCGCGAGTCGGAAAGCGTAAGGACATCATGCACTGCCTTGGTCTTTTTCTTGATGTATACATTGAAGTCGACAATGTCCTGATCCGTCATAATAACAGCGTCCGGATCAGGGTGGCGGCCGATCCAAAACCCGGCGGTATTCATCTCCGGCCGTGTACCCGGGGCGAGTGAGGGCACTGCGTAGTAATTGATTACGACCTTCGGCTGGCACGCGCTCAAGAACGCGAGTATGAGGAGCAAACCGAAACCGATCTTATGTCTCATGCAATCCTCCGGGGGCGTGCACATGTGCCATGTTCCTTCAATATCTTGCCCTATACGGCATCGGACCTGTCAAGTAAAGATCCCCATGCCAAGGCTTAAGGGATTCTGCGACAAAGGGGGAAGGGTCGGAACGTTCCCTACTCCGTAAACCCCGGCGGCACCGAACCTTCAGGCCCTTGAGACTTCTCCGACGATTCAGGCATGCCCTGCAGCCTAGGTTCGATTGCGAGCCCGAGCTGTCTGGTCTTTTCACGGTATGAACCATCATCCAGCCGCAGTGCGCCCATGGGCTCCACTACGATAGCAGCCTTTGCCTGCACAGGGCAGTAGTATTCACAGAACCCGCATCCGCTGCACCTGTTCTCCTGTACAACGGGTACTGCGACCGGTACATCGCCTACACGCTTAAGGCTGATGGCACCATAAGGGCAGACTTCGGCACACACCAGGCAGGGCTTGCCGAATTCCCAGGCAATGCACTTCTGGTGGGTAATGGAGGCGGTTCCCACCTTGGCTTGCCTCTTCTCCTCCAGGATAAGGGGCCGGATGGCCTCTGTAGGACATACATGGCCGCAGGCGTTGCAAGTGGGATCGCACGGACCCTTGCGGGGGACCATGACCGGGCTTAAAAATCCGGCAAGCCCCGCTGCAAGGCCTGCCGGCTGCAGGGTGTTGGTAGGGCATGTCTTCATGCATTCACCGCACCCCACGCATCGATCCAGGAATGAACACTCGGATACTGCACCGGGCGGCCTGATCAAGGCCGGATCCATTATCCGCCCCGGGCCGCCTTCGCAAGACCCTCCCTTCAACCCTATTCGCGAGATCAAGGCAGTGCCGAGGCCGGCCAGGGCCGACAGGATGATCATACGTCTACAGGCGGAGAACCTGATTGCCTGCTGTGCAAAGGCACCTTTCCCAACAGCAAAGCGTATGGCCCTTTCAGGACAGACATGGGAACATCTCCTGCAGATAATACACTCCGAAGAGTCCGTAGCGTGGGGGTCCTCAGCGATGGCATCCATGGGGCATTTTTTCCTGCAGAGTCCGCATGAGGTACACTGATCGGATACCCGGCGCCTGATGAGCAGTGGACGCAAGGACAATAGAGCCAGGATCGCCCCTGCAGGGCACAGATAGCGGCACCAGAAGCGAGGTGTCTTTAATGATAATGCGAATATGCCCACAGGCAGGGCCAAGATAAGCCACTGGAGGGCATACCCGGGGTTAGGCAGGCCTGCATAGGCAAGCGAGGTGATGCCGAACTTATCAGCAACCGGCCTGAATATCGTGAACCCGGCATCAGCAATGAGAGTGAGAATGGGATAGACCAGCAACCCATAAAACCGTGTGACTATGGGTATCGGTGCCCCAAATGCCGTGAGCGACACCCCGATCAGGGCGGCTGCAAGTATGAAACAGAGCCCTATATACTTGATGAGCTTCAATTTCCTGCCGGGAGCGGCATTGGCCTTAACAGACACCTTGGACACCCTGAAGAGTTTATCCGATACATCTATGGATGTCCCTAAGGGGCAGACCATGGAACAGAAAAACCTGCCGAAAATAATTGTGAGGCCGATAATCACTGCACCAGGCAGAAGTGTCGCTATGAAGCCCCTGGTGGTAAAGATGGTAATTACCACCATGAGCGGGTCCATCTTGAGGAAGAGGTCCACCGGAATCGGCAGCAGAAACGGAAAGGCCGCATACCACAGCAGCACCAGGAAAAAGATGAGGCTTGCTGTCTGTATGACCCTGTTCAGGATCATCAAAGAACGACTTTCTTGGTAGAGAGATTCTGGATGTCCATACGGCCAAGCCCGCGCTCATGGGCGAGTTTGATATGGCGGACCTGGCGGGGCTCCATCTTCTTATCGTACCACTCGAACATCTGGACTGCCGTTGCATCCGCCGCAACCATGTCGCGGGAAACTATCACGGTCCTGGGTGTGATCACGGTACCCGGTCCTCCGGGACCATTTGTCGTAAGGACCCTGGTGGCATCGATGAGAACAAGTTTGGGTCTGAGTATGGTGCACAGATCCACGACAGACTCATGAAGGTTATAGCGCCAGTGCATGACGGACCTGTTCAAGACAAGCCCCATCATGCCCTTCATGGACAGGCTCACACCCGTACTGCCGTGGGACTTGGCCACCGGTGCGGCAATGAGGACGTCGGACTCCAGGACATCCCTCATGACATCGGTTTCTTTTAATGATACCCCCTTGCTGATCTCCACCTCCCTGTAGAAATCCTTCTTGTCCAGTGCATGCACGATGTCGTCGCCGAATATGCGGCACGCCTCCCTTGCCCCCTGGATGCACTGTTCGGAGGGTCTTAATGGATGGTCGAGTACCCTGATCTTGGAGGCACCGGCCTCTTTGCACATGGCAACGAGCTCACGGATGATCTCCGGATGGGTGTTTGTGGCATCCTGTATAGAGCCGTTAAAGCTCATGTTGGGCTTGATCACCACCCTCTCACCCGTCTTCACAAAGGCCTTCATGCCGCCCAAAAGGTTCACCGCCGCCCGCGCGGCCGCTGCAGGGTCACCTACAGCGATTGCGATATCCGGAGGTGTTGCGGCATGGAGTATCCGGGGTGTAATGAGACCGGAAGAGGCTGCAGTGGCCAGGAGCGCCCCTTTTGCATGAGACTTTATGAATTCCCGCCTGCTGATGGGGATATTATATGCCTGTCCCATCTGCGCCAAGAGCTTCTCTATCAGACTGATGCTCATGTGAGGACCTCCACGGCAATTGTTTGATGATATCTATATTTAATAATACCTTTTGAAATGTAAAGATAGCTCCACCAAGAATTGATACGAAAGCATAAAGTATCTTGAAATTATGATGTTTTCTGAGATCCGCCAAAAAGGGAATTGCCTTGCACCGCTTCGCTTGATACTATCAGGTTTACAAGGAGAACTCTTAATGGACTTGAGACGGTGGATTACTTATATAATGGCGGGTATCTTGCTGTGCGTATTCCCGGGTATCCCGGCATTCGCCAGTAAAACGCTGGTTATTGCGGTCAACCCCTGCTGGCCGCCTATGGAGATGAAAGATAAGAAGGGAAAAATATCAGGATATGAAATCGACCTGATAAAGGCCATGGGAAATGAAGCCGGTTTCAAGGTCAAATTTGTAGAGGTGCCCTGGAAAAATATCTTCAATGGTCTCGATGCCGGGAAATACGATGCTGTTCTGGCCTCCATAAGCATCACGGATGGCAGGAAGGAGAAATTCGATTTCTCCGAGCCATATTTCACGACAGAACAACTCTTCGTGGTCCCCAAGGCTAAAGTAGAAGAACCCCTCAGGGAAAAAACCATAGCGGCCTTCAAACTGACAACCGGCGCGGAGGCCATCAGGTTATACCAAAAGGTAAACATCACCTTTTATACGGTCGAAGAAACCGATAAGGCCTTCAAGGATCTGTCAAAGGGTTTCATCGATGGCGTGCTCTGCGACTCACCGGTAGCAGTGGATTATGCCACCTGTAATAAGTACAAAGGCAAGTTCGCTCTTACATGCGGGGTATTGCCCGAGGGTGTGCAAATACCCAAAGAGGATTATGGGATAGCAATAAAGAAGGGCAATACTTCGGTCCTCGAACTGATTAACCAAGGCCTCCAGGCGGTGAAAGACAAGGGAATTGAAAGCCAGATCCGTTCAAAGTGGATAAAATCTTCTGAGGTAATATCCAGTATCCGGTCTCCTGGCAAAGAGGGGTTATCCCTGAATGGGAACGAAATACCCTGAGTATTTCCCTGTTCACCGATCACTGATCACTTTTTTTCTCATGTCCTCATGGCTATCAGGAATTCCTTTATCTCCTCATCCGTGAGGCCCGCCTTTTCGATCCCGAGCTCCTGTTTGAGGGCTGCCGGGTCAAAAGGGGCTGCATCGACAGCACTATGGGTGCCGCCAAGTTCCTCCACATAAAGGTCAGGATCGTCTTCGGAACCAAGGATGAGATATCTGAACAGCCTCACATCCGCCTTCAATCCATGCCGGAGGATGGAAGTAATCTCAGGCGGAAACGATGCGGAGAGGATCATAAGAACCGGCGGGAACGAGAAGTTGATCTCGCTTGGCTGGTAGATCCTTGTGAGGAAATCCAGGTTCTCAATATACCATCCGTAGCCGGTCAGAGCACTGAGCAGGGCATCACCGAGCCTATCGGTATTAATGGTAACCAGATAGATCTTGCTTGAGTCTGTGGCCAGGATATCAATGCTCCCGGTAAAGGTGTTCCCGATCCGGTACTCCACGATTCTCAAGCCAAGTCCTTCCTTGATCCACTGGGCGCATAACCTGATGACCCGGGCCGGGTCGGTTATAGTAACAGGTTTCAGCAGACGCATCATGGCTCTGTTAACCTACCTTCTCCGTAGCCTTCCAGTAAGAGGGAACAGATCCTGATGAGTGCATCTTTTGTAATGGAGATGCCGTCAAAGAGCACGAGCGGCCTTTCTTCGGAGATAGAGCGTTCAAGGTACTCATCATGAAGAAGGCTGCCGAAATAATCTACTTCGAACCCGAGGCGCTCATTGATAAATCCAGCAAACTTCCTGAAAACGGTATCAGAGTTTATTCCATTAACCGCATCGTCAAAGACCACGTGAACCCTGTTTGATTCACAGTGTGCATGAATGACCTTGATATAGGCATAACACTGGAGCAGAGACTTCTCATCGGTCATGGTGAGGATGATGTATTCACCGGATGGAGCCCTTCCCTGGACGAAGTCAAGTAAAACAGATGCATTCACCAGGGTCAAACTTCCTGTATCATCCCTATAAGGCTTAGCCTCATGAGGAGATTCCTTTTCTTTCCCAAGGCGCTCCGAAAAGCCGTCTTCTATCCTGATCTCCGGCAGCCCGTAAAGCCTCACAAAGGCCTTGCCCGGGTCTCTATCATCACTGAAAAGTATTGAACCCATCAGGGTCGACAGGCGAGTCTCATCGGATGTGGAAAAATCTTGTATAAGTACACGGTGGCGGTGCCTTGCAAGCTCCAAGGCGAGATTCGCCGTGACTATGGATTGGATCAGGGGCGATCCGGGGGAACAGATATAGAGGGATTTCGGTTCCATGGTCGAGCATGTAACTTCCCCTGCCTTCTGTTCTTGGTGTGAGGCATCACTCAGAAAAAACTTTGATACATCCGGTAGCCCTCTCCCCAGCTTGGGCCGCTCCTTCATGGTCAGTCGATCTCAATAAGGGAGTTTTCACCGAACTCGTTTTTCAACTTGTCCGGATTATTGGGATCGCTCACCCAGCGGCCGTCGACATAGAATTTGTATTCATATGTGCCCTTCTCGAGGGGAACAATTCTCTGCCACATGCCGGTACCTTCAATATTGACCATGGGGAGCCCATCCATATCCCAGTCGTTGAAATCAGCCACTACATATACCTGGGAGGCCTTCGGGGAATAGTATGTGAACAACACGCCGTCTTTCGTGACCAAGGGTTTGAGGATTTTTTCATCCTCTTCTATCCTCACCTTCTTGAGCTTCTTGATGGACATGATCTCTTTTGCAAGGCTCTGGTAGTCTTTGGCCCCGGGGGATTTCCTATCATACATGAGAATGGACTCTCCGTATCCCGCCGCCTCCTTCAGTTTCACATTAACATTGATGACAGTCTTGTACACATGCCCATGCATATGCTTCCTGAGCTCTTCCAAGGACTCATAGGCGATTTTTGTCCTGCGGTCGTACATGGTGGCAAGGGCATATGCAGAGATACTGATAGCCCTCTTCATATTCACCAGATGGATGGTCTCCAGGAGCTTTGCCAGACCATGGAGGGCAAACAGGCCGCTTTCCATGGGGATGATCGCCTCGGTGCATGCATACAAGGCATTGAACGTGAGGATTCCGATATTCGGGGGACAATCGATTATGATGAAATCATACTTTTCGGACAAGGGTTTAAGGATATCAGCCAGAGAATATTCGCGGTGATCTCTCTGAAGCAGGATGGGTTCGGCGGCACTGAGCATGACATCCGAAGGGATCAGGTCGAGGTCCTCGGCCAGGTTCATGATGACATCACCCGTGAAGACCGTTCCCTTCTCTTTCCCGATAAGAAGATCGTAGATGCTCTTCTGATATTCACCTGGGTTGATTCCGAAACCCAATGTGGCATGGGCCTGAGGATCAAGATCCACCACGAGAACCCTTTTCTTCAGGCTAGCCAGGCATGCCCCGAGGTTTATGCTGGTAGTAGTCTTACCACATCCACCCTTCTGATTTATAACGGCAATAGTTCTCATCCGAGCCCCCCCTCTTAAGATATTTGTACACCAACATCCGCTTCTTCCCGGCTCAAAGCGCTTCCTCTCGCCGACCATGACACGTCAAAACAAAAAACTTGCGATTCAAGGTATTTTTCCAAATCGGGGCCCAGATCTTAAAGCAATTTTCGTGAAGCAAAGGCCCTGCAAAATACAAGAACGTCTTGGACGTGCACATAGCATTGCATCTCACACATGTCAACAAAATGATTGAGTTTTTTGGTATTTATGTGAAATCTTGGGGGTTAGTTACTGCTTAATGCAGCCTTTGTGTGGGCAAGATTGTTCAGTGTCTCTTTTCGGGTCGCTCTTATGGATTTATTCCCTGTTGCCGAACCTTCGCGTTATGATCTTCACGATCGAAATAGCGCTTGTTCAGGTTATGATAGAGGCCGGGGCGGCAGACAGGATTACTGTCAAGCATCTCTGAGAGATGTTCCATCAATACCCCCATAAGATCGATAACAGGCACACTACCCTTGCTGCCAAGAGAGTTCATGGTATTTCTCAGGAAGGTATCCACCAGGGTATGCACAATAATACCGCCGGTCTGTTCTGACTGATCGAGGACATCTTGCAGTTGGGTGATACTGTTTACGTGTGCCTTGGCGACAACAGGAACTTCAAAACCAGGAAACTGGGCAAGCACGGTATTCACGAGCTGCAGACCGCTTGCACCTGTACCACCGGAGATGATGTATATCGGTGCCAAGCATGGCTTGTCGGCTTTACGCTTTCTCTTTCCCATAGATATTCATATTCCGTCACCCTTTAATATTTATGGGGTACTTGCCTCATCAACGCGTCACAAACATGAAAAAAACATCCTTAAGAATCCCTACCCTATGCGCCATCCAACCCATGGTGCTCCCTTTTGGTAAACCACGAGGAAGGGTCCTTCATATATTCCTCGAAGTCTTTCAGCGAGAGGTAGTGCTCCCGCTCCATGGATGCAAGCAGCTCGAAGAAGGCCTTTTCTTTTCCATCCGTGACACTTCTGCTCAGCTCGATATAGGCCTCGGCTCCCTTTGCCTCGAATGCCGCTGCTATGTCGACGGCCTCCAGATCGTCGGTGTCAGCCAGAGGAGATTCTTCAACTTTGCTGATCAAATCCCGAAGGACGGATTGGATATTCGTATTCTTCACGCTCAGTGGGAGAGTCTCGGGCCATTTATCTTTCTTTTGCCACTTTTCGTGGAGGGCCTTAAGCCTCTGGTAGTGCTCCAGCTCATCATCCGCTATCTTTTGAAACATGGCTTTCCCTATAGGGTTACGGGTACGCCCTGCATGCTTGAGATAAAACTCTCTCTCATTCTTTTCGTTTTGAAGTGCTGTATCAAGCGCTTCAACGCGTTGTCTCTCATCCATGTTACCTCCCTTATTCCCGTGCGAGATTTTCACCCCAAAGAAAATCAACAGTCCTTATATGGAATATGCCTTGCCTTCGTCTAATAATAGGGGGCCGGTTCATAGAGTCAATAAATGCAGCTGGAGGATTTTGCCGGGTGCAAGGCACAAGATTGGGAGAACCTACCATGACCTGGGGCCCAGTGCCTATTTGCCGATTCAATCGTTACAGAGTGTGTCGAAACAGAAAAAGGGAAGGACGGGTTCAACACCCGGCCTTCCCTCTCATTACGATATCGTAAAAACAGCAGCTACTGGATGGGTTTGAATACGACCCTTCTGTTCAATGCCCTGCCCTCATCGGTGGCATTTGAGGCTACAGGATTATCGAAGCTGTAACCCTTGGCAGTGAGTCTATCGCCCGGAATGCCTTTATCCACCAAGTATTTCCTTACGGCTTTGGCACGCTCGTCAGAGAGCTTCACGTTGTATTTATATGTGCCCTTGTTGTCGCAATAGCCCTGGACTTCCATCTTCACGTTCGGATTGGCCTTGAGGTAATCCGTCACCTCATCGAGAATGGGGTAGGATTCGGCCTTTATCGTGTATTTGTTGAAATCAAAGAGGATGTTTCTGAAGGTGATCGTACCCTGCTCCTTTGGTGCCGGCGCTGGTGGAGGAGTTACCACTGGGGCGGGAGCTGGTGCTGGTGCAGGCTCAGGGGCTGCGGCAACCGGCTCAGGCGCGGCCTCTTTCACTTTCCCTCCGATCTCGTAGGTCAGTCCTACAGTGTAGAGGAGGCTATTATGATCATGTTGACTATTGAAGTCCAACATATAACGTACATCCCCTCTAAGGGCCAAATCTCTGGTGAGGAAGATTTTTAAGCCTCCACCAGCATCCACCAGAAAATCATTTTTATTATAAACACCTGCCTGAGTATCAGGCATCGAACCAGGACCTCCTGGTCGATTAGTTGAATACTTGATGTCCCCTATGCCCCCTGCAATATAGGGCACAATTAAATCACCCGGAAGAAGACCTATTAAATGATAAAGCAGATCAAACTTGTAGATATTGGTTTTCCCATCATATTTAGAGTAGGAATTGCCGGAATTATCCATATAGGACTGATCACGGGGTGCAGCATAATGGTAAGTTAATTCTACGCCGAGCTTTTCTGATATGTTATATCCCAGCCCGACTCCCCAGGCCCAATTTGATGCATCCCAGGGTATATGCCTGTCGATGTCTAACCCGCCTACAAAAGGTGTCACAGTGATCGCCCCTTCCCGGTTCTCGGCAAAAGCACCGGTTGCACAAACACATAGAATAAGAAACGCCATGACTGCTGCTGAAAGCATACTACGGTTCTTCATAGGTACCTCCTCCTCGTTCTTCATCTCCGAATATCCTCATAGAGGGAATTATTTTCTTAACTTCAAGTAATAATTGCTTTCCTCTGCATTGTCAATCCTTTCCTGTGAATTTTTAACAGCTGGGAGGTGAACGGTTACTAAAACCATGAGACGATTGAAAGCATATGCGCTTATCCGGGAAAAAAACCTAAGGATAATTTAAAAACGATGCGTCATTGCCGCGCAAAACTTGGTTCCTTGGCTCACATTGCATAATAATGCTGCTTGTCAAGGTACATGCGATCATCGGCCATCTTCATGACGTTATCAGGATCTGATTCATCTGAGCTTGCAAGCCCGATGCTGATACGGATGGGGATATTGATATGTTCGCCTTCAGAAGGAATAATAATGAGCTTTACAGTTCAGCACGGGATCCTTAAGGTGAAGTAATCGGGCAAAATGACCCTCTTGGGAGTGAAAAGGTGAGCAATAACTATCCGATATACAGGCGGAGGTTTGTTGCAGTGTCTGCAATCCTCATGCAGCTCTGCCTGGGAACAGTCTACGCCTGGTCGATCTTTAAGAAGCCCATGATGGCTTCTAACGGCTGGGACGAGACCCAGACCCAGGCCGCATTCATGATCAACTCTTCGATGTTTGCCTTCGCCGTTGCCTTCGGCGGCACACTGGTGGACCGGGTAGCCCCCCGGGTTACCGGGGCCTTGGGCGGCATTATGTTCGGTGCCGGAATCCTTTTGGCTGGTATGGCGAACAGCATAAAGAGCATAGGCCTGCTTTTGGTTGCCTATGGCCTCATCACCGGGCTCGGGGGTGGCTTCGGGTATGTGACCCCCATCGCCACGCTCATCCGGTGGTTTCCCGACAAGAGGGGACTGCTTACCGGCCTTGCGGTTATGGGGTACGGCCTTGGTGCGTTCACCCTCGGCAACATCGGACCCCATCTTATAATAACGTATGGCATTGCCAATACCTTTTATATATGGGGGGGTGTCAGCCTCGTGATCATCTTCACGGCAGCCCTTACGCTCATAAACCCCCCGGAAGGCTGGAGCCCTCAGAATAAATCATTATCGATGCATACCGCAGTCCTGCCTGTCTCGTCCACCTTTCCCGATGCCATACGTACACCCAGGTTCTGGATCCTGTGGATGATGCTTTTTGTAAGCATCACTGCCGGGCTCGGACTGATATCCCAACTCTCTCCCATAGCCCAGGATGTCATGATCAGGGTTCATCGAGGCGCCGTATCCGATGAGAATATGAAATCCATTGTTATCGCTTCCGGTACTATTGTGGCTATTGCAGGCATCTTCAACGGACTCGGCAGGCTCGTATGGGCCTGGATTTCCGACTTTATCGGGAGAAAGGCTGTCTTTGCACTGATATTCATCTCCCTGTCGCTGGGTTTCACCGCACTGGCCCATGTAAATACCATATTCATCTTTGCCGGTCTCTGTTTCTACCTCCTGGCCTGCTACGGAGGGACTATGGCCTCCATGCCCGCGTTGACAGCAGACGAGTTCGGACCTACACATATCGGCAAGATCTACGGGGTGATATTCACTGCCTGCGGATTCGCCGGCTTCTTCGGTCCGTTTGTATTCGCCCGGGTGAAAGAGCTCACCGGAGGTTTTACCTATGCACTCTATGCGGAATCCGCACTGGCGGCTTTGGGCTTGATGCTTGTCATCGTTCTTAAAAAGATCAGTCGGTAATAGTTTTAAGTTTTAAGTTTTAGGTTTAAGGTTTTTAGTGTTGTGTCGTGAGCCCTAATATGAATCAGCTGGGGTATTTTTTACTTAAAACTTTAAACTTCAAACTTACCACTCCTTCATAACTATCTGCCGATTGACACCCCAGGTATTTTACCGTTAAGTGAATTAAAATTAGGATACGGAGTCGCATTCAAGATGATACCAAGGAGGCAAGAAGGAGGCGACAAAGGCGTACATAAGAGTACGCCAACGGAGCCGACGACGAAGCCGACACGGGTAGCGCTTGAATGCGACTCCGTATCAAAGAGCGGAAGGATGTTCACATGGCACGAGTAGCTTTCATCGGTTGGCGCGGCATGGTCGGCTCGGTACTCATGGACAGGATGACGGCGGAGCATGACTTCCACGGATTCGAGCCTGTCTTCTTCACAACCTCCCAGGTTGGCCAGAACGGCCCGAAGGTGGGAATAAGTATCCCGCCGCTCAAGGATGCATATGACATCAAGGAGCTGAAGACTGCCGACATCATCGTCACCTGCCAGGGAAGCGACCACACCAATAAAGTCCATCCCAAGCTCCGCAAGGCCGGATGGAAGGGCTACTGGATCGATGCATCATCGGCGCTTCGGATGAAGGACAACAGCATCATCATCCTAGACCCCGTAAACAGGGACGTTATCGATAAAGGCCTGAAAAAGGGCATCAAGGACTATATCGGCGGCAACTGCACCGTGAGCCTCATGCTCATGGGCATCGGCGGCCTGTTCAGAGAAGGCCTGGTGGAATGGGTAACGTCCATGACCTACCAGGCGGCATCCGGCGCAGGCGCCAACAACATGCGCGAGCTCGTGGAGCAAATGGCCTATGTGGGCAAGGCATCAAAGAAACTGCTCGACAAGCCGGCAACCGCGGCCCTGGAGCTCGATAAGCAGGTGAACTCCGCCCTCCACGACAAGACCTTTCCCAAGAAGGTATTCGGCTATCCGCTGGCCGCCAGCCTCCTGCCCTGGATCGATATCGCCATGGAAAACGGCCAGAGCCGGGAAGAATGGAAGGGCATCGTTGAGACCAACAAGATCCTGGGCACGAAGAAGACCATCCCCGTGGACGGCATCTGCGTGCGCGTGAGCTCTATGCGCTGCCACTCTCAGGGGCTTGTGATCAAGCTCAAGAAGGATGTGAGCATAAAGGAGATCACCGGAATCATCGCAGGTGCCAACGACTGGGTCAAGGTAGTCCCCAACATCAAGGAGGAGACCCTCAAGCACTTGACCCCGGCTGCCGTGACCGGAACGCTCACGGTCCCGGTAGGTCGCATCCGCAAGATGAACCTTGGTGAGAAGTACCTCACCTGCTTCACCGTGGGCGACCAGCTCCTCTGGGGTGCAGCAGAGCCCATCAGAAGGATGCTCAAGATCGCCCTGGAGTTCATCAAGGAATAACCTTGTGAAAGAGCAGAGAGTACGGGCAGTGAATGAATACGAAGGTAAGATCGTTCTGAAGCAGTGGGGCATCCCTGTAATTGACGAAGCCATAGCAGGTAATGAGGAAGAGGCCGCCTGTAATGCCGACGGTTTCGGGTATCCGGTAGCCCTGAAGGTATGCTCGGAGGAAATCCTCCACAAGACCGATCAGGGGGGTGTAGTCCTGAACATCTTAGATGCCGGCGCCCTCAAACGATCCGCCCGCGAGTTGCGTTCCCGCTTTGCAGGCGTCCCCCATGTGCTGCTCGTCCAGAAGATGGCCTCCCCGGGGATAGAGCTCATCCTCGGTGCCCGGCGTGATCCTGTCTTCGGCCCGGTTGTCCTTGCCGGTATAGGCGGGGTCTTCACCGAGGTCTTCCGCGACACGGCCATTGAGCTGGCACCCGTATCCTTTGCATCAGCCCGCGCCATGCTTGAACGTTTGCGGGGGGCCGCCATCCTGAAAGGTTTCCGCGGACAGGCACCCATCGATGTAAAGACCGTGGCCGGTGCAATCGTGGCACTGTCACGGTTGATGGTGAAACGGGCCGACATCATTGAGATCGATATCAACCCCTTCATTGCACATGCCCATGGCGGGGTCGCTGTCGACGCCCTCGTGCGTCTTGCTGAAAGACATACGTCCCTATCCGTGAAACACCCCTCCCCCGGCACAATCGACCCCTTCTTCAACCCCGGGTCCATGGCGCTGATCGGGGCATCCCGCAGTTACGGCAAGGGGGGGAACATCATCCTGAGAAACCTCATGAAGGCGGGTTTCAAAGGGACAATCCTCCCCATCAACCCGTCGGGGCACGATATCCTCGGTATAAAGACCTTTAAGAATGTCCGCGACATCGAAGGTCCCGTGGACCTCGCCATGATCGTCATCCCCAAGGCCGCCGTGCCTGCAGCCATCGATGACTGCGCGGCCAAAGGGGTAAAGGCCGTCATCCTCAGCACCGGCGGATACTCGGACATCGGCGAGGACGGCGCCAACGAGCAGAAAGAAATCACCCTGAAGGCCCGAAGGGCAGGAATCAGAATCATGGGACCCAACAGCATCGGCACCATCCACCCGGGCGCAGGGCTCGCCACATCCATTGTGGGGCTCGAGCCCATCATGCAGGGAGGTGTCTCACTCATCGGCCAGTCAGGGGTCTTCTCCTCGGGGTGGGGCCGCTGGATCGCCGACTTCAGGCCCTTCGGGCTGTCCAAGGTGGCGTGCATCGGAAACAAGGGTGATGTGAATGAGTCGGACCTGCTGAAGTATCTGGCCGATGATGATGAGACAACCACCATCGGCATGTACCTCGAGGGGATCGTGGACGGAGAGCGCTTTACAAAAGCCGCAGCCGGGGCCTGCCGGAAGAAGCCCGTCGTGGTCGTAAAGTCCGGCCGCACCGAGGCAGGTGCACAGGCTATCGCCTCGCACACGGGCTCGCTGGCGGGCTCGGATGTCATATTCGATGCTGTCTGCAGTCGGACAGGCTTGGTGAGGGTCCACGATTCGGAATCCTTCTTCGATTGCCTGGCCGCCTTTGAGTCGCTCCCCCTGCCCCGCAGCAACCGCATCGGGATCCTCTCCATCACCGGCATGGGATGCGTGGTTACCACGGATGCCTGCGACGAATACTCTGTGGCACTGCCCACGCTGAAACGTTCAACCATAAAACGGCTCCGGGAGGTCGTGCCTGCCTGGGCACCCGTGCGCAACCCCATCGATATATGGTCGGCCGTCGAGCAGCACGGCTCGCAGAAGACCATGGCCCACATCGCACGCTGCCTCCTTGATCAGGCCGACATCGATGCACTCCTCATCATCTTTGTCCTCATGCCGGAGAGCATCTTCGACATCGAGGAGGCGTTCGGAGGAGTCATAAGAGAACACCGGCATAAGCCCATCCTGGTGAGTTCCTATGGCGGTACGGAAAAGGAAATCAGGCACATGCATGAAGGATTTATGAAACTCGGCATACCGAGCTACCCCACACCGGAGCGTGCCATCTATGCCTTCAGCCGCATGGTTGACTATGCTCGCTTCCGTGGCTTCATCAAAGTCGGAAAGAGGTAATCTAAGGAGATTTTCCTTTCAGGCCGCTTCGGGCAGTGCAGGTTCATGTCGCCCTTCAGTCCCCACTATGAGCACCTCTATGGCAAGGGGAAGGTGGTCGGACAAAGTGAAATTGACTACATGGGCCTTTCTGATCATGATGCCTTCGGAGACAAGGACATGGTCTATGTCCCGCATCGGTCTCCAGCTCGGATATGTCGGCATATCCTTGATGGCCAACCGCAGGCCCGTCTTACCGGAAATGACCTTAAGCTCCTTGCTGTCTGAGGTGCAGTTGAAGTCGCCCACAAGGATTGTATTGCAGTCAAGCTCCCGAATGATGTCGCCTATATAGCCGGCCTGTCTGATCCTGTCTCTTGGGCCCAACGACAGGTGTGAAACTGCAAAGGCCATGGGCTGTCCCATGAGATCCAGCTGGACGACCATGAGCCCCCGGCCGGGTATCTTGCCCGGGAGCTGATGCCTTGTCACGGAGAGGATGCGGTGCCGGGAGAGAAAGCCGATACTGTGCCGCGCAAAGACCAGGTCGCGGTTGACCTGCTCGGCCCAATAGTCGAACCCTCCGAGGTTCGCAAGGAACGTAGTCTGGTTCCTAAAGCCCGATCTTATGCTGCCTGCGTCCGACTCCTGGATGCCCACCATGTCGAACGATTTTATTATGGCGGATATCTTCTTGAGGTTATCCATCTTGCATCTGGACGGCAGGACATGCTTCCAGAGGTTCTTCATGCGTTCGGAGCGCTTTGATGCCTTGATGCATACATGCGTATTGTAGCTGAGGATGCGAAGCGGCTTCTTCTGTGCGGACATCTGTGCGTGGTTCTCCTTGCATACCTTCACTGTGTGCATGACATATCGGCGCGAACCCTTCATGGCATAAGCGCACCTGTATGACAAGAAAAAGTTGCAGACAATGTCTGGAAGAACGAATATCCTCAAGGAATTCAAAGATAATGATTTGGCTGACAGTCTTTCTGATAATATATTAATCCTTAATACTGCTAGTTCTTGCCGTTTATATTCAGATCTCCCTTTTTCTTACCCGTTAACTCATTGCGAGTGAGGTCTTCATCAAGATCAAGGATTCTCTTGTCTCCTAAGGTATGAGTGATCTCAGCTTTTATTTCTCCATCTTCTTTGCCGAATTCGTACTCGGGCAGATAAATATCAAAAGTGGTCCCTTCCCCAAGAACAGTATTACAACTGATTGCACCTCCGTGGCTTTTTACAATACCGTGAACAATCGATAAGCCCAAGCCAGTACCATGGCCTTTCCATTTGGTGGTAAAATAGGGGTCAAAGATCCGTGTCATCACCTTTTCGGTCATGCCAGGCCCGGTATCCCTTATACTCAGCCTGAGATAAGGTCCTGGTGTTACATCTAGATTGAGGGTATCATCAATGATAACTCTCTGAAGACTCACCTCTATTTCTCCCCCGGTCTTATCCATCGCATGGGCCGCATTGGTACAAAGATTTGTCAACACCTGGTGGATCTGGGCCGGGTATCCCAAAATCAGATATGGATCTATTAGGTTCTCACTGACCTTGATATTTGAGGGTAATGTTGTACGCAGTACCTTGAGTGATTCCTTAATAGTTGTACTGAGATTAATTGGAACAAAATCCTTTTCAGCATGCCTGCTGAACGCCAGAATATGATTTACAAGATCTCTCGCTCGATGAGCTGCGTTACGTACTTCATTGAGGTCGCTACGCACTACACTTATGTCTTGCTCCCCTTTCGTCAGACTTAAGATATCTTTCATCGACATCTGGGTATAACCAATAATTGAGGTCAAAATATTATTGAAGTCATGAGCGATACCACTGGCTAATGTCCCTATGGATTCCATTTTCTGGGATTGAATCTCCAGCCTTTTCTTTTCTTCTTCGATCTGCTTGAGTGCGGTTATATCCGCTATGACCATGACCAAACAATCTTCTCCACTGTAGTGGACCGGTCTGGCAGATACGAGGGTATCAATAATGGTACCGTCTTTCTTCCTGCACTGGTGTTCCAAGCTATCGATAGATTCATTGTTCTTTATGATGCCAAGATAATGATCAAGACCCTCAGGTGTTGCCGGCAGATTCAGATCAAAGGGGGTTTTCTCTTTGACTTCTTCGAGTGTATACCCGGTAATCTTGCAGAAGGCATCATTCACATAGAGATATCGGGCTTCCTCAGTTTTTATAATACTCACAGCATCCGGCATGCTCTGAAGGGTTATGCGATATCTTTCCTCGCTCTCCTGAATAGAGTTGGCCATTTCAATGCGCTCTGTGACGTCCCTGGCTACAGAGATTACCCCGACGACCTGACCATCGCGTATGAGGGGGACACCGCTCACCTCACCAAATTTCCTTGTCCCGTCCTTGGTGATAAACTCATAGATGGAAGAATAGATTGTTTCACCGGAAAGAACATGCATGGCGTTGTCGACCGCTTCGTCCATGTAATCAGGGTGCAGGACATTGAGATCTTGAAAGGTCCTTCCTACCAGTTCCTCAGGCTTATAACCAAGGAGCCTCTCCACATTAGGTGAGACACTGAGGACCCTGAACAGGTTATCGTATGAGAACATGACATCATTGGCCAGTGAGAAATGGATGCGATATTTTTCTGTACTCTCGCGTAGCGATTCTTCAACCTGTTTGCGCTCTTGTATTTCCTTTTTCAGCTGCTCATTTGCCTTCATGAGTTCAGCTGTGCGATTTTTAACCAAGCCTTCAAGGTCATCACGGTCTTTCTTGAGTTCCTCTTCAGCCTGCTTACGCTCGGATATGTCACGGGTGATCCCCATAATACCTTTGATCCTACCTGCCTCATCGTGGAGAGGATTCATGGTGACCTCTATCCAGAAAGTAGAACCGTCCTTATGGATCATTTCAAACTCAGAGGTGAGTGACCAATCAGGGCCGTGCCGCTGTCCGCTTATCTCCAAAAGTCGCTCTCTCTCAAACAACTCCCTGGCCTTCTTTGAGGACTCTGGAGTCAGCACTTGGTCGAGTCGCTGTTTCATAGCCTCCTCAACGCTGTATCCCCTTAGGCGTTTGACCGATGGGCTTATATAGGTGTAGCCTAGATTGAGATCAAAGACCCAAAGCACGTCATGGGCATTCTCTACAAGATTGCTGTAGCGCTCTTCACTCCCCTTGATTGCCTCCTCTATGCGTTTATGCTCTGACGCCGAATTTTTTAATTCAGCATTCAATTGGTGCGCCATAGCCAACTCTTCTATGAGCTGTCCTTTTGTCTTAGTGACATCTTTCATAAGACATCCCCATATTAAAGAATTGAGTAAATGTTATTATTATAATCGCCTGAGGAATAATGTGAAGGATAACGTAAAAAAGGTGAGACTAAAATATCGTGACTGAAGTAATTTTGTATGTCTCTCAACACAACATTGAGTGTAACTTACATGCCACCAGCTCCTCACTGAATTGAAGTGACCTTTTACAGAGGCTTCATCAACAGAGATTCAGTTTTTAGTGATCTTGAAACCGAGATGAAATCGCAGGGATCTATTAGGAGGTATTGGAATGGGGGATATTTGAAATCAGCAGAGTTCTAAACAACCTTCTTGTTGCGACTCCCGTCACGTTTACGGAAATGATGTTCCGCCCTGTCCAAGGGCGTCCAGATCAGTCACCTGGTATGGATTTGGTTCTCTTTTGAACGGAACAGGTTGGGAATCGCAGTGAGTTCGCATCCTGGATTTCCCATGAGTCCTCCGATGAGAAACGAAGCACCCAAAAACGCCAGAGCCCCCGTGCCTATAAATGTAAGGGTATCCACACCGACAGCCCAGATCAACACAAAGGTCCCAACTCCAAAAAGCACGCGTGATACTCGCCCGAACAACAATGGTTCAAGCTTCATACTTCTCTCCAAACCATCTAATTATGATCCCTTTTAATCATGTATCACATTTTATCACTTCTGTCCTAAATGACTAACCTACCCTTGACATAATCAGACCAAAACTTAACCTATAAGTAGATGTTCAATCTGATAATCTATTCCCGGATAGCACTTAGAGAAAGGAGAAAATTATCTGGCCATCAGGCTGGGTATGGCATTCAGGAGGCCAATCGGACTACCTCCAGATGATTATCGGAATATATGCGACTCTGGGTGTATTCCTGATCATTGCATCCCGAAATCCGCTTGCTCATCTCAGCCTCATCTGGTTCACTGTCTGGTCAAGCATTGTGCATGGCGGTATTATGACAGTTCAGGCACTCGTTAATCATCAGAATCATGGCCACCTCTTGGGTGATGTACCCGCACTTTTTATAACAGCTATTGTGCTGGCAGCTTTAACACCCCGAGGTGAGAAAGCTAGAGCCCTCCAAAGGGAGTCTGGTAAATAGAATTTTACCTAAAATCAATCTGCAAAAAGTATTGATATCGTGCCAGAGGACACGCTCTGGTATGAAGTGAGCGGCTTCTTATGTATCAACCCAAGATCTTCAGTTTTCTGTCATCCTAAAACCGAGAAGAAATCGAAGAAATATTCACTATGGGCAATATTTTGATTTTGGGTCGAGTAGACCAGGGAGATTACTCTCCCCGGCCCCTCCACAGATCCGGACGTGCGGATTTCCCGCATCCGGCTCCTCTAGAATTCAGATTCGCTACGGGCTGGTGTAGATGCTGTGCACTACGACGGCTGGTGGCAAAGGAAATCGTGACAGAAGAAGATCAGGGAAGAATCTCCGAGACCGACTGCGCTGGGAGCGGCGAAGGAGCCACTTGAACCAGATTTGCTTAGCCCGGTCCAGAAAGCGTTGCAGCGCACGTCCGTTGCCAGTAATACCATAATATGCGTAGTGTCCACGGATTTTGGGGACAAGCATACTGTGTTGCCAAGCAACATCAGCATACCTGTATACCTTGCACCACTCGGCAATTTTCCTCAGCGATCTGCAGAGCCTATCCTTGGCCGTCTTACGTTTCACCACCCAGTTGCCCTGCCGTGACTTCCCCCAGAAATGGGTAAATCCCAGCATGTCAAACGACCTTGGTCTACGGCCCTGTCCCTCCTTCTGATTACCCGGCTTAGATGGCGGCCTTCTGAAATTCACCACCCGGGTCTTCTCAGGGTGCAGTTCAAGACCGTATCTCGTAAACCGTCTTTCCAGTGCTGTTCGTACTCTGCTAGCATCACTCTCGGAAGAACATGCAATCAGACTGTCATCTGCAAACCGGATAAGAAAGGCCTTACCCTTCAATCGAGGCTTCACCACCTCTTCGAACCATACATCCAAGACCTCGTGAAGGAAGATGTTCGAAAGAATTGGCGAGATGACCCCGCCTTGAGGACTGCCCGTCTCCGGGTGTTCTATCTGACCATTCTCCAGGACGCCTGCCTTCAGCCACTTGTCAATCGCTCGGCGCAGCACCCCATCCCGTACCCTCTTGTCCAGAAACTCACGCAAATACTGATGATCAATCCTATCGAAGTAGCTCCTGATGTCCACCTCAATGACCCATCCACCTCTCATCCCCATCAGGCCTTTCCATAGTGCATCCAAGGCCTGATGCGGGGACCGCCCCGGGCGAAACCCATATGAACAGTCCAGAAAGTCCTGCTCGTAAATCGCTTCCAGCAACATCGCTACCGCCCGTTGCAGCACCTTGTCCTCAAAGGTCGGTATCCCTATCGGCCGCGTTCTCTTGCCATCTCCTTTCGGAATATATACTCTCCGTACAGGGGGTGCCTTGTATGTTCCAGACTTGAATCGGTTCAATAAAGATTCAAGATTCTCGTCCAGGTTCTCTGCATATTGCTCTGCTGTCTGTTCATCTACACCCGTGGCTCCGTCTTTCCGCGTCCGACGATATGCTTCCTTCAAGAATTCGACGTTGATGTGGTGGGCAAGGGTGGTGATCACCATATTCGGTGCCTCCCTGGCCATTTCCGCTATCTTCTGAAGTCTCGTTGAGATGGTTGTGGGACTCGATGTTCCCGCCATCTTTCCCTCCAAAAGCTCTGTATCCAGGTATCCCCTTCCCTCCAGAGGGTCGCCTAGGGTGACTTCCCCTCCTTCTCAGGTACTATGAGATACTCCGACTCCTCCCTGCCCATCACCAGCACCTTGGTTGCCCTTGGCACCAGCTACCTGCACTGAATGCTTCCGTTCGCTCCTCGGGTTGGTGCATCCATACCACCCCTCGGCCTGGTCCTTTGTTCACCCGGTGAACACATTCCGGGATTATGAAACAGGAAACAGGGAGGCCTCCCAGGTTCCTGGGAAACCCCTTTCGTGTACGTGCCGTGCTCTCCGACCCCGGTGGATCTTCATGCCCTCGCCTGTTTCGGTCATGTCGATTCTGCCTTCCGTCAACGTGATAACGTCGGCTTCCACGTTAACCATATTTTCGAGGCTCAATCACACGGCCCACTCACTCGCTGTCTACGCTTAGCAGCACGGATCGCCCCTGTGCCACCCAAGACTCGCTACCGGTCCGCTGGCTAGGCTTTAACCGGGCAGGACTTCCACCTGCTGGGTCCCTTCCTTGAATTTCAAGAAGTCTTCTCACCTCCTTTCCCTTCAAGCCAAGCTTACCTGGCGCA
>CAWKAM010000009.1:0-206826 GCA_963847605.1 uncultured delta proteobacterium | reverse complement strand
CATGCCCTAGATGCGGTGCTCCTTTAAAAAGAAAAACCTCTCTTTGGGCATGGATTGGTCTTGCTATTATAATTTTAATAATAATAGGAACTTTCGACAAAAATAGACACTCACTAAATTCAACACAAACCTCTAAGCCCTCAGGAATTGCATATCAATCGGCACAACCCTTGGATTATAGAGAAGCAACTCTCGAACATATTTCAAAAAATACCCTTCTCTCGTTTGAAGGAAGCATATCGCAAATTGTAGGTGGTCAAGGTGCGATGATTAGTACAGGCAAAACTAGCTACGGTTATGCAGGCGACCTCGTTTACCTCATTTTTGATGAAAAACCCCAACTCATTGAAGACGACATTGTTAGAATATTTGGTAGATATGACAGTACAAAGTCATATACAACTGTTTTGGGTGCTGAAAGGGTCATTCCACAAGTTCAAGTCGATTATTACAATGTTATAGCAGTAAAACAGTCTAACCTCCCAGCCTCTCAAGAAACAGATACTATAATCAACATAGATTCAACCAAACTCATTAATGAATACCGCGCAAATGAAGCCACGGCTAATAAGCTATATGGGAACAAACAGCTTGCCGTCACTGGGTTTATTTCAGGTGTTGTCAAAGTCCCTGACGATGTGAAGATAAGAGCCTATCAACGCGGTATGGTTGCTTCAGCCTTTTTAGTAGCAATGGGAGGCCCTCCACCTATTTCTGCAGAACAAGCTATGATCCATTCCGGTATTATATGTTATTTTGAAGATAAATATGCTTCTATAGCCGATCAATTAACTTTGGGAACGAAAGTTACTATTGTAGGTGAATGTATAGGGAAGATGATCAATTCGATTCAATTGAAAGATTGCTATATAATGACCACATCACCTGCCAGAGAGTCCGACGAAAACACGGCTCAGCCTCCATTAAACAATACAATACAGCATAGTCAGAATGCGTCTGATAAGGTGTGGAAATGTTTTGCTAAAGGTAATGAATCTTCTGATGATTACTTCGATTATGACTCAAATCACATATTATATGGAGAAGTTGGTCCCAATAAAGAACTTACGGCTGGAGTATTGATACGGAATCGTAGCAAGGGAAAGGTGTTAGCAGAAATTCCAATGGTAATAAATTGTACCACAAAAACTTTCGGAGCACTTGACGCCATAAAGAAAAAATCAACTCCAATGCAACCTATTGGTTCTGATCCTAATACAGCTATGTTCGTGCTATATAAAAATGTGTGTGGATGTGAAAATACTGGTGGTATTAATCCTTCTTCTCAACCTGATTCAACCGGAGGAGATTACAAGGTATGGGTTCCGAGCAATGAGCCATATAATACACAACCCGATGAATGAAGCCTTTGCCCGAATGTGATCAAAACTTGAAATAATTACCAAGCGCCCTTTGTTTTCTGCTCTTTCTCGGATGTGTATCCCACGGATGTTATTCACCGATCAAGCGGAGGCCAGAAAACAAGAACCGGATATGGGCTTTTACTCTCTTTCGTTAGTCTATCTCTTTCTTTTTCAATCTCGATCTCTTCTTCTGGTGTTATTTCATACCCTGCAGGAATAATGACAAGATCCGGTGGAATGTCTCCCCCAAGACCACAGACTTTCTCAAGTGCCTCGATCCTTTTCTTTATGTTCATTTCCCGATCCTCATTGGATATAAATCAACTTTTCCTTTGATCCAATATAGGTTTCATAACATCGTAGAGGATTCCTTCCCCTTTTTGCCATACTACGTAAGGAGGAAAAGGTGTGTTCGGGTACTCGGCTCTTTGTCGTGCTACTTCCTTGTCGATTTCTAGCTGTTCTTCTGGTGTTATCTTATTAAGCTCTTCATATTCCTCTCGTGTCATTTCACCATACTTCCACCCAATCATGAAATGTACGATGAGCGGGGGGAGTAGTTCTTTGTCCCCTATGCCGCACTCTTTCTCAAGAGCTTCGAGTCTTCTTTTAAGATTCATCTTGTCACCTGTTTGGAATCATTCTTCATCATCATCGAGATACTTTCCGCGCGGGATAGGACCTTTGCGGATAGACCTGAATAGCTCAAGCATACGCCCAATCCCCTCAGAATCCACTGCATTGTCAAACCTTGCAGTAAGTTCCGGATTCTTGCCGCTCAAAGCGTCACAGAACATAGATAGAAAGTTCTTGGATGGTAATCGGGATATGGTTCCGTCCTTGAGATACAGAATAAAAGGCTTACCGAGTACCCTGTCTTCTATGGAGGTTAACCGTTTAGATAGATGGTTCATTTATCTGCGCCTCCTGGATGATTCATTTTTCATGCTCCGTTCGATCTCATCAAGCCGTTGTTCAATGTCTTCGAGTTCGACAGCTTTTATTGCAGTCTCGATCACGGTCTTTGCTGCTGAAACTCTTGTGCTTGCCGGGGATGCAGTACTATTCATTATCTCCCTGAGCACGTTAATTGCTTCAGAACATGAGCACTGAGCCTGGGCAATGGCATGACGAACCACTTCAGAGCGCGCCTTCCGGTATGAGTCTTGAAAGGCCTCATCTTGAAACCATCGAAACAAAGTTGTCTTGCCCACATTGGAAGCCTTGGCTGCTTCCTCAATGGTTCTGTGTGAAATGAGGGCTGCTATTACAGCTTGCTGTTTTCTCTGTACTCGTTCCATTTCGTTCCACCTGGTTCCATTTTAACTACCTTCCCACAAGATGATGCTTTGCATTTTTTATGGCTTCTGCAACTTCGTCTATGGTCTCGGCGTTCAAGGAAATGCCCTTCCTGGTCGGTTTCCATTCTCCCTGATCGTCTTTATAGTACACACGGCAATCAATGAACTTGTGGCCTTTGTACTCCGTGATGATTACCCGGATAAGCTCGGTAGAGTTCTTCTCGATCTCTGCTATCAACATGATTGTTCCCCTTTGAGATTAGTGGTAGAGACCAGGGTCAGAGAGCCCCATGCCCTGGTAATATATAAAGTCAGTCATTATTGGACCCATTGTATGAATATCCGACACAGTGAATGGTTTTCTTGCCGATTGGCTTTTTTCCAATCTCTTCAGAGTTTTTTGGTTGTTAAGAGTAGTAGTCATTTATGGACCCTTTTTTTCATGCTGTGGTGCTCTCCATAGTCATTTCTGACTGTGGACTAGCAGTCATTTTTGACTGATACTTTTTTGTTTTCCTTCTCTCGTTGTACTGGTCAAACGAACCTGTATAAATGCATTTTGGTTTTGTGGGATGTGGAAATGAGTCTGTACCCCAAAGTCTCCACGTTTCGACCAGGCGATAACGGGACGGGTCTTTCCTTGGTCCGTACGCTCCACCCTGGTGAACAACAGTTATAAATCCATTCGACGAGCTCATTGATAGCTCTCCTGAAAGATGGTGCTTTGATGCCTAACCACTCGGCCTCTCGTCCGATAAAGACAAGATCTTCGTCCTGATATTTGACATTCTTGAGTTTCTTTTTTCTGCTTCCCCTCTTGCCTTCAGGCCAGGTTCGTTTCTGCAAGAAGCGCATTAATACTAGAATTGCTGTTTTCGATAGATCATGGAATGCGGGTGATTGGAACATATCGGACTGTATGACAATCAATCTATTAAGGGGCCACCCCTTTTTAGATGAACCCTCAAGAGAATTCATGGTTGCCCCCTTCAGCCTTATCCATAAGAAGCATCAGCACAATCTTTGCTTCATTGGTAAGAGTGCGATATGCCAATGATCGTTTCATGTCATCAGGTAAGGGACTCTCGCGCTCTAGCCATTCCCGCTTTTCCTTCATTGTCTTGAGGTGTGTAGGTGGTCGTATCATTACTTGGGGGTCTCCAGAGGTATGCTGTTGTCATCCGATGTCTGAAAATTGCTTCCCTGTAGCGTTCTATTGACAAAGGGAAGGGTTCCAGGGGTGTGTTCCAGGGTAGATTTCCTAAAGGGGAAAAGCGTGCATGAACTAACAGGGCAATGGATAACCTCGGCTCTCGAATTTGAGCACCATGAGCAATGCACCCGGATTGCCTTAGATCGGTCCCCAGGAACTTGCTTACCCTTGCCAGTTCGAAAGGTATGCAACGCGCACCCTGTATGCTCACACCGCTCAACATCGGCATGGTTTCCCGTACTGCAATCGAGACATTTCAAACGAATAGCCTTCCGGCGAGAACACCTTATAGGTTGAAGTTGCTTGCACTCATGCGACCGTGGTGCTATCTGTAGATCATTCCCGAATGCCCCAGTGTCCTGCCCCCAGAAGCCTTGCCCGGCCTCTCGGGGTGTGTCCTTTTCCTGCCCTGGTGGTTGGTTTCCATGCTGGTTAAGGTTGAGCATGCCTTACCCCTCCACCAATGGTCTGTGAACCCGTGCCGCTCGCTCTTCGCTCGATTGCTTTGCCGCTTCACACATGGTCTGCCATTCATCGAGGTCAAAGACAAGACCGGCACCCGGCACCGTGTAAATAAGACGAGGATGTTTCCTCAAAGAATGCAACTTGTAGATTGTTGCCCTAGCAGGAAGCCCGGTTGACTGACCTTTCGGGATATCTCGAACCCGTAGAACATTTGATTTATTCATCCGTGGTGTACCTCCGCTTTCTATTTTGATACGGAGGATAGGGAAAATGAAAGGCTTTGTAGATTGATGTATAAGCAGGGGGTCTTATTCGTCAACCAGGGTAAATGCGGGCTCAACGGCTTTTATCATTCTTTCTGCTTTTTTGTATGCTCGCCTAACTCTCTGATATGAAGGCCATTGCTCTTCATTGTAGACAGGGCTCTTTTCTCCTGGTAGAGGGTCCACTCCCTCTAGCTTACGAGCTATTTCAAGAAGGGATAAGCCGTATGTATGGTGCAGATCATAAATTTTCCATGGATCATATTTTTTAGGTTTACTGCGTCTGCCTTTAAGGTGTTCTCTTGCTATGTCTTTCTGTTCTCGAATGAATTTCTTGAATGCATCACATAGGTCGTCATCACTCATTGTGAGGTCAATTCTTAATGGTATATAGACTCTTGAATAGTCTGGTATTGGAATTGGTCCATTCCAAAATTCACTTTTTTTTCGCACAAGCTGTCCAGCTTCAACATTGTAACTAAAGATTGCTTTAGGCCACTCGTCTATATTTACTATTTCAATAGGCTTTCTTGGGATAAGAGTTTCTTTTGACGGGTGAAGGGGAATGAGATTCTCAAGATGCCATTTCTTGCAAATCTCTTTATATAATGAAATTGATCTATGAATTAATTCACTCCATAGATTTGTTTTATCATCGACTGGATGGAAGCCGGGACCCAACTCTTGTTCAAGGGTTTTTATCTCATCATGAAGCTCTATGATTTTTTGATAGTCCTCAATATATGCGGCGCATCTGGCTATTGCATTGCCCCTATCATTTTCACTTAACTTCATATTGCAGTTCCCCTTCCTGCTTCCCTTTATGAATCCATGACCGGGGCGTAGGGATCGCCTTTTCGGTCCGGGTCATGACTCGGGGCCTAGGCCATGGTGATGTGATGCCTACTTTGTATTACCGGACACAGAGGCAAGAGAAACAACTTTATTATCCGCAAGGACTTCCCCTGATAGGAGCTTCCCCGCCTTCTCCGTGGCCTGTTTCAATGCATTCGGGCTCAGATGACTGTACCGCTGTGTCATGGCACTGCTCTTGTGGGTAAGGAGCTGCTGTACAATGTACAGATCAACTCCGTTGCTCACGAGCGAGAGGCGTAGTGATGCCGGAACCCGTGGAATCTGAAGTCATCGGGGAGCCCTGCCGCCTTCCTGATGGCACGCCAGACATACTTGAACTCTGTCCGTTGCTTCCCGTCCTTGCCATAAAAGATATAGTTCGTCTCATGCTCCCTGGGTACACGCGCGATCGCTTCAAGGGCCTCTCGTGATAAGGGTAATGATACATCCCTTGTCCCCTTGGGATCACGGAGTAGCATTGTCCCATGCTCAAAATTGATATCCTGCCATTGCAGCTTGAAGATCTCGCCCCGCCTGATCCCTGTGAGCATGGCAAATCGAACAATCGATGCGGCCATTCTATCGGGCCAGGCAGCTATAGTCTTCATCAGCCTTGCTTGCTGATCATGGGTAAGGAATTCCGTTATCTGGTTGTTGATCTTTGGCCTGTGTACAAGTTCACAAGGGTTATTCCCCTTATAGAGGCTCCATCGTTTCGAAAGTGAAAACATGTGGGATAGTAAGATAATAATTTGATGCAGTGTAGCCGGTGCAAGCTTCTTACCCTTCATGATTGATAAAACTTTTTCGATATCAAAGGTGCTGATCCTATCCATAGATTTGCTACCGAGAGAGGGCTTGATATGCTGCTTGTAACGGCTCTGATCACCATGCCATGACTTCTTGTTTTGCATCGCCCAAGGTAGATAATGCTTCCTCCAGAATTCATCCAGCGTAAGGACAGGCTTTTTCCGGGTGATAGCCTGTTCCCCCCGCATTATTTCACCCTTCCACTTGACCTCTGTGTCCCTGGCAAGATCAAGGGTAGGGAATACCCGGCTCACCTGTTTGCCATCCTGCCTTAATCTTACTCTGTATCCTCTTTCTTTGCGGTCAGATGATCCACACGTGGGGCACTTCTTTGAACCAAGCTTATAGGTGCTCTTACAAGCCTTACAGAAAATATTGATTGCCATACGCCCCCCCCTTTCAGGTATTATATTTCCTTATCCACAAGAGCCACACCATGACACAGGGTGTCACCATAGTGTCACACCTTGTATATTTATCTGGTAAAGAGTAGAATATTATCTCCATATTTATCTTATTATAATTATGAGTGAATATAAGGCAAGTAAAAAATGGTAAACTGTGGGAAAAGGGGTGTCTTTGCATTGATGCTGCACAGCCATATCCCCTATTGCCGCAAATCAGGGGTATGGCCTGCGGGTGAGGAGTGGCTCTTTGAGGCCATGAACGAGACGTATATCCCGCTTCTGAAGACCATGCGCGCACTCCATTTCGACGGGATTCATCCAAGGATGATGATCGGACTCGTCCCGATACTTATGGAACAGCTCGCCGACGAGTACATGAAAGACCGTTTCTGTGCCTATATGGAAGACAAGATACACCGTGCCCGCAATGACATACGGCGCTTTCAGGCGGACCCGGCCGTGTGCTCGGTCGCCCGGTATTGGTTGGAGTTTTTTGAGAGTAATTACAAGGCCTACACCTCTGACTTTTATCGCGATATCCTGGGCACCTTGAAATGGCTCCAGGTCGAGGGGGTAATTGAGGTTCTGACCTCGGCAGCCACCCATGGATTCCTGCCCCTTATGGAATCAGACAGCATGGTCTTTGCCCAGGTGCGCATAGGCGTTGAGACCTACAAGCGCTATTTCGGCCGCTTACCACGCGGGTTCTGGCTGCCCGAATGCGCCTACAGGCCGGCAGAGTGGTCGGTCAGAGAGCAGCGCATGAGAAAGGGCATCGATGAGTGGCTTGCAGCGGAGGGGATCGAGTACTTCTTTGCAGAGAATGTCGGCATCACGCGTGCGTCCTTCATAGAAAACCGCCATCAGGAAGCCGTTCCCACCACCTTCCGCGGTTATAAGCTGGCATCGGGTGTCTCGGTGTTCGGGCGCAATGAGGCAACCGGCAAACAGGTATGGTCCCCTGATCAGGGCTACCCCGGCGACCCTTTCTATCTTGAATTCCACCGCAAGGACCCCGAGTCGGGATTGCATTACTCTCGGGTCACCGGGCAGGACGATAAAAAGGTATATGAGCCTGAGAAGGCCCATGAACGTGTGGAGAGTCATGCGCAGCATTTCGTCTCACTCATTACCCGCATTCTCGATCAGAGAGTCATCCCTGATACGGAGCCTATTATCGTTTCCCCATACGACTGCGAGCTGTTCGGCCACTGGTGGCACGAAGGCGTGCACTGGCTTGAACAGGTCTACCGGTTGCTTGATAAGGAGAAGACTGTTTCATTAAGGGGCCTGGGCGAATACGTTGATCAGTACGGCGGGGCATTTTCCACCATCATCATGCAACCCAGCACCTGGGGGCTGAACTCGGATTATACGGTCTGGCAGAATCCCGAACACGGTTGGATCTGGCCCTACATCAATGCGAGTTCCAGAGAGGCGGAGCAGGTCTTCAAAGAGGTGCGGCCGAACGATGACCGCGGGCATCGCATCATGCGGCAGATGGCCCGTGAGCTTCTCCTCATGCAGGGAAGCGACTGGCCCTTCCTCCTCTTTACGACCCAGGCCAAGGAATATGCCAACCAGCGCTTCCACCACCACCACCAGCGATTCTTGAAACTCATCTGGGCCGCAAAGGACCTCTCGGACCATGGCAGGCTTTCAGAGGCGGCGCTGCAGCAGATTGAAGATGTGGACAACCCCTGGGCCGACCTTGACTGGAACCTTTTTCAAATGCATGGGTGAGCCTTCATGCTACCCATGAGGGGAACATGCCTATACGCCGGCCCGATCACATCATGAACATTCTCATGAGTGCCCCGGCTTGCTTTCTCAAAACCGGGTCGTAATATAAACCCCCTGATCATCCGCTCACGATTCCATCACCAGGCTCGTGCAGAGGGATTCATCATTACCAAAAAAGAGGGAGGTATTATGAAGAAAGCCATGATCGGTATGCTCGTCGTCGCAGTGTCCGTATGTTTCGCAGCATCGGGGTTTGCCCAGACCCAGAAGGCCCCTGCCGTGGAAAAGGAATACAAGGGCTATCTTTCCGACGTGCTCTGCGGCTCAGCCGGTAAAGACCCGGCCGGCGACGATCTTCTCATGCACCCTGAGAGGCATACGCTTGCCTGCATGAAGGCGGATGCCTGCGCGGCATCGGGTTATGGGATCATCATGAAGGAAAAGGGAAAGTATGCATTCCACAAATTCGATGCACAAGGCAGCGAGATGGCGAAAAAGGACATCGTGGATGTCTCGAAAAAGAAGGCCGGCATCAGCATCAAGGTAAAGGGCGAGCTCCAGGAAGACGGGACCTTGATGGTGAAGAGCATCAAGGCGATGTAGTAAGCACGAACGCAGACCAAGAGATCATTCCTGCTTCAGGCCGTATCGGTGTGTTGTCCCGGCCGTTTTTTATGTGCCGGAAAGGGATGTGTCAGACTTCGGACACCACGTATTCCTGGAAGAAGACGAACGGCGCTACGATGATGAACCGGAACAGAGAGCCGAAAGTTTCCCAATCTGCAATCTGCTCTTTGGTCGGTCTCATCAGGCGGCCTGTATCCAGCCATTTCTTTACTTCACTGGTGTGGTCAAGGGCCACTTGTACGCCCACCTCCACCAGGTCGAGATCCGGTGCCACAAAGAAGAGCGATTTGGTGAGCATATCCGGGATCAGTCCTTTCCAGGAGGACACGCCGATCTCCCCTGTGAGCTTCTCTCTCAGTTGCTGTTCACGTTGCATCGTCATAGGTTCCCCTATATCGTGGCTCACCCCTTATGCATGGATTTTTTTCAGAAGCCACGCCATGTTCTCACCGAGGATCTTCATGGTGGCGATCCCTTCAATATCCTTTTCCACCTCTCCGGGCTCCATGCCGATACCCACATTCCAGTAGTTTGAACCCGGCACGATCATCTGGCTGATGAAGAAAAAGTGGTTGATGGTGTCGAACGTATGGATGGCACCGCCCCTCCGGACAGCCACAACAGCAGCTCCCACCTTGCGCCTGAACATATCGCCGTTCGCCTTGGCCACCATACCCGCCCTGTCGATGAGGGCCTTCATCTCGGTTGTCACGTCGGTGAAGTATGTGGGTGATGCCAGGATGATCCCATCGGCATCAAGCATCTTTCGGATACATTCGTTGACCGAGTCGTTCTTAACCGAGCATTGTTTGTCCTGGTTGGTAAAACACTTGTAGCAGACTATGCAGCCCCGGATGTCTTTGCGGGCCAGCTGGACCAGTTCCGTTTCAATGCCTTGTTTTTCAAGCTCTGTGAACACATGCTTCACAAGGATGGCCGTATTTCCATCTCTTCGTGCACTCCCGTTGAATGCGATCACTTTCATGGATTTCCCCTCCGGTATCTCTTCATCCTGTAAATGGCAGGATTATATTCGTGTCAGGTGCCGGTACTTGATCCGGTGCGGCTGGTCAGCAGCCTTGCCGAGTCTCTTCTTCCTGTCCGCCTCGTAATCCGAATAATTGCCTTCGAACCACACTACCGAGCTGTCGCCCTCAAAGGCAAGGATGTGTGTGGCGATGCGGTCAAGAAACCAGCGGTCGTGGGTGATGATGACCGCGCAGCCGCCGAAACGCTCCATGGCCTCTTCCAGGGCGCGCATGGTATTAACGTCCAGATCGTTCGTGGGTTCGTCCAGAAGAAGCACATTGGCGCCTTCCTTGAGCATGCACGCCAAATGAACGCGGTTGCGCTCGCCGCCCGAAATCGTGTTCACCTTTTTCTGCTGGTCCGTTCCCGAGAAGTTGAAGCGCGCCACATATGCCCGGGAATTCACCTCTTGCTTGCCGAGATCGATCATGTCCCTGCCGCCGGATATCACTTCCCAGATGGTCTTTTGTGGGTCCAGCGTATCGCGCTCCTGGTCGACATACGCGAGCCTCACGGTCTCCCCGATCCTGATGGTGCCGGAATCGGGTTTCTCCTTATCGGTTACTATCTTGAAGAGCGTTGTCTTACCGGCGCCGTTGGGGCCGATGACACCCACAATGCCGCCTGCAGGCAGAGAGAAGTTCATCCCTCCGAAGAGCAGGTTTTCGCCATACGCCTTGGACAGGTCTTCCGCCTGGATCACCACCTTTCCCAGACGGGGTCCTGGCGGGATATAGATCTCAAGGTCTTTGTCCTCTTTCTCGAAATTCTGGTTCAGGAGGGTCTCGTATGCGCTGATACGCGCCTTAGCCTTGGCATGGCGGCCCTTGGGCGACATGTGGATCCACTCCAATTCCCGCTGCAGGGTCTTTTGCCGCTCCGTCTCCCTTTTCTCTTCAGTCTGAAGCCGTAGCTGCTTCTGCTCCAGCCATGACGAGTAGTTTCCCTTCCAGGGGATGCCGTATCCCCGGTCAAGCTCCAGGATCCAGCCGGCCGCGTTGTCCAGGAAATACCGGTCATGCGTGACGGCGATGACCGTGCCTTCGTACTGCTGGAGATAATGCTCCAGCCAGGCTACGGTCTCGGCGTCCAGATGGTTGGTCGGCTCATCCAGGAGGAGGATATCCGGCTTCTGCAGCAAGAGCCTGCACAGGGCCACCCGCCTCTTTTCACCTCCGGAAAGGACCCGGACAGGCGTGTCTCCGGAAGGGCAACGCAGGGCATCCATGGCCATGTCCAGGCGCGATTCGATATCCCAGGCATCCAGGTGGTCGATCTTTTCCTGCAACTCGCCCTGACGGGCCATGAGCTTGTCCATCTCGTCATCGCTCATGGGCTCGGCAAATTTTTCACTGATGGAGTTGTATTCCTTAACCAGATCCACAGTCTCCTGCAGGCCTTCCTCGACAACGGACTTAACGGTCTTATTTGGGTCGAGCACAGGCTCCTGTTCAAGGAACCCCAACGTGTATCCCGGTGAAAGGACGGATTTCCCATCGTACTCCTTCTCGACACCCGCCATGATGCGCAGCAGGGTGCTTTTTCCCGATCCGTTCAGGCCCAGGACACCTATCTTGGCGCCATAGAAATAGGAAAGGGAGATGTCTTTTATCACGGGCCTGTTCTGGTACGATTTGCTGACCCTCATCATGGAATAGATGATCTTTTCCGGCCCATTGCTCATGGGAAAGCTCCTCGATTTTTACAATGTTCTTTTACCGGTATACCCAATCTTCCCGCAATAGTATACCAATCACTATCCACTATTCACTCGTCACTTGTTACACGCTGAACCTGATGGAGAGGATGTCGCCGTCTTTGACCAGGTAGGTCCTGCCTTCGAGCCTGATGAGCCCTTTATCCTTGAGCGCCTTCTCGGAACCGTGGGCCATAAGGTCGTCGTAGGTGAAGCATTCGGCCCGGATGAACCCACGGGCCAGGTCCGAGTGGATGGCTGCCGCGGCATCGAGGGCCGTGTCGCCCCTGCGGACGGTCCAGGCACGCACCTCGTCGGCGCCCACGGTGAAGAACGAGATATAGCCCAGCAACTCGTAGGCCGCCAGGGTGAGCCGGTCTCTGTGCCGAGGCGCTTATGCCCATATCCTCCATGAATTCCGTAGCCTCGTGGGCATCGAGCCGGGAGAGGTCCATCTCAAATCTGCCGGCAAACTCGATGCCGCGATAGTCCTGCCAGATCCGCCCCAATAGCTCGGCGTTGCGGCCGAAGGTATCTTCATCCGAGTTGAGAATGACGAGCATGGGCTTTAATGTGAGGAAACGGAAGCCGCGAAGAACCTTTTCTTCATCAGGGGATAGGGAAGGGGTTATTGAGAGATCTCCCTTGTCGAGGAATTCCCTGACCTTCTCAAGCGCATCGCGCTCCAGGTCCAGACCGGCGTTCTTCCGGTCTCTGCTTATCTGGTGCTCGATCCGCTCGAGTCTGGTCTCCACCAGGATGAGGTCGGCCAGGATGAGCTCCGAGACAATCCCGTCAATCTCCGAGAGAGGGTCAGGTTCGCCCAGGAGGCTGTCGATGTATTGATCGTGGAAGTTTCTCACTACCATGCCTAAGGCATCGGCGGTCTTGATGAGCCCGAGTTCGGAGGCGGAGAAGACCTCCTTTTTCTCACTGCCGCCCTCTGAGCGGAACCCCCCGAAGTCGATGCACTCGAGCGCGGCATGGGTGGTCTTCTTCGGTTTGTACATCTCGCTCAAGCGTGTGATGCGCGGGTCGGCTACGTGGACGACTGCGACATTCGGCTCATCCTTGGCCGATGAGTATTGGTCTATGGTGATATCCATGCGGGTGAGCGCATTGAATATGGTGGTCTTGCCTGATTTTTTGAGTCCAATAAATCCGATCTTCATGGATGCCCCTGCTCAGGAGGCAGTGTATAGCATCAAGAGTCGCAAACGGCAACATGCATATCCAGGTCTCGATAATCTGACTGATGCGGCTGTGGAAAAACAGAGAGTCAATGGTGATGGATTGTGATAACGAGCCAAGTCGTTATTGCTGATGTCTCTATACCATACCATTAAATGGGTTTACGCTAGTTGTAGTTTCAACTACTCAACGTGTATAGACATGGGGTTATGGGAAATGGCTAATCAAGCCCTTCTCCAGAACATCACTCTTATGCACTTATCAGTAACAGCCCGTAGCCTTTTTTAAAGCTTCGCCAAGATCGCCATTGTTATTAACTATAACATCCAGAAAAATTGTGGCGCCGCCAGTTGAAGAGGAAACATACTCAATCAGATATTGCTGAGATAAGATTTGTGAAATTTTATCATAAATACCTGCCACCTCTGAGGAGCTTGGGGTCAAGTAGAACTCGCCCCCTGTTTCCTGGGCCAGTTGCTGCATGACTTCGGGCTTTGGATTCGTTGCATTGGTATAGGCTATTGCGAATATCGGGACGTCTTTTAGAATGGCCCGGTCGATAACAGCGGTCAGGGTATTATTGATAGAACTTTCATCATTGCCATCAGAGAATACAATTATTGCACGCCGGATATTGGTCCGGAGGGCGGTATCGTCAATGGCGGTGATGAGACTGTCATAGAGAGCCGTTCCTCCTGAACCCAATGGATATGGCGCATTAATGGCCGCTATCACGGCACTTTTGTCAGTTGTAAAATCTGTTTTGGCGCCGATTGTGTATGTGAATTTAATCACCCCCGTTTCATCAACACCATTCACCAGTCTTGAAACAAAAGAATTGGCTGCATTTTGAATGTCCGATTGAGCAGAAATACTCAAACTTCCACTACAATCGAATACGAGATCAATCGAAATAGGCGTGGTTATTGGATGTGTGAAGTTACTGATAGTTTGTTGAATACCGTTTTCTTTTACTGTGAAGCAAGTTTCTTTTAATCCTACAACTGGGTCTCTTGCAATGTTTGATACGGATACAAGGAGCTTTACCACATTTCCATCTGTTGTTACTCCATTTATTGATGCATTCAGGGCGCGTCCTTTACCAGTTAAAGTAACGGTAAGGGGATTTTTCGTGCTGTCATTTGAAGGGATTGTGAGCGTGTCACTAAAATAGGTTTGACTGTTTGGAGTCAAGCTAAGCGTCACACTGCTGGTTCCTCCCGATGGAATACTCGTACCCGAACAATCTTTGGTAATATGAAATGAGGAACCAGTCGGCAGTGACAATTGACCGATGTTAAGAGTTCCTGATCCAGTATTCGATATGAGTAATTGTCGGGATGAAGAACCGCCTATAAGAGCAACCCCAAAATCTAAAGAGCCTTGTGTTGAGATTGAAGGAGTTAAAGGAGTTAGAGGAGGTGCCGGGGGGGTTGAGGCTGCAAAATTGATCTTGGTCGCATTCGCACCGCTAATCGGGATCACCTGGCTGGTTGGGGTGAACGTACGACCGGCAAGAGAGGGAGTGACCGTGTATGATCCATTCGCCAGGCCTGTGAAACTATAGTTCCCGCTGGTATCTGTCGTCGTAGTACCCGAACCTGCACCACTCAGGGTCATGATCACACTCGGTAAAGCTCCGCCACCGCTTACCGTAACGGTTCCAGAAATGTTATAGGTATAGTAAGGAGTAGTTGGAGCAAGGTCGCCAAGGGAAACAGGCAGTCCTTCATTGGCTGTGAATGTGTTCTGATAGAATGTTACATTCCCCATTGATATTGTTATGGTGTGCTTTCCGGGTGCAATTTTGGCTGAAAAATTACCTGAGTTATCGGTTGTCACAACGACAGGATTACTCGCAAAAGTAACTGTTGCGCCCGGTATCGGAGTAGCGCTGCTGTCAAGTACCCTGCCTGATATATCAACAGTGGCTTGACTCCCGGATTTGTCAGAGCCACCACCACCGCCACCACCACCGCAACCTACAAAGAGTAAGGCTATTGAAAATACCGCAATTAACCTTGTGATTCCTAAAAATCTGTCTGTAACCATTAACATACCCCCTTGCAAAAAGTGGATACTAAGGGCTTCCCTATCTTGTTTACATGCATATCGACATAGTAACTCATTTATAATAATAATTTTCAGCAAATTAAATGCCAGTAGTCAAACAATGATATTTCAAACAGTTAGTAAAATCTAGGTATGTAATATCAGAGAATATGTGCAATATTATTCTTTTAAAATGGAAGATAATTGCTTTTTTATGAAAAGCAGAGATCTTGTGCCACCATCAACCCTATGCCTTTATTGAATATTTCTCAATATGATCTTCATCCTTCGATGATCCGGAAGAAGTAACGATCACTCTCCGGGTGGTGAATGGGAGTTGGGTTGGGGTCTGCCTTGATCACCCCGAACCATATTCTTTATTCAATTAATAACCGGAAGCCCACAGAAACCGGATACATCAGAATTCTGTTGCCAATGCGCTGAAGCTGGTATATGCGCACGGTGCGCATGATAATACATGCGTGTGCGGCAGGAGAATGAACACCATGAAGCAGCTTGCAAGAAATGAGAACATCAGGAATGTCGCCATTATCGCCCATGTCGACCACGGGAAGACCACGCTCGTAGATGCCATGTTCCGGCAGAGCGGGGTTTTCCGTGAAGGCCAGGAGGTCCAGGCCAGGGTCATGGACAATCTGGAGCTGGAGCGCGAGCGCGGCATCACCATTGCTGCCAAGAACTGTTCCGTGATCTGGCAAGGGGTGAAGATCAACATCATCGACACACCCGGCCATGCCGACTTCGGGGGCGAGGTGGAGCGGGCGCTCTCCATGGCGGACGGCGCCATCCTCCTGGTGGATGCATCCGAAGGCCCGCTGCCCCAGACGCGCTTTGTCCTGAAAAAGACCCTGGAGGCAGGCCTCAAGGTGATCGTGGTGATCAACAAGATCGACCGCAAGGACGCGAGGCCTCTTGAAGTCCTGAACGAGATATATGACCTCTTCATCGACCTGGGTGCCGACGATGAGCAGATCGACTTTCCCTGTTTGTATGCCATAGGCCGCGACGGGGTCGCCGTGGAATCTCTGGATGAAGAAGGACAAAACCTCAATGTCTTGTTCGACACCATCCTATCAGATATACCGGCCCCGGCATACGATCCGGCAGAGCCGTTCCAGATGCTGGTGGCGGACCTGGATTATTCCGATTATGTGGGCAGGCTTGCCATAGGCAGGGTCTTTCATGGGCAGACCAGCGCAAGCGATGCACTGCTCTGCATCAATGCGGAGGGCAGTTCATAAGCCGCTCAAGGTCACCAAGCTCCAGAGCTATGAGGGCATATCCATCCGCGAGGTCGATTATGCACTGCCCGGCGATATCGTGGTGCTCGCAGGCATCGATGATGTGAAGATCGGCGACACCATCTGCACCCAGGAGAACCCGAAGGCATTGAAGCGGATAATCGTGGATGAGCCCACCGTGTCCATGCGCATCATCGCCAACAATTCCCCACTGGCGGGGACCGAGGGGACTCTATGTGCAGTCCACCAGGATCCACGAGCGCCTCGTCAAGGAGACGCTGCGCAACGTGGCTATAAAGATGGAGGTTGCACCGGATAAAGACGGCTTCATCATCAAGGGCAGGGGCGAGTTCCAGCTCGCCATCCTCATCGAGACCATGAGGCGCGAGGGCTTCGAGATGTGCGTGAGCAGGCCCGAGGTGATCTATGAATATCAAGAAGGCAAAGTGCTGGAGCCCATAGAGCACCTCTTCATCGACTGCGATGAGGACTACCTGGGCATCGTCACCCAGAAGCTCTCCATCCGCAAGGGCAGGATGATAAACTTTACCAACTACGGCGCCGGGCGGGTGCGGGTCGAGTTCAACATACCTTCGCGGGGGCTTATCGGCTACCGCGACGAGTTCCTCACCGACACCAAGGGAACGGGCATCATGAGCTCGTACCTGCTGGGATATGAAGAATTCCGGGGCGAGTTCACCAGCCGCTTCACCGGCTCCATCGTGGCCGACCGCAAGGGTACGGCGGTGCCCTATGCACTGAGCGGCCTGGAGCCCAGAGGCAGGCTCATCGTTGTCCCCGGTGATCCGATCTATGAGGGGTTGATCATCGGCGAGCACAGCCGTGAGAACGATATCGACGTGAACCCCTGCAAGATGAAGAAGCTCACCAACATGCGGGCCGCAGGCAGGGACGATAACATCATACTCTCGCCCATCACCCCCATGACCCTGGAGAAGGCCCTCCAGTTCATCAGGGAAGATGAGATGGTGGAGGTCACGCCCAAGTCCATCAGGCTCCGCAAGACAGAGCTCTCGGCAGGCAAGCGGCACGGCATGAGTGTGGCAAAGAAGAAGGCCGCCGGTTAGAGCGCTGTGTTCAAGTCCAGCTTGATATTCTTAAGAAAAACACCCTGGGCCAGGGAAAAGGTTGAAGACTTGTACCTCAGCCGGAAGGGCGGATCTTGATGGAGATATATGTTGATGCCGACGCATGCCCGGTGAAGGATGAGGTGTTTCGAGTTGCCAGACGTTACGGGTTTAAGGTCTACCTTGTCTCCAACACCGGCATAAGGATACCGAAAGACGTATTGGTCGAGATGGTGGTTGTTAAGGACCACCTTGATGCTGCTGACGATTGGATTACAGAGAATATTCATGATAACGATATCGCAGTATCGGCTGACATCCCCCTTGCTTCGCGGTGCCTGAAGAACGGCGCCCGTGTGATAGATCCCAAGGGACGTGTCTTCACCAAGGAAACCATTGGCGATGCCCTTGCAAATAGAGAACTGTCAGCCTATCTCCGCGATATGGGGAACAATACCGCACGGGCCTGCCCCTTTTGGAAAGCAAGATCGTTCCCGCTTCCTGCAGCATCTCGATGGCTTGATCCAGGCAGTTCTCAGGGGAAAGTGAACGGTGGGTATCAGGCGGGCTGTCCAGCGTCGCCTGCATCCTTTGTTAGGTTTATTCCTTGTCATTCTTGATAGCTGTACTGGTCGTCCTTTGCGGGTTTGGAAAATTCGCCTGTGCAAGGATCATAAGCCCAGCAGAAGACGATTTCACGCTCCGTGTGTCTCGGTCCATTTGACTGTATGACAAGATTTTTGTCGCCAGCCAAGATTTCCAAATCTCCGCTGTTAAAGTCAATCTTGTTCGTGCTATGTATTCTGAATCACCAGAGTCCAGAATTGAAGGACAATGCGGATATGCGGGATATTCTCAGTCGTGCATTGAGCCACTCCCGTTCTGAGGGAACCGCATTAAACACTCTCTCGGTGTCTCACTTGCACTATCGTAATATATAACCAGTAGGCAAGATATCGTTTTGAGAGCCCATCAATTTAATATGGCGCATTCGCAGCCGGGGGCGGTTGGTGGCGATAAATGCCTTATAGGTAGATTTCCAAAGTTTGTGGGTGGACAGCCACAATAGAAAGGTGGATACGGCAAGACAGCCGGTGAAAAATATAAGCAGGACGTCAAACCAGAATCTCCAATCGGTCGTCGATTTTTCATCACTTTGTTTTGTTATATTGGTTTTTTCGGGATTGGTAGATTGAGTTGTTATTACTTCAACCACATTAGGTTTGAGGGGTATATTTTGGCTGTATTTACTTTTTGGTTGTTCAGTGCGGTTAATCAGATTGTTGCTGAGTCGTTTTGAGTGGAGTTGGGGATGGTGGCTGTGATTGAGAAAAAGACACTAATGGCACAACCACAAGATAGATGGTCACAAAAATTATAATGGTCCGTAATCTCATCATGCTTCTATACCTTCTCTACTCCCCAACGTTGAGCATCAGCGGCGCTCGGGCACATTGGTAGCAAAGCAGGATGTTGTTTCACACGCATCCGCTGCACGCCGAAGTTAGGCAGTTCGCGAGCTGCAGGGAAAGCCGGCTACGGAGTCGCGATCTTATCGGCCTTCTTAAGATTGCAGGATTGACAGAGAATTTGGATATTTGCTTCGACATTACCGCCTCCTTTGGCGACAGGGATGATATGGTCGAAGTGCAATTCCTTTTTTGACCCGCATTGCACGCAGGCACCTCCGTCTCTCGCCCAAACAAGCAGCTTGACGTCTTCGGGAATTGGATCATCTTTTGGGGCTTGATTTCGTGTTTCAATCGCGCCTCGATTCCTCGTCCTTCAAGAGTGAAAGATCCGCTTTTTCTCAAAATCATTCTCAGTTCGAAGAATTATTTCTTCACGATCTGCAACACTCCTTGCCACGCGCTCAGCCATGAATAGTCTGTCCCGATAGAAGACAAGCCGGTTATCCGCTAGGAGTAGGGGACCATCCAGTGAATCATCTATGTTAAGTAGTGGATTTATGTCGATCAAAATCTCGTTCCGCAAATCCCTTGGCAATTTGAATTTCAGAATGCCAAGCGTATTCCGGACCGTGGCTCTTGCTGGTTCGAGATTTGTAAGAAATTTGATAACATCGCCTTGCTTCCATGCTCGTGCGACGCAGAACACGACCTCATTGTTGATGATGTCCGCAACCTTGTAGACCTTCATGTTGACCTCGCGTCGTGCACGTGTCGCTATCTTGCCGCGCCAACGATACGCATCACCGGCGGCATAAGCCGTCCGGTGGATGCGATGGTTAGGATTCCTACCTTATCAGCGGCTTTCTTGCCTTCCAGAAGTCCAGGTGCTGCCCCTCGCCAACGTCTATCGAACACTCTTCCAGCATCTCGTAGCCAAGATTTTCATAGAACCCTCTAGGGTAACGAAACGCTCAGTTCTGACTCTGTACAGCCCTTTGCTTTTACTTTGTTTTCAAGTTTACGCATCAGTGTTCTACCATGACCTATGTGTTGGAATTCAGGATGAACGAAAACGCCAAAGATATCATTACCGACGAAGGCACCTGTAGCTATAACATTTCCATCTTGTTCACCCAATTTCCCCGTCTCCTGATTTCTTTGCAAATCTTCTCTCTAGAATGGAATTCTTTGAAGAATTGCACCGCTCGTGGGGGGTATACACTGAATAACAGCTATCAATAGGTTGGTGAATCAGTTCTGAACGGGATTCAATCATGCTCCAAAAACTTACGTATTATGGTAGTTGTGATTGTCAGGACATACTTGATCGTAACGTACCGATCACCGGCGTTAAGCCGCCCTGTCGATTTGTCGAGTTGGGGGGCATTTCTCCGATACTGTCACCGATGAAAATATCGTTACTTAACTTGTGCGTTCACTACTGCATGAATGAGTTCATGAAACCACCCATAAGATACTTTTAAAATATAATCAGGAGCACCGCCTGCTCGAATACTCACAGAGCCCGGTTGACTATCCGGCATGAATTCAATGTCAATTGGCAGACCACCCTCATGAACAAGCTCACACCGAAACCATTTATAGAAGATATGATAGACTGGATGAACTTCACCACGATACTCTACACTAAGACGTTGAAAAACACCTTGACGAAGGAAATCCTCAAACGCTTGTTTATCGCTGACCTTAGCATTTATGCACTGCAGGCGTGAGGTTGCCGCAACAGCGACTAATGCTGAAAGAAAAGCCCCCTCTAAATGACCATTACTCCATAAAAACAAAGCATCATCTATTCGGTTACGAATGCTCATAAAGACTCTTTCATTACTTTGCTACACTCGTTGTTATGCACCCCAACGCTCGGCATCAGCGGCCCGAGGTACGAGGGTCCGACTGAATGCCGTTGTTCTGTTTTGAATACTAAACTCTTTTCGTGCTGTTTTGCAGCAGCAAAGGGTATTTCTCAAATACCTCAACAATGAATGCTATTTTATCCCCAGTTATACTCACAAACATGCGTAGATCATTAAACTCAAAGATACCATCAATAATTCCCGGATTAAAATTCTGAAGGAATAAGGCAAGAAGTGTCCTTTCTGAATCGGAAAAATTGTTGGAACATTTTTTTGCGGTTTCGAGTGATCGTACCTGACTTTCTCATTATTCCTTATAATCCCATGGTCCTCAAATCTCAAAATGGGTGAATCGAATAAGTAATTCCAAATATCTTTAATTACTTTAGTTCTGGTGAACTTTGAGTACTTTTCAGACAGCTTTAACTCAAGAACCGAGAACAATTCCTTCATTTCATTTATTGTTTCAATAAGATATTCATTTGATATCTCTAACTTGCTTCCCTTTTCATAAGCCGATATATTTGTATTCTCAATATATTTATTATTGATAATTAGATTGTTATGAAGCAGCAAATTTCTTCTTTCTTTCTTTTCGTTTAAGCTATCTGAAAAAAGGTTACTAACATCGGTAATTGACAACAACTCACAAAATTTCGTTAGAAAGTTCATTGTCGTTCCATAGGATATACCAACAATGTATTCATCGACCCAAGATTCCAGTACTTTATAAGTGAATATCACATTAACTAACTCGTTTTTGTTCTTTTTAAGAGTGCCGTCTTGTATTGGAAGCTTTGAAGGTATTTCGTTTAAATATCTCTTAAGACACTCAGATAATGATGATTCAAAGAGAGCAAAAACATAGGCAAAAACCCCTTTTCGCAGGAATTCCCTGTTTAGCAAAGCTATTTCATTATTGATAAGTTCAAATTCAGTCTTGGTAGTTTGGATAGGCTCAACCAAGTTTTCAAAGAACAACAGAATTGGCTTTTTCTTGTCCATTCATCCTCTTATCTTTCGCTCGCAGGACCCAACCATTGATTAACAGGTAGATTTGTCTTGATAATATGATATTGGGCACATTTTCGGGCAAAGTTGCCTTGACCTGTTATCACCTTTCATAACTATCCTCATGAAGGAATATCTCATGGCAACACTTCAAAAATAAGGAGATACGTTCCACCCTCTGCATATTCATTGCCGTGATAAGTGATCTCGTGGTGTATGATTATAAGATTACTAACATGAACTATGAAAATTATATCATGAATGGATCTTAAAATCTATAGGTGTGAGAAAAGGCTATAGGCTTGGGGTTCCGAGTGTGGGGGACGCTGCTTGTTGAAGGAACAGGGCAAGAGGATAACATTGGGAGTACGAGAAGAGGGATCCTTTACCACGAAGAGCACGAAGACACGAAGAAAGAAACCTTTTGAAATAGCGGACTGGTTCATAGAATCCAAGAGTGTTTGTTCTGCATTTTTTAGATCTTCTTCGTGCTCTTCGTGTCCTTCGTGGTGAGAAAAGAATTTAGGATGCGAACCATCTATCAGGCTATACCGGCCCGATAGTCACCGTGATTTAAGGACGTCCTTCAAGACAACCTCCGGGTGGTGGTACCGCTCATATTGTGGCGTCTTCTTGCCGTACTGGATCGCCTCCTGCGGGCACCACTGCAGGCAGGCGAAGCACTGTTCGCACCGGTGGTTCCATACGGGTCTGCCCCCGTTCATGGCGATGTTTGCTGCAGGGCACACCCTGGAGCAGATTCCACATGCATTACACTTGTCATCCGACCAGAACTGACGGTCCATCTTTGGCACCATGGAGAATGTCATCTTGTAGAAGGCCGTGAAGAGGATGCGCTGCCAGAGCGGCCCTTTTTCAACAAGCGATGGGGTATGTGCCTTTATGCCCTCAGCGATGCAGGAGATCTTTTCCTGGGCGCGCTTGAAGCGTTTGAGCTGCTCATCTTTAGGGCCCGGGCCTCCCCACGGGATATAATTGGACGGCATCTTGATCTGGAACCCTGCCGAGAGGTCAAGGTCCATTCCGGGCCATGATCCTCTTCAGCTGCACCAGCGTATTGGAGACCTGGCCGCCGTTCACGGCAATAGCAAAGATGTAGCTTCCGGGCCGGGCCTTCATGCTCTGGACAAACCGGATGACCGGGCCCGGCACCCCCCAGATGTACACCGGAAAGACCAGGCCGATGGTCTGTGAATCGATTATTTCCTTTTCATCCTTGTACTCGGCCATGGAGATCAGCCCGGTCTCCTCCCCAAGTGCATCAGCGACCTTGCGTGCCGCCCATAATGAGTTCCCTGTGCCGGTATAATAGAAAATGACTGCGCCCATTTCATCCCTCGGATCATGATGCTCCACCCAGCATATGCACAATCTCATCCGGCTTGCAAGCCGGGAATGGGCATACACATATGCATTAAAATCACACAGGGGGGGATATTACACCAGAAGATTAGCGCAGCATAGCCGCAACCAAAATGAGCTTGTGATTTGAGCAGACATAGAAGTCCTTCACCACGAAGAGCACGAAGGATACAAAGAAAAAAATCCTCTTGAAATCTCTGACAAGGGGAAAGAATCCAAGAATGTCCATTTGCATTTCTTAGATCTTCTTCGTGCTCTGAGCTCGAGACGGAGATCGGGGATGCGCTGAAGGGCGCTTTCCCAGTAATCCCTGACCGCCTTCTTGCCCTTGATAGCGCCGGTGGGCTCCTTCATGACCTCCACGATGTACGGCGTCGTCAGCGCGAAATCCTCTGAATAATGGGAAAGGATCTTCGCGAGGTCGTGCGAGTTCCATGCCTCGATCCACTCGCGGGCGAACTTCAAGGCATCTTCATGCGTGATCATGCATACCTCCCTGCGCCCATGCGTGATGCACACGACACAGTCCGTTACGGCCTCGATGACGCTGCGGCCCCGGCCCTGAACGACAAGGTTGGAATCGGCTGTGATGATGTAATCTTCAGGATCGTTTTCCTTTGTCAGCCAGAGGACCCCGGAAAGGCACGATATCCTGCACCCGGATGCAGTGTTCGGGATTCTCATGACCTGTCCCTTTTTAACCTTCATGACATCCTGCTCCATCCGAAGCAGTCCTCCTTTCCAAAGGCGCTGAAGCCTTTAATCCGCGACTACAAACCGTTCTTCATGGCGATAGTATGGACATGAACATCAATGCTAGAAAAGATGCAGCGGATAAGAATTGTACCGATAACAGTTTCGAGTTAGACTGAACTGTACCGGTCTTAAATCTTGTAAACTGTATCTACCCTTAACCTTTGAAGATCGTTTACTATAATGACCGGAGGAGGTGTTGTATGGAGCTTGAGAGAAGGCAGCACCTGTATGAGGAGGTGGCGGACAGCATCTCGCACCTCGTGGAAAAGGGCACGTTCCGGGTGGGCGAGCGGATACCCTCCATCCGGGCCGTGAGCCGCCAGTGGAGCGTCAGCATCACCACGGCCATGGAGGCATACCGGCTCCTCGAAGACAGGGGTATCGTCGAGGCCAGGCCCCAATCGTGTCCTTCGTGGTCTCACCTGACGAAAAGAATTAGGCATGTGAACCATCATAAAAGAAGACATGAGCCCTGTTGTCTGCTGTGTGGAAAAGATCGTGAGCAAGGTATTCAAGGATTGCATGGGCCCGGTGTTGATCCAGATCGGAACCAATATTCCCAATACGGACTTTCTGCCTGTGGACAAGCTATCACGGTGCCTTGCCTCAGCGGTCCGCAAATGGGGGAACCAGAGCGTTTCCTACTGTTTGCCCGGAGATGAGAGGCTGAGAACCCATATAGCAAAAAGGGCGGCCGTGATAGGGTGCAACCTGGCACCCGACGATATCATCATAACCTCGGGCTGCCAGGAAGCAGTCTATGTCGCATTGAAAGCCCTGTGCAAACCCGGCGACACCGTGGTTATCGAATCCCCGATGTTTTTCAACTATCTCCAGATCATGCAGGGTCTGGGTCTGAAAGTAGTGGAAGTCCCCTCGGGCCCCGAGGATGGGATCAGTATCGATGCCCTGCGATACGTCCTGGAATGCACGGAAGTGAAGGCCTGCCTCCTGATCCCGAATTACAGCAATCCAATAGGAAGCTGCATGCCCGACAAGAACAAGGCGGAACTGGCCGGTCTCCTTGCCGGGTACCATGTCCCGCTCATCGAGGACGATGTCTACGGCGACCTGTGCTTCAGCCAGCAGCGGCCGAAAGTTGTCAAGGTCTTTGACGACAAGGGGCTCGTGATTCTGTGCTCTTCGTTTTCCAAGACACTGGCGCCGGGGTACCGGGTGGGATGGATGACCCCCGGAAAGTTCAAGGATACCATCGAGCATCAGAAGATACTCAGCAACATCGCCACGGCAACTCCACCTCAGATGGCGGTCGCCGAGTTTCTCGAATGCGGGGGGTATGACCACCACCTCAGGAAGATCAGGAGGTCCTATGCACGGCATGTCTCATTGATGAGCGATTCCATAGCACGGTATTTCCCCGAGGGTACAAAGGTGAGTCACCCCGCCGGGGCGTTTTTCCTCTGGGTGGAGATGCCGGAATATGTCGACTCGCTATGCTTGTATGAACATGCCCGCGAGCTCGGGATCAGCATCGCCCCCGGGCCCATCTTCTCGGTGAAGGAGAAGTACAGGAACTATATCCGTCTCAGTGCCGCCTACTGGAATGCCGAGATAGAGACGGCCATCCGGAAAATCGGCTCCCTGGCGGAGCAGATGAAGTAGGCCCATGCCTGCATAATTTATGGGAGGTAGGAAATTGATCAAGCTAGTCTTTTGCGCACGACGTCACCCGGATCTGACTGCCGAGCAGTTCAGAGACTACTGGCTCAATCACCACGGACAACTCTTCAAACGCTTTGCCTCAACGTACAAAGCCATACGCTATGTACAGAACCACACCCTTGAATCACCTCTGAACGAGATCATGCTGAAATCCCGTGGCATGCAAGCAGGCTATGATGGGGTCGGAGAGATCTGGTGGAAGAACGAGCAGGACTTTATCGATGCAATCTCCTCTCCTGAAGGACAGAAACTGCGCAGTATTTTTATCGAGGACGAATCAAGATTCGTTGATCTGGCCAACTCCTGCGCCTTCTTTACCGAAGAGCACATATTGATCGACGGAGCCGCCTGACCTGATACCGGTCATGGACGCAACCGCATGGAGGTTGGGATGAACAGAGTGAATAAGTTGCGTTCACCCTTTGGTCCGGTCGCGGCTAAAGCCGCTCCTACAGGTGCTGATTTCTCTCATATGCAAAATTTGGGTTTATTGAAGACACTCCCTCTCACTTGATGGGAGAGGGTCAGGGAGAGGGTGAAAGAACAACCGAGAATGCCGGTTACACGCCCCCTCCCCTTAATCCCCTCCCGCCAGGGGAGGGGTACTTGGGCTCTTTAACAAGGTCGTTATTCTTCATGGAGAACGGTCTTGATGATGTAGCTGCCCGACTTCTCGTCGAGCTCCAGCTCCAGCAGGTGCCTGTCCCGTGCCTCTTCCAGGAGCCGGCTGAAGGAACGGAACCCGTAGTAGCTCTCGTTGAATCCGGGTTTGCGCCGTCTGAGGGCCTGTTTTATCATGGAGCCCCAGAGCTTGTCTTCCTCACCCCGCTCATCGAACAACGCCTCCACGGTCTCCACCACCAGGTCCAATGCCTTCTGCTTCTTGTCTTCCTCGGCATTCTCCTTCTGCTCGGGCTTGACCGGTGCCTCCGGAGTGGGTTTCACAGCGGGCTTCCTGGTCTTGCGACGCTTTGCCTCGCTCTCACGCACCAGGTCGTCGTAGAAGATGAACTCGTCACAGTTTGCTATGAGAAGCTCTGACGATGAGTTTTTCACCCCCACGCCGATGACGAGCTTGTTGTTCTCCCTCAGCTTGCTTACCAGGGGCGAGAAATCCGAGTCGCCGCTGATGATCACGAAGGTGTCCACGTGCGACTTGGTGTAGCAGAGGTCCAGGGCGTCCACGACCATGCGGATGTCGGCCGAGTTCTTGCCGGACTGCCTGAGGTGTGGGATCTCGATGAGTTCGAAGGATGCCTCGTGCATGACCGGCTTATAGTCTTTATATCGCTCCCAGTCGCTGTAGGCCTTTTTCACGATGATGTTCCCCTTGAGCAGCAGCCTCTCAAGGATCTTCTTCACGTCGAACTGGGCATATTTGGCATCTCGAACGCCGAGCGCGATATTCTCAAAATCACAGAACAATGCCATGCTCTGGGTCTTTTCCTGTATGGCCATGGATCACTCCTTATGGGAAATTTTTCTCTTGCCGGTGCATGGTACATTCCATATTGGATTTATCCGCCGTCATATGCAGTCATGACGCGGTAACGCACCATTCATCCTTTCTTTCTGCGGTTGTGTCAAGGTGATAAATCGAAGGTGAATGGATGATACTATTAAACTTAAGATCCGGCATGACAAGCCGTATGGAGTTGTTCGGATGTATTCGTACACCCGTACGTGAGCGTACACCATTAAACTCATGGAATTCATAGTCAGGTCTGAAGTGATGACTAGGGGAGAGACTGTTGAAAAACCTCAAAATTCAAATTTATGGATTCTTAACTTATTGATATTCATACACATAAATATGCCAAAAGCTGGCGATTCGGACTTTTTCAACAGACTCGCACATGATCTATGCTTTTCCATGCTTGAGAATTGCTGTTTGTAATTTGATATTGTGAGAATAATTTTAGGTGTGACTGGGAGTAAAATTTTTAGTCTATGGCTCTTAGTTGAACCATGGATGGTTCGCATATGATACAGTTCTTGCCGGATTTCTTTGCCTTATAAAGAGCATCATCAGCTCTTCTCAGGAGCGTATCGATGTCCTCCAGAGGTTGATATCGGGTGATCCCCATGGAGATGGTTATACGAAAATCTTCCGGCAGATCAGGATAGGCAGTTTCCGAGACCAGCTTTTGGATCCTGTTGGCAGAGATTAGCCCATCCTTCAGGTTCGTGTAGGCAAGGATGAGGACAAATTCCTCACCACCGTAACGGGCAAAGTAATCTTCTTCCCGGATATTATCCTTAATCCTCTTGCTAAGCACCCTCAGCACCATGTCTCCAGAGAGGTGGCCATGGGTGTCATTTACCTTTTTAAAGTCGTCAAGATCTAAAATGCAAAGGCAGAACATGAATTCTCCACGATCAGCAAGACTTTTTTCTCGCAATAGAATATGGAAAAGATGGCCTCTGTTATATATCCCTGTTAGGTCATCGAGTATCGCTTGCTGCTTAATGACCTTATTGGCGTCATTGAGTGCATCGTTTGTGTTGCTGAGTTCAATGTTTGCCTGGCTCAGTTTCTTTCTGAGCCCATTGATATAGCTCCCGATAAAAGAAAACCATATGAGCACGGTGAATAGCGTACCCGAGTAAAGTAGTTCCACTCTGAGATTAACAATCTTGGGGTGGTTGATGAGAAGAAGTGTAATAACAGAGCCATACCCCAAGAGAGCGAAAAAAGAGAGTATAAAAAATTGGCGAAAGCTCAGCTTGAAGGTGCCGAAGGTGAAGACCACCAAGTAGAGGAGGAGCATTATCCCTCGCCCCTCATCCAGGCAATATGCCATGAACATGGTCCATACTGTTGCGAAAACCATTTGAATCATCGTAAGACTCGGGTCCTTGAATCGTCTATTCAACCCTGAGCGGATTAAGAAGAAAATGATAAGGTTCGTCGTTATGATGAGGGTAAGAGTCCAGTAAATCGACCATGGCAATCTCGCGAACAGCCCGTCATAATAACAGTATAGGGCGATAAGCATCCATATGACATATGTGTTAAATGCCATGAGGAATCTTTTGATCCTCAAGGTTTGTTTAGGGTCATCCTTGGGAATAATGTGCACCATTTTTATCTACCTATACGGCCCTGACGTAGCACATATATTTTCGTCATTATAATCTTAGACCATTAAATTAATTTTCGAGTTTTTGTGGAGGCTGTCGAAAAAGTCATGAAAAGTGAATATAACTTGATATGACCTACGAAAAATGGACACATCATATCAGAGTGTTACAACTGGCAGAGACTGTCGCCCAAAATTCAAATTTATAGATTTTTAACTGATTGATTTTAATACACATAAATATGTTAAAATCTTGTGATTCGGACTTTTTCAACAGTCTCGGATGGAATCTATGAGTTAATCACCTATTATAATGAGCAACCATACTCGCCCTGCTCAGCCCGCCATTCTCCGGCCCTGCTCGGGCCTGGCGATGCTGATGAGCGGACGCCCTTTTTTCTGCCTGAATTTCTTCTGGATCACATCGGCCTCGGCATGCGGCACGCTGATAAAGGTGAAGTCATCTTTGATCTCGATGTCGTGCACGAGCTTCTCCTTCACCCCGGTGTGTTCTCTTATGAAACTCAAAAGGTTCTGGGGCGTGATACCGTGTTTGCGCCCTCGTGCCACGAAGAGCCGTGTGTGCGCCTTCGTGTCCGGCTGGGCCACGGTGCGGATCTCTTTATAGGCCTTGGGGTCCAGCTCGTCTGCAAAGGTATGGCGCAGACAGGCTGCCAGGACCATTGCTGCATCTCCGGTCTCAAGCAGCTCTGCAGCCAGCAGTGCATAGGTGCCCAAGTCTTCCTCGCACATGACCTTCTGTATCTGATCTTTAATTCTCGTGCGCTTGGAGGCAATGATATCCTTCACGCCGGGGATGCTCCCCCTGCGCATGGAAGTGCCTGAAGTCCTGCGGATCAGGTCAAGGGCGCGCTGTTCCCGGGGAGTAACTAAGGTGATGGCAATGCCTGTCTTGCCGGCCCGGCCGGTGCGGCCAATGCGGTGAACATATGAGTCCGAGTCCTGGGGCGGGTCATAGTTGATGACATGGGACAGGTTGCTGATGTCAAGACCTCTGGCAGCCACGTCGGTTGCAATCAGGATGGAGATCTGTTTCGTGCGGAGCCGCTTCATGATGCGCTCGCGATCGCACTGCTCGATCTCTCCATGGAGGCACTCGGCGCCGTATCCGCGCTCGATGAGCTTCTCTGCAATTTCTCCGGTCTCTATGCGGGTGCGGCAGAAGACCAGGCCGTAGAACCCGGGCTCCATATCGATGATGCGGCACAGGGCATCGAACCGGTCCTTCTCGCTGACCTGGATATAGACCTGGTCGGTGAGCTGCTTGGTCTGTTTTGCTGCGTTTGTAGCAATGGTCTCATACGCGCCCATATGGCGTTTGGCAATTGCGATCACTTCCCTGGGCATAGTGGCTGAAAAGAGCATGGTGCGCCGGTTTGATGGTGCATGTTCGAGGATTGCCTTGATATCGTCGATAAAGCCCATATCCAGCATCTCATCTGCCTCGTCCAGCACAAGATGGGTGAGGCTGTCCAGACGCAAGGTCTTTTTTTCAAGGTGGTCGAGGATGCGACCGGTTGTTCCCACTACGATGTCCGCCCCATGTTTCAGCGCGCTGCGCTGGGGTCCGAAGGGCTGGCCGCCATAGATGGACACGACCTCTATCTTCCTGCTACCCTTGAGAGACCTGATCTCTCCTGCCACCTGGATGGCCAGCTCCCTGGTGGGCACAAGCACGAGTGCCTTGACGTGTCCGTCGGGTGCATCCATACGCTCGATGATGGGTATGCCGAAGGCGGCTGTCTTGCCGGTGCCTGTCTCGGCCTGAGCCACCACATCCTGATCCTTGTGCAGCAGAAATGGGATGATCGCCTTCTGGATGGGTGTGGGCTCGGTAAAGCCTTTGCCTGCTATAGTCTTGAGCATGGTCTCCGATCAGACCGAGGTTTCTGAACTGTTCCAAGCCGGATCTCCTTTGTTGTTGTAGTGAACATCTCGCAGACACACAAAGGATCAGCAAGAGATACCTTTGAAGGTGGTGCCAAGAGTTACTTGAGCGCCTTATAGCTGAATTTTCAGAGAAAGCCAGTAAAAAATTATCTACTGTTTCATCAGTGACCTGGCTACACAGATAACACTTGAGCAAACAATCCATAGTATACTCATCAATCGAGATAAGCTCTTGATCTGAATGCTTATGGGAGGTTGTACTTTGGATTATGATATGTATTCAATTCATTATGTGATTATAAGAATATAGTTTTATCTCGAAGAAAATGTTGAGTAGTGAATAAAAAAAATGTAAGCCACAGGGGTATGAACAAGCATTCAAGAATATCCATCGCACTTTGTACATATAACGGTGAAAAATATCTCAAACAACAGTTAGACAGCTATGTGAAGCAAACAATGCATCCCTACGAGCTGATTGCTTGTGATGATGCCTCTTCAGACTTAACGGTTAATATATTAGAAGAATTCTCGCACACGGCACCCTTTCCGGTAAGGATTTTCCGGGATAAAAACACTCTTGGCCTCATAAAGAATTTTTCGCAGGCTGCAAGCTTGTGTACTGGTGATTACGTGGCATTTTCCGACCATGACGACATATGGCTCCCTGACAGGCTTGAGGCATGCTTCCATATGATGAGAACAGCTGAATATACGTATGGAGCCGATATACCTTTACTGGTTCATAGCGACCTTTGCCTCATTGATGCTGAGAACCACGTTATTGCACCTTCAGGTATGAGGATACTACGTATGAGCCACATTGATATTGACCCTTTGAAGACCCTCTTGATACGTAACTTTGTTTCAGGCTGCACCTCGCTGTGCAACAGGGTCTTAATAAATGAAAGCCTTCCCTTCCCTGATGTCTTATCGAACCACGACGGTTGGATTGCTCTGGTTGCTGCAAGCCGTGGAAAAATATTGATATACCCGAACCCAAAGTCCTCTATAGACAGCATGCATCGAATGCCTCTGGAAGGGCAGGTCCTCTCATGAATATAAAAGCAATGATGACAAAGGTCTTAATTGCTGTCAAAGAAAGGAGATGGTTAAACTCTTTGGGCATAAGGATGATGCTCTTATTGCATTACCAAGCAAAGGAATTGCAAAAACATTTGATCGAACTCTCCGTTGAGGTACCGCCTTGTCTGAACAGCTTTGTCGATGTCCTTCAAGAGGGGGTCATGTTAAATACCTTCAAGCTGATGTTCATTATGAAAGTACGCCAGCCGGAACTGATATCGAATGTTTTTTTCTTTTTTGTCATAGCCAATGGGAACCATATCAAGTTTCTAAAAGACTCACTATAATCTCAAGAACTAAGCTGGTGCCCTGAGCTCGATGTCTCATGAATGATTTCTCAGTATGAAAAACGGCGCATGGTTGGAGGTGAAAAACGGTGGATCTCGCCTGAGGATGCGTGATATTGCAGGTCGCCGTTTGAATTCCTTGTCCAAAAATTGCCTGACCTTGTTTCTGTCCCATCCCTCCGGGTGGACGAAGCCCTGGTAGAGAGAGAGGTCCCCGTCGAAAAAATCATATGTCTCTGAGTGATGCCGACTTCTTCGCTCCCCCTGGGGAGGTTGAAGATGGAGATATTGAGGAAGTCGATGGATCCGGCTAGTTCTGTGACAAATTCAAGGGTCTTGTGCGCACTTACCTCGTCCTCGGCTGGAGTGCCGAAGAGGATGTACATATATGTGGCAATGCCTGCATCGTGAAGGGCAGCAAGGCTTTTGCCGCCTCATCGAGCCTGATGCCCTTGCCGAGCTCATCAAGGCACCGCCTGGTCGCCCGACTCCAGTCCGAGCTGGAGCATTACGCATCCGGACTGTCTTGAGCGACAAACAAAAGTCCTGATCAGTCAGGTCGTGGGTCAATCGTGGCGAACCCATACCACGGTGCATCCGATGTGGTGACGGGCCATGCTGAAAGAGCAGGGCAGGGCTCATGGCATTGTCAGTCACGTGGATAAGGCCCGGTGATTCATGTCAGTCAATGCACGGAGTTGAGTTGGGACGTGCCCGGCCGGAAGACAGGAATATCTGGTTTCCCTCGGCCTTTTCAGGGCAGAATGAGCACCTGCTCCAGTAACACCCCATGAGGTGCTGAAGGGGAGGACCCTGCCGGGGGAGAGATAATCATAATGCCAAAAGGGCTGGTAATCGGGCAGTGTATTCTCATTGCAACATTCAACCCCGGTCAAAGCCAGGATTCGTCCTTCCCCAGGCCCTGCCACAAGCTCGTCAACCAGACCTGAAAAGGGATTCCTTCCAGCCCGGCCTCTTCATCCATGAGGTGACGAGGGAGCCGCCGACAATGATCTTTATCCCTTTGCTCAATCGTCTCAGAAAACCGATCATGGCAAAGGTGGTGATCGCCTGGCTCAGAAAGTTGAGTGAGAACCCCACGATGCGTGGTGCATGTTCTTCCATAACGGAGGAAAGCCGCTTCTCAAAATATGAAAAGAACACATTCTCCTCAGGATGTTCGGAAGAGCGAACCAGGTCGGCCCTGCATACGGGGGAAAGGGTGTCATGCTGGAAGTTATTAAGGCTTACCTGTGTGGAAAACGCCTGAGAGTTGACCTCAAGGATGCGGCTTATCTCCGTAACTGCTTTTGTGTAGCTGCCGATGTTTTTGAAATGCCTTAGGGCTTCTGGTGGATGGGAGGTTCTCCTCCAGGTGTAACGATGCCCGCTTGGTCCATGTGTCCTTTGCTGTCACCGGGCCGGCGAGGAGGCTCATGATCCCTTCCATATTCGCATCAATGATTATGTTCTGCCTGCCGTGCGCCTTCAAAGCCCCGGCCAATTTCGCCAAACCGGCAGGGGGTTCACACGGCCTTGAAACGGGCGGGTGGATGAGCACGATGTCCATGAGGGTCTTTGAAGCAGCTTAATGAGATGCTGTCAATCACATGTCCAGATACAGTGCCCCTCTTCATTTGCTTAACTTTTGTAAAAGGGGGGTACAGGGATGGACTTTCGGGTTGTTCCCTTCTAATATAGAGAGAGCTTAAAACAAGGAATCGTCAATGACGCTAAAATATTATCGATTGAAGTACTCATTCCTCTCCTTGTTGATAGGTGTTCTTATTGCCCTTGCAGGTTGCTCCTCGGGAGGGGGTGGGAGTTCCGACAATTCCGGTGCAGTACAGGATCCCATAGCACTGGATCTTGTAACACTCTACTCCACAGTGGATTCAATCACCGTCCATGTGGCGTACGAACCTAATGCCAAGCCGTTTACAGGGACTCTCGCGAACGGTGATCAATCCTGGTCGATACTTCAGAATAACATCAAGGCCCTTTTCCTCGGACGCATGATTGAACCTGATGTCATTGTTCCGCAAGACCTTGCTGAAATGGATCAGATTCCAGAACAGGGTCAGACATCCTGGACGACGAATGAGGTAATCAGTCTGGCGAGAAACACGTGGGATATCCCTCAAACAAACACCTCTGCCGAGTTTTATGTGCTTCTTGTAAACGGATTTTTCAATGATAAAGGGGTGGTGAATAAACAGGTGATCGGTGTCTCATATAACGGGACATCCGTTATTGCAGTCTTTAAAGATGTCATCACTTTATCTGGCTTCATCCTCTCTGTTGAAACAATTATGGAGCAGGCAACCCTGGTACATGAGTTCGGTCACTCCATGGGGCTTGTGAACTTAGGCGTACCAATGGTCTCAAACCATGAAGACCCCGAGCATAAAAGCCATTGCACGAATGAAGATTGTGTCATGTTCTGGGAGAATGACGGGTCGAACCTCATCGTTTTCATCCAAAAGATCGTCGACTCCCCGTCGGATGTTATATTCGGTCAGGAATGCCTGAATGATACGCAAAGCTATAAGCCTTGAAACCTGATTTACCTATGAGAGATTGATCCTGTAGGAGCGGCTTTAGCCGCGACAGCGTTCCGAATCAATGTTCAACAGGCGCTCCAAACTTTTTGCGAAGTTCAAGATTTACTTCAAGCACGTTGACGATCTTCTCCCCCACAAGTCCGTCAAACGGCGCCGTGGCGTTCTTCTCAAGTATCTGTTCGATCTCTTTTCGGACTGAGGCCTGGTCGCGTTTCATATCGGAAGCCCATGTGGAGGCAACGCGGTCGAGCTGATACTCGGCGTTCTGCAGCGTGATATGGGGGTCGAGCCCGGAACCGGATGTGGTGACCAGATCGCCGGGAATGTCCCGGAGGTCAATATCAGGATGGTCCTGCCGCCACATATCAAAGAAGATCGACTGTATGTCCCTGCCGGTATTGACCGGTTCTATGGTTGTTACATCCTTGCCGTCGGCCCCTTGTTTTGTAAGTGCAGAAGGAAAGGTGCCGGGGTGTTCTTGGGAGTAATTCTCAAAGAAATAGACGGCCAGATCAGTGGCCTTCGGTTGCAAAGAGCCCGGATTCTCCTTGATCCATTTGGTTATCAAGGCAGGATGCGTCCTTTCCCAGTCTTCTACAAATTTAGCGTTTTTCGGGTCCGCATTGACCCAGGCCTGGGCAAGGGAATTGTGCATGTCGGCCCATTGGGCAACGATATGCGGCTTGCCCTGAAAGACATCTTTCTGGAACCAGAGTTCTATATCCGGGGCCACAAGCTGCCCTGCTTTGGAGCCGCTACGATATTTCACAATCGGACCGAGTGTGCGGGCGACCCTGTCGCGCAGCGCATAGTTGGAGGCCGCAAGACTTGATGAGGCTGATGCAGAGGCATCATAGGCAGCTGCAGAGGGACGGGGCTGGAAGTACTCGTCTTTGGTGAAAGGCTGGGCAATGAGCCGTGACCCGACAACCTTTCCATCAAGGCCTTTCAGCAGGCTGCCGTTAGCCTGGAAAGGGAAGACAGTCTGTCCGATCACCCATATCCCAAATGGGTAGATGATGCAGAGGATGAACACCATGAATATCAACAGCAGGATACTCTTTGAAAGATATCGCATCGTGAGTAGTCTCCTTGTTATTCAAATGTCAGCTTATCAGGTGGAACCCCACCATGATGAGGTCGATCAGTTTGATTCCGATAAAGGGGATGACCACACCCCCCAGACCCCAGATGAGCATGTTCCTGCGCAGCAGGGCATCAGCACCGAGCGGACGGTAGGACACCCCCTTGAGCGCCACAGGGATGAGCATGGGGATGATGATCGCATTGAAGATCACGGCCGAGAGTATGGCCGAGGTCGGTGAATGGAGATGCATGATGTCGATCACCTTGAGCCACGGCAGAGTGCCCGCAAAGAGCGCCGGGATAATCGCGAAGTACTTCGCCACGTCGTTGGCGATGGAGAAGGTCGTCAGGGAGCCCCGCGTCATCAGGAGCTGTTTCCCGACTTCCACGACCTCAATCAGCTTGGTGGGGTCGCTGTCCAGATCGACCATGTTGGCCGCCTCTTTGGCCGCCTGCGTACCTGCGTTCATGGCCAGGGCGACGTCTGCCTGGGCCAGGGCCGGGGCATCGTTCGTGCCGTCGCCCATCATTGCTACCAGCTTCCCTTCGGCCTGCTCTTTCCGGATGTAAGCGAGCTTGGTCTCCGGCGTTGCCTCGGCGAGGAAGTCATCGACTCCTGCCTGTTTTGCGATGGTTGCAGCAGTCAGGGGGTTGTCTCCGGTGATCATAACGGTCCTGAGCCCCATCTTCCTCAGCCGCTCGAAACGCTCCTGCATGTGGGGCTTCAAGATATCTTCAAGAACGACCACGCCGGCGATATTGGCGTCATCAGCCACGACCAGGGGGGTTGCGCCTTTGGTTGCGACGGCGTTAACCAATAATTTAAGCTCACCAGGCACGCTGCCCTTATTTACCTCCACAAACTTCATGACGGCGTCCGGCGCCCCTTTTCGGATCCGCCTCCCGTCAGGAAGATCAATACCGCTCATGCGGGTTTGCGCGGTAAAAGGGACAAATTTCGTGTTTCCCGGCATGCTGACAGGCATCTTGCTCTGGGTCTCGAACAACTCTACGATGCTCTTCCCCTCGGGGGTCTCATCGGCGGCTGAAGCCAGGGCGGCCAGCCTGCCTACAGCATCGGCGGAATACGTACCGATCGGCAGAAATGATGTCGCTTTCCGGTTCCCTATGGTGATCGTGCCTGTCTTATCCAGCATCACGACATCCACGTCACCGGCCAGTTCCACTGCCTTGCCGCTCTTGGCGATAATATTTGCCTGCAGCGCCCGATCCATGCCCGCAATCCCGATGGCGGCAAGCAAAGCGCCGATGGTGGTGGGAATGAGGCAGACGATTAAGGCAATGAGGGTCGGGACATCGGTGCCGAGGCTCTTCAAGGGTTCCTGGATGCCCAGGTAGCCCATCATGTATTGCTCGGCGTTTAATGCCATTGGCCACAGTGGAACCACCACGATCAGGAAGATCAGCGTAAAGGCCGATAACACCAGGGTCAACGCAATCTCGTTCGGGGTTCGCTGGCGGATGGCGCCTTCGACCAGGGCGATCATCTTGTCGAGGAACGATTCACCGGCGCCGGCGGTGATGCGGACGACTATCCGGTCGGACAGGACTATGGTGCCCCCGGTCACACCGGACCGGTCGCCGCCTGCGGCGCGGATGACCGGGGCCGATTCGCCGGTAATCGCAGCCTCGTCGACGGAGGCGATCCCTTCGATGACCTCACCGTCGCCGGGTATCGTTTGCCCTGCCTGCACGACAACCCGATCACCAGGTTTCAATGCCGCTGAGGAAACCTCCTCGATGGCGCCGGCTTCATTCAGGCGATAGGCCATCGTGTCATGACGGGTCTTCCTGAGCGATTGGGCCTGGGCCTTGCCGCGTGCTTCAGCCAGGGCCGTTGCAAAGTTCGCGAACAGCACGGTCAGGAAAAGCCATATATCAATCGATATAAAATAACTTATCGGGACCTCGCTCACCGCCTTACTCCATGCCATCTGCACGATATAGAACAGGGTCAGAAAGGCCCCGACCTCGACCACGAACATGACAGGATTATTCCATTGGATGTCCGGCCGAAGCATGATGAAGGCCTGTTTCAAAGCCGCCATTGCTGTTTCCTTCTCCAGCACACGTTTCGGTTTATACCGGCGCGGCGACCGCGGCAGCTCCGGGGACGGATGCAACTCGATTATTGTTTCTCCGCTATCAAATGCAGTATTCATGTCGTACTCCTTTGTGCACTGAATTCATTTTGCAATTCCTCTTGAAGGGTATCGTTTCGTTCATACGAAATAGTTCCCGATCAGCCACCGAAAGGGATGGGGCCAAAGTGCTCTGCAATCGGCCCCAGTGCGGCAACCGGTAGGAAGAGCAGTGCTCCGATGATGAGAATCGTACCGAGCAGGAGGAAGCCGAAGGTGGGGGTGTCATCGCGCAGGGTCCCGAGACCGAACGGGCTCGATTTCTTTGCACCGAGATATGCCGCCATGGCCATCGGGGCGATGATGGGGAGAAAGCGGCTGACGATGATGACCAGACCTGCGGCAATGTCCCAGGGAATAGCCATCGGTGCAGGATTCGGATTATTCGTAAAACCGTAGACAACCCCCAGTCCGTCAAAGGCGGAGCCGTTGTTGGCAGAGGCGGAGGAGAACTGGTACAGCATCTGTGAAAACCCATGCGCACCAGGATTGCTGACTGCCTGCAATCCCCAGCTAGTCGCCGAAAAAAGACCTGTAGACATGAGGATCATGATGGGATGGACCAGCAGGGCGATCACTGCGAGCTTTACCTCGCGGGCCCCGATCTTCTTGCCCAGATACTCGGGCGTACGGCCCACCATCATGCCGGCCAGAAAAATCCCGATGATTAAGTAGAGCAACAGGTTAATCATCCCCACGCCTTTGCCGCCGAAGATGCAGTTCAGCCACATCCCTACCATGGGCGATAATGCGGCAATGGGGTTGAGGCTGTCTTCTTCCGCATTCACCGCACCGCATGTCACATCGGTCGTCAGCGCATCGAAGGTAGCTCCTGCCGAGGTCCCGAAGCGCATCTCTTTGCCCTCGAGGTTGCCCAGGTGCTGATCCACGGGCAGGCCCGCCACAGCCGGCAGGGCCACTACCCGTTTTCCACCCGGTGCCGATGCACTGGGTATTTCGAACGTCCGCGCCACAGGATGGCCGGTCAACCCGGGGTTCGGCTTCAGCGTGTCAAAATAGACCGACCAGACGATAGTGCCGGCCATCAATGTCAGCATGACCAAGAAGATGACGATACCATGCCGGAACCTATTGAGCATCCGGCCGTACATGAACACCATCGCGAACGGAAACATCATCATGGAAAGGGTGTTCACGAAGTTGGATACTGCAGTGGGATTCTCAAAGGGGTGGGCTGAATTCATACCGTAGAACCCGCCGCCGTTGGTGCCGAGCATCTTGATGGACTCGAAGGCGGCCACCGGCCCGACCACGATGGTCTGCTGCTTGGCTTCGCCTTTGTCCGTGGTTCCCATGGCTGCAGGTTCGAGGGTGGAGACATGGTAAGAAGAAGTTTGAAGGGTCATGGGACTGCCTTGCTGTACGAAAATGAGGCTTATGACGAATGCAATGGGCACGAACAGGTAAACCAGCACCCGCCACATGTCCACAAAGAAGTTGCCGACCTTTGATTCCCCGCGGAAGGCCCGGATGATGGCGGTCAGTGAACACAACCCGATGGCAGCCGACAGGAAGAGATTGGCTATGCCGAAGAAGATCTGGCTGAAGTTTGACAGATGGACTTCCCCTGAATAGTGCTGGAGGTCCGTGTTCGTCATGAACGACGCCACGCTGTGGAAGATGGTACTGGGGAAAAGCATGCCCTTGCCATCAGGATTCAACGGCATCCATGGCTGTAGTGCCAGGACAAGGAAGCCGAAAACGAACAGCAGGGTATTGAAAAGGAGCAGGGAGCCTGCATACTGCTTCCAGTTCTGGTCCCCGTTGTTCAAACGTTTTTCGAACCATCCGAAGATGCCCAGAGGTTTATATTTTCCGTCCATAATCCACGCCAGATAGCGACTCAGGGGGAATGCGATGAGGGTCGCTGCCGCAAGAAGCGCGAATGGAAGTAACCAGGTCTTTACAAACATTGTTTAACTCCTTTCAGTACCTCGGTATCCGCTGTTGTCTTTGTTCAGAACCATTCCGGCCGTATCAAGGCCACACAAAGATAAACGATCAAGAAGGCCGCTACGGCCGCTGTCAGATAGATCATTGGCATCACCTCATCCTTTTAAATTTTCTCGCACGCTTTCAAGAACAGGAAACAAAGGCCCATGGATACCAGGCCCAAGAGAAACATTGCCGGAAACCAGATTATGAGGTTCATAGGGTAGGTCCTCCTTTCGGTGTGCTCATTATTCATCCGTCTTATTGTTCTGGATAAATTCCCAATCCCGGATGGCAACATACGCTTCATCAGGTCTCATAGCAGATTGGAGAGTGCCCATGAGGTGCCTGTCCTGGGCCAGCTTGCTGGCAAGACCCAGGATCTGGATCTGTTGGTCGGGGTTTTCCATTGGTGATAAAATGAGGAAGACACTTTCAATGGGTTTGTCGGTCGTCACGTCGGAAACACCTCCATGGGTAAGTCCGAGTGCAACACATGCCTGTTCAAGTCCCTCGATCCTCGCATGGGGAAAGGCGATCCCTTCGTTGAAAAAGGTAGACCCCTGGTTTTCTCTTTCCAGGATGGCCGAAAGGTATTTCAGACTTTGATGAGAGTTGTTCGCGCATTGTGCGGCAACCTCCGTAAGCCCTTGCAACAGGACATCACTTGCTACCGGCTCATTCCAGATGAGGATACCTTTGGGTGATAGAAACCGGCTTAAGCCTCCATGGCCGTCTCCCGGAGAAGGGGCATGTAAGGGGCTCGGTTTCTTTGGGACAGCCTTTTCTTCCACCTTAGAGGCATACTCCGACTCGGATGTCTTGGTATCCAGGACAACGACCGTGACGCCCACCGCCTCCTGGATAAGCCGTTCGGCAATGCTCCGTTTGCCGAATATCCGTTTTCTGAAAGGGATCTTATCAGGGCTGCCGATGACGATGTGACCGACCCGGTACTCCCTTGCAAACTGCAGGATGGTGCTCACGATGTCTTCTCCCTTGAACGTGAAGACGATTGCACCGAGCTGCTTGGCAAGGGTGAGTGTATTCGAAATGAGGCGCTGGATCTTGGCGTCAATGACCGTCGGGTCTTCGGAGGGTGTCTGGACATACACGGCGTACCAGTTGCGGTTGAGCCTGCCGGCCACCCGTGACGCATACCTGAGAAGCCTTTCGCTGTTGGGTCCCCTGCTGCTGAGGCAAACCATGATCTGGTCAGGGGTTGCACTCATGTCTTTTTCCTGGTCGTCCCGGGAACGCACGTCGAGTTGTGAAGCGAGCTCTCGAAGGGTAAGTTCGCGGAGCTGAGTCAGATTCGACTTTTTGAAGAAATTCGCCAGGGCGGTCTCGACCCTTTCCTTGGGATATATCTTACCCTCCTTCAGCCGGTCGTTTAAGTCTTCGGTGGTTACGTCGACGTTTACGATCTGGTCCGCCTCGGTCAGGATAGAGTCGGGAAGACGCTCATGCACCTTGACTCCGGAAGCCCTCTCAACGATATCATAGAGGCTCTCCAGGTGTTGAATATTTAAGGTCGTGATGACATGAATCCCTTGGGCAAGGATATCCTGGACATCCTGATAGCGTTTGGGATTCCGGCTCTCTGGAACGTTTGTATGGGCAAGTTCGTCTACGAGAACGATCCCGGGTTTGCGTATCAGAATGGCATCGAGATCCATTTCCTCCAGGATGATCCCTTGATATTCCTGCTTCCGCCTGGGGATTATTTCAAGGCCTTCCAGGAGCTGGGCGGTCCCCGCACGGCCGTGCGTTTCGACCAGTCCGACCACCACATCGATGCCTTCCGCCTTCAGCCGGTGTGCCTCCTGGAGCATCTCATAGGTCTTCCCGACACCGGCGGCATATCCAAGGTATATCTTCAGCCGTCCACGTTGGGACAGGCGGATCATTCGCAGGAATGCATCGGTTCTATCTTGGGCCATTTATTTTACGTTCCTGTTCGGATCTGCTTTTTTAAGATCAGGATAATACCCATCCTTGAAAGAATGCGGATACAATCAAGATCACATCAACCATGTCTGTTCCTCTTTTTCACTTGTGAGAACCTTGATTCTATCCGATCTCGGAAGGGTAAAGGAGAAGATGCTTCCTATGCCGATGGTACTTTCAACACCCACGGTCCCCCCGTGTGCCTCGACGATTTCCTTGACTATCGCAAGGCCCAGTCCGGTGCCTGTCTCCATTTCCTGGCCGGGTACCCGGAAAAACCGGTCGAATACCTGATTAAGATATTGGGACGGAATTCCCTTACCCGTGTCGGATACGCCGAAGCGCATCTGCTCTTTGTCTGCCTGGGCGGAGATGGTGATTTTACCGCCGGATGCAGTGTACTTCAGGGCATTCGAAATGAGGTTGGCAAAGACATGTGAGATCTGGATCGTATCCGCAGAGACATGCGGCAAATCGTCCGGCAGTTCTGTGGCCAGGTCCACACCGTGGTCATGGGCTGAGCTCCGGAACGACTCTGCGGCCTTGAGAACAAGCTTGACGGGAGAGACCGGCTTGATGTCCATTTCCATCTTGCCGGATTCGATGCGGCTGATGTCCAGCAGGTTATCAATAATACCATGCAGTCGCTCTGAGTCTTCACGTGCGGCGATCAGGACATCGGCCTGCTTCGGCGTCAGAGAGCCGATTTTTTCTTCGAGCAGGATGTGAAGGGCCATGCGGACGGAGGTGAGCGGAGTCTTCAGCTGATGAGAGACCGTTGATATGAACTCCCGCTTGAGCTCATCCTGTTCCATCTGCTCGGTGACGTCATTAAGCACCAGGATGACGCCCGTCATCTGCTTCCATTTGTTCAGGATGGGTACGGCAGTGGGCTGGAAGTAGTGTTCCTCGGCATTAACAAAGTGCTGTATGACAGGTGCGCTTTTCTTCTGCATTTGAGCGGGATCACTTGCCAGGGCCTCTTTGAAGAGGTCGGTCATCCACTTGACATGCAGGCCCTGGATCAGCACACCACGTTTGAGGCCGAAGATCTTTGAGGCCGTTTCCGTGGATATTTCCACCTTGCCGTCCAGATCGATCATGGCAACTGCATTGGGAAGGATGTTGAAGGTCTGCTGCGTGGACTGCTGCATCCTGATCAGCTTGTCTTCATCCTTGCGCCTCAGCTCGCGCAGGCTGGCAGTCATTTCGTTGAATGCAACCGAGAGATGGCCGATTTCGTCATGGGTGTCGCTCTTCACCACAAGGTCGAGATTCCCCTGCCTGATCTCGTCCACCGACTGGGTGAGGGTCTTGATCGGCCTGAGTATCCATTTACCGATCAGGAACATGTAGCAGACAGCAACCAAAGCCCCCATGAGCAGGAGGACATACATCTCATGCCTGGCAATTGCGGCCTTCTTGCGGGCTTGCTGACTCTCATCGTACATGTTCTTCTGGTTCATGGTAAGGATCTCATCCGCAGTGTCAATGATCTCACCGTAGAGCCGCTTAAGATCCGTCAGATACATCCGGCGCAGGGTGTCAGGGGATAGAGACTGATCCTCCAGGCCTTGTATGAGGGATTTATGTTGGACATAGAGTTCCCTGAGATGATTTGCCGCGAGTCCCTCTCTGGGCAGCGTTATATTGTGCAGTTCAGTGTTGAGTGCCTTCTCAAAATCAGGGGTGTTTTTATTGACGGCATCAATCCCTTCTTTTCTGTACCCCAGGACAATGAGCAGCGCGCCGTCGTCGATCTTCTCCAATGATTCTTTCATATCCTGGCATGCGATTACACTCCGGTAATTTTCCCTGAGGATGGAATCGATGGCACCGCCCAGGTCCGTGACCTGGATGATGCTCTTCACGCCGAGAAGGACAATAATGAGGAGAAGTCCTCCGAACCCCACCAGCAACTTTTGTCGTAAGCTCAGCATCCGTCCATTCCTCCCTCAATATCTTAGGCAATCTGTGTGCCATGTATAAGATCAAAAGATGTCAATGGGTTAGTGGAAAAAAACCATGACCGAGATTGCAATTTGCAAGGATATGAATAAGGGATGCCTTGCATTTTTCAAGGCGTTATTTCAGATATTGTATCGCTTCCGCCGTCTCCAGAGTGTGGCCTGATCGATCCCGAGGATGTCGGCGGCCTCCTGCAAGGATTTTGTCGAAGCCAGGACGCGGCGGATGTGCATCTCTTCAAGCCTCTCGATGGAAACGAGATCTCCGGGCTTTATGGATTCTTCTTTGGGTTCAAGTGCCTCCGGGAGGAATTCGATCCCTACGAGTTCAGAGGTGCACAGGATGGAAGCCCTTTCCACGACATTGCGGAGCTCGCGGACATTCCCCGGCCAGGCATGCCGTTTCAGGGCATTCATTGCTTTGTCTGTGAAGCGCTGCACGGGGCGGTGGTTGTTGCGGGCAAAAAAGGAGAGCATCAGTACGGCAAGGGCGGCTATATCCTCAGGCCGTTCACGAAGCGGAGGGATCTCGATGGGGATCACATTAAGCCGGTAGTAGAGGTCTTCGCGAAACCTGTGGTCCTTAACGGACTGCTCCAGGTTGGTGTTCGTGGCCGTAACCAGTCTCACGTCCGCCTTTCGTGTGGCATGGTCGCCCAGGCGCTCATACTGTCTTTCCTGGATGAACCTCAAGAGCTTGGGTTGCACGGACAAGGGGAGATCACCGATCTCATCGAGGAAAAGGGTCCCGCCTTCACACGAGGCGATGCGCCCGGGATTGTCCCTGACTGCCCCGGTAAAGGCCCCTTTGACATGGCCGAAGAGCTCGCTCTCCAGGAGCTCCGGTGCGAGGCTCGGGCATGAGATCTCGGCGAATGGCTTGTCGGAGCGGCTGCTCCAGGCATGAATCGCCCGAGCGAGCACGCTCTTGCCGGTGCCGTTTTCACCGGTCAACAGGATAATCGAGTCGGTCGATGCCACCTGCCTGGCGAGCTCGATAGTGCGCTGCATGACAGGGCTTGAGCTGGTGAATTCCATCTCCGGATTGATTCGGTGCAGATCCGTCCGGAGGGCATCAACATGCTGCTCAAGAGAACGCACCTCGGCTGTCTTTTGAACGGCCAATTTTACCTGGGCAGGGGTGAACGGTTTGGGGATATAATCCGTTGCACCCCGCTTTATCGCCTCCACGGCCGTATCGAACGATGCATAGGCCGTTATCACCACGATCTTGAGCCAGGGTGAAGCAGCCAGCAGCAAGGGAATGAGGTCGAGGCCGCTTTGAGTCCCGAGTCTCAGGTCCACAAAGGCCATGTCAAAAGAATGCCTTGAGTTCTCTGAAACGGCATCCTGGAAATTACTGACGGCAACAACCTTATGCCCTTCGGTCTCGAGAAAGACCGTCAGGGTCTTGCGGATGTTCAGCTCATCGTCGACAATAAGGATGTTTAATGACGGCTCAAGCATCCTCATTACTATACCATGAATTATGATAAATGCCCTGAGTCAATTGCAAAATTCTGATATTGTCATTCCCGCGGAAGCTTCGAATCCAGTCTTTTCATAAAATTCTGGACCCCCGCTGGAGTTTATCCCCGCGAAGGCGGGGACCAGGGTGACACTTTTTTTGAGTTTTGCAATTGTCTCTCCTAGATAATCACTTCTCGAAGAGCTTGAGGTATTGAGCATAGCCGTCCTTTTCCAGGTCCTCCTTGGGGACGAAGCGCAGGGCGGCCGAGTTCATGCAGTAGCGCAACCCCGTCGGGGGCGGTCCGTCATTGAAGACGTGGCCGAGATGAGAATCGGCATGCTTGCTCCTGACCTCTGTCCTTGTAGTGAACAGGCTCCTGTCCTGCTTCTCCACGATATTACCCGGCTCCAAGGGCTTGGTGAAGCTCGGCCAGCCGGTGCCGGAGTCATACTTGTCCTTTGAGCTGAACAGGGGCTCACCGGAAACGATATCCACATAGACGCCATCGTGTTTGTTGTTCCAGTATGCATTGTCAAAGGGCGGTTCCGTTCCCTCTTTCTGGGTTACCTTGAACTGCATTGGCGTGAGCTTCTTTTTCAGGACCTCCGCACTCGGCTTGGTGTACGCACCTGTTGGGGTCTTCCCGGGCACATAATCCCTGTCTTTCCCCCAGACCTTATCAAGGAACTGGTCACGGCCTGAGTTGAACCGGTAGTACTTATACCGGATGGGGTTCTTCTTGTAGTAATATTGGTGGTATTCCTCTGCCTTGTAGAACGTGGTCGCCTTCACGATCTCGGTTACGATGGGTTTTGTGAACCTGCCGGACTTTGCGAGCCGATCCCTGGACTCCTCTGCGAGCCTCTTCTGCTCATCGTTGTGGTAGAAGATGGCGCTTCTATACTGGTTTCCCCTGTCCACAAACTGACCTCCGGCATCGGTCGGATCTATTTGCCGCCAGAACACCTCCATCAGGTCCGCATATGATATCTTTGCAGGATCATAGGTCACCTGGATGGCCTCGGCATGGCCCGTTGTCCCGGATGAGTTTTCTTCATAGGTGGGGTTGATGGTATGTCCCCCGGTATATCCCGAGATAACCTCTCTCACCCCCGGGAGCTTATCGAAGGGATGCACCATACACCAGAAACATCCCCCCGCGAAGGTGGCCAACTCATATTTTGTATCAGCCGAGATCCCGGTAGATAGTGGCAGAACAAACAGCATGGCGATCAGTCCTTTCATGATTTTCTTAAACATATTTTAATCCCCCTGAATCTTTATTAGACGATTCCATGGTCGATAATGGTTCAGCCATGGCTCAAAGCCATTGATCTAGTCACTATTCACTAGTCACTTCTTCTCTGCTCACTGTTCATCGATTGTCAGTTTCTCAAATGTTTGCAGACCATGCCCTCTTGCAGTACAATAGCGGCGAACTTAACTATAGTAATATTCACTTCGCTTTTAGGCCATAGATGAAGGGGAGGACCCTCTTGGAGAAACAGCATAAGTTTTCTGTTTTTTATATCCTTATCGGGGTCTGGGTGGTGCTCATCATCCAGAGCTACATAGCATCGATGTTCGCAGTGAAGACCATCCCATACAGCCAGTTCATGATGCTGCTCAAGACAGGCAAGGTAACCGAGATCGCCGTCTCTCAGGACAAGATTCAGGGGAAAATGAAGGACTCTCAGGGAAAGGCTGAAGAATTTAAAACCGTGCGGGTCGACCAGGAGCTCTCGAAGACCCTGGAACAGTATGGCGTCACATTCAAAGGCGAGATCGAGTCCACCTTCCTGAGGGACATCATCTCCTGGGTGTTGCCTATCTTCCTGTTCATCGGGATCTGGTACCTCTTCATGAAGCGCATGGCGGGCCAGCAGCCCGGTTTCATGTCGCTCGGCAAGAACAAGGCCAAGATCTATATGGAAAACGAGCTCAATGTAAGGTTCACCGATGTGGCGGGCGTGGATGAGGCGAAGCAGGAACTCGAGGAGGTGATCGACTTCCTCAAGAACCCTGGGAAGTTCGGCGAGCTCGGGGGCAAGATACCCAAGGGCATTCTGCTGGTAGGCCCCCCGGGCACCGGAAAGACCCTGCTGGCAAAGGCAGTGGCCGGGGAAAGCGGTGTGCCGTTTTTCAGCATGAGCGGGTCCGACTTCGTGGAGATGTTCGTGGGCCTTGGCGCCGCCCGGGTGAGAGACCTCTTCGTCCAGGCCAAAGAAAAGGCCCCCTGCATCATCTTCATCGACGAGCTCGATGCCCTGGGCAAGGCGCGGGGGATCGGCGGCGTCATGGGTGGCCATGACGAGCGCGAGCAGACCCTCAATCAGCTCCTGGTGGAGATGGACGGCTTCGACTCAAAGGTGGGGGTCATCCTCATGGCGGCCACCAACCGGCCAGAGATCCTGGACCCTGCATTGCTCAGGCCGGGAAGGTTCGACCGCCATATCCTCGTGGATCGTCCCGACAAGGTCGGCAGGGCGGATATCCTCAAGGTTCACTTAAGGAATGTCAAAACCGAACCCGATGTCGATGTTGAGAAACTAGCTGCCATGACACCCGGCATGGTAGGCGCCGACCTGGCGAACCTCGCGAACGAGGCGGCGTTGCTCGCGGTCAGGCGGAACAAGAAGCTCGTGGGCATGAGCGAGTTCCAGGAGGCGGTGGAACGTATTATCGGCGGGCTCGAGAAGAAGAACCGGCTCATCAATCAGCACGAGAGGGAAGTGGTGGCGCACCATGAGATGGGCCACGCCATCGTCGCCATGAGCCTGCCCGGCACGGACCCTGTCCAGAAGATCTCCATCATCCCCCGGGGTATTGCAGCGCTCGGCTACACCATGCAGGTGCCCACGGAGGACCGGTTTCTCATGAGCAAGACCGAGCTGCAGAACAAGATCGCATCCCTGCTCGGCGGCAGGGCGGCAGAGGAGATTATCTTCAGCGATATATCCACCGGTGCCCACAACGACCTTTCCCGTGCCACGGATATCGCCAGGAGCATGGTCAAGGAATACGGCATGAGCGATTCATTAGGCCAGGTCTACCTCGCCCATGACAGACGTTCGCAGTTCATGGACCTCGGCATGGAAAATCGCGGAGACTATAGCGAGTCGACTGCACAGGCCATTGACAGAGAGATCCAACAGATCATCTTTGCCCAGTATAAAGTTGCCCTGGACATCCTTAAACAGAGAAGGGACGTGCTTGCCAAAGGCGCGAGTCTGCTGCTGGATAAGGAAAAGATCGACCACGACGAGATCAAGGCACTGATGCAGGGGGCGTGAGGTTTTTGTACTCTCATTGTCGGATCCTCTTTTCTGCCGTGGGTACGTGTTTTTGTCATCTCTCCCTTTGGTATTGAAACAGGGGTAATGAATATTCATGACAGCGGATGAAAAGATCATTTTCAAAAAGGCAGTCGGCTCCGGCGGCCCCCTTCAAGCCAGTGATTTTCTTGCCGCCAATACCGGCCTCCCCAAGGCACGCATCAAGGACGCCATGAACAAAGGTGCTGCCTGGAGTTGCAGGAAGGGAAAGGGCCGTGAGCGCATGCGCAGGGCCACCGCCGCGTTAAAGCCCGGAGACCGTGTCGAGCTCTTCTACGATTCTGCCCTTCTTTCCATCGAACCGCCTCAAGCCCAGTGTGTGATGGACCGGCAGCACTACAGCATCTGGCACAAGCCGGCAGGCCTGCTTACCCAGGGTACGGAATTCGGCGATCACTGCTCGCTCCTGAGGCAGGCGGAGACACACTTCAACCCGAGGCGCGGGGCATTCCCCGTGCACCGGCTCGACCGAGAGGCTCAAGGCCTGGTGATAGTCGCCCATACAAAGCAGGCCTCAGCCGGTTTATCGAACCTCTTTAAGGGCCGTGATGTGATCAAGCGCTACCGGGTGGAGGCGTTCGGCAAGATGGAAAAAGGGGAGGGAACCATCGAGATGCCCCTTGACCACAAGCCGGCAGTCACGAAATATAGAGTGCTCTCCTACGATCCGGATGCGAACACCTCAAGCCTGATGGTAGAGATCGAAACCGGCAGGCTCCACCAGATCCGCCGCCACCTCGCAGCCGCCGGCCACCCGGTCATGGGCGACCCCCGCTACGGCAAGGGCAATAAAGACGGCCGACCCATGAGGCTCACGGCCTGCGAGATAGTGTTCATCTGCCCGTTCAGCAGTAAGGAGGTTAGGTGCAGGGTATAGAATGTTTTAAGGTTTATGGCCTGTCCATCAGATGCATACATTCAAATGATGGCATCGTTTGCGGTCCTTCCGGCTGGATACAAATTTCTCTACGCATTATTTAAGCGATGCAAGGGCCTCCTTTATCCTATCCAGTCCCTTGATGATATTTTCTTCGGATGTGGCAAATGAAAACCTCACATGGTTGGAAGCGCCGAATTCACCGCCCGGAATGAGCGCCACTAACGCCTTTTCGATCAGGTATTCCGAGAAGGCGGTTGAATTGCCGAACCGGTCCATATAACCGTCTATTGAGGGGAAGGCATAGAAGGTCCCGTTCGGAGGTATAACATCAATCCCGGGGATCTCTCTCAGCTTGGTAACGATCAAGTCCCTTCGCTTTTCGAATATCCGCCTTCTCTCATCCACGATCGACTTGATCTGGCCGCTGGTTAAAGAAGTAATGGCGCCATCCTGGGCAAAGCTGGTCGGATTCGATGTACTCTGGCTCTGAAGTCTTTCCATGGCCTTGATAACCTTGCTGTCACCTATACAGTAACCTATGCGCCACCCGGTCATGGCATAGGTCTTGGAGGACCCATCGATGATGAAGGTCCTTCCGGCAACCTCGGGTGAGATCATGGCAGGGCTGAAGAATGAGAGTCCGTTGAAAATGATCTTGCGATAAATATCATCAGAGATGATTATGATATCATGCCTTACACACAACTCGGCAATCTTTTCCAGCTCGTTCTTTTCAATGACCATGCCGGTAGGGTTCGAGGGTAAATTGATAATGATGCCTTTCGTGCGCTTGGTGATCGCCTCTGCCACCATGTCGGCATGGAGTTTCATGCCGGTGGGCCTGGTGTCGATGATCACAGGGGTTGCGCCGGTCATCTCAACCATGGGTGGGTACGATACCCAGTACGGTCCGGGACAAATCACCTCATCCCCTTGTTCAAACAGGGTAAGAAAGAGGTTGTACAGGCTGTGCTTTGCACCGCAAGAGACGATGACATTCTCAGGAGACACTCTAAGCCCGTAATCCTCATTGATGTTTGCGCAGACCGCCTCCTTGAGTTTGGGTATGCCGCCCACAGGTGTGTACTTCGTTCTTCCCCGGGCCAAGGCTTCAATAGCCGAATTCTTTATATTCTCAGGGGTATCGAAATCCGGTTCACCTGCAGTAAATCCGATGACATCCTTGCCTAAAGCCTTGAGCTCATTGACCTTGGCGGTCAAGGCCAGTGTCGGTGATCCCGGGATCTTGGATACGAGCCTAGATATCTTCATAGAAAAACCTCCCTACGGATGCTGTCTATTATTTATGTTGGGGGAACTTCTCAAGGAGTTTCTCCAGGGCAGGCTGCGGAACCAGGCCCTCGACCGATCCGCCTGCCGCGACTGTTGCCTTGACAATGGTGGAGCTGACAAAGAGGTGGTTGTAGTCTGTCATAAGGAAAAATGTCTCTGCCTCTTCACTCAGCCTCCTGTTCATGAGGGCGAGCTGCATCTCCAGTTCGAAATCCGAGATGACCCTGAGGCCGCGCAGGATGGCACAGGCACCAACCTTCTTGAGGTAGTCGACAAGCAGACCTTCGAATGAATCTACCTCTATCCGTGGATTTCCCTCTACGGATTTTGTAATCATCTCGATTTTTTCATCCGTGGTGAACAGATCCTGCTTCAGGGGGTTATGGCCCACTGCGATGATCACTTTGTCGAACACACACAGGCCTCGGCGCACGATATCAAGGTGGCCTTGGGTGATGGGGTCAAAGGAGCCGGGGCAGACAGCGATTTTTTCCCTCTTCATTGCTCACTCCTGATGAAATATGAGATTGCAGTGTCCCCATATCGTTTCGATTTCCATACAACCAAGGGGACCGCCTCTCTGATTGAGTGTTCCACCACCAATATCCCTCCAATGTTGAGGAGGTTATATACATGAGGCGCCAATTGTGAGGCAAGATCTTTATGGTAAGGAGGGTCCATGAATATAAGGTCAAAGGATGCGGGGCATTTATTGATATAGGTTCGGACATCCGACTTTATGATGATCGAGCGCTGCTGCGCCCCTATTGTCTCGATGTTTCGCTCGATGACCTTGATGCATTCCTGCGATTTCTCAACAAAGGTTACCTGGGATGCACCCCTGCTTATAGCCTCAATCCCGAGGCTGCCGCTTCCTGCAAAAAGATCCAGGACAACAGAATCCTTAAGGTCATGGACCAGTGTTGAGAATATCGCTTCTTTTACGCGATCGGTCGTGGGCCGCACGCGGGAAGCAGGACAATCAAGACGAATTGAACGGTATCTGCCGCCGCATATCCTGATAGACATGGATGCACGATAGGGGAGAATAGTCGGGAGGTCAACACAACATCAAAAAGAACGTGCTGCAATTTTTCTTTCGTGATAAGGATACCGGCTCCCCTAAGGGGTTTCCATCTCGTGTGTGATCTTTTGAACAGCCCCTACAGGGTCCGGTGAGTCACTGATGGGCCTGCCTATCACCAGAAGATCAGCCCCTGCCTGCAGGGCGGAGCTTGGCGTGGCAATTCGCTTCTGATCCCCTTTTTGCGACCAACCGGGCCTTATCCCCGGGGTGATGAGCATGAGCTCTCTTGGAACGATCGATCGGATATGGGCGAGATCCTCTGCAGAGCAGACCAGGGCGTCAGTACCACAGGAGGCTGCAAACCGTGCAAGATGTACAACCTGCTCGGAAGGGGCCTTGTCTATCCCGATCTCTTTGAGATCTTCACCGCTTAATGAGGTGAGGACACTTACCCCCGCAATCTTTGGTCTGTCGATACCAAAAGCTTGTGACTCATCTTGAGCAGCCGTCAGCGCGGCGGTTACCATGGCCCTTCCTCCGGAGAGATGGATTGTCATCATGTCCGCTCCCGTTCTTACAGCCGACTTGACGGCACCGGCAACGGTGTTCGGAATGTCATGGAGCTTGAGGTCGAGGAAGCATTTGATACCGCTGTCCTTTACGAGCTTCACAACATCCGGACCGACGGCAGTGAAGAGTTCAAGACCCACCTTAAACCATCCGACATGCCCCATAAGGGTGCGGATCCAATGCCTGGCAGAGTCCATATTGCCGACATCGAGGGCGAAGATTATGCGATTGTTCTGAGCCATTTAAGTTCTCCGATAACCACCTCTTTTGAGGATCTGTAGGCCTTCATGATCGTGGAGATGTCCTCAATTGTCCTCTCCAGGGAATCATTTACCACAAGATAGTCATACATGTCCCAATGCCTGAGCTCTTTCTTTGCATTCTCGAGTCTGAGCTTTACTGCCTTGGGTTCTTCCGTTCCCCGGCCGCTCAGCCGCTTTGCAAGCTCCTCCATGTCCGGGGGAATGATGAATATGAAGCATCCGGGTGATCCCTTTTCTTTCGCCTGCATAACCCCCTGCACGTCGATATCAAAGAGGATGCTCAACCCTTCGTGTTCTTTTGATTCGATCCATTGCAAAGATGTACCATAGAGATGGTCATGCACTTTAGCCCATTCCAGGAATGAATTCGTCTTGATCATTTCTTCAAACGATTCCCTGGAAACAAAGAAATAATCGAAGCCATCCCTCTCACCTGTCCTAGGAGGACGGGTCGTGTAGGAAACTGAGAGAACCATATCAGGATTCGTTGTAAGTATTTCTTTGATGATAGTTGATTTTCCAACACCGGAAGGACCGGAGATGAAAATCCTCACTGCTACTCCTTCAGTGCAATATTCTCTTTCTGGCCACCCCCGTCGTAAAGGCGGTTTGAGATTGTTTCTGCCTGAATCGCACTCAGAATAACATGGGAACTATCAGTAATAATGATAGATCTCGTCTTCCTTCCCTGGGTTGCGTCGATCAGTTGACCTCTCTCCTTGGCTTCTTCTCTGAGGCGTTTCATTGGAGAAGATGACGGATTAACAATTGCAATGATTCTTGATGCTACAACCCCATTGTTAAAGCCGATATTGAGAAGTCTGGTGTCAAGTTTGCCCATACCCGCTCTCCTTTCTCCCTCAACCATTTACTATTCAATATTTTGAACCTGTTCTCTGATCTTTTCCATTTCCGTCTTTGCATCAATCACGATGCGGCTCAAGGCATTGATCTGGCTCTTCGACCCGATAGTGTTTATCTCCCGGTTGATCTCCTGAAGGATGAAATCAGTGTGTCTGCCGATAGAACCTGTCTGGGTAGTGATCGTCTCCTCAAGTACACGTGTATGGCTGTTCAGCCGCACCAATTCTTCGGTGATATCGCTTTTATCTGCCAGTAACGCCACTTCCTGCTCCAGACGAACCTCATCAATCATACTTGACTTGTCTGAGAGAAGTGCGTTTAAATTGGCATGCAGCCTGTCTTTATATACGTTTGTCATATCTGATGCAAGTTTTTTCATAGACTCGGCCATTTCAAGCAAGTGCTCGACCCGGAAAAGAATATCTTTTGTTAAGTTCATTCCTTCATTCTCTCGTGCCTCTGAGAATAATTCAAGTGCCTTTCTGAGCGCCTGAGCGATGAGGGGCAATGGATCTTCAATCCGATCTGGTCCCTCGCTGAATATCCCCGGAATGAGGAGGACATCGCGGAAGGTCACCTCACCTCCAAAGGCCTTCGCCATGGTGCACAGGTCTTCAAAGTAGGCCTTTGCCAGCTCCCAGTTGATGGCCATTTTCTCCTGGGCATTGCCGGTGGTGCTTTTCGTGACCGTTACGTCAACCTTCCCTCTGTGGACCGCCTCAGAAACCATATCTCGAACCGGTATTTCAAAGGCTGAAAGGTCTTTGGGCATCTTTACCCGTATATCCTTGTACCGATGGTTGACCCCCTTGATCTCCACATGATATCCGAGGGCATCGGCCTGACCGAACCCTGTCATGCTTCTTGGCATCTCAGCCTCCCCCTATATGTCTCCCTGAGGTTGTTGAAGATCCCGATGAGTTCATCAGACCCATAATCAGGGTACGTCCATTCCAGTCTCCGGTAAGATTCCTCCCGGTATATGAGGGTGATCTCAGCCCATATGCCTTTGCCGAGATAGATACGGTGGGTGTAGGGTTTTGTTGTGGCAAGGCATATATTCTCCAAGGTGATGAGTCCCGGGTCGAGGTTAATCCTTCTTTTCCCTTCTTCAAGAAAATCGTTTTCCATCTTATTTGTTTTCCATTTTATCTCGGGCAGGGAGTCTCTCTCCACGAGCTCAGAGAATGCAAGGATAAGCCGATAAAGGGGAGACCCCATCTCCTTGCAGTAATAATCAGTGTAGGTAAAAGGCATGGTTTGGGTAGTCACGATGGTCTGGCCGAATTGCTCTTTCAGTAATGAAATTGCCTTCTCCACAGGCGACTTCTCATTATTATAGATCATGCTGCTGAAAAGCATGACCTTTTCAGGGAAGGACACCTTACCCACCGATCTCCTCCATGCACACCTTTTTGAGCTTCTCCCAGGGCACGCTCGCAGCACCGACCTGTGCTACTACAAGTCCTGCCGCAACGTTGGCGATGATGGCTGCTTCCTTGGGAGTGGCGCCTGATACCAGTGCCAGGGTGAAACACGCAATAACGGTATCACCTGCGCCGGTGACATCGAATACTGCCTTGGCGGTGGTAGGTATATCAGTGGGATCACTATCCTCGGCAAACAGACTCATCCCATGTTCGCCCCTGGTCACCAGGATCATGTTGCAGTTAAGCATGTCCTTAACCTTCCGCGCTGCCTGGATGATGTGATCGTAATCCTCGATCTTAATGCCCGCCCCGAAGCTCAGTTCTTTGATATTCGGGGTGATGACGCTCACATTCCTATAATGGGGGAAATTTCTTTCCTTGGGATCTACGCATACCGGGATGCCGTTACTGCGGGCAAGGGGAACTACCTGGTTTATAAGTTTTTTGCTCACCATCCCCTTGCCGTAGTCTGAGATGATGAGAGCATCGATCTTTTTCAGACGATCCCGGTATGAGGAGACTATTTTTTTCAGCATGGCATCCGTGATTAAAGATGTATTTTCCTTGTCGATCCTGGCCACCTGCTGGGTGTGTGCAATGATCCGGGTCTTTACCGTAGTGCCCCGCTTGTGGTCGGTGAAGATGGAATCGGTTGAAATCTTCAGGTCTGTAAGGATACCCTGGAGGATATCGCCATGGCGGTCACTGCCTTTTACTGCAATGATGATTACCTGCGCCCCTAGGCTCAATAGGTTGTTTGCAACGTTTCCGGCCCCGCCGAGCTTAAAGAGTTCGCTTTGTACCTCTACCACGGGGACCGGGGCCTCGGGTGAGATACGTTCCACTTTACCCCAGATGTATTCATCCAGCATGAGATCGCCGATGACCATGATGCTCTTTGACTTCATGGCATCGAAGATAAGGTTGAGCCTTTTTTTAGGAATCTTCAGCATAACCTAACTACCTGAGCCCTAAGACTCATTGTCAAGGAAGAGGGCATTTACAAAGCTTTTCGCATGAAACGGCTGGAGATCGTCCATATCCTCACCGATACCGATGAATCGTATGGGTATCTCGAACTCATTGGCAATACCCACGATCACGCCTCCCTTGGATGATCCATCCAGTTTGGTCAGAGCAATGCCGGTAACCTTAAGGGCATTGTTGAACTGCCTTGTTTGCTCGATGGCGTTCTGGCCGATGGTGGCGTCAAGCACAAGGAGGATCTCATGGGGTGCGCCTTCGTATTTCTTTCCAAGAACCCGCTGTGTCTTCTTCAATTCCTCCATGAGATTCTCTTTGGTATGGAGCCTGCCGGCCGTATCGATGATGAGTACATCATGATTTCTGGCGATGGCGGCCTGCAGGCCGTCAAAGGCGACGGATGATGGGTCGGCACCCTCCTGGGCCTTGACGAAATCGACCCCTACCTTATTGGCCCAGTGTTCGAGCTGCTCTATCGCTGCGGCTCGAAATGTGTCGCCTGATGCAATCACCACCGATTTACCTTCGTTTTTCAAATGATAGGCGATCTTGGCAATAGTAGTTGTCTTACCTGAACCGTTTACCCCGGTCACCATCATGACAAAAGGCTTAACGCCTTCAGGAATTTCAAGGGGTGACTCCCGTTTTTCAAGGATGGTCTCGACCTCTTCCCGAATGGCTCTCAAGGCCGAATCAGCGCCGTTCAAAGAGGCGGCCTTCTTTTGGACTGACTCGAAGAGTGCATATGCTGTTCTTACACCGATGTCGGTGCCCACGAGGGTCTCTTCAAGCTCAATAAGCAAACCTTGATCAAGGGAAGATGACCGCTTGAATACTGCGGATATTCTATCGATGAACCCCTTGTGGGTTTTCGATAAACCTTTGCCGAGTTTTTCTTCCGGTGTTGGTTTTTGGGGGGCCTTTTTCTCCGGTTCGGCGGGCCTTTCCGGCAGGGCAGGGGCCTCAAGCGTGGCAGGAAGCCCCTCTGACTCGGGTGGTTTCGGCAACCTGGGGTGAATGACGGGTAAAGGGAGGACCCATACATTGAGTGCAATAGCTATGATGAGATAAATCCAGGAAGGAATATCCGTGAGAAAGGGGATGACAAGAAATGCTCGGGCATCAACTATATAGAGAAAGAAGAAGACATAACTCAGGAGATAAATAATATAATCGTTTGTTGAGAACCTATATTTCAAAAGATGTACCCCCTTTATCCGATGTGCCGGATAAACCTACCATAGGGTTAAACAAAGGACAAGTTTCTGCTGTTATGCAAGAACACAGAATTAAGAGTTTGTAAAAGTTTGATATGGAGCGCATTTAATAATTTTCATGAGAACTCTCTATTGTAAAAAAAATTTGACACCGGTGAGGGATGCGTGTACAAAAGCTAAAGCATAAAGTACAACTTTAACCTTTTATATCCAGAGGGGGAAACATGATCAAGACCGCCATTACGGACATGTTCGGCATTGAATACCCTGTTATATGCGGCGCCATGATGTGGCTTTGTACACCGAAACTGTGTGCAGCCATTTCAAATGCCGGAGGTATGGGCAACCTCACAGCGGGTAATTTTGAGACCGAAGAGCAGTTCAGGGCTGCAATAAAAGAGGTAAGGAAGCTCACGGAAAAACCTTTTATGGTGGGTGTCACCATACTTCCATCGGTACGCATTACCTCGGAGCATCATGCCATGTACGCCAAGGTGTGCAGAGAAGAGCGCGTTGCCGGCATCGAGGTCTCAGGTACCCCCCTGGACAAGGCTCTGGGCAAAAAGACCTTTGAAGAGTTAAAAAATGCCGGTGTGAAGTTGTTTCATAAGGTGGGTTCGGTGAGGCATGCCGTCCACGCACAAAAGGCCGGCTACGATGGCGTATACGCCGCCGGTTTCGAGGAGGGAGGGCACCCGCTCGGAGATGATGTCACTACCATGGTTCTCACCCCGAGGATTGTCGATTCCGTCAAGATCCCGGTCGTTACGGTCGGGGGCATTGCCGACGGCAGGTCTTTGGCCGCAGCACTCACCCTTGGGGCGCAAGGCGTCATGATGGCAAGCAGGTTCATTGCCACAAAAGAATGCGATGTGCATGATAATATCAAGCAAGAACTCATCAAACGCCAGGAATACGAGACCACCATCATGTGCAAGACTATCGGGCTTCAGGGCAGGGCCTTGAAGAACAAGATTATTTTAGAGGTACTTACCGCTGAAGCTGCTGGCAAGGGGATCGAAGCCCTCATTCCGCTTATCGCCGGGCAGCGTATTAAAAGGGCCTGGGAGACCGGAGATGTGGAGGATGCACCTATGATGGTGGGACAATCCATTGGTCATATCCACGATGTAATCAGTTGCAGCGAACTGATGAAAAAGATGCATGATGATGCAATTAGCTGCCTGAAAAAGACATCAACTTTTGTCAGGTAAGCGCCGATAGAAGAAAGCGGCCATGCCCTCTAGAGTGGAGCATGACCGCTTTTCCATTTTGACGGATAATTCTAGAGCTCTTTGGGTTTCTTCCTGGATACGGACTTCCTGGGGGCTTTGGCGGCTTTGGGTTTTGGGTTATCCACTGCATACACCTTTGGAGAGCCGTTCGACATTCGTGCCAGATTAATGGCAATCTCCTCGGCCTCTTTCACTGTCCGCTCGATAGCCTCCGCTACGGTCGGGATATCCCTCATTAAGCCTGTAGCCTGACCTACGGGGAGCACACCCTTCTTGATGTCGCCATCCTCGGTGGCAATCCGTATTGCCTTGAAGGCATTCGCCATGAATGCAAGCTGTCTGGCATTCTTCCATCCTGAGGCCATAACGCCAAGAAAGAGCTTAAAGTAAGGGAGATGGAGCTGGTCGGCTATACCTACAGAATTAGGCAGCGCCTCAAGGAGCTTTCTGATGTTCAGACCCTGGCGGATAGCATTTCTGGCCGCCTTTGTATCAAGCACCCTGCAGCCCAGGCCGTCAAAGCGGGTCGAATACACGGTATCATACACGTCTTTCTGGATGGAGAGTTGTTTGTAATTCTCGTGGAGCGGACTCTCCTTGGTGGCCATAAGCCTGGTTCCCATTGCAGCTGCATCAGCACCCAGCGCAATGGCAGCCGCGAGACCTCTTCCGTCTGCAATGCCTCCTGCTGCGATGATGGGAATATTAACCGCATCCGCAATGCTCGGTACAAGACAGAAGGTGGTGGCATCTCCCCCATGGGCCGCGGCCTCATGGCCGGTTACGAGCAGTGCGTCGCACCCATAGTCCTGGGCACGCTTGGCATGCTTGTGGTTGACTACTGTGGCAACAACCTTGCCGCCGTATTCATGGGCGGCCTTTACAATCCAATCGCCTTTGCCCAGCGAGAAGTTGATGACCGGCACCTTTTCTTCCAGCGCCACCCGTGCATTATCAGAAGCGCCGGGGAAGAGCAGTGTGGCGTTTGTACCGAACGGTTTATTGGTAAGCGACTTGATCTCTCTGATGGCATCCCTTGTCTGTGCTGCATCAAACGGCCCCGTTGCCAAAATACCCAGGCCGCCTGCATTGGATACCGCTGCAACCATCTTCGGAATGCTGATCCAGCTCATGCCGGAAAGTACGATGGGATGCTTGATTCCGAAGAGCTCAGTTATACGTGTCTTCATATATGACTCCACTATGATTTGTTTTTTTAAGAGGGCTACCTTTCGATAATACTCCACGCAAGTTATAAAGATTAAAGTTAAACTATAAGGTTTTATACCGGATACACACATACGTTGTCAACATCAGTTTTCTTGTAGTCAGAAGTGAGATGAATACTTTCAAGGGCCGGAAAGTGCCTTCCATTCTTGATATTGAAGAGAAGATGCCTTCTCAGGGAGAAGGTATGGTTCTTGCTTACTTTACATTAATCTCTACACTTGCAGCAGCTTCATTCGGTGTTTTACCATCTATTCCAGTGTCCTTTACAGCCATTACTATGTCATCATATGTCCCGGGAATTGATAGCAAGATACTCTGTGTTATAAGATAAGTTCGAGGTGAAACGCAAACGACGTTCTCATTCTGAGGGATATAGGAGTTTCCGGAAGCACCCGGGCTCCATGCATAATACAATGGGACGTTGCCATTATAAATAGTCGCTTGGAAATTCACTGTGCTGCCTACATTGAATGTTGCCCCCCCAGATGGTGAGATCATTGAGGCTATGGGGAAGTTATCATTGGGTAATGGACCTGCTTGGGTCTCAGGTCCGAATACGGTGATGCGGCACGTATCAATCTTGGAGTCGCCGGTGCTGTCTGTTACTGTGAGGGTGAGTATATAGGGACCTTGCATTCTGAAGGGGAGGTTTCCAGGGTCTTTCTTTGAGGAGAAAGGTTTCTCGTTATTTATTTGCCAGGAATATGTGTAAGGCGCTTTACCACCTAATCCCGAACCCTGCAGATTCAGTGACTGACCCTGAATCATGATTACGCTCGAATTCGAATAAGGTAATCCATTAATAATAGTTGCTTGAAGTTGCATGTTGTTAGATGCTTCTTCTGCATCTATTTCTTCTGCCGCGATCTGGCTTAAGGTATTCTCAAGATGGTTCTGTGCATCATCAGCAGGTACGAGCCCGGTAACTTCTTCAGGATAGATCCCGAGACCATTCAACCGCTTGAACATTTCTTGGATGCCTGCACTGTTATCGATATTCGGGTTAGTTAAATCTATGTTGATTCCATTTAGTGCATCTCTGACGCTCTGGGTTATTGTTATGCCATTATCAAGATTACCGTCTTGATCGAGAGTTATCAGCAACCGTGCAATGTTGATAACTTTTGTACTTGAAGTTGTTGGATTCGCACTGTCAAGGTCTACGGGGGTGATAATTCCTTTCGCCTGTGTTTGTCCAAGAATAACCGTACCAAGCGAAAAAGTTATTTCTTCTCCGTCTTGATAGTAGAAGGTTCCTTGAGAATCCGTAAGGCCGGACCAGGAGGGTGTTTTATATTGCAGGCCCTCCACAGGACTATCAATGAAATAACCATTTTTATATGTACCTTCGGGTTTAGCAATAACAGGCCCGCCTCCGCCACTTTTACCGCATCCCGTGATACCGATCAGGGTGGTGAGGATTGCACTTACGGTTATGAGAAAGGCCATATGAGTTCGTATTGCCAAGAGGGTTTGCTGCATCGTATACGTTTCCTTAAATCCTTAAGGACATAATTCCATAAAGTATTTCTGTGATATAATATTATATCAACCCTAGGTCTTTATCCCTATGCCCTCAACGGACAAAGACCGCCAGACTTATAGAGGGATTATTGGATTCACACGTCTTTATCTATTCCCGTATAATTACCTCCGCAAAGAGAATCTACCCCCACTGTTCAAAAAAATTTGAACATACACATGATAAATAAAAAAAGTAATCAAATACTTGTAGTTGCAAAAATCATGCTCAATGCGTGGGCTTGAAAATTCGGTGCGTTATGAAACTTGATTAACAGATTTTCCGGTTTATTGGAAAAGAATTACCCAAAGGTGTGGAAAGAAAATATCCTCGGACAATCATTCAGTAAGACTCTTCTGGATAGCAGCTTGGACCCTTCTCTGAAAAAGTCTCCGGATAATGTAGCCCCTCAGGAGGTCCGCCATCTTTGAGATTTCGGTTGTGACACGGATATTTTCCTGTTGAGATTTTCCTTTAACCGCAGCTTTCCGCAGGCTCATTTCATGGTCGACGATCTGTTTCCCAAGATCTACATAGAAGCTCAGTTCATGGAGATCCTGGCCGAAGGTAAGTATCTTCTTGAGGGCCTCTCTTGCAAAACGGACATCTTCCTGGTTATAGAGGGTGCGTCCTTTTTCCTGGAGATAAGGAATCAAGAGCCCTATCTTAAGGGCTGTCTGGAGTTCATCATTGGTAAGTTTGGTGTTTTCAAGAAACTGGGCCCTGTCCATTACCTTCTCAGCGGCTTCGGGTACAGCCCCAAAGACAGCGTCCTCAATAGCTTCCGCCTCATCCAGGCTGAGGCCCTGGTCCATCCTCCTGAGGATGTTTTTAATCACCGAAAGAGGGAAGTATTTCCTTTCCTGGAGATGACGGATGGCATATATCTTCTCTATGCATCGCTCGTCATAGTAGGCCATGCTCTTATTGACCTTGTCCGGCTCCGGAAGGAGCCCTTGCCGCACATAGTAACGTATCGTTGAGGGGGGCACACCACTCTTCTTGGCAATCTCACCTATTTTCAGCCCCATCACATGCTCCTCTTAAGTATAAAGTTAAACTATAAGATTTATATAAATCATTGTATCAAATGTGTCAAAATATCAGTTACTGTTAACTACAATATTTAATTGTTATGAGCCCCAAATTTAACTGTACTGCTGTACTGCCAAGAAATCCTTTACACCACTGGTCAGTAGTTACTATTCACTATTCACTAAGGTATAAACCGATATCCCTTGCCCCTGATGCTGATGATATGCTCAGGTTTTGACGGGTCTTTTTCAAGATATCGCCTGATTCGGGAGATGAATGTATCCACGGTCCTTGTCTCGATATCGGGGTCGAGCCCCCAGACGTTCTTCAGCAGCTCGGAGCGTGTCACAATGCGGTCTTGGTGGAGGGTGATGTATTGAATAAGGTTTGCCTCATGAGGTGTGATACGCAAGATCTTACCGGTGTTATCCTTTATCTCCAGGGTGTTGAAATCGACCCTGGTATTGGCGATCTGGAGTATATCTTCAGGTTTGTACCACTGGTAGCGATCGAGCATCCTGCGAACCCTGAGGAGAAACTCCTCCAGGTGAAATGGTTTGGTGAGATAGTCGTCGGCCCCCGCCTTCAGCCCCTCGACCTTATCATCCGCAGAAGAACGTGCAGTAAGGATGAGCACAGGCAGCTTAAGGTTCTCGCTCCGTATACGCTCAAGCGCTTCAACCCCGTCCATCCCAGGGAGCATAAGGTCAAGGACCACCAAGTCTACACTGGAATTATCAAGGATGGCCAAACCTTCCTCAGCGGTTAATGCATGGAGAACTTCATATCCTTCAGCCTCAAGATTAATCCTCAACCCCAATGACAGTGCATGGTCGTCTTCAATAATGAGGATGCGCCATTTGATGGTCATGATCTCGTAATAGGCAACCGAATCCTGAAGGAGGTGCCCTCTCCCTTGTCTTTAACGTTCACCCTTATAGTTCCTCCATGTGCCTTAATAATGCCTTTTACCACATACAGGCCCATACCTGTTCCTGAGCCCCAGAGGCTTGCACCCTCCGGCAGCCTCTTGAACATCTTGAATACATCTCGGTGGCGCTCTTGGGGTATGCCTATCCCTGTATCAGAAAATTCGATAAATGCCCACCTGTCATCCTTCCACAACCTGATGTCCACCCTCGGAGAGGAGGTGGAATAATGGATGGCGTTTTCGATAAGGTTCGAGAAAACCATTTCAAAGGTATCGGCATCCACACAGACGGTGATATCTTCATCGGGTGTATGAAAGTGCACATCGACATCTTTGAGGAAGATCTCATTATTTGCAATATAGGAGGAGATGAACCGGGGTAGGGATACCGTGGAAAAAGAGTAGGGTCTTCGGTTGGAACTCAGGCGTGCGCTTTCAAGGAAATTATATACCAGTGATTTCAAGCGCTGATTCACTATGAGCATGCCGTTTAAGAGTTCAGCCCTTGTTTTCTCCGGGAGGTCCCGTTTGGTAATGGTTTCGAGGTAAAGCTGCATGGTGGCCAGCGGCGTCTTGAAGGCATGGGTGACGGACTGGAGGATGTACATCTGGGTCTTCAGGAGGGTGAGCTGCCTCTGGTAAAGGATAAAGAGCACATAAATCCCTGCGAGGATAAGGGTAAAGAGTATAGAGACTTCGGTGATTACGACAACATCCCAGACGCCTATCGGGCGAATGCGGATATGGCGATAATGAATAAACCAGACTACCCCTATGACCAGAACAATAAGCCAGGCGATCTGCATGATGATGAGGATGAGTATGGTTGGCCACCGTTTGGGCTGTTCCATGATGGTAAGTTAATACCACTAGAAGCTTACGTGATCCAAGCGGAAATGATCTTCAAACTTAAAACCTTATCAACAGATGTCCGGCACTATCTCTCCTGTAAGCGAGTTGGGATTTGCCCGGGTGATGCGAACAGCCTGGGTCTTTCCGATGAGGCTCTTCTCGCCCGAGAAGTTCACTATGGCATTATGGATGGTTCTCCCGTGGACCTGTTGAGAATTTTTAGGACTCATGCCATCCACGAGGACATCATATGTCTTTCCGATGCGGAACCGGTTATTATCAAGGGTTATCCCTTTTTGAAGGGACTGGAGTTTTGTAAGCCGCTCGATCTTTTCTTCCGACGTGACATTGTCATCTAACAGTGTCGCTGCAGTGCCGGGTCTCACCGAGTACTTGAATGAATAGAGCACATCAAACCTGACCGCCTCAATGATGGCAAGGGTGTCCAGAAAATCCTGCTCCGTCTCACCTGGGAAGCCTACCATGGCATCCGCACTGAAGGCCATATCAGGCTTGGCCGCGCGAAGTCGTGCGATGAGGTCGAGGTACGACCGGTGAGTATAATTCCGATTCATTGCCTTGAGCACACGGTCAGATCCGGACTGGAAAGGGAGATGCAGGTGGCTGCATAATTTTCCAAGATCCTTGAAACAACCGACCAGGGCATCACTCACATCCTTGGGGTGGGATGTGGTGAAGCGTATGCGCTCAAGCCCTTCCATTGCATGGATATCTCTCAGGAGTTGTGGAAAAGAAATGCCCCCGTTGTATGAATTGACATTCTGGCCGAGCAGGAACACCTCTTTGACCCCCCGTGAGGCATGCAATCTGACCTCATTGAGGATGTTCGTGCTGTCCCTGCTGATCTCACGGCCCCGTACCGAGGGTACGATGCAATAAGAGCAGTAATTGTCGCACCCTTGCATAATATTGATATAGGCGCGGTGGGGTTGCTCTGAGAATTCAAGGTCAGGAACAATCTCCATGGACGGAATGCAGTTGCCGAATCTTGTCTCAGTTATAGGGTCTGATTCACTACGCATTTGCTCAATGAGCTCTGGGAGGCGATGGAGCTGATGGGTGCCGAGGATGATGTCAACATGGGGCATACGCTCCCGGAGGCTTTCACCTTCCTGTTGTGCAACACAGCCTGTCACTGCTATAATCAATGAAGGCTTCCTCGATTTGTGGGTCTTTAATCTTCCCAGGTTGCTGACGGCCTTTTCATAGGCCTTTTGTCTGACTGAGCAGGTGTTAATGATGATGATATCCGCCTCTTTGGTCTCATGGGTGACCATGAAACCGGCCTTGGAAAGCTCGGAATACATCTTCTGGCTGTCCAGGTCGTTCATCTGGCATCCATAGGTGAATATCTTGATGCGGCCTTTCATGAACCCCTCCATATATCCTCCGGTTCAGAGGAGTCAAGTATTGCTCACTGAAGAAACTCGAAACCTTTGTAATCCCCTATTGCAAGCTGAGAAAACAGCCGATAAGTTATGCTGAGGCATATGTAAAAAAGGAGACAGGGTATGAATAAGAAGGGATTCTCCCTGATAGAAATCATGATCGTGGTGGTAGTTGTAGGGATCCTCGCCGCCCTTGCAATACCTGCATACACGGGATATGTGACTCGGACCAGGCGGGCTGATGCCATAACGGCCTTGGAGACCGTGGCTTTGTATGAGGAAAAGAACTTTGCTCAATTTAACAAATACGACACTCTTGCCAATCTGATTGTCAATCAGGGACTCACCAACCCAAATGCCGATGCAAACAGGAATTACAATATTGCTGTAACTATTGGTGGTGGAGGAACAACGTTCGTTGCAACTGCCACTCCCATCAATGCCCAGGCTAACGATAGAGTAAATGGTAATTTATTAATTTTTGCCATCGACAACAATGGCAACCGGGGTACATCCAACGGTGCCGGGGCTGTTGTCGCCAACATCAATCTATGGAATAGTCTAAGGCCATAACGTAACCTCTTATTTTCCTAAACATGACAAGAAAAGCCACCCTATGCGAGGTGGCTTTTAAGCATATCCCTTTATTGGGTAGCAAAACCTGGCAGTATTTCTATTAAAGATCCGGTTCTTCAAGCCCGATAATTTTTATATGCGGGATATCGAAAGGGAGGATCAGGCATGGGAAGCATATTAAGAGATAATCACATCTGGCCTCCACTATTTTTTTTACCCATTGTCCTTACCCTTGTCCTCGCAAGCGGCTGCGCGCTTGTCATGCCCACCCGGCACTATGAGGAAGCCACTCCAATAGACTCGGGACTTGCAGGCGCGTATTCGAACACTGCAGCGGTAATGCCGTTCGATGCAAAGGGCAATGACGGGTGGGGTGTTTATGCAGCTCAAAGGTTGACGGAATACCTTATCGAAAAAAAGACCTTTAAGCAGGTCGACTTTGCCGAAAAAAGACCTCCGGAGGTGAGTTACATCATCACCGGTACCCTGGATCATCTCTCCTACGGAGGAAACGAGACCCCCACCGCCGTGTTTCTCACTGTTAAGGTGATCAGGGCTTCCGATTCCCAGACCCTTTTCTATCGTACCGCTAAGGCGTCATCCAAAAAGAGTGCCTTCGACATTACATTGTTGCGAAGTGTTGATATGCCGTCACCCTACATCGAAGAGGTCATGAACGGTATGCTTGAGCGCATTGCTCAGGATATCGCCTCGCGCACTAACCTACCAGCGGTACAGAACCCCTGAGTCGGAGAGGAAATAGGTCAGGCCTTCCGTGCTTGCAACGGATTTGACGATGTTAATTGAATCCAGACCGGGTACAACATGCCACTGGCTTCCGTCCCACCAGTATTTGCCGCACCAGATGTTTCCGGCAGGGTCATTGTCAAGACTGCATATCACAACGCTCGGCTGAACCTCTAACTGCTTACCGTCTTTCTGGATCTTTCCTTGGACCACGGACCATACATCTGGTGAAGTGGTGCCGTTGTCCACTGCAAGCACTGCGCAGGTATCACCACCATAGATCGGGGTTTTGGTCCCGTCGGTCCTGTATATTCCCTGGTTCGTCGCAGCATAGACATAGTCGGGCCCCTCAGAAAGGTCGTAGACATATGCATACAAATAATTGGTCCACAATGCGGTGGTTGTATCAGTTGCAGGTGTGAAATAATTGAGGCCTGATTCAGTGCCTACCCAGAGAACGGAAGTATCAGTTACATCCTGTGCCAACGCCGTTATCTTATCAATGTTTAAACAGGTTCCACAGACAAGGGTAGTCTCGGTGGAGGATGTGAGTTCTATGATGTTGTTACCCAAAGACTCAACCCCCCAGATGGTGTATGTCTGAGTAGTAGGATCTGTATGGTTCATTATGGTAAAGAAATTCATGCTCCAGGTGCTCTCCTCATTGGATTGAGATGAGATGAACCGAAGTTTATTATCTTTAACCGAAGCCCATATCCCCCCGAGGTCGTACTCAGTCTCCTTGGTGATGGTGATGACTTCAAGACCGGTACCGACAAGGTTGCTCTCCAAGGACCTAGCACGAACTTGGACGTTGAAGGTATGTGTCATAGTTTTCTTAGTTTTGTCAGTAATCGTGCAGGTGAGGGTATAAGTGCCGGGAACATCCGGGGCTATCCAGTAGGTGGAATACGGTGCAGTTTCGGGTATATCAAATACCCCGCCTGTTGCGGTCCATTGGAATGTCATAGGGGGGTTGTCCGTGAGGTAGTTGACCTGGGCAAAGATCCGTTGGCCAGTGACCGGATTATCATTGGTTATGTTAGATTCCGAAAGGGTAGGTCCTGATTTGGAGCAGCCCAACATCGTGAGCAACGCTATATATGTGAGAAATATTTTTTTCAAATCGACCTCCAAGTAGCATTCACTTCCAAGATCTATCAGATCCAAACAATCAACGCAAGATCCCCTCAAAGGATTGTCATTTTAGAAATGAATTGGTATGATCTTAATCGGATGTGCCCATGCTGAACAACCATTTTGTGCTCATTATCCGGATACGGCCTTTATAAAGACGGTTAATCACCGCCCATAACCAAGATGGCGGAGCACAAGAGTAATTCCAGCAATTAAGACATGCCCAGGGACCAAGAAGGAGTCTTTATGATTTTGGGTATCGACATTGGCGGTACACATACCGATGCTGTATGTCTGTCAGGAAGAGAAATTCTTTCAACGGCCAAGACCCCTACAGGCGATGATCTCGTGGGCTCCATCATGGAGGCGCTCGGCAGCCTCGGGATCAAGTACTCAGGGATAAAGAGGATTGTTCTGTCCACGACACTCTCCACGAATGCAATTGTGGAGAAGAAATATGCAAAGACCGGCATGATTGTCTCTGCCGGCCCTGGTATATATCCCGGCCACTATTTTCTTACTGATTCATTTCATCTTGTGCAGGGTGCAATCGACCACCGGGGCCGAGAGTATGTCTCGATTGATCAACAAGAAGTCCTTAGGGCTTCCCGGCATATGAAAGGTTCAGGTATCGAGGGCGTTGGCATTGTCTCCAAGTTTTCCGTCAGAAACCCTGCCCATGAGTCTTTCATAGCATCTCTGGTCAAAGACGATTTCCCATTCGTTTGCCAGGGCCATACCATGAGCGGGAGCCTTAATTTTCCCAGACGAATCAATACCACCTATTTCAACGTTGCAGTCATGCCCGTGCAGGAACGCTTTGTTTCAGCCGTTCAAAAGGCCCTTGCACACCTGGGCGTCAGTGCCCCTTTGTTTTTCCTCAAGGCCGATGGGGGGACCTATGCCTCATCGGCTGCGAACAGGCTCCCTGTGGAGACTATTCTTTCCGGACCGGCAGCGAGCATGATGGGGGCGTTGGCGTTGACAAAACAGCCCGAAGGGACAGCGCTGGTACTTGATGTGGGCGGTACGACAACGGATATCGGCATCCTGTTGGATGGCATCCCCATCCTGGAACCGAAAGGAGTGGACATCGATGGACGCAAGACACTGGTGCGCGGACTCAAGGTGGTCTCTGTAGGTGCCGGCGGCGACTCATGTGTGTGGGAACAAGACGGCGAATTGCGGGTCGGTCCGGCGAGAAGCGGTCTCCCCGCCTGCATGGGAGGTGTCGTACCCACGCCCATGGATGTGTTTGCAGTACGCGGCGAATTCACAGAAGGAGACGCCGGAAAGTCTATGGACGCGCTCTCGCCCCTGGGGGATCACCTGGGTATGGATATCCCCCAACTTAACTCCAAGGTCATATCGACAATAGTGGAGAATATCAGAAAAGCGGCAAAAGAATTTGTCGACGAGGTGAACAGCCATCCGGTCTACACCATTCATGAGATGCTCCATCCAGACATCGTACAGCCGCAAAGGGTGATCCTCATCGGAGGCCCGGCCCGGTTGCTCAAACCGTATATCGAGGCGTCGCTGAAGATGGAGTGTGAGGTGCCCGAGCATGCAATGGTGGCCAATGCCCTGGGGGCGGCCCTTGCCCGGACCACGGCCCAGATCACCCTGGTTGCCGACACACAGTTGCGCAGGATCGTCTGCCCTGAGCTGCACATGGAAAAGGAGGCTAAACAGACGCTGAGCATGGATGAACTGAAGGCCTTTGGGTTTGCCGCTATCAGAGATAATGCCTCCCTGCTTGGGCTTAGTGATAATGCGGAGTTCAGCGTTATCGAAGAACAAAGCTTCAATATGGTAAGGGGTTTTTCCACCGTAGGGAAGAACATGAGGGTCAAGATCCAGACAAGGCCCGGCATCCTGCATGAATGGAGCGGAAAATGATCAAGGCAAAAAAGAGGACGGGGCTGATCTTTTTCCCGGCGTATGATTGGGAGATCACACCCACACATCCCGAACGTAAGGAGAGACTCCTCTATACCCAGGACCAGATCCTGGAGGAGGGGATCCTCGATATCGAGGGTATCCGCGAGTTTAAGGCAGGCCTGGCGGAAGATCATGATATTAACAGGGCCCATTTTTGCGTCCCCGATGTCGGCTCCCGCATTACACCGTCCCATAATGTCTCTGCGGGAGGATGCATCGAGGCGGCCCGACTTGTTCTTGACGGGGTAGTTGACAATGCCTTTGCCCTTGTGAGGCCTCCGGGGCACCATGCCATGCGGGTGGTCCAGGGTGCCCGCGGCTTCTGCAATATCAACATTGAGGCAGTTATGGTGGAATGGGTGAGGACTCATTACCCAAGGATTAAAAAGATCGCGATCGTGGATACGGACTGCCATCATGGAGACGGAACCCAGGATATCTATTGGCATGATCCGGATGTGCTCTACATCTCCATTCACCAGGACGGCAGGACCTTGTATCCGGGCTCCGGGTTCCCCTCCGAATACGGCGGGCCTAATGCCGCAGGGCTCACATTGAACATCCCCCTGCCGCCTAAGACCAGCGATGAGGGCATTCTCTATGCAGTGGAAAACCTTGTGATGCCGGTGATAGATGATTTCAAACCTGACCTCATCATCAACTCCGCAGGCCAGGACAACCATTATACAGACCCCATCACCAATATGTCCTTCACTGCAGGAGGCTATGCAAGGCTCAACGAGATGCTTGGTCCTGATATCTGTGTTCTCGAAGGCGGCTACTCCATTGAAGGAGCCCTTCCTTATGTGAACACCGGCATCATCCTGGCATTGGCAGGCGTTGACTATTCTTATGTACGGGAACCCGATCTTGACCCTGTAAAATTAAAACAAGATCCGAGGATCACGGATTACATCAAACAGCTGTGTGAACAGATTCTTACCATGTGGAAAACCCGTGCAGGATTGAGGCCTGAGAGGCGGCCCTTCATGGAGCGGTTCAGGAGCATCTTCTACGACACGGACGGGATTTCCGAGAATCAGCAGGAAGTCCTTAGGTACTGCACTGCTTGCCCCGGAACATTCAGAATAGATTCTGCGGCAACCACGGGTTATCATATCCTGGGCATCCATGTGCCGCGCCATGCATGCAATGCCTGCCGCGACCAGGGTATGAGCTGGTTTGACAACCCCGCCGGCAGCTATCATGCCGTTTATATGCAGGATATGGATCAGGACCAATATATCTTAAGGAAACTTTGATGCTGAGAAGGAAAAAGAGGGTGGCACTTGCCCTGGGGGCCGGGGGTTCAAGGGGCCTTGCCCACATAGGTGTCATCAGGGCACTGAAGGATTCGGGCATCCCCATTGACTGTATCGCAGGTATTTCATTTGGTGCCATAATAGGTGCCCTTTACAGCCTCCACCAGGACATCGATGAGGTGGAGGCCCGTCTCAAGGCCTACATGGCCTCTCCCCTGTTTCAGGAGACCATGCGCGATATGGAATATCCGGAGGAAGACAAGTCGCGTACCTTCTTTGAAAAGATCCAGTCTACCATCAAGCAGGGTTATTTCTATACAAGGGCCTTGTGGAACAAATCATTTGTAACACCCGAGACCTTTGTGCTCCACATGAAACACCTGGTGGGGGACAAAAAGTTCTCTGATTTGAAGATACCATTCAAATGTGCCAGTGTTGACCTCATCTCGGGCAATCCTATTATTTTTACCGAAGGTGAACTCTATACGGCCCTGACCGCAAGCTGTGCAACACCCGGCTTTTTCCCGCCGGTTAGGATGTATGGAATGCTGCTGGTCGACGGGGGTGTGGCCGAGATGATCCCATGCTATACGGCCAAGACATTCAACCCCGATTATACAATCGGTGTGGATGTCACCAGGAGCATTGATCCGATCGATGAAGAGTCGGAAATCCATCACAGTCTTGATGTGGTGTTTCGTAGCTTTGATATCTCACAGGAATTCATGAACATATACCTTGCCAAGGAATTGGACTGTTTGATCAGGCCGGGTATCGGCTCTTATCCATGGTCCGACTTCGATCATTTTGACCTTTTTGTAGAAGAGGGGTACTTCTCAGCCAAGGATAAGATTACAGAGATCAGGAGACGTATATTCTGGTTTTGAATCTGAATAAAAGACTCACCACTTGCCTGTGTCAGGGCGAGTGGTGAGTTATCGAGCGATAATCCTAGCGGGCTTGAGGCTTATATTACTTCGCAGCCATACCGCCATCACATGGAATGATGGCCCCGGTCATGAAATCCGATGCCTTTGATGCGAGGAATACTGCAAGGCCTTTTACGTGATCTTCCTCGCCATACTTAAGCAGGGGTATCTGTGCAACGGTAAGGTCGAGAATCGGCTTCATATCGGGCTTGAAGATATATTCCATCATGTCAGTCCTGAAGAACCCGGGGGCGATGCAATTGACATAGATGTTATAGCGTGCAAGCTTCACCGCAAGGTTTTTGGTGAGCACTTCCACGGCGGCCTTGGATGGATTATATGCCACAGCGGGATGCCCCTCCTCAATGGATCCGCGGGACCCGAAGATGGAAGAGATGTTGATGACCTTGCCTCCGCCCTTATCCTTCATGATATTGGCAACCTTCTGGGTAAGGATCCACACCCCGCGCACGTTCACTTCAAAGATTTTGTCCCACCGATCCAGAGGGAATTCCAGTGTAGGAGCACCCCAGGTGATACCCGCATTATTCACCAGGATATCTATCTTGCCGAACTCTTTCATGGTGGCTTCGACCAGGTTTGAAATGTCTTCCTTTGAGGCTGTATCGCACTTCAGGGCGAGGGTCTTTACCCCGAGCTTCGCAAGATCCTGAGCCACTTTTTCGCAGTTGGCCACCTTCCGGGAGGCGATGACCACGTTGGCCCCTGCTTCGGCAAGACCACCCGCTATGAATTTGCCGATGCCTCTGCCGCCGCCGGTAATAATGGCGACCTTGCCCTTGAGATCAAACATTTCTTTGACGTCCATTGAACTACCTCCTTGGTGGTTTGTCTATATTATGTGCGACTGTTTTTCTTGAATGGTTGCTTGAATAATGTTTCAAGTCTTTTGGTTGAATCATCCAGGATACTGCTATGGAGCGAATTGCCATGAGAATCCATGGTCACCAGCGCAGGAAAATCTTTGATCCTCAGCACCCACATCGCCTCGGGCTGTCCGAATTCAATGAGGTATACCGCCTCGACCCGGATGATGCGTTCGGCTAAATATTGTGCCGCACCGCCTATGGTATGGAGATAAACACAGCCATGCTCAGACAGGGCCTTCAGCGTCTTTTCCCCCATACCGCCCTTTCCCATGATGGCCCCGGGCCGGAGTCTGGAGATTATTTCCGCCTCGTAGGGTTCCTCCCGCATGGAAGTAGTGGGTCCTGCCGCAGCGATCTTCCACTGACCTTTTTCCTTAATCACCAATGGTCCGCAGTGATAGATAACCAGGCCTGTGAGGTCAATGGGCGGCTCGCCTCCTGAGGCAAGATACTTGTGAACCTGGTCACGGCCTGTTACGATAATACCCGAGAGGCTTACCATGTCTCCTGCTGCAAGGCGTGCAATGGCATCCGGCTTAAGAGGGGAGGTGGTGTGCTTCAGATCCATTCCCGGACCTCTCCCTCATCGGTGAGTTCAACCGTGAAACGCCTGGTGGCCCAGCAGGAATAGCTCACGGTCACGAAGTAGCTTGCCGGGTGTCTGCCTGCGGCACCAACCTTCACCCCCAGCAGTGTTGTTTCGCCTCCGAGACCCATGGGGCCTATACCCAGTGAGTTTGCCTCTTGAAGGATGGTCTGCTCCAATGATGCAAGCACAGGGGAGGGGTTTACGTCTCCCAGTTTCCGGAAGAGCTGTCTCTTTGCAGCCAGATAGCCGGAAGCCCGGTCACCGCCGATGCATACCCCAAGGATTCCCGGTGCGCAGCCGTGGCCCTGTGCCTGATGCACGGCATCGAGGATGCAACGCCGTACACCTTCCATATCCCTGCCGGCCTGTATTCTTGCAAGGGGGAGACTATACTGGGTGCTCATGTTCTCTGAGCCGCCGCCCTTGAGCATGATGCTTATCCGTGTGGGGCCCCCCGAAGGTTCGTAGTGAATCTGGGGCACGTATGCACCGGTGTTGTCGAGAGTATTCTTCTCGGTCACCGGGTCTATGCAGTTCTGCCTGAGTATGCCTTCATTCGTGAGGACTTTAAGCGCATCTACGAGGGCTTCCTCGATCAGGAATACCGACTTGTCCGGCCGGGTTTCGATTATGGCCAGGAGTGCACCGGTGTCCTGACAGATGGGGAGGCACCTTTCATATGATAAAGAAGCGCTTTTTATGATGATGCCCAAGGTCTCCCGCGCAATGGAACCGTTTTGTTCCTTGACAAAGGCCTTTTCAAGGGCATCGGCTATATCTTGCGGCAGCACGGTGCATGTCCTGCGGATGAGCTCATACATGCTTTTTTGCAACCGGCTGCTTTCCATGTGGCCTCCTATAGCACATGGGGGCTATGGTTTTCAAAGGGTATGGGGTTTATGGGCATTCCACCAGCACCAGAGAAGACATGGCATCAGGACCTTAAACGCACCATGTCGCCAACGGTGTTGATGTTCGAGAACAATACATGAGGATCACCATAAATCCTGATGGTTTCTTCTGGAATGATGAGCGTATTCACCTTTTCGATCAGGGAGAAGATCCTGAAATTATTCTTCTCCAACATGGATGCCGCATAGGGGATGATTTTTCTGCAATAGATTGCATGGAGCGGTTCCCTGCCCTTGGACCAGACAGGCATGACTATGTCGTGGTTATCCGCTTGAGTGATCATGAATGAGATAAATTCTCTACTCATGTTCGGCATGTCACCGGCACAGACGAAGCAGTACTCCGATTGAATGGAATTCAATGCAGTATAAATCCCCCCCAGCGGACCGCAGCCCGGTTTGGTGTCTTCCACTACGCGGTACTTCTCCAGGCCTTTTCGCTCGTGTCCGACGATGATGATTGCATCAAAAAGCGGCTGAATAGTATCGAGAACATGCTCAATAAGCGGTTTTCCTCTGAACTGTGAAAGCACCTTGTCGCTGCCGAACCGTTTGGACTTCCCGCCTATGAGTACGACACCGGTCATGAGAACGTCTTTTTAGGTTCATGTACATTCTTGAGTCAAGAGCAAACTCGGGTACGATCCAGAATTGAACGTTTCTTTCTTTAGACCATAACGAACCAATAAACTCCAGGTAGATGAAGACACCCCTGAGCAGATTGGGTTTTAATTCCATTGTGGAAAAATTTGTTTGCCTTTAAGCCTTCCTTTCTACCGATGATGTTTTATTAATTATTATGAACATTGGGGCATATGTTGTCCTGACAGATTGGACATGAAGAAAAGAAAGGAGATGAAAGCATGATAGTACTACCCGATCTTGCCTATGCCAAAGATGCACTGGCACCTACAATCAGCGCGAATACCCTGGATTTTCATCACGGCAAGCACCACAAGGCTTATGTGGACAATACCAACAAGTTCATTGCAGGGACGGAGATGGAGAAAGAGACTCTCGACTCCATTATCATGAAGGCCTCCGCAGATCCGTCTAAAGCCGGACTCTTCAATAATGCAGCCCAGGTCTGGAATCATTCCTTTTACTGGCAGTGCCTGAAGCCGGGAGGGGGCGGGGCGCCCAAAGGTGCCGTGGCAGCAAAGATCACCTCCACTTGGGGCAGTGCCGATAAATTTTTCGAGGAGTTGAAGAACGCCGGTGTTACCCAGTTCGGCAGTGGATGGGCCTGGCTCGTGCTGGACAAGGGCGAGCTCAAGATCACAAAGACCGCCAATGCCGACACCCCGCTTGTGCACGGGCAAACACCGGTGCTCACCATCGATGTCTGGGAGCATGCCTATTACCTCGACTACCAGAACCGCAGGCCGGACTACCTCCAGGCCGTTATCGATAAGCTCATCAACTGGGATTTCGTGAACACCTGCTTCGGCAAATAACGCTCAAGGGGGCCTCCAGGCGGGGCCCCATCCTTGAGTAAAGCCATAAAGGGCTTGCCCATGATTGAGCAGTTGGCGGGTTTTTCTTGTTCGCTAGCCCCAGCTTGGGAGCGAGCTATCGTGCTGATCAGCGGCGGCTGTAAGCCGTCCGCTGGATTAGCGGGTTAACCACCGTTTGAACGCCGGTTTCTTGATACCTTGCCAATAAAAAGCTCAACTCTTGTTGTAAGAATTGGAGTGCCCGGTACAACAAAGGGGCCATAGATTTTTCCATCTTGAACAGACGATAATACGCCATGCGAAATGCGCTTAACAAACTTATTTAGGTCTTCAGCATTTTGAAGGTGCTTGTTGTCATTTGTTTGGTTAGTGATGAACTCATGGATGAGCATTAATGCTCTTGAGTAGCTACGGCGCTCGGCCTCACATAGTGCCCCTGCGCAGGCCGTAAGTAACTGATAACGAATCTCCCCTACCGAAGGTTCACCTTTTTCGCGTGGTCCAAGTATTGCCCTTGTAAGTTGTTCAACGCGTGTCACGGCATTTGAGTGGTTGTTCTTGAGGTAACGCTCCAAGGCAGCGGTCATAATTTCGGAAACAGTTTCGCTGAATGGTTCGTCGGCCTTTGCTTCGACGGCTATTAGAAATGAACCATGAGAATCTTTGGCATAGACAATAAGATCACTGTTACGGGTTTCGCCAGCAAAGGTGTCGAACCGCAGCTTAGCTTCCGGTTCAGCCTGCCACGACTGAATGGAACCAAAGGCCTGATGACCACCAAGAGCAGATGAGACTTCTGGAGGGAGCGTCTTGCCTATGCCTTCTAGCCATGCTCGTGCGGCTTCCATAGCGCTTCGACCTTCTTTCCACTGATTCTTTTTCTTGGGGCCTGCAAGAGTTTTCCATTCACACAAAGAGGTGATCATCGTTCCCTTTTTGACGATTGTCATAACTTGTTTTCCCCTGTGTTTAACAAGAGATTCAGGCTTACCCTTATCGAAAAGATTGGTTGGTCCAGCTTCTCTCCACTTATGCAACATCACTGTTTTTTATATCCCCTCCAAAACCGGCGAGCAAGTGCAGAAAAATCCGGGGGAACAGCGGCTCCTGTTTGAGCGAAGCGAGTTAGCCGCGGCCCGGATTTTTCAAGCGAGCGAGCGGACCCGAAGGGCGGTTTTGGTGGGGTGCCTTTTCTTTGGTTACTTTCTTTTTGCACAAAAAGAAAGTAACGAAAAGATTATGCCTTCACCACCGGCAGGTCAGTCCACGAGGTGGTGAACAGGGGTGACTTTTTCGCCTGGCGCATCCACCAGGGTCGCGTGAAGCCGGAGGCTGCAAAGGCCAGGGTGCCTCTGCCCCAGCGCAGGTTCACGGTATCTACGGTGGCCATGAGGCCAAGCCCTTTTTCCCCTTCGCGGCTTTCGTTTTTCTTTGCCACAAGGAATCATTTTAGCACTGAGGGGATAACGTGTAAAGAGAGGCATGGCGAGTCGGCCTGGCCTCCGATCTAACGATGCAGAGCACCTAATGAATCTTTCAACAACTGTGCACCCAGACCAGTAACTGCGAAAATCTAGGGTTACAAACAAGAAAAATGATTGACCAATGTTCTCATTTCTGGTTTATCATTGGATGTCCCTGAAAAGGGATCGTGGACTGGAAGGGGGGCTACTTAAGGGACGAGGTATGGTCATACCCGGGCAGCTCGCCTGGAGAAAAAAGAACTCAAAGCAAAGATAATGTCGCAGAGGGGGTATTATGGGTAAAGATCGGGATGCGCAATACCGCAGCAGGATCAGCGGGTACTACAGAGAGCTGATGGAGCAGTGCCAGGCTCACATGGATCTCATGGACAAGGAACTGCCCAAGGCCCGGGAGGACTTCGGCGAGGTCCTCAAGGAGAGGGGCGTAACCAGAAGGGATTTCTTGAAGTGGACTTCCGCAATGACCGCAGCGCTGATGCTGCCGCCGATCTTCAAGCCCATGGTTGCCCGGGCGGCGGAAAACTTCAGCAGGCTGCCGGTGGTATGGCTCCACTTTGCAGAGTGCACCGGCTGCTCCGAGGCCTTCCTGAGGACATCATATCCGAACGTGGATGATGTCCTGCTGGATACCATATCGCTTGAATACCATGAGACACTGATGGCCGCTGCGGGCAAGCAGGCTGAAGAGTGCCTGGAGAAGTGCATGAAAGACTTCCCCGGCAAATATGTCTGTGTCATCGAAGGCGCCATTCCAACAGGCTTGAACGGCCAGTACCTGCGCCTGGGCCCCAAGGCCAAGACGGCCATTGAGATGGGGAGAGAGGTTACGGCAAAGGCTGCTGTAACGATCTGTATCGGTGCATGCGCCTGCTACGGAAACATCCAAGCTGCAAAGCCGAACCCGACCGGCGCTCAAGGTATCGGTGATGCATTGTTGATCCCCACGGTCAACATTGCAGGCTGCCCGCCGAGCCCGCAGAATTTTGTCGGCACCGTGCTGCACTTCCTCATGTTCGGCGGAATGCCTCCGCTCGACAATCTCAGAAGGCCGATATGGGCATACGGCAAGCGCATCCATGACTACTGCGAGCGAAGGCCGCACTACGATGCCGGCGAGTACGTGGAAGAGTGGGGCGATGAGGGGGCAAAGAAGGGCTGGTGCCTCTACAAGATGGGCTGTAAAGGTCCTTACACCTACGGGAACTGCGCAAAGGTCAGGTTCAACGACGGGACGTCCTGGCCCATTATGGCAGGCCACGGGTGCATGGGGTGCACCGAGCCGGCATTCTGGGACACCATGGCGCCGTTAGAGAAGCCCATCAGTGATCAGTTTGTCGGCGGCTGGGGCGTAACCGCCAGGGTCGATGCCTTAGGCACGGCACTGACCGCTGCCACCATCGTCGGAGTAGCCGCCCATGCAGGGCTCACCGGGGCTAAGGATCACGGCCAGCCCAAGAAGTCCGAGCCTGAGCACGGTTCGCACGAATAGTCTCCATAGTCGACGGGAGGAAATATTATGAGAATGATAGTTGATCCGATCACCAGGATCGAAGGACATTTACGTATAGAAGTTGAACTCGACGGGAACAATACCGTAAAGGATGCCTGGAGCAGCATCACCCTGTGGAGGGGCATCGAGACGATCTTGAAGGGCAGGGACCCCCGCGATGCGCCTCTGATGGTCCAGCGGTTCTGCGGCGTGTGCACCTACGTCCACTACGAGGCGAGCATCATGGCAGTGGAAGATGCCATGGGCGTAAAGCCGCCGACCAATGCCAGGCTCGTGAGGAACCTCATCCATGCGGCCCTGTACATGACCGACCATGTCATGCATTTCTATCACCTGCACGGGCTCGACTGGGTTGACATCACCAAGGCCCTTGCCGCAGACCCGGATAAGGCGGTCGCGTTGGCCAAGCAGTACAGTGACAACACCTACAACTGCTCCGCAACCCACTACAAGGCAGTCCAGAACCGGCTCAAGAAGTATGTTGAGTCCGGCAGACTCGGGCCCTTTGCAAATGCGTACTGGGGCAACCCATCCTTCAAGCTCTCGCCCGAGGCCAATCTCATCATCACATCGCATTATCTCGATGCACTGCAGCTCTCAAAGATCGGTGCCCAGATGATGGCCATCTTCGGCGGCAAGAACCCGCACCCGCAGACGCTGGTCGCCGGCGGCGTCACATCCGTCATGGACGTGCTCGATGCCGGTAGGATCGGCGAGTACCTCTTCAAGTACAAAGAGCTCAAGAACTTCATCGAGACCGCATATATGCCCGATGTCCTCCTGGCAGCCGGCTTCTACAAGGACGAAGGACTTGCAGGCGTGGGTGCAGGTGTGAAGAATTATCTCTGCTACGGCGGAATGCCGCTCGATGACAGCTATACCAAGACCCTGCTGCCCAAGGGCATCATCATCGGGGGCGACATATCGAAACCCCTGCCGCTTGACGAGGACAAGATCGCCGAGGACAGCACCCATTCATGGTATAAGAGCGATCAGCCGCTGCATCCTTATGTCGGAACAACAGATCCCGAATATACGGGTCTGGATGCGAAAGGCAATGTCAAAGGGGGCGAGAAGTATACCTGGTGCAAGGCGCCGAACTATGACGGACAGCCCTTTGAGGTCGGACCGCTCGCACGTATGGTCCTTGGCTATGCCCAGGGTGATGAGAGGATCAAACCCCTGGTTGACAACACACTGAAGGCCACAGGCCTGCCTGCCACCGTTCTCTTCTCAACACTCGGAAGGACCGCAGCCAGGTTGCTGGAGACCAAGCTTGTCGCCGACTATGCGGAAGTATGGGTGGGTGAGCTTGTTGCCAACATCAAGGCCGGCGATACCAGGACCTGGACCCGATGCGCAGTTCCCAAGTCGGGCAGGGGCCGCGGCATGACCGAACCGCCTCGCGGTGCCTTGGGCCACTGGGTCGTCATCGAAGACCATCTGATCAAGAACTACCAGGCCATCGTTCCGTCCACCTGGAACTGCGCCCCGCGCAACAAGGACGGGAAGAGGGGTCCGTACGAGGAATCCCTTATCGGCACCAAGCTTGCCAACCCGGATCAGCCCCTCGAGATCTTGAGGACCATCCACTCCTTTGACCCCTGCATGGCATGCGCGGTCCACATCATCAGGCCCGACACGGACGAGATCAAAAAGTTCCGGGTTCTCTAAAAGACTAAGGAGGGACCCACGTGGATACTATTACCGTAAAGAAAGAGTGGAGCCTGGCAATACGGGTGAACCACTGGCTGATGGTCATCAGCATATTAGGGCTGATCATCACAGGCTTCTATATTGCACGTCCCTTTACAAATTTATCGGCAGAGACCACCAACATTACCTTCAACAGCCTGATACCTCCTTCCATCTCGGTTGAGATGGTGCCCGGAGAGACCATCAACAAGTTCATGATGGGCTATGCAAGGTATGTACACCTATTGTGCGGGATCATCCTCACCTTCGTGTTCATCTGGAGGGTCTATCTGATGTTCTTCAGCAGGTTCCATGCCGACTTCAAGGACTTCTTCGCATGGACCGACACACAAAACTTCTGGACCCAGATCAAGTTCTACCTGCTCATTTCTGAAAAGAGGCCCAAGCACAACTTCCTCTACGGCCCGCTCCAGTCGCTTGCATATGGCGGGCTGTTGATCATGCTGCTTGTGCTTGTGCTCACAGGGCTGATTCTTGCGGGTGTTGACTACAGCGGCGGTGTGATCGGTTTCTTCTATACCGTGCTTCATCCGCTCCAGAAGGCACTTGGCGGGCTGGCGACCGTGAGGTTTATCCATCATGTCTTTACATGGCTCGTCATCCTGTTCGTTGTGGTACATATCTATATGGCATTCTGGTATGACATCGTGTTCAAAGAAGGGACCATCTCATCTATGGTAAGTGGGAGGGTTTTCCGGAAGGCTCACGAATAAACGAGGGCGGGGTGATAACACCCCGCTTACAGAAATTTAAGAGGGGGAAAGGTTTAAGGCCTTTCCCCCTTTATGCACTCTGAACGGGTTAGAAAAAATATGGCGGATACAAAGCAGATAACGGTCCTCGGTCTCGGCAACATCCTGCTGAAGGATGAGGGTTTCGGGGTCCACTTCATCAAGTGGTTTTTAGAGAGGCACGATTTCGGAGATTCCGTGCGCATACTCGACGGCGGCACCCTGGGATACCGCCTTCTGGACATCGTCACAAGCTCCAGCTGCCTCATCGCTATCGATGTCATCAAGCTCAATGAGGAACCCGGCGCTATGTATCGTTTTACCCAGGAAGAGATGATGCTCAGGATGCCGGACCCCACCACCGCCCATGAGGTGGAATTCCCGGATGTGCTTTCCATGGCCGATCTTATGGGTGAATTGCCTGAAGTCATCTTCCTGTGCATCATACCTGAGAGTTATGGCACCATGGAGCTTGAGATGACACCGAAGATGACGGAAGCATTCCCCGCCATGGAGAAACTCCTGCTCCAGGAACTCGCAAAACTCGGTATCAACACAGGTGAGGTATACACCTGATGCACGAGATGTCACTCACTGCATCCATGATGGATATCATCTTTGAATATGCACGCAATCACCATTTCACCAGTGTTAAGGCTGTGAAGCTTTCCTTTGGCGCCCTGAGCTGCATCGAGCCGAAGGCCCTTGAATTCGCCTTTGAGGTGCTGTCCAAGGATACCCTGGCCCAAGGGGCACAGCTCGAGTATGATATTACACCCATTATCGTATCGTGCCTTGACTGCGGGGTGGACTCTGCAGTAGAAGAATTTCCTTCACCATGCCCTCTCTGCAGCTCAAATGATGTTGTCCTGAAGGGAGGGACTGAAGATTTACGGATCGTGGAGATGGAGGTAGACTAGGAGGCGTGTACCATGTGCATCGGATTTCCCGGCAAGATCTTATCCATTGATGAAAACAATTATGCTCTCATAGATATCGGAGGCACCAAGAGAGAGGTGTGCCTTGACATCATTGATGAGCAGGTCGGCCTCGGCGACTATGTATTGTGCCATGCAGGGTATGCCATCCACAAGGTGGATGAGGCCCAAGCCCAGGAGAAGCTTGCCTTGCTCAAGGAGCTCTTGGAACATGAAATATATTGACGAGTACCGTGACAGTGAGATCGCCATGCGCCTGAAGAATGCCATCCAGGCACAAGCTCATCAGATAGGAAGGCCTGTCGCGCTCATGGAGGTATGCGGCAGCCACACCTATGCCATCGGTCACTACGGAATACGGAAGCTGCTGCCAGAGAGCATCAGGCTCATCTCCGGACCGGGCTGCCCGGTGTGCGTGACCTCTGGCAGGGATGTTGACACCGCACTGTCCCTTGCAGGCAGGAAGAATGTCATTTTCACAACCTTCGGGGACATGCTCCGGGTGCCTGGTTCAAGCGGCAACAGCCTTCAAAAGTTGCGGGCGAACGGGGCGGACATACGGGTAGTCGCTTCCACCGTTGAGGTGATCGATATCGCTCTGGCAAACCGCTCTCAAGAAGTCATCTTCATGGGCATCGGCTTTGAAACAACCTCGCCCACCGTGGCCTCCATGGTGAAGACCTGCCTGAAAAGAGGGATCAGGAACCTCTCGGTCTTTTCCGTACACAAGATCATCCCCCCTGCCATCAAGGTGCTTTTGGATGACCCTGAGCTTGCCATTGACGGCTTCATCTGCCCGGGACATGTCAGCACCATCATCGGGTTTGAAGGATATACCGAGATCCCCAAGCGGGGCAGGGCGGCAGTCATCACCGGTTTCGAGCCCGTGGATATCCTGGAAGGCATTCACATGATCTTAGAACAGATCCTTCAAAATAAGTATGCGATTGAGAACCAGTACAGCAGGGCGGTGAAGCCTGAAGGAAACACAAAGGCCAAAGAATTGCTCCAAGAGGTCTTCATGATCGTCCCGGCCGAATGGAGGGGGCTTGGGGTTATCGGGGGAAGCGGCATGGTCTTCAAAGATACCTTTGCCTCGTTCAACACCTTAGCGAGGATTGATGTGCCGATCATGGAATCGAGCGATATCATGGGCTGTATGTGCGGCTCCATACTGCGTGGCATTGCTACCCCCCATGAGTGCCCGCTCTTCAGGCATGCATGCAACCCGGGCAACCCCATCGGGCCTTGCATGGTATCCCGGGAGGGGACATGCTCCACATACTACAAGTGTCATTAAGGAAAAGGAGGAGATGTGGCCACCATCAGTGTTGTGAAACAGGTCTTGGATGCGAATGACAGGATTGCTCAGAGTAACCGCAGCCTGTTCAATCAGAAGGGCATATACGTCATCAACCTCATGAGCTCTCCCGGTGCAGGCAAGACCACGCTCGTGGAGAGAACCATTGAGGGACTGAAAGATAAATATAGTATTGCCGTGATTGAAGGCGACATCCAGGACACGTACGATGCCGAGCGTGTGGCAAAGCTTAATATCCCGGTGGTCCAGATTAACACGGGAGGCGGATGCCATATCGACGCCAACATGGTGCGGGAGGCCCTGGCCGATCTTGCCCTTGACGGCGTGGACCTGCTCATCAACGAGAACGTGGGCAACCTGGTGTGCCCGGCGGAATTCAAGATCGGAGAGAACGACAAGGTCATGATCCTTTCCACACCCGAAGGTGCGGACAAGCCTTCCAAGTATCCGCTCATGTTCCATGAATCATCCGTGCTGCTCATAAATAAGATGGATCTCATGCCGTATGTGAGCTTCGACCTTCAAAAGGCAAAGGCCGATGCCTTAAAGTGCAACCCGAACTTGAAGATTTTTGAGGTCTCCTGCAAGACAAATGAAGGCCTGTCTGCTTGGCTTGCATGGATAACCGACCGGATCGAGCAGTTCAAACAAAGGCGTTCGTGACCAGAAGGGCCCGCTATCAGTTTTCAGGGATCGTCCAGGGCGTAGGGTTCAGACCGTTCATTTACCGCCTGGCTGTAAGTAACGGCCTTGTTGGGTATGTCCGAAATTCCACTCAAGGGGTAATTGCCGAGGTCGAGGGGCCACAGGAGGCCATTGACGGCTTCATCTCCCAGGTCAGGACACAGACACCCCCATTGGCTGAGATATACGAGATCACCTCGTTCGAGGTAGACCCTGAAGGGGAACAGGCATTCCGGATCATGGAGAGCGCCTCATCCGGCAGATCCGACGTGCATATCTCACCTGACATCGCCACGTGCGATGAGTGTCTGACAGAGCTCTTTGATCCTACCGACAGGCGCCATAACTACCCCTTTATAAACTGCACCAACTGCGGGCCGAGGCTCACCATCATCAAGGACATCCCCTACGACCGTGAGCGTACCTCCATGTCCGTATTTCCCCTCTGCGCTCAGTGCAGGCTTGAATATGAGGACCCTGCAGACAGGCGATTCCATGCCGAGCCCAATGCATGCCCCGTGTGCGGGCCCAGGCTGACCATTCTTGATGAACAGGGAAAAAAGATCCCGACAAAAGATGCTCTGACAGAAACCATTACACGCATAAAGGCAGGCTCCATCCTTGCCATCAAGGGTCTCGGTGGGTTCCACCTTTGTGTGGATGCTACGAACAACGAGGCAGTACAGAAGCTGAGAAGCCGGAAATATAGGGAAGAAAAACCGCTGGCCATCATGGTGAGAGACATCACACATGCCCGGGCCGTCGCATATGTATCCGATGAGGAGAGGCAGCTGCTCCTATCTCCATCCAGACCCATCGTGCTGCTGAGCGCGAGGCGGAATTCCCCGGTCTCCCACCTGGTAGCACCCGGCATGAGCACCTTGGGCATCATGCTGCCCTATACCCCGCTCCATCACCTTCTCCTGAAATGTGATTTTACAGCACTCGTCATGACAAGCGCAAACCAGACGGACGAGCCCATCTGCATCGAAAATGCAGAGGCCGTAAGCCGTCTTAATGGCATTGCCGACGCATTCCTGGTGCACAACCGGGAGATCTTGGTACGCTGCGACGATTCGGTGGCCATGGTAGCCAGGAACAGGCCATACCTCTTAAGGCGCTCACGGGGATATGCCCCCAGGCCCGTGCTCCTGAAGGAATCACTACCCGAGGTGATGGCGCTGGGGCCTCATCTCAAGGCCACGATCTGTATCCTCAAAGGAAGTTTCGCTTACCTGAGCCCCCACATCGGCGACCTGGAGACCCCCCTTGCCAGGGATTTCCTGCACGAGACAGTGACCCGCATGCAGCATATCACCCAGTGCAGGCCCGGGGTAGTTGCCTGCGATCTCCACCCCGGGTATTACTCCACACGCATTGCTTCGATGCTCGGCGCCAATGAGGTCATCAAGACCCAGCACCACCATGCCCATATCGTGAGCTGCATGGCGGAAAACCGCATCACCGGCAGGGTCATCGGCCTTTCCATGGACGGCACCGGTTACGGCGAGGATGGTTGCATATGGGGCGGCGAGTTCCTGATTGCGGATGAAGCAGTTTATGAAAGGGCCGGTCACCTGAAATACCTGCCTCTTCTGGGTGGGGAGGCGGCAATCAAGCAGCCATGGCGCTTCGGCGTGAGTCTTCTGAAAAAGGCCTACCAGGATCAATGGGCCGATGTGGCTTCTCTGCTCGGTCTTGTCCCGCAGGGATACTCGTATGAAAGCCTTGCTAGGATACTTGAGACGGGCATAAACAGCCCGCTCACTTCTTCTCTGGGTAGGGTCTTCGACGGTGTTGCATCCATCCTGGACCTGAAGCGCTCCGTCAGTTTCGAGGGCCAGGCGGCCATGGATCTGGAGGCTGCAGCAAGACCGGGCTTCGGGGATATCCTTCCCTATCATATCGTTCAGGAAGGAGAAACATCTGTTCTGGATATCATACCGGCCATCAAGTCCCTGGTGGAAGGCAGTCTCGCAGGCATGGACACGGCAGAACTGGCAAGTTCATTCCACGCCACACTCATTGCTTCATTCACGGATATGGCCGATCTCCTCAGGGACCGCACAGGCATCGACCGGGTGGTCCTCTCGGGCGGTTGCTTCCAGAACAGGATTCTTCTTGAAGGGTGTATTGATCAGCTTGAAAAAGCAGGGTTCGAAGTCTTCACCCACCAGAGGGTGCCTACGAATGACGGTGGTGTGGCACTGGGGCAGGCGGTTATTGCAGGGACAAGGATGATAAATAAATTGTAGGAGCGGCTTAAAGCCGCGACAGCCGCGCCTGAAGGCGCTCCTATAACCAAGATAGTGAAAGGGGCATATGCTTATGAAGGATGAAAGGATACTCTTAGAGCACGGCAGCGGCGGGTTGCTCATGAATGCCCTGATTCATGATGCCTTCATGCCGGTGTTCAAGAACGATTACCTCGACCAGATGCTTGACAGCGCAGTTATCGCCATTGGGAAAAAGAAGGTTTGTTTCACTACGGATTCCTATGTGGTGGACCCTATCTTCTTCCCCGGCGGTGACATCGGTTCACTTGCAATACACGGCACGGTGAACGACATTGCCATGTGTGGTGGAAAACCGCTGTTTATCAGTGTTGGGCTCATTCTGGAAGAGGGTTTTCCCATACATGATCTCGAAAGGATCATCACCTCCATGGGAAAAGCCGCGAAGACCGCCGGCGTTCAGGTAGTCACGGGTGATACCAAGGTGGTGCCCAAGGGCTCGGCCGATAAGATCTTTATCAATACCTCAGGCCTTGGGATAGTGGAATATAAAGCCGCCATATCTCCCAAGTCCATCAGAAAAGACGATTGTATTATCGTAAGCGGTACCATCGGCGATCATGGTGCAGCAATCCTCAGCACCAGGCAGGACCTCGGCTTCAGATCCAACATCCTCTCTGATTCTGCAGCCCTGAACGGCCTGGTTGAGGATATCCTGGCCGTGAGCAGGAACATCCGTTTCATGCGTGACGCCACCAGGGGCGGGCTCGGTGCGGTCCTGGTGGAGGCGGCTATGGCCTCATCGCTCGCCTTTGAGATCGAGGAGCAACAGATCCCGGTGCGGGATGATGTAAGGGGGCTCTGTGAGATCCTGGGGCTTGATCCGATATTCATTGCCAACGAAGGGAAGATGGTGGTGATCTGTGCCGGATCCGATGCGGACAAGGTTCTCTCCGTCATGAAAGACCATCCCCTGGGAGGCGGTGCAGCCGTCATCGGTAGGGTCACCCAGACAGGGAGGAGCCGGGTCATCCTACGCACCGTTGTGGGTGGATCGAGGGAGTTGGATCTCCCTGAAGGGGAGTTAATCCCTCGCATCTGCTGACCATTTGATACCCTTCGGGAAAAACCTCTCAATTTATCATCCCCCTTTTTCCGATGAGAAAGATTGGAACGACACAGGATCTTGACTTGCAATGAACTGATCCTATAAAGGTATTATTGACTTATATAAAAAGAGGACTTTAAATGTTTAATTTGAGATTTCAAGAAGTTATAGGACTGCTCTTGGGGCCGGACGCAAACGAGGAAAGACTCGGCGTCTACTACCCGGCACTCGATGTGTATGAGAACTCCGATGGGCTGTGCGTCGAACTGGAGATTCCGGGGGTCAACCCCGATGATGTGAACGTCGAGGTAATAGGCAGGACCTTGATGATCACCGGCATGAAAAAGGATGTCCTGGCCAATAGAGGGGTCCGATACATAAGGATGGAACGCGGCTTTGGTAAGTTTACCAGGGAACTGGATATCCCCGAGCGGTTCAACCTTGAGAAGATAGAGGCCAAATTCATTGACGGTGTCTTAAAGATCAGGGTTACGAGGGCCGAAGACGGAGTTAAGAAGATCAAGCGAATAGAGATCGCTTAGGAGATAAATGAATGGAGAATGAGAAACAAGCAATAGAGATACCTGAGAATATACCGCTTCTTCCCATAAGGGATGTCGTCATATACCCATACATGATTCTGCCCTTGTTCGTGGGAAGGGGTATTTCCATCAAGGCGGTGGATGAGGCGCTCAACAAGGACCGGTATATCTTTCTCGCCGCCCAGAAGGACTCCACCATTGAGGAGCCCGCCGAAGATCAGATCTTCACCGTCGGCACCGTGGCCATGGTCATCAGGATGCTCAAGCTGCCCGACGGCAGGGTGAAGATATTGGTACAGGGCGTTGCAAAGGCCCGCATCAAGAAGTTCATCAAGGATGAAAAAGGGTTCTTCAGCGTTGATATCGAGAAGATCGAGGAACCCGAGCTCAAGGAGATCACCGTCGAGGTCGAGGCCATGATGCGCACGGTCAAGGAGCAGTCCGAGAGGATACTCCAGCTCAGAGGCATCGTCTCACCCGATGCGCTGTCCATCCTGGAGGCCATCGATGACCCGGGAAGGCTGGCCGATCTGGTGGCATCGAACTTAAGGCTCAAGGTTGAGGAATCCCAGCATGTACTCGAGATTATCGACCCGGTGGAACGTCTCAGACATGTGAACCAACTCCTGAGCAAGGAGATGGAGCTCTCAGAGGTACAGGCCAGGATTCAGTCCCAGGCCAAGGAGGAGATGAGCAAGACCCAGCGCGAATACTTCCTGCGCGAGCAGTTGCGAGCCATTCAGCAGGAGCTGGGTGAAGTGGATGAGAAGGGAAAAGAGATTGAGGACTACCTTGAAAAGATAAACAACGCCGGGATGCCCGACGAAGTGAAAAAGGAGGCCACCAAGCAGATCGACCGGCTGAAGTTGATGCATCAGGACTCGGCCGAGGCAAATATCATCAGGACCTATCTCGATTGGATGACCGATCTACCCTGGGGCAAGTCCACCCAGGACAGGCTCGATATAAAGGCTGCAGCCAAGATCCTGGATGAGGATCACTATGGCTTGGAAAAGGTCAAGCAGCGCATCCTGGAGTATCTGGCAGTCCGTAAGCTTAACCCCGATAAGAAGGGCGCCATCCTGTGTTTCGTAGGGCCCCCGGGTGTGGGCAAGACCTCTCTCGGCAGGTCCATTGCCAGGGCCCTAGGCAGGGAATTCTACCGGCTTTCCATGGGCGGAGTACGCGATGAGGCCGAGATCAGGGGCCACAGGCGCACCTACATCGGCGCCATGCCGGGCCGTATTGTCCAGGGCATCAAGCAGGCGGGCTCCAACAACCCGGTCTTCATGATCGATGAGGTGGATAAAATCGGGCAGGACTTTCGGGGCGATCCATCATCCGCACTTTTAGAGGTACTTGATCCGGAACAGAACTTCTCATTTCAGGACCACTATCTGAATGTACCTTTTGATCTTTCCAAGGTCATGTTCATCACAACGGCAAACCTTATCGACCCCATACCCAGTCCCTTGAAGGACAGGATGGAGATCATCGAGCTGCCCGGATACACCGATCAGGAGAAGCTGCAGATTGCAAAGCGTTACCTGGTAACCAGGCAGGTTAAAGAGAATGGAATGAAGCTAGAGGACATCAAGTTCTCAGACGAATCGGTGCTCGACCTCATCAACCACTATACCAAAGAGGCCGGCGTAAGAAATCTGGAGCGCGAGATCGGGTCCATCTGCAGGAAGGTGGCCCGTGATATCGCCGAGAAGAACGGAAAGCGCAAGAAGGCCTACCGTATTGTTGCCAAGAGTGTGCCCAACTATTTGGGTGTGCCCAAATTCCTGCCCGAGCAGGAGCGCAAGGAGCACGAGGTAGGTGTTTCCACGGGCCTTGCCTGGACGCAGTTCGGCGGCGAGATCCTCTACATAGAGGCATCTGTCCTGCCCTGCCATGAAGGTAAGGGAGGCCAGCTGGTGCTCACCGGCCACCTGGGAGACGTGATGAAAGAATCCGCCCAGGCCGGATTGACGTATATCCGCTCACGTGCCAAGCAGCTCGGCCTCTCGGATACCTTCAACAAGGACAACGACATCCATGTGCACGTACCGGCAGGCGCCATCCCCAAAGACGGTCCATCCGCAGGTATCACCATGGCGACGGCCGTGATATCGGCGCTGACTAATAAGGCACTGCGCAAGGATATCGCCATGACGGGTGAGATCACCCTGCGGGGCAAGGTGCTCCCCATCGGCGGGCTCAAGGAAAAGACCCTTGCCGCTCACCGCAACAAGATCTTCGAGATCATCATCCCCAGGGATAACGAGAAGGACCTCGAGGAGATACCACCGCTGGTCAAGAAGAAGTTGAAGTTTTACCCCGTGAGCTCCATGGACGAGGTGCTGGAGCACGTGTTCGTGAAGGAAAGGGCCGCCGGGAAACCCAAACTCAAACAGGCTAAGGTTGCCGGCTGAAGTAATATTCGCAATAGATAACATAAACCGTCCTGCAGGAGGACCTGCAGGACGGTTTTTTATGGCCTTCATGGAGTAAAAGGGAAAAGAATCTTGTGGGAGCGGCTATAGCCGCGATTGCTGGTTCCACGGGCAAGCCCTTTGGCTTAGCCCGTGCCACCCAGGAAACTGCATTTTCTATCCTTGCCACCCGACGAGGGGTCACGGCTAAAGCCGCTCCTACAGGTGGGTTGCGCTGCTCTCCACCTGTCAGGCAAAAATGCAGGGGCGGGTCGCGCCTGGAGGCGCTCCTACAGTTCTAGAAATAGATCATTCTGCATGGATGGATTTTAACCGCGACAACACACGTTCAGAGTGATGCGAGCACGCCTTTGAAGATCTCCGCTATGATGGGTCCGGCCTTTTCGGCCATGGCGATGACGGTCTCGATGGGCACGGGAAGGTAACTGTCCGGGTCGTTGTTGTTGGTGATGGCCGAGACGGCGAGGACCTCCATGCCGCAGTGCACCGCCTGGATCACCTCCATGACCGTGGACATGCCCACGGCATCCGCACCGATCCTCTGGAGCATCCAGGTCTCGGCAGCGGTCTCCATGGAGGGGCCCATGAGCTGGACATACACCCCTTCGTGCAGCCGGATGGACTTATCTTTGGCATGTTTCCTGGCAAGGTTGTTCAACCGCCGGTTATAGGGCTGCGTCATGTCGGGGAAGCGCGGGCCGAGATGGTCCTTGTTTGGCCCCACCAGGGGGTTGCGGCCGGTCAGGTTGATGTGGTCGGTGATGAGCATGGCGCTGCCCGGCAACAGGGCCTTCCTGAGGCCTCCGGCGGCATTCGAGATGAACAGCGTCTTGATGCCCAGGAGTTTGAATACCCGGATAGGCAGGGTCACCTCTTCGGCGGTATACCCCTCGTAGAGGTGGAAGCGGCCGCTCATGACCACCACATCCTTCCCGCCCAGAGAGCCCCTCAACAGCCTGCCGGAGTGGCTTGTAACCGTTGATTCGGGAAAGCCCGGTATCCCGGAATAAGGCACGGCTTCGCGGATATCGATCTGGTGCTCCATGGTACCGAGCCCTGTGCCGAGGATGACGGCGGCCCGGGCCCCTTGAAATGATCCCAGTGCCTCGGCCGCCCTTGTCTCTTTGTCCATGCTTATTTGTCCAGAGGTATGGCCTCGTCGATGAGCATGATGGGGATCTCGTCCTCTATGCGGTATTTCAGAGAGCACGCATTGCAGACAAGCCCGCTTTCGTCTTTTTCAAGGACAAGCTCGCCTTTGCACTTGGGGCAGACGAGGATGTCGAGCAGTTCTTTATCAATCGGCATGGAAACCTCCTAAAAAAATCTATGGCATTGTGGGAACATGATTGTCAAGGATGTGCTACTGAATTCATGTAAGGAGGAGCGCCTTCAGGTGTCGCGGCTAACGCCGCTCCTACAATGCTTGCAAACGGCCTTTAAAGTCATCATACCCGAACCGGCGCACTACCTCGTAGCGGCCGTCTTCGTGAAGCTCTGCGAGATCGGGCAGGGGCGTGCCGTTAAAGGTATTGTTCTTTACGAAGCTGTACTGGAGCATATCGCCGAAGGCGAGCTTATCTCCAATCTTCAAGGGCTGCGGGAAGGAATATTCGCCGATGATGTCGCCTGTCATGCAGGTATTGCCGGAAAGGATGTAGGTGTGGGGATGAACGCCCGGAGAGGCAGCGCCGTAGACAGGCGGCGTGTAGGGCACCTCCAGGACATCGGGCATGTGGCACGAGGCCGATGCATCCAGGATGGCGATGGCCTTTTCGTTATGGACGATATCGAGCACCGTTGACACCAGATAACCGGCGTCTACTACCAGACCGCTCCCGGGTTCCAGGATGACCTCGACAGGGAAAACGGTGCGGAACTCTTTGATGGCCTTGATGAGGGCCTCCACGTCATAGCCTTGTTTATTGATGAAGTGCCCGCCGCCGAAGTTTACTGCCTTGACACGCCTGATGTAAGGCTTAAATTCTTTTGCAATATGGCTGATGAGACCCACGGATCCGTCATGGAGAGACTCGCACAGGGCATGGGCATGCAGGATATCGATCTCGTCCCATGGAAGCTTATCAAGCTCGGCACTGACGACGCCGAAGCGGGAGCGCGGCGAACAGGGATCGTAGAGATGACCGCCCAGCGTTGCCTTTGAATAACCGGGGTTGATGCGGATACCGACCTTCTTGTCCGCTCCCGCGGCCTTTACGACGGGGAGAAAGCGTCGGATCTGATCATGGGAATTGAAATAGATGTGATCGCTGATCTTTAACAGATCGTGAAGACTGTTTTCAGTATAGGCCGGCGCATAGACATGCACTTCTTTGCCGAATTCTTCTCTGCCGATACGCGCTTCAAAAAGGCCGCTGGCCGTTGTGCCGTCGAGCGACTCGCGCATCATCGGGAAAACGGCCGGCAAGGTAAAAGCCTTCATTGCCAGGAGGATACGGCATCCTGCCTCGACTCGGATATGTGCCGCCGTCGCCATGTTCCTTTTCAGAACTGCCATATCGACCACGTAGGCAGGTGTGGTTATCGCTGAGAGCGCCGCATTGAGAATAGGCGGCAAGGTGTCGTTCATAATGAAGCTCCGTACAACAAAATGCAGGGTCTCAAAGATCTATTCACATCTCTCCCCTCTCCTTAAATTTTCTCCAGTGAGAAGGTGCATCACGATTATTTTCATGTTGAAAAAAATGTGCTAGTAGGTTCCTCCCTTTCGTAAAGGGGAATCATCTGATCGCAGAGAGTTCCTTATATGCTTCAGAGCCGAGCTTTTCCGCATGCCAGGGCAGGCCCTGACGGGCAACCTCTTCAAGAAAAGGCTCCGGGTCAAGCTGCTCGACGTTAAATACGCCCTTGCCCCTCCAGATCCCTTTCATCATCATCATGGCTCCGGTCATAGCAGGAACGCCTGTCGTATACGACACGGCCTGGGCGTTCAATTCGCGGTTGGTTGCGGCATGATCGCACACATTATAGAGGATGTGTGCTGCAGGTTTGCCGTCTTTCTTGCCCAGCAGAATACACCCGATGGACGTCTTTCCGGTGTAGTTCTCTGCCAGCGAGGAAGGTTCAGGGAGAAGGTGTTTGAGGAATTGCAAAGGAATAATCTCAACACCGTTATACATGACGGGATCAATCCTCGTCATGCCGACGTTTTGCAAGACTTCCAGGTGCTTGATGTAGTTATCGGAAAAGGTCATCCAGAAACGGATCTGCTTGAGGCCGCGGATATTTTTGACCAATGATTCCTCTTCCTCATGATAGATCAGATAGGATTTGCGCGGACCCACTTGGGGGTAATCAATCATGCAGGAAACACTTAAGGGGTCAATCTCGATCCACTCCCCTTCCTTCCAATACTTTCCGCGTTGCGTGACTTCGCGGATATTGATCTCCGGATTGAAGTTGGTGGCAAAGGCCTTGCCGTGGCTGCCGTCGTTGCAGTCAATGATGTCAATGGTGTTGATCTCATCAAACAGCATTTTCTGTGCATACGCGCAGTAAATGCTGATCACCCCCGGATCAAAACCGCAGCCTAAGACCGCCATAATGCCTTTGTCGCGGAAGCGGTCCTGATAAGCCCACTGCCATGAGTAACTAAACTTGGCCTCGTCCTTGGGTTCATAATTGGCCGTGTCCAGATAATGAACACCCGTGGCGAGGCAGGCATCCATGATCGACAGATCCTGATACGGCAGAGCCATGTTGACCACGACATCGGGTTGCTGCTCTTCAATCAAGCGTATAACCTGCAGAGCATCGTCTGCATCCACTTGCGATACGGTGATGGCGGAGGCGCATTCCTTCTGGACCTTGCGGCATTTTTCAAGCGTCCTTGAGGCCAGGTGGATCTTCTTGAAGACATCGCGATTCACAGCGCATTTTTTAGCCACGACCGATCCCGCCGCCCCGGCACCGATGATGAGAATGTTATTCATGACTGGGCTCCTATTATTTCTCTAGTAGGAGCGCCTTCAGGCGCGACCATAAGGAATCGCGGCTAAAGCCGCTCCTACAATGTGTGTATGGCATTCTTCCTTCCGAGCGCAATAAGGCACTCCCTCACCACCTTTGCGGCCGTTACTGCAGAGATGCCTGTGGAATCAAGCTGGGGGGCAAGCTCAACGACGTCAAGACCCACGATGTGAAGCCTGGATATGAGTGAGATCAGGATGGTAATCAGCTCGTGGAACATAAGTCCGCCGGGCTCAGGTGTACCGGTGCCGGGCACGACGGACGGGTCCAGAATGTCGAGGTCGCAGGTGAGGTAGCATGGCCTTGTTCCGGCCCTTAATGCAATCTGTTCCGGTAAGGATATCAGCCTGGTTACTATTTCATGCTCTTGTCTCGTGCATGATCTTATGCCGATCTGCCGAACATTATCCGACCCGAGAAGGTCGAGCACACGGCGCATGACCGTTGCGTGCGAGAGCCTCTGGCCCAGGTAGTCTTCCCGTAGGTCTGCATGGGCATCCAGGTGGATGACCATCAGCTCGGGATGCACCTTTGCAACGGCACGGATGGCTCCCAGGCTCACCAGGTGCTCCCCGCCCAATAGGAAAGGGGTCTTTCCTTTGGATAAGATATCTTTTGTGGTTTTTTCAATAAGCTTCAGTGCTGGGTTCGGGTCGCCGAATGGGAGCTCCAGATCGCCCATATCCATGAAGCTGAAATCCTCAAGGTCCGCCATCTGGACGGGTGAGAAGGTCTCCAGGCTATAGGAGGCCTCTCTGATGGCGTCTGGTCCGAAACGGGACCCCGGACGAAAGCTTGCGGTGGAATCAAAAGGCGCGCCCAGGAGGCAGATAGCCCCTTCGGACTGTGAGGCCATGAACATGCTCATAGGGCTTTTCTGACTCTGAATTTCTCGATATACTCTTTATTGCTCATGGATCATTCCCAGAGCACCACGGCGGCAAAGGCTGCACCGCATTCCTTCACGAGGTGTTCCGCTGACATGCTCTTTATCTCGCGGATCTTCTTGCCGCGCATTTTCATGCCTTCCTCAGCCATCCTTCTCACCATGGCCTCTACCTTCTCCATGGAGTCTTGTGCAGAATACTCCATGATGAGGCCTGCGTGGTCTTCGTCCTCGGGAAAGGCGATGGCCACCCCGGCGGCAATGACCTGGCCGGGTTTCTCGCACGTAATGGAGGCGTAAGCAACAGGCACCAGTGCCCCGTGAGGTAAAGTTATGGAACTGACTTCCCGGGTATGGGGAGGGCAGATGCTACTCATCTTTACCAGGTTCGTATTGCCGATGCCCGCTGCCATGAGAGCACCGTCAAAGGCATTTAAAACCGTGAAGCCTTCCGAAGCCCCTGAGGTCATGTAGTATGTAGTCGGTGTCTTGATTATCATATGTATCCCCCCTTCTTAGAAGCTCGGTGGGGCAGAGATCCATAGGATCTTTGCCGTTTTATCCGACTTGTTCTCAATCCAGTGCTTCTTGTTGGCGGTGTAATAAAAGGCATCGCCTGCTACTGCCCTGTAGGCATCCTTGCCCACGCTGATGATGATTTTGCCCATCAGGACGAACCCGGATTCGTCGCCGTAGTGTGCCCTTTCCTGGTAGGTGCATGCCCCGGGTGAGAGTGTAACCAGGAGGATATCCATTTCCCGGTCCTGGGCACCTGCGATAAGCACTTCACGTCTGACGCCCGACTCTTCTTCATCTTCAATGCTGACCCGCTGTTTGCGGTTAAACACCACAACGTCCTGGCCCTCCTCTGCGAAGAATTCGCCGGCATCGGTATCCAATGCATTCAGGATGAGCTCCAGGGTGTCCAGAGAAGGAGACTGGAGATCGCGCTCTAAAAGCGATATGAACCCTTTCGTGAGGTCGGCCCTGTTGGCAAGTTCCTCCTGGGTAAGACCTTGAGCCAGCCTCAGGTTCTTGATCTTCTCCCCTATGTTCACGTCTCTCTCCCAAGCCTACTAAAGTGTGTCAAGGAGTTTATTGTAGTAAACAAATTTTACGCGACTCAATAAAATAAATGTACCCCCCTGTCAAGAAAAATTTATGAGGGGGTAAAGCGTTGTGGAAAAAGACTATAATGCTTTGAATTGGTTTTTGACTCTATCGATGTGGGTCATGGGACGGTAGGGGTCGTGTTCATAGACGAGCTGCCATCCTTTACGGAAGGCTTCATTGAGGATCTTTTTCTTTGTCTCTAATATCTCCAAGGGATAGAGGTCGTAGGCCATTATGCAGGGCAGGTGCACATGAGCGGCGGTAGGTATGAGGTCTCCCGGATAGAGTACCTCATCGTCGACGAGGACACTCATATGCCCCCGTGTGTGCCCCGGAGTCGCCAGGACCTGAATGCCCTCGGCTACGGTGCAGGGCGGATCCACCAGGTGCAACTTCTTGCTGAGAAGATCAAGGTCGGCCTTGCGGTAGCTCCCCTTGCTCAAGGGGCTCTCGCCGTGGGCGTCTTCCCATTCCAGGCGAGAGATAATCACTTCGGAAAGAACAGTCATATCCTGGATACCGCCGCAGTGGTCAAAGTGGAGATGTGTGCAGATAAGACAGTCCGTCGGTTCTTTGATAAGCCGAACCTGATCGAGGCTGGTGCCGAGGATTTCCCAATCTTTTTGTGTGTAGAGTGACCCAAGGCCGGTATCCACAAGAAAGAATTTTCCACCCTTGTGGATACGCAGGATATTGGTGGCCATGATAATACGGTTCAGATCATCAGGCGGGAACCATTGCTCCCACATGACCTTGGGTACCCGGCCGAACATGGTGCCGCCATCCAGCAGAAAGTTGCCGCAGTTGATGATCTCAATCGTTGTGCCGCGCTTGGTCGTGATTGTCATATCCACATATGTGCCCCTATCATGCCGCGGGGTAAATTGTAAAGATATGGAGCCCATTGGAAGATATCAGGCATCGGCATTGTTTTTCGCCTGGGTATACCTTATACATGGTGAAGAAATGGCCATGGGCACAAGAAACATAAGCCATAGGGCATATTACACGGGTAAGTACCACTTGCTGTTCCAGACAGCAGTCATCCTTGCGGGAATGGGCGGTTTATTCGGTCTGCTCGGTTGGATGATCTTCGGGACAACGGGATTGGTTTGGGCCCTTCTGGTTGTTTTATTACTCTTCCTTTCAACGCCCAGGGTATCCCCCTGGATGGTGCTCAAAATGTACAGGGCACGGCAACTTTCATATGATGAAGCACCCGGACTTTTTGAGATTGTTTCGGATCTCTCCCGCAGGGCTGACCTTCCGGCTTATCCACTCTTGTACTATGTGCCAAGCCGCATAATGAATGCATTCAGCGTGGGCTCAGCCAAGAGTTCTGTCATTGCAGTGTCAGACGGTATCCTTAGATACTTAGATCGGCGTGAGATTTCCGGTGTGCTGGCCCATGAGATAACTCACATCAAGAATAATGATCTCAGGCTCCATGCCCTGGCTGATCTCATGACAAGGGTCACGAGCACATTTTCATTTCTTGGGCAGGTGCTCATCATTATTTACCTGCCTTTGGCCATGTTCTCAAAGACGGATATCCCGCTTATCCCGATCCTCCTGCTTATTTTTGCCCCTTCCTTGAGCATGCTGCTCCAACTTGCCCTATCCCGGACACGCGAGTTTGATGCCGATCTTGGGGCAGCAGGGCTGACCGGTGACCCCATGGGCCTTGCCTCTGCCTTGCAGAAAATGGACCGGCACGAGCGGAGTATCTGGGATTTCGTATATCTCCCGGGGCGGAAACAGCCACATCCATCATTGTTAAGGACACACCCTCACACGAGGGAACGTCTCGATAGGCTCTCATCTCTCGCAGACTATGATGAAAAACACCTAATCGATAAAGATAGACAAGGTAAAATAGATAACAGTATTTTCCGGGTGGAGCGGATGCATGAATAGAACCCAATCTGAGGGTTGTATTGACCAATGGGGCATAGGTGAGATAAACTCGCTTATCAACACCATACAGCCCGGTTTGACATGAGAGAGCTTTTAATGCTATGTCTTGCCGGACTGTTTTACGAGATTCTCACGGAAATATTCTAAGAAATTCAAAGCAAAGGGGAGGAAGGAATGAAGAGATCACTGATATTCTTAATGGCAATCGCTTTCATACTGTTCACTGGTTCGGCCTTTGCGGCCGATACGATCAAGCTCGGTGTTGCAGGGGCTCACAGCGGAGATCTTGCATCCTACGGGCTGCCTACACTGAATGCAGCGAAGCTCGTGGTGGGTGATGTGAATGCCAAGGGCGGTGTCCTGGGTAAGAAGGTAGAGATCCTTCCGGCGGACGATGTCTGCAAGCCCGAGGTGGCTGCCAATGTTGCAAGCAAGCTCGTATCCGATGGTGCGAATGTCGTACTCGGCCACATCTGCAGCGGCGCTACCAAGGCTGCACTCAACACCTACAAAGAGGCCAAGATCGTGGTCATATCGCCTTCCGCCACGAACGTGGATCTTACCAAGAGCGGCGATTATCCGAATTTTTTCCGCACCATATCACCGGATGATGCCCAGGCAAAACTCGAGGTTGACTTCGCCATGAACAATCTCAAGGTAAAGAAGGTCGCCGTCATCCATGACAAGGGTGACTATGGCAAGGGTCTTGCCGAGTTTGCCAAGGCGGATTTTGAAAAACGGGGCATCAATCCTGTGCTGTTTGAAGGTATAACCCCGGGTGCGGTGGACTACTCTGCTATTGTTCAGAAGATCAAGAACTCCAAAGCGGATGCGGTTATCTATGGAGGGTATCACCCTGAGGCAGCAAAGATCGTCAGCGCCATGAAGAAAAAGAAGATGAAGACCTTTTTCATCTCTGATGATGGTGTGAAAGACGATACCTTCATCAAGGTCGCCGGCCAATTTGCCGAGGGCGTCTATGCCACCGGCCCCATGGATACATCCAAGAACCCCATGGCTATAGCAGCCATCGAGCAGCATAAAAAGGTATACGGTTCAGACCCGGGCGCATTCTACCTGAATGCATATGCCGCCACCATATGCCTGCTTCAGGCCATTGATAAGGCCGGCTCTACCAATATAGATGCAGTATCGAAGGCACTGCGCACCAACTGGTTCGAGACACCGCTTGGCAAGATAAGCTTCGACGAACGCGGCGATGCCAAAGGCATAGGCTTCTCAATGTATGAGGTCGAGAAGGGCAAGTATGTTGAGGTCGGCAAGTAACATATAAAAACCTTAGGAAAGGGAGCAGTAAACCTGCTCCCTTTCCTTTTCTCATAAGAGCTTATCATCCAAGGCATACATGGACTACTTCTTAGAACTCTTCGTCGGCGGACTCACCCGGGGAAGCATTTATGCACTCATTGCCTTGGGCTATACCATGGTCTATGGTATCATCGAGCTGATCAACTTTGCCCATGGAGAGATCTACATGATCGGTGCCTTTACGGCACTGATTGTGGCAAGCGCCCTTTCACTCTTAGGTATGAGCGGCTGGTCTTTACTTATACTTGCAGGGGTCATAGCAATAATCTACTCGGCCGCCTATGGATTCACCCTGGAGAAGATCGCTTACAAGCCTTTACGTAAGGCCCAGAGGCTTTCACCGCTCATCAGCGCCATCGGCATGTCCATCTTTCTGCAGAACTATGTGCTACTGGCCCAGACATCAGATTTTCTCTCATTCCCTGCGCTTATCAAGGAGTTCTCGTTTATGGAGAACATCACCATCATGCGCTCCTCAGAACTTGTGATTTTTATTACAACGGCAATTGCTACTACACTGCTCACCCTTTTCATCAAATTTACCCGCATGGGTAAGGCCATGCGTGCCGTGGCCCAGGACAAGACCATGGCCATGCTGCTGGGGGTGAATGTGAACAGGGTCATCTCCGTTACCTTCATTATCGGAAGCGCCCTGGCAGCGGTGGGCGGTGTGCTCATCTCGTCACATATCGGCCAGATCAACTTTTATATCGGCTTTATCGCAGGCATCAAGGCCTTTACCGCAGCCGTATTGGGCGGCATAGGAAGCATCCCCGGGGCCGTGCTCGGAGGTTTGGTGCTTGGGTGGACCGAGAGCTTTGCCACAGGCTATGTATCGAGCGACTATGAGGATGTGTTTGCATTCGGTCTGCTTGTGTTCATTCTCATCTTCAGACCCTCAGGCATTCTCGGAAAGACCTCTTCGGAAAAGGTGTAGATAGATCATCCATGGATACCGACCTGAAGCCTTTTTTGCAGCGTATCCTCAGTGAGATACGAAAATCGAGTGTTGTTGCATTATGGTTTATGTTTCTTACCTTCCCCATCATGGTCATGAAGGTCAACCCCCTGGATAAGACACTGAAATGGCGCTGGATGAACATGGTGTATGTGGGTATTGGTGCCTTTTTCCTCTCATTTATCTGGCGATACCTTTTAGAGCGCAAGGAGATGGGGGCAGCCAAGGATGAGGCTGAGACCTGGCAGAAGAGGGCAGGCAAGCTCATCCGGTCGGATAGGCGAATTTATATACCATGCGTGGTCGGCTTAATTATCTTTGCCATGAGTTTTCCGTTCCTGTTTTCAAGCTACCAGACCTCCATCATGATCACAGCGCTCATGTATGTGATGCTGGGGTTGGGCCTCAACATCGTGGTAGGGCTGGCCGGCCTGCTTGATCTTGGTTATGTGGCTTTTTATGCCGTGGGTGCATACTTCTATGCCTTGATGAACCACCATTTCGGGCTTGGTTTCTGGGTGGCCCTGCCGCTGGCAGGGGGCTTGGCAGCCACATTCGGTATCCTCTTAGGCTTCCCGGTGCTCCGCCTGCGGGGCGACTACCTGGCCATTGTCACCTTGGGCTTTGGTGAGATCATAAGACTTATCCTGGAAAACTGGAATGAGTTGTCCTACGGACCTAGTGGAATTGCCGGGATATCCAGACCGGCCACTTTTGGCATAAATCTGACCCTTCAGCAACATATGATCTACCTCTATTATATCATGATCTGTTTAGTGATTTTTACTATGCTCGTGGTGAGCAGGCTCAGGAATTCCCGGATCGGCAGGGCATGGATAGCTCTTCGTGAAGACGAAGTGGCCTGCCAGGCCATGGGCATTGACAAGACCAAAACAAAGCTCACGGCCTTTGCCCTGGGGGCCACATGGGCGGGTTTTGTCGGCTGCATCCTGGCTGCCAAGACTACCTTTATCAACCCGGCGAGCTTTACCTTCATGGAATCGGCCATGATCCTCTCCATCGTGGTGCTGGGAGGCATGGGTTCCATTGTGGGGGTGGTAGTGGGCGCCTTCATCCTTATCCTTCTGCCGGAGTATTTGCGGGCCTTCTCGGAGTACCGCATGCTTGCCTTCGGTGCCAGCATGGTGCTCATCATGGTATTCAGACCCCAGGGCATTATCAGCGGCATCAGGCAGCGCTATGAGTTCCATAAAGGACTCACCGAGGGAGAGGCGCCATGACAGCCACGATGCCGGTGCTCGATATCCGGGGACTCACCATGGACTTTGGTGGGCTGCGCGCGCTCGATAACATAAGCATCCAGGTGAACAGGGGTGAGATCGTAGCCTTGATAGGACCCAATGGTGCAGGCAAGACGACCTTTTTTAATTGTATCACAGGAATGTACGAGCCCACCAAGGGTGACATGATCATCAGCCCCCCCGGCAAGGCAGCGCAGAGGCTCAATAAACTCAAGCCGAACATAGTAACGGCGCACGGACTGGCGCGAACCTTTCAAAACATAAGGCTCTTCCAGAGGATGACTGTGCTTGAAAACGTTATGGTTGCCAGGCACTGCAGGACCAAGTCGGGCATTACAGGCGCCATATTTCGGGACAAGAGGACACGAAGGGAAGAGAATGACATGGTGGAGTTCTCTTACGAGATGCTCCAGAAAGTTGGCCTGAGCGGATATGTAAACGAGCTGGCCCATGAGCTTCCCTATGGTGCCCAGAGGCGGCTCGAGATCGCCAGGGCCATGGCTACCGAGCCGTTTCTGCTCCTGCTGGATGAACCGGCGGCAGGAATGAACCCCAAGGAAACAAGCGAGCTTGACCAGCTTATCACCAAGATCCGGAATGAAGAGGGGATAGCCATCCTGCTCATTGAGCATGACATGAAGCTTGTTATGAGTATTTCAGAGAGGATCTATGTGCTGGACTACGGGCAGATGATCGCCCATGGAACACCGAAAGAGGTCTCAGATAATCCGGATGTGATTAAGGCATATCTGGGGGAGGCCTTTGATGCTTAAGATAAAAAATCTTCACACCTACTATGGCGGCATACATGCATTAAAGAGCATTTCTCTGGAGCTTACTCAAGGCGAGATCGTGACCTTGATCGGGGCCAACGGCGCCGGAAAGTCCACGACCCTTATGTCCATCTGCGGCATTGTCCCGCCCCGCTATGGCGAGATTCACTTCTTGGGCCAGCCCATCCAGAATATGAACCCGGACAAGATCTTTGCATTGGGTGTCGTGCAGGTGCCCGAGGGTAGACGGATATTCCCGGGTCTTACGGTCACGGAAAACCTCGATATGGGAGCCTACCTCCGGAAAGACAAGGCCGGCATCAAACAGGATATGGACTATATCTTCAATCTCTTCCCACGCCTGGCTGAACGGCGCCACCAGTTGGGAGGCACGTTAAGCGGCGGCGAGCAGCAGATGCTTGCCATATCGCGCGGGCTCATGAGCAGGCCAAGGCTTCTGCTTCTGGACGAGCCATCTTTGGGCCTGGCACCCGTCCTCGTTCAGCTTATTTTCGAGACGATCCAGAAGATCAACTGCGAGAACAAGACCACTATCTTCCTGGTGGAACAGAATGCAAATATGGCCCTGCGCATTGCACACCGAGGCTATGTTATGGAAAGCGGCACTATTGCACTTGAGGACACCGCATCAAATCTGCTGAAGAGCGAGAAGATCAAGGCAGCATATCTGGGGTTGTAAGGATATCACGATTAAAATCGCTCCTACGCCATATATCCCGTAGGAGCGGATTTATCCGCGATTCAAATCAGGATAACTCTGCTATGTCTATTTCTCCAGCCTGAAATTATCAAAATATGCCGTCCTCGGCTCTTTCAGCTTATACGAAAAAATGCACAAGACAGTTATGTCGGCCATATCCATCTTGCGGCCCCTCGGTGCCGTTCTCACTGCATCGAGCCCTACAGTGATGTGGTTATATCCAGGACCGAGTAGGAATGTCTTGTTGTATCTATCAATAAATTCTTCATTGTGCTTGCGGTCATTGATCCTTATGGAGAGTTCGAGTGGCGAAGATCCTTCGATGAATACATCGAAAGACAGGCGATTATAGCCCCTCCAGTCATTCACCATATAATCCAGCGAGAGGCCAGGGTATATGCCAGGATGGAGATTCACCCCCAAGGAATATGCGCCGTCAGTGGCATGGAGCGGCGTCCGTTTCATTATGCCTTCCTTGCATGACCACCGTGGTATCTCGAAGGTGGTTTCGAATGAACTTAAAATAGGGAAATCTTTTTCCATGTTCCATGTATCTACAGTAGCAGCAAAGATGGGATAGGCCCTTACGATCATGAGCACCAATAATCCGTTCCGCAGAAGGGCTACGCCTTTATGGTTCACCCCTTTCTGGAATGAATAGATGATTGTGAGGAAGACGGCAGCACCGAGGGCGTCAGTCAGGATGTCTCCCAGTCTGAAATGACGGTATGGGATGAATGCCTGGATGCATTCCGTTAGTGCCCCTGAAAAGGATGTTATTCCCCAAGCCCTGATATAAAGGTTACTCTGCCTGCAAGCCCAGTCTCCCTTGTTGAGAATCCAGAGGGTCACAAGGCCGACAGACCCGAACAGGAGTAGGTGTCCAAAACTTAAAATCCCATCAATGATGCGCGAATCGGATCTCCCGAAATCAAGGAAGAGAAGGAACGAGACGACAACAATTGTGGTAAGAACAACGACAATAGCCCGGATTGATAAATATCTCTTCATGAGATGGCTTTACTTTATGTTATGGATGATGTGCAAGAGCAACTATCGTATGCTTATATTTTATGATATATCCTAAAGTTACGAGGAATGCGAAGAGCTATTTTCCATCAAGTTTGGGTTGATTGATGACGAACAACTATTATAATTAGCTATCCGAAAGATGGGCTCTTGATAATGGATTTTGATATATATTTATTGCCCGTTTATTCACCCGATATGGCGGAGCTGTAATTAGAAATGGTATAGGATAATCATGCAGCTTGAAGAGCAGAGACGATTGATTCCTCAAAGAAATGTGCTGAACATGACCATCCTGGTCTTCATCCTCATGGCACTTTTCTGGCCCGTTTTCCCTGCACTTTACCATGATTGGTTTAAATACAATAATAATTCTCATGGCATACTGGTCCCTTTCATATCATTGTACCTTATATGGAGATGCAGACAGAACATTGACCTCAAGGATGCGCATACATCATATGTGGGACTCGGCATATTGGTCGTCAGCCTCTTCCTCTATGTTGCCGGATACGGTGGCAGGATAGATGTATTGTCGCGGTTTGCCTTTGTCTCGGCTGTGATCGGCATTGTGTTATATAACTATGGCGAAAAGATATTCCTCCGCTTGGCATTTCCTCTGCTGTTCTTATACTTCATGATCCCTGTTCCTGTGTCCATAGAAGCGATCGTATCTTTCAGGCTTCAATTATGGGTGACGCAACTCTCATCAGCCATCCTGAGTGCCCTTTCGATAACGGTTTTACAGGAAGGGAATATCCTTCAGTTTGCCAATTGCTCGCTTGAGGTGGCGGAAGCATGCAGCGGGATAAGGTCTCTTACGGCATATATCATGCTTGGGTGTCTTTTCGGGTATATGATGCGAGGATCATTCATCAGGAGATCGATGATGGTCATCATCGCTGTTCCCCTGGCCTTTTTTGTAAACATTTTACGAGTAGTCGGTACAGGGGTTCTTGCCAATTATTACGGATCTCAAGTTGCCCGAGGCTTTCTTCATGAATTTTCCGGGATCGCGGTGTTTCTTGTCGGCTTCTTCCTGTTCTTCCTCATTTACCGGCTTATTGAAGAGAAAGATAATTCACTAACTCAATAATCGCCCATGTCAAAGAAGAGTTTCTGGATAAGCCTGCTCCTGATGACAGCAACCCTTGCTGTAGTGCAGAAAATGCATATTGGCACGGATGTCGTCGTCTGGAAGAAAAACCTGGATAAACTCCCTTATACGATAGATGGAATGCAGGGGGTCGATATCCCTCTTGAGGGGTCGGTCATAAGAGAACTGAATACCGATGTGTACCTCTATCGCAACTATATGTCGAAAAATGGAAGAGTTCTCAACGTCTATATCGGGTATTACGGTACTCAGAAGGGAGGGAGATCCAACCATAACCCTGAGGGATGCTACCCGGGTGCCGGATGGTCGATACTTCAGGAGGGCGAGACTAACATAGCCATAGAGCATGGCGGAGTAAAGAATGATGTTGTATTGAACACAATTCAAGTGAAGAAGGGGGACGAAAAGCAACTTGTATATCACTGGTATCAGACTCAGAAAAGCATGGTGATTAGGAATGGTGTCCAGCAGAATATGAATCGGTTCAAGAACAGGCTGTTGTATAATCGCGATGATGGTGCATTCATACGAATATCAGAAGATATGGGTAATAATTATTTTGAATCAAAAAAAGATATAGAAAATTTTATTAAGCTGTTATTCCCCCTCTTGAATAAATATTGGCCGCAGGAAATATCTGGTACAGTGAAGAAACAGACATGATTATTCTGTAATGTACAAGATTTATTTCTTTTTGAGAGCTGTGAACCATTTTATGAAAAAAGTTAAAATGTTAGAAAAATATTAACATTATCGATATAAGGGTGATTATATGAAAAAGTTCAAATTGGTAACAACATGGAAAATAAGTAATCGGATGTCTGAACAATTTGATTTAACTTATTATAAACTAAATAAAGATAATTTTATGCAATATTTGACTAAGTTAATAAAGTTAATATTCCTTGCAGCAAAAAGCGATGTTTTCTTAATACCACTTCCAGATTGGGACAGTCTAGTGGTAGGTTTTCTGGCCAAGATAATTTCAAGGGAAAAGACAAAGATCGTCGTTTATGAGATTATATTACAAAAACCTAATAGTATAAAAACCTATTTAAAAGCTTATTTTCAAACAGTCCTATTATGGGGAGTTGATAAATTCATTTGCCACCACAAAGATACTTCAGGTTATGAAAAATATTATAAAATAAACAAAGATAAATTTTGCTATGTCCCATTTAAAGCAAATAATTATAACATGTTATCAAGTATAGAGGTAAAAGATGGAGATTATATATTAGCGTGTGGGGCCAGCTGCCGAGATTATGATACGTTTATTAAATCAATAATGAATCTTGGATATTCTACGAAAATTGTACTTCCTGAAGAGAATGTTGCTAAGTTTCATCATACAGCTCTTAAATTTAAAGAGTCAGCATCTAATATCGAGGTAGTCAGGCATGATTTTAATATAGAATCATGGAATGAATATATCGCAAAAGCGCGAGTAGTGGTAATCCCAATAAAGAAGGGAACAATACAATCTGCAGGTATAAGTGTGTTGTTAGAGGCATTAGCGTTGGGTAAACCAGTTGTTATTACAGAAGGTGAAGCAACAAGAGGTATTATTACGCCCGATGTAGCTATGATTGTGCCACCTGAAGATATAATAATGATGACCAGAGCTATACAAAAGATATGGTGTGATGATGAATTCCGAATAGTCTTATCGAAAAACGCAAAAGATTTTGCATTAAAGTTTGGTGATACTGATAGAATGATGAATGATATCTTTCATGCGATTCATAGTTTTTTAATAACAGATAAGAATTTATAGAATGATTTTATTTTCAATTTTTTGCTTCACTATACTATGTTATATTTATTTCGGTTATCCTTTTATTATTCTAGTTATTTCAACTTTTTCTTTTAAAAAAATAGAAAAAAGACCACATGAGCCAAGCGTTACATTATTAATAGCAGCATATAATGAGGAAAAGAATATCAAGTCCACCATCGAGAATAAGCTATCGCTTAACTATCCGAGAGACAGGATCGAGATCATAGTTATCTCTGACGGCTCTGAAGACAGAACCGACGAGATAGTTGGCTCATTTGAAGGCCATGGTGTCAGGCTCATCAGGCAGGAACCGAGAAAGGGCAAGACATCCGCTCTCAACCTGGCTGTCCCACAAGCGAAATGGCGAGATCCTCGTATTCTCGGATGCCAACTCCATGTATGACCAGGATGCTCTACGATATCTTATGGGGAACTTCGCTGACCCAGGGGTAGGGTACGTGACCGGTAAAATGGTCTACGTAAACCCCGATGGGACGATGATTGGCGACGGGTGCTCCGCCTACATGAAGTATGAGAACCTTCTAAGGGCCATGGAGACCCGGATCGGCTCGATAGTCGGGGTGGATGGTGGGATAGATGCAATCCGCAAAAAACTTTATCGACAGATGAAGGTGGATCAGCTTCCGGATTTCGTCCTGCCTCTCATGGTCGTGGAGCAAGGTTCCAGTGTGGTTTATGAGCCCCGGGCACTCTTGAAGGAAGAAACGCTCAAAAGATCGGAAGATGAGTACCGGATGCGCGTCAGGGTATCGCTGCGCGCACTCTGGGCTCTCTGGGACATGCGCGGGCTCCTCAATCCAGGAAAGTATGGAGTCTTCTCATTTCAACTTCTTTCCCACAAGGTGCTCCGTTACTTGAGTATCCTCTTTATAATTGGCGCATATATCGGCAATGCCCTGATCCTACCCTGGGGAATGATTTACCGGACTATGTTTTTTCTCCAGACCGTATTCTACGGTGCAGCACTTGCAGGTCACTTAGTCGAGAAAAGAGGCGTGCTTTCACGAGTTCTCTTTATCCCGTATTATTTCTGCCTGATCAACATAGCCGCAGGCCATGCCCTGATTAAATTTCTCAGAGGCGAAAAACAGATTTTATGGACACCGAGGAAAGGGTGAAGGTCCTCCATATCATTGACAGTGCCGGCCTCTATGGTGCGGAGATCGTGCTTCTGAACCTGTCCGGAGAGCAGAAGAAAATGGGATATCATCCGATAATAGCCAGCATCGGCAAAAAAGGGTCGTACACAAAGCCTCTGGAAGTTGAAGCGAGCAGGCGTGGAATAGAGGTTGTGCAGTTTAGGATGCACAATGGACCTAACTTCTTAGGAGCATGGAAAATACTTCGCTATGCCCGTTCGAATGATGTCGCTATCCTGCATACCCATGGTTATAAAGGGAATATCCTTCTGGGGTTCATTCCTAAACGCTTCAGGAAGCTTCCCCTTGTGAGCACAGTTCATGGATGGACAAATGTAAGTAAATTTTCCAGATTAAGGCTTTATGAGTGGGCGGATGGCCTGAGTCTCAAAAATGTTGATGCGGTATGTCTGGTGAATGAAACGATGCTCGCACATCCGAGGTTCACCGGCATGAGAAGAGATAAACTGCATGTCATCCCAAATGGAATTCCTGAATTTGATGAAACCCAGCCCGTGCAGGGGGATGAGATTGTTGAATTCTGCTTGAACGGGTTCACAATAGTATCTATTGGCAGATTGTCAAAGGAAAAGGGATATGAATATCTTATTCAGGCATTTGCACAGATTATAAGTAATGTTCCTGATGCCCGGCTGTTGATTATCGGCGAAGGGCCTGAGCGAACTGAATTGGAAAATACCATCCTTTCTCTGGGCCTTACCGGTAAGGTTATGTTGCCTGGATATAGGCAAAATGCAAGAATATATCTCTCCTATTGCAGGGTATTTGTCCTTTCTTCCCTGACTGAAGGTCTCCCTATAACTCTGCTCGAGGCCATGCAGATAGGAATTCCTGTTGTGGCAACAGCCGTTGGTGGAATACCGTCTGTTGTCAGATCATCTGTAACCGGTACACTTGTACCTCCCGGTGATCCGAAGTTACTGTCTGAATCGATCCTTGAGAAATACATGTCTTATGGGAATGCGACTCAGGCAGCAAAAATGGCGAAACATCTGATCAGAGAGGAATACTCAAGCGATAGAATGACCCAAAGTTATTGTGAGCTTTATAAGACTCTATTGAATCAGAATTTGGTATCTTCCGGGGAATATAACTCTAAGAAACAATTTCGGCACCGGTCACATTAGTTGACCTGTTTGATCTATTCACTACACGAGGAGCAGCAATGAACCCTGAAGTGAGTGTAGTTATTCCGGCATATAATGCAGCCAGATTTATTGCCATGGCAATAGACTCGGCCTTGGCTCAATCATATAAACCATCAGAGATCATTGTTGTTGATGATGGTTCACAGGACAATACCCAATCGATTGTTGAACAATATGCGAATAAAGTAAAATATATCCATCAAACCAATGCAGGGCCTGCAGCAGCAAGAAATATGGGTGTCAGAGAAGCAAAGGGTGAATGGATCGCCTTTCTCGACAGTGATGATTACTGGAACAGAGATCATTTGAAGCTGTTGTTGAAACATGCCAGGGATCATCCCGAGGCTGCCCTTATATATTGTGGTAAAAAATGGGTTGATAGAGATGGTAAATTGATTAAAGATTCTTTCGATCAAACCAAATTCCCTTCAGGGTGGATTTTCAAAGACCTGTTTAAAGCAAACTACATAAGTTCCACATCTGTTGTGCTTGTCAAAAGGGCAATTTTCATAAAATTAGGTGGGTTTGATGAACAACTTAGAATAGCTGAGGATTATGACTTATGGATACGTATATCAGCTTTTGAACAAATCTGTGGTGTACCTATATGCTCAGTTAATTATAGAAGGCATGATAGTAATTTGACTCTGCAAACAATCGGTAGGTTCAAGGGAGTTCTAGCTGTTCTAGAGCATGCACAGATAATGATGAAACAGAAGTTAGTAGACAAAAGAAATAATCCAGAGAGTATAGATGCTTATATCAGAATGAAACAGTTTTATGATGATGCAGCCATTGGAATGTTTTATCTTGGTGAATACAAAAAATTACGCTCATTAGGTGTAGATGCAATAAGGAATTGTTACATTACAAAATCTTTGTTGATACGATGGATTTTAAGTTGGATACCTCAAAGGGTTTTGACGTATTTGAGAGAAATATATAGGAAAAATAAATAACCTGGAGTTCTTATGATTTCGGGTAATAAACTGAGACAATCAATATTAAAATACTTGTCTACATTATCGCTTGGTGAAGCGGGAAGATATAAGAGTTGTATCCATGGACAAGAGACCTTATATGCTTCATGCTTTGCGTTAATGATATATCACTACCTTGGGGAACTTGATAAATTTGGGGGAAGATACCTAAAAGAATGGTCAGATTATATATTATCATATCAAGACAAAGACACAGGATATTTTGTTGGGCCTGAAATATTTCAAGGGAAGCTCTTGAGTGATGCTCATACAAAAGAACATCTTAGTGAACATTTAACTGCACATATACTACCTGCTATAGATATCTTAGGGTTTATGCCCATGTATAAATTGATTTTTGCTGAAAAATACCTGGATGAACATTTTTTAGTTCAATGGCTTAATGAACGTGATTGGACCAAAGCTTGGATTGAAGGGAACAACCTCTTATTTGTAGGTCAATTTCTACTATTTTTTTGGGAAAAGCAAAAGAATCAAGAGGCAAAGAAGTGTCTTGATATATTATTTGAATGGCTAGATAAACAAATTGATCCATTGACAGGGTTATGGGGCACAGATGGATATTGTGATGTATATTCCGCAATGTATGGAGGATTTCACCAATTATTACTATATTATTATTGTAATCATGAATATCGATATTCAAAAGAGTTAATTGATACAGTATTGTCTCTCCAACATTTTGATGGTGGATTTGCTGGTAGTTGGGGGGGGGGACATGTGAGGATACTGATGGCATTGATATCTTAGTAAATATGTATAAAATGACCACATATAGACATAACGATATTACTATAGCACTAAAAAAGGCAGCAATATCGATCTTGAGGAAAATGACCAATGAAGGTGGCTTCGTGTATAAAAATAATGAAGAATTCATTCACATGGGTATGGAGTATACATATGCCCAACCCGGTGTTGCTAATATTTTCTCAACATGGTTTAATATTTACACGCTATTGATTATTTCAGAATTTATCAATATTCCATGTACTTCTGAAATTAAATATAATTTTAATAATTCATGTTCAATGGGCTGGCATAAAAAGTCATATATGAATAAATTAAACTACTTTGAATCTGATCTGATTTATGAATATCCAAATATTATTTTAGCTGATCTCTATTTCAAACTTCGAGATATAAAAAACAAATATAATGTCTTAGATAAATCCTACAAGATAATTAAAAGAATAATTATTAGATATATTGGCAATAAAGTTTCTTCAGAGGGAAAAGATGCAAACTCCAACATATAGTGTAGTGGTTACTTGTTATAATTATGGCCATTATCTTGCGGGTTGTCTTGAATCCGTATTAAGACAGACCTATCAGAATTTTGAGATAATTTTAGTAAATGATGGCTCCACAGATAATACAGATGAGGTTATTGCTCCTTATATACGTGACTCACGTATCTTATATATTAAACAACCTAATGCAGGGCAGGCAAATGCAAAGAATACAGGCATAAGAAATGCGAATGGTGGCCTCATTGCTTTTCTTGATGCTGATGACTTGTGGGAAGAAACCAAACTTGAGAAGCAAATATCCCTATTTCAAGATCCACATGTAGGAGTAGCCTATAGTACGGTCCGGTATATTAATGAACAGGGCAGTGAAATTCCATCTATGGACGAATCAACATATCTCACTCCTCAAGCCGGCAAAGTAACCGAGTTCCTGTTCTTCGATAACTTCATCCCTTTTTCATCTTCAGTGGTAAGGTGTGAATGTCTTGACAGGGTAGGGGCATTCGATGAATCGCTTATAATGGGCATCGATTGGGACCTCTGGTTGAGGATTTCGGTGCACTATCTCTTTCGGTTTGTTGATGAACCCCTGCTGCTCTACCGCTGGGGACATGCCGACCAGATGTCAAAAAATCTGGATTTAAGGCATGAATGTGCGGATAGAATTATGGCAAGATTTCTTGCACGGAATCCAGGCATGATTCCAGATAAAATCATAAACGATGCAATGGTTTATACATATGCCAGAAGGGGTTATTGTTATCGTTCTCAAAATGTAATGACTTCATTGAAATATTACCTGAAGGCGATCAGAACGAATCCGATCCACTGGGGAACCTGGAAAGGCCTGATAAAGACTGGTTTAATAGCCTCAGGTGTGATGAGAAAATAAATACTGCACACGGGTTGATAGATGCCATCTAGAGTCTCATCTAATAGTCTTTACAAAATACTAACAAAAATAAAAATAGATAGTCTGCTGAGATTTATGAACAGGAGAAAATGTGCAGTATTGATGTACCATGGTGTTGTCCCAGATGATTGTCCCATCGATGCCTGGACCCTAGTAAAAGAGAGTGAATTCAGAAAACAGATGGATGTGCTGGCACAGTATTTTGAAGTTGTGCCCATAAGTCAAATAAGGGAGAGATGTTGCCGGGAACCTAGTCTTCATAAACCTCTAGCCGTGATTACCTTCGATGACGGATATAAAAACAACTATCTAACAGCACACCCAATATTGAAAGAATATGGGTTAGCTTCGACGATCTTTATCTGTTCAGGGTTGCTCAAGAAACAAGATATTACTTGGTATGATAAAGTTATCTATGCAATTCAATGCTCAGCTTGTGATCAGATTGATATCGATTCTGAAAAGTATGATTTCAGTCACGCTGAACGAAGTAAACGATGGGATTCTATCCAGAGATTGCTTACCCATCTGAAAACCAAGAGTGAGACGGATCGGATGAAGATGGTTGATCATATGTTCAACAGGCTGGACCCCCCTCTTGACCACACTAAATATCTAGTCCCACTCTCCAGTGAAGAAGTGAAGGCTCTCCATGAATCCGGCTTAGTTACCATTGGCGCACATACGGCCAACCATGAGATATTAACTAACATCCCATTGGGCCATGCAGCAGAGACAATCCAGACAAATCTGGATGATCTCGGTGCCCTCATAGGGCAGAAAGTAAGGTTTTTTTCCTATCCAAATGGTGATTACAATAAAGATATATTGAAAATTCTGCGCTCTACCTCGATTACCGCAGCGTTTACTACAGTGAAAGATCTTTATTCTGAACGGTATGATGATTTTGAGATACCCAGGATCGGCATAGGTGGATATGATGACATTGACCTTTTCTTACTTAAATCAAGTGGTATTGAGAGAATCAGATCTTCAATGTATCTATAAGATGATTGATATCCTGGAGTAGTTATATGCATAAGAACATGATCATGTAATGAACTTCAACCTCATGAATGATAAGATAAAAATTCTCTATGTGATCGATCATTTTGATACATCCTCCGGGGGAACAGAGGGGCAATTATTCAACTTGATAAGAAATCTTGATAAAAGCATATTTGATCTACAGGTATGTGTATTCAGGTATATATCAGACTATTTCGAGAAGGCATGGTTCCCTTGCCCTGTATTCTGCCAGGAGATCGAAAGCTTTTACTTATTTTCAACATATGAAAAATTACTTCATTTAAGAGGTTATATAAAGAGAAATAATATTCATATTGTTCAGACAATCTTTAATGATTCTGCATTGTCTCTCCTTCTCTATACTTTCGGATTAGCCGTGAAGACCATTTCCACACGCAGAGATATGGGTTTCTGGTATACGCCGGCTAAACTCTGCGTTCTCAGGATGAATTCACTCTTTACAGATAGATACTTAGTGAACAGCCACACGGTAAAACGTAATGTCATGGAAAAAGAAAGGGTGCCTGAGACGAAGATCGAAGTAATCTACAATGCACACGCCATGGATCGTTTCGATATCAGGGCCATGCCTGATTTCTTCAGTCAGAATGATATTTCCCAAGGTTCACGGATAGTGGGTATCGTATCGAATTTTCGACCGGTAAAGAGAGTCAGTGATCTGATCAGGGCATTCCCCATTGTGTGCAATACAATCAAGGATGTATTTCTTGTTATTATCGGGGATCCCGGAATGTATATGCATGAGTACTTGGACCTGATAAAAGAACTGGGCATACAAGAGCATGTGAGGATATTAGGTTTAATAGATAGAGATGAAGTGATCTCATATATAAAATGGTTCAATGTGGGGGTCATGTGTTCTGAATCGGAAGGGTTATCAAATGCAATCATCGAATATATGGCATGCGGTGTGCCAGTTGTTGCTACCGACATACCATCCAACAGGGAACTAATTGAAAGTGGAAAATCAGGTCTGCTCTATCCAGTCGGTGATATACATGCATTATCCAGGGAGCTCATCCATGTCCTTGAAGATAAACAGCTGCGGAATCGACTTTCAGTACATTCCAGAGAACAAATTAGGGGAAGGTTTGATGAAACAGCAGTAGTACAACAATATCAGGACTTCTATATTAATCTGGTAAGTAATGGTGGCCAATCGGGTGTAATGATTTGAAAATTATTGTTGCAAATATGGATCAACTTTATGCTGTGCGGAATGCATGGAATGCAATTGTTCATTCCATGGAGATGCCTAATATATTTTTAACATGGGAATGGGTGACCACATGGATTGAGCATTTCGGGAGCGCCTACGACTCACTCATCCTGATGGGTTATGAAGACGAGCAATTGGTGTGTATCCTCCCCCTTGCAAAAAAGAGGTTGAGGTTGGAGGACGGCTTCTTGAAACAGCAGGTGGTCATATTCTGCGGGGCATTGGAGCTGTATCCCGACCATCTGGATATCATTTGTGCCAAGCATATTCCTCATACGGCTGTTGCAGATTATATAACCGCTTTCATTCATTTCTTATACAAGAATAATACTTTTGATGTTCTTTATCTTCCCTATCTGTCAGAGCATGGACACTTGTCGACATGGGTTCAACGAAACATCAAAGAGCATAGTGTCATTAAAGGAAATGAAACCTTTTCCCCGTTCATATCATTTGAAGGAGATATTAATAGTTATTTTGAGAGCATGGGGAAAAAAAAGAGATATAATGTGAAGCGGGAGGCAAAAATTCTTTTCGAGCAAAAAAAGGCAAGCATGACATGCCTTATGAATGAGAATGAAGTCGCCGATGGGCTCCATGATCTGCTCCGGCTGCATGCTGCCCGAAGTTGTGTAAAGGGAATAGAATCAACATTCATTAATGACCAGATAATGAAGTATCATTTTGATTTTGCCAGAAAAGCCGGACCATTGGATTGGATAAGAATATTTCAGTTAAAAGAGGATTCGAATGTCATTGCAAGCGCATATGGATTTATGTTCCACCAGAGATTCAGTTACTATCAGACAGGATTTGATCCAACATGGTCTCACTTCAGCCCAGGGAATGTACTGATCTATTCGATGCTTGATTTTCTGTCCCGTGAGGGCATCAGGGAATTCGATTTTCTCGGAGGGAATGACGGATATAAACTATTCTGGACAAAAGAATGTCGCCTCATGCATAAGTATATGATATTCAATCAAGGACCAGTTCCATATATCGAATATATCCTCCAAAAGATAAAGGGGCTGGTGAAGGGTATAGTGAAAAGATTACAGCAATGAGAGATTTGCTCAAGAATAGGGTCTTCAAAATAAAGGCCAAGAATAAAAGACAAAAATTTTTACCCAATGATATCTTATTTGATGAGATCGGTATTTGAGAGATGAATAGAATCATGTCCTCAGCGCTTGCATCAATGAGAAGGATAATTTTCGAACCTTTATATTTTAAGATCAATAAGAGTCCAAGATTATCTCATTGGCGCGAATTGGAAAGAAGCCAGTTTGAAACAGAAGAAGAATTAGAACATAAGCAATGGCAAAGATTGGCAGCACTTTTACAATTCGTCTACGATAATAACCAATTTTACAGGAAAAGATTTGATTCTGCAGAAATATCGCCTGATGGTATCAAGTCGCATAGCGATATCACCAGATTACCTATACTTACGAAGAACGACATCCGAACATATTTTAGAACAATGATTTCAGACGGTTATCAAATAGAAAGCCTCATGAAAGTCAAGACAGGAGGATCTACCGGGAAAGCACTGGAGCTTTACCTTACTGAAGAATGCAGTGAAATGAGAAATGCATGTGCAAGGCGCCACGACCGGTGGACCGGATGGGAAGCCGGAGAGCCCGTTGGTGCAGTCTGGGGTAATCCCGTGTTACCAAAAGGGATAAAGCAAGGCTTAAGGCACTGGTTGTTCACACCATGGATCTATCTCGATACCATGAATATCACCGACCAGGCTGTGATGCAGTTCGCTGAACAATGGAAGAAGGTCAAACCGACCCTCCTCTATGGACATGCTCATTCCATCTATATCCTGGCTGAATATGTAAAGAGGCTTGGGATTGATGTTATCAAACCAAGGGGTATTCTCTCCACATCCATGATGCTCTTGTCTCATGAACGCCAGAGCATTGAGGATGTCTTCGGCATCAAGGTGACTGACCGTTACGGGTGTGAGGAAGTGAGCCTGATCGCTTCGGAATGTGAGCGGCATGAGGGGATGCACCTCAATATTGAACATCTGTTTATAGAATTCATAAAAGAAGATGGAAGCCCTGCCGGACCGGGGGAATTGGGGCGGATAATTGTGACCGACCTCATGAATAGAGCCATGCCGTTTATACGTTATCAGGTGGAGGATATGGGAGTACCCTCTTTCAAGCGATGTTCTTGTGGTCGTGGTTTACCTTTGATGGATCGAGTGGTCGGGAGGACTGCGGATTTCCTGATACGAAAGGATGGTTCCCGCGTGGCCGGCGTATCCTTGATTGAGAATACACTCACGAAGATACCTGGCATAGATCAAATGCAGATCATCCAGACTTCGTTCGACGAACTTGTTCTTAATATGGTTGCTGGTAGAGATTATCGAGAAGCAAGTAATCAATCTCTGATCAATTATTTTAAGAAATTATTTGGTGAGAATTGTCATATCATAATTAACCTTGTCCGGGAAATTAATCCTGAAAGCTCAGGGAAATACCGCTTTTCTATCTGTGAGATCAAATAAATATATTCAACGGCTTCCCTATCTTGCTTAGAAAATATTGAATAAAGTTAAGAGAATATAATTTAATAATTATAGTATTGCATATGAGTTATCACATTTATTTATTATTTACTATAAGTTGGTTTCTTCATATAGGGAAGAGAATACCTATACTAGGTATAATCCGGTTTGATTTAATACTTATTCTCATATTGTTCCTTTTTATCTTTATAAATAAATCCGAACGACCCAAGGAAATTGAAGAGTCAGATACAAATAAAATTATCAAGGTTCTAATATTATTTATTATAATAATATCCCCATTTGCTGAATGGCCTGGAAGTGTTATTAACTATGGTCTGCCTGAATTTGTTAAAGCAATTATGTTTTATTTTTTTACTATTCGATTTATTGATACTGAAAAACGATTAAAGATTTTCCTGGCAGTTTTCTTATCATGCCAAATCTTTCGTGTGTTTGAACCGCTCTATTTACATTTTACCACAGGATATTGGGGAAGTAGAGCGGCTTATATGGGTGGGGAAGAATTCATGGATAGACTTTCTGGGGCGCCTATGGATGTAGTGAATCCCAATGGCCTTGCTTTTATAATAGATACGATCATTCCATTTTTATTTTTCCAAATGAAAAGTTCATGGAAGAACAAATTTATATTTATTATAGTAACCCCAATTTTATTTTATGCTCTGATGTTAACAGGATCAAGATCGGGTGTTCTTGGTATGCTAGTTATAATGATTGGGATTTTCTTAAAGAGTCAAAATAAGTTAGTAATAGGTACAGTAATAATTCTTGGTTTAGTAACAGCTTTTCTACACCTCTCTCCAATACAACAAGATAGATATATATCAATTTTTGACCCAAATGCACAAAATGCAGCAACCTCTCAGGGAAGATTTCAGGGAGTTAGTGATGATCTTGAAGTTGCAATGCGAAGACCTTTAACAGGACATGGGCTGGGAACATCAGCTGAGGCAAATTATCACTATAGGGGTGTAGCTCAAATGTCTCATAATCTTTATACAGAAATTGCTCAGGAAATAGGGTTTGTAGGCTTAATAATATTTATATTATTTATCATATCAATTATAAAAAATTTCAGAAAAACATCTAATTATCTAAAGAAATCAAATAATAATGAGATACATCTCCTCAATACTGTTAATGCAATGCAAGTATGGCTTGTCATGAATATAATATTCAGTTTTGCCAGTTATGGTTTTTTAAGTTATGAATGGTATCTCTTCGGCGGTCTATCATGTGTATTGATGAACCTTGTTTCACAAAAAGAATTGATATTAACCCAGACTAATACAAACCGAGAGCCTATGCAATTCTCTCATACTTAACCATGCATAAAGTCAGATTTAATTTTATCGTAGAGGTGAAATTTGTTGAATGGAGTAAACCAAACGAGAAACTTCAGCGATTAGACGTAATATATCATGAACCTTTCTATGTTATAGAATCTAAATAGATATTAAACATTACGATTGGAAAATTATATGATGGAATATAATTTATCAGATAATAAAAGGATCAGAGTTCTTCTCATAATTAGATGGCCAGTTGGTGGAATAAGAACGTTCATTCGTTATGTATATACAAACTTTGACTCTAAAAAATATCTACTAACCATTGTAGCACCACTGACTTCAGAACTTCAGGTACTCATTGCCGATTTAAAAGAATATGATGTTACTTATATGGAATTGCCTCCTATTGTTTCTCCTCTTCAAATATTATCATCTATTTTTAAAGTGATTAAAGTGATAAAACATCAAAAATTTGATCTTGTCCACTCTCATGGCCTCACTGCAGGTATTATCTCAGCCATACCTGCATGGTTAAACAAGATACCTCATGTACTTACTATTCATGATGTGTTTAACAAGACACAGTTCCAAAATATCAGTGGGTATGCCAAGAAAACTGTCCTTTCATTTATTCTACCTCTTATTAATGTAATACATATGGTGAGTTATGATAGTAAACAGAATTTGCTTGATTTTCTTCCGATAATGAAGATGTTCAATAGTAAACTCATGGTCATTCCTAATGGTATAAAAATTGAACAGTTCTCTAGTGTAGGTCAACGTAATCTCAGAAAAGAGTACTCTCTTCCATCTGATGTATTCTTAGTCGGTTTTTTCGGCAGATTTATGTCACAGAAAGGATTTACTTATCTTGTTGAAGCAGTAGAAATTCTGAGAAATAAAGGAAGTGCAATCCCTCAAAAACCTTTAATATTAAGCTTCAGTGCAGAGGACGGTTTTTACTGGGAAGAGAGAAAAAAAATTAAAGACAAAGGTATTGATGATTATTTCCTTTTTCTCCCATTTACTCCCGATGTGGCATCGACCATGAAGGGACTTGATCTTGTTGTGATGCCCTCACTCTGGGAAGCAAGTGGTCTCGTCGCCATGGAAGCAATGGTAGCTGGTGTTCCATTTATTGGAACTGACTGTATCGGATTGCGAGAAACACTACGAGACACGCCTGCTAAGGTTGTCGCCATGCGTGATAGTGTGGCTTTAGCAGAAGCTATCTTAAGTGAAATGATTCAATCATCACGCGTTATGGCAGAATCATTTCAGATCGAGGCATCCCAAAGATTTGATGTTAAAAAGCAAGCAAAAGAATTGGAACGCATATTTCATAATCTAATAAAGTAAGCTATTATATTTTTGCTTGATGAAGTCATTTCCAAAAGGCTTTCAGAAATGCAACACAACTTACTACAGGAAGTTTTACTGGTGGTTTGCTTTACGATTGATGATCTCATTATGGAATATGAATAAATATGCAACTGAGAAGACACTGCAATTGAATGACTTCCTGTTGTCTAATGCACAAAATGGAAGTTAATATGCTTAGGACCTGATGATGAGCGAAGGCTATAGACAGACATGGACTCTGAAAAAGATCGTATGCTATCTGCTCTATCGCTTTGTTGCCCGGCAACTACCGAGTGCGGATGAGTTAGGGATGGTGGGGCGACTATGCCACAAATGGCGCAGCAACCTGTGCCGTCCATTATTTCGTGAGTCAGCCAGAATTATCGGCGTGGACAGGGGGGTTAATTTCGATAATGGGTGTACTTTGATCATGAAAGATCATGCGAATATCGGTTCGTATGCACATATTGGGGGGTCACATGGCCTCCTCACCATTGGGCAGCACGTCATGATGGGTGAACGATGTGTCATTATTCTACAGAATCATAAGTATCTCAGAGAAGTGTTTGATGGGTTTGTCGGGAAAAATGTCTATATAGACGACTATGCGTGGATAGGACACAATGTAATCATCCTTCCTGGAGTTCGTATCGGAAAGCATGCAATAATAGGGGCCGGATCGGTTGTTACAAAAGATATCCCGGATTATGCTGTTGCAGTCGGAAACCCTGCCGTGGTGAAGAAATACAGGACCGACTGATAGATATAGTAAATCAGATTGTTGTGTCTTTTGAAGAAGAAATCATGAAAGGGTATCCTAAGCTAATTGTATAAAAACAATTACCTAATATATGTATTAGATAAGGATTTGGAATGGCTATGCTATTATCATCCTTACAGCCCTGAAAGATAAAATAAGCTCTAGGACAGGATATGCCTGTATCAATCGTCATATTGACTTTCAATCGATCGGAACTCCTCGATTCACTCCTGACCTCCCTTCAAGAAATAAGTTACAGGGACTTGGAGGTCATAGTCGTAGACAACCATTCTGAGGATGACACTGAAAAGATCGTAACTGATAAACATCCCGGATGTGTTTTTATCAAAACCGATCAAAATATTGGTGTGGGGGCAAGAAATATCGGGCTCCAACGGGCGCGAGGAGACATAGTCATATGCCTCGATGATGATGTTTTCGGCATCGATGACAGGGCAATCGCAATACTTATTGAAAAATTCAATCACGATCCGCAGATTGGGGCGATAAACTTCAAAGTGCTGGATTTCTCTACCGGCGAGATATGCAATTGGATCCATCATTGTAAAAAGGAAGAGTATTCAGATAAGTTCTTTAAAACCTATGAGATCAACGAGGGTGCAGTTGCTTTTCAGAAAAAGGCGCTGGTGGCAGCAGGCTTTTATCCGGAATATTTTTTTATAAGTCATGAAGGGCCGGACCTGGCATTCAGGCTCATGGACAAAGGTTTCGATGTCGTCTATACGGGAGATGTTGCGGTAAGACATTGTCATTCAAATCTCGGCCGGAAGTCATGGTTCAGCTACTACTATAATACAAGAAACCAGTTCTGGCTTGCAGCGCGAAACTTTCCTCTTCTCTATGCGCTGAAATATCTATTCAGAGGCCAGATATCAACATTGATCTATTCCATACGGGACGGATTCTTCATGTATTGGTTGAAGGCCGTGAAAGACGGCATCCTGGGTCTACCCCGTGTATTGGCTGATCGCAAAGTTGTATCGGAATGTACAAAAAATGTAATCAGGGAGATCGATGAGATGAAACCCTCATTGCTCTATATGCTGAAAGAGCGTATGTTCCGCAAAGGAATGAGATTGTAAGACCATGACATTTGGAATGAATGCAATTGATATATCTATCAGGTGAAAAAACTATAAATTGAACAGCATACATGGCACATTCTTTGCTTTTATAATCGAAAACACTGATAGAGGTGCCGACATGAAGAGTATAGGTATTATCGAGCGAACCAATAAGATTATAATTTGTACTGCCCTGTTCTTTTTTCTTGTTGGGGCCACGCTCTTTGCTGCGCCATCAATTAGCGGTGTAAGTGGAACTGTTTCCAATAGCCAATCCATAACAATATCCGGCTCCAATTTCGGATCAGGTCCGACAGTTATTTTATTTGATGACTTTGAGAATGGTAACTCTGGCAGCCTCATTGGTACAGGAGCAGTAAATGTAGGATCTATCTATGAGGTTGGAACTGACGGCAATAATCCCACATTTAATAGTTCTTATGCCCATAGCGGCAGTATAGCTATGAAGTCAACGTATGCGGTATCGGGTGGAGGATCGCCTCACATTACCGCCCGATATGCTTCAGGTTTCACCAAGGTTTTTACATGCTTCTGGGCTTATTGTCCTGGCATTTTCCCTGGGGCCGATGTAGGTGGAACGAACTATAAGATACAGTGGCACATGGCAGATTCAGATACTCCTACTAACGATATAGATATGGTTGCCGTGGGCGGTGAATGGTATTTTGCCAGTAATGGCCAACCTAATTGGCAGATTTCATTTAACACTCAGTCATGGCCCTATCCTACAGGGTCATGGCATAGGTTCTGGACTTATGTAGCTTTAGGATCAAACGGCACAGTGAAATGTTCGGAACTCAACAATAGCGGTGTCAGTACAGCAGTCAGCAATACAAGTGCAGGCAGTATGTTTCCGAGCGGTACATTTTATCGAACCAACTTTGATGCATGGGGTTCAACTGGCAGCAGTTCTGTTACTTATCTTGATGATGTGTATGAGGCAGTAGGGGATAATGCACAGGCCAGGGTAGAGATCGGCAACGCATCGACCTACACATCCTGCACCAATCTGACCATGTGTACTCCCGATTCCTGGTCGGCATCAAGCATTACTGCTCATGTGTGGAAGGGATCATTCGGGTCATCGGATTCGGCATACCTCTTTGTCATAGACTCAAATGGTAATGTGTCCTCTGGTTATCCGATCCAGTTCGGATCGGGAGGTACAACCGATACTACACCCCCAGCTACACCAACTGGTGTCACCGTTACGATACTACAGTAGTCAGAAGATATATAGATTAATGGGCCGGGGAGAAAGGTTTCAATTCCCAGGCCCATATTAAATTAATAAACTGAAATTTAATGTTCATATATTTTACAAAAGAGTTTTGATTGGTACTCATTAGATTTTGTCATTTGAATTGAGGCCGTTGTAACAGAAGCGAGTCAATCCCTGTTGCCAGAAAAACATGGATTGCTTCGCTTCTCCTCGATGATATCTGTTTATCCCATGAACCCATAATCATTGCCTGTAAAGTTATGAAACTCCCGGAATGAACTGATCTTCATGCCCTGCGGCATGACTGTTTCCATCAAGTTTGAATTGAAAAATGACGAAAGATTATTATACTTAACTATCAAATAACCGGGCTCTTGCTGATGGATATGTATGAATATTTATTGCCCGGATATTCACCCGATAAAGCGGAGCATTAATCATAGATGAATTTTACGCAGGAGAAAAAATGAAAATTCTCGTAACCGGAAACATGGGATATGTCGGCCCGTCTGTAGTCAGGCAACTTCGTCAGTCTTATCCGGGTGCATATATCATGGGGTTGGATATCGGATATTTTGCAGGCTGCTCGATTTCCCGTGATATCCTCCCCGAGGTCAGACTTGACCAGCAGTATTTTGCCGATGTGAGGCAGTTCCCTGAAAATATCCTGGACGGTGTCAATGCCGTAGTTCATCTGGCAGCCATATCCAATGATCCGATCGGCAACCTGTTTGAAGCCGTTACTATGGATATCAATCATCGCGCCAGCATCGACGTGGCTGCCAAGGCCAAAAAGGCCGGGGTCGGCTCTTTTATCTTCGCGTCGAGCTGCAGCATGTACGGGTCGGCCGAAGAGAGTGCCCGCACGGAGGATTCCCCGTTGAATCCCCTGACTGCCTATGCACGATCGAAGGTTTACACGGAAAGAGACCTGAGGCCGCTGGCCGGCGGCGGATTTACGGTAACGTGCCTCAGATTCGCGACAGCATGCGGAATAAGCGACAGATTAAGGCTTGACCTGGTCCTGAATGATTTTGTCGCCGGAGCCGTCGCTTCCAAGCGGATATCCATTCTCAGCGACGGTACACCCTGGCGGCCTCTCATCAACGTCAATGACATGGCCAGGGCCATAGACTGGGCTGTCAGCCGGCAGCCATCGGTTGGAGGAGATTTCCTCGCGGTGAACGCGGGGTTTGACCAGGGGAATTACCAGGTCAGGGAACTGGCTGAGAGCGTTGCGAAGATCATTCCCGGGGTTGAAGTTAAGGTGAATGAAAATGCACAGCCTGACAAGCGGTCTTACCGGGTGAATTTTGACCTTTTCAGAAAGCTCGCCCCCAGTTATCAGCCGGGTTACGACCTGACCGCTTCCATTACCGGATTGTATGAAGGGCTTCGAAATATGAGGTTCATGGATGAGAATTTTAGAAGTTCTTACTACATGCGTCTTGTGCACCTGAACCATTTACGCGAAAAGGGATATTTGAGTGAAGACCTTCGCTGGGTCAGGCCGAAGTGAAAAGCCAGCGTATCTGAAATGCAAAAAACTGCTGGCAGCATGAATCTTGTTGGGCTGATAACAGAACACTCTGTCGCAAAGGAAAAATAGGAGGTCTGTAGTGCAAGCAAGTAGTACCTGCCGATTCTGTGGTGAACAATTGACGAAAACATTCGTTGACCTCGGCATGTCGCCTTTGTGCGAAAGCTATGTCAGCGAAGCTCATCTGAACATGATGGAACCCTATTACCCCCTTCATGTTTACGTCTGCGGGAGCTGTTTCCTGGTTCAGCTCGACGAGTTTGTCAGCCCGGAAGAAATTTTCACGGAGTACGCCTATTTCTCCTCTTATTCCAATGACTGGCTCAAGCATGCCGAAAATTATGTCGCGATGGCCATTGACCGCTTCGGGTTGAATCAAAGATCTCAGGTCGTCGAGGTGGCCAGCAACGACGGTTATCTCCTCCAGTATTTTGTTACCTGGGGAATACCGGTGCTCGGGATCGAGCCTGCCCAAAATGTAGCCGAGGCGGCCATACAAAAAGGTGTTCCGACCGTCATGGAGTTTTTCGGCGAAAAGACGGCAAAGCGGTTCCGAGCAGAAGGCAAGAGTGCCGATCTGCTTCTCGGAAACAATGTCCTTGCACAGGTGCCGGACATCAACGATTTCGTCAAGGGGATGAAAAACCTGCTCAAGCCGCAGGGGGTCATCACCATGGAATTCCCTCACCTTGTCCGGCTCATGGAAGAGAATCAGTTCGATACCATCTACCATGAACATTTTTCTTATTTTTCATTCATAACCGTGGAAAAGATCTTCGCGGCACACGGACTGACCCTTTTTGATGTTGAGGAACTGCCCACGCATGGCGGCTCACTGCGTATCTATGCACGGCACTCTGACGATTCTGCCAGGGAAATCACCCCGAGGGTGAAGGAGCTCAAGGACCGGGAAGAGGCGGCAGGGATTACCCGTCTCGAAACCTACACCGATTTTGAAGAAAAGGTCAAAGAGACCAAGCGGAAACTGCTCGATTTCCTTATTGCAGTCAAACGGCAGGGAAAAAGGATCGCCGGTTATGGCGCTCCGGGCAAGGGGAACACCCTGCTGAACTATTGCGGGATCCGCACTGATTTTCTCGACTATACCGTGGACCGAAACCCTTATAAACAGGGCAAGTACCTTCCAGGGACTCATATTCCCATCTATGGTCCGGAGAGAATAAGCGGTACCAAACCCGACTATCTTCTTATCCTCCCCTGGAATTTCAAGGATGAGATCATGACCCAGATGTCCTTCATCCGCGACTGGGGCGGTAAATTTGTTGTGCCGATTCCCGAGGTGAAGGTATTGTGAATTGTGAGCAGTGAGCAGTGGGCAGGGAGCTGCAAGCAGCAACAAACCGCATATATGATATTTACTGAAACCAAATTAAAAGGGGCATATGTCGTTGAGATTCAAAAGTTGGAAGACGAGCGCGGTTTTTTCGCCCGGTCCTGGTGCCGGCGCGAATTTGAAACGCACGGGCTGAACCCGCAGCTGGTACAGTGCAACATCTCTTTCAATGCCTGCATAGGAACCATGAGGGGAATGCATTACCAGACAAAGCCTTATGAGGAGGCAAAACTGATTCGATGCACAATGGGTTCAATATATGATGTCATTGTAGACATACGTCCGGATTCTCCCAGTTTTAAACAGTATCTGGGTATTGTTCTGACACCCGGAAACTATAAGATGCTGTATGTGCCTGAGGGTTTTGCCCACGGTTTCCTGACCCTCGAGGATAACACGGAAATCTTCTACCAGATGTCGGAGTTCTATGCTCCGGATCATGCAAGAGGTTTCCGGTGGAATGATCCTGCGTTCGGAATTGAGTGGCCTTCAAATGTGCAAGTCATATCCGAACGGGATAAGAGTTATCCAGACGTCGACTTTTGAGGGAACTTGATATTTTGAATATTGCCGACCTAAAAAGCTCGATCGACCCAAATGAAGTTGGCAGGGAGATGTATACTTTGATAGCCGAGTTGTATCCCATCTGCAGAAGCATTACTGGTGATGGATTGCGCAGGACTTTGGGAATACTCCGCCGCCATATACCGCTTGAGGTTCATGAAGTTCCTTCGGGAACAAAGGTGTTCGACTGGGCGGTGCCCAGGGAATGGAATATTCAGGATGCCTTCATAAAGAATTCAAAGGGTGAGAAAATCGTAGACTTCCGGAAGTCCAACCTGCATGTAGTGAATTATAGCGTGCCGGTCAAGAAAGTTGTTTCCTTAAAGGAATTGGAAGAACATATTTTTACCCTCCCTGATCATCCTGACTGGGTTCCCTACAAAACCTCCTACTATAAAGAGGATTGGGGCTTTTGCCTGAGCCATCGCCGGTTTCTGGAGCTTGAAGAGGGGCTGTATGAGGTTTTCATCGATGCCACACTGGAGAATGGCTCTCTGAGCTATGGGGAACTCTATCTGCGAGGCGAAGAAGATGATGAAATTTTAATCTCATGCCACGTCTGCCATCCATCTTTGGCAAATGACAACCTGTCGGGCGTTAGTCTGGCTGCTTTATTGGCTAAGCAAATCAGCTCTGTTAAACACCGTTGCTCATATCGTTTTCTTTTCATCCCGGGAACCATCGGAGCAATCACCTGGCTGGCCCTGAATGAAGAAAAAGCTGCAAAAATAAAGCACGGCCTGGTATTGTCAGGTGTGGGAGATGGAGGAAATGTTGCCTATAAGAAGAGCAGGCTCGGGAATGCGGAAGTTGATCGAGCTGCCGGTCATGTCCTGAAGCATTCCGGAGATGCGTACGAGATCATGGATTTCTCCCCTTACGGATACGGTGAGCGCCAGTATTGTTCGCCGGGATTCAATCTTCCGGTCGGTTGTCTATCAAGAACGCCTTACGGCAGGTATCCTGAATATCATACCTCTGCAGACAACCTGGATCTTGTCCGGCCCCGCTCTCTGGGGGATAGTTTCTTGAAGGTCCTGTCGATATTGGAAGTGCTGGAAGGAAATTGTACTTATAGAAATCTGAATCCAAAGTGTGAACCCCAATTGGGTAAAAGGGGGTTGTACAATTCGATAGGAGTGAACGAGATAGCGATGTTGTGGGTATTGAATCTGTCGGACGGCAGCAACACGCTTCTCGACATTGCGGAAAGAGCAGGCCTGAAGTTTAATGCGGTGTTAAGAGCTGCCGAAACTTTAAGCGAACACAATTTACTGAAGAAGGTTATTCTATAAATTGAAACGCCTCTATTTCTGAGGAAAGGTAAGGTGCCGAGATGAAAGTAGTATTATTTTGTGGCGGTTTGGGCACTCGTTTGAGAGAAATGTCCGGTGACATACCAAAACCGATGGTGGAGATCGGATACAGGCCTATACTGTGGTACATTATGAAATATTATGCCCATTTCGGGCATAAGGATTTTATTTTATGCCTTGGTTATAAAGCGAACGTAATTAAAAACTACTTTCTCAAATACGACGAGTGCGATTCCAACGATTTCACAATTTCCAAAGGTGGGAACGAAATCAAGCTCCACCAGAGTGACATAAGTGACTGGAATATTACTTTTGTCGATACGGGGCTGAGATCAAATATCGGTCAAAGATTAAAGGCGGTTGAAAAATATCTGAAAGATGAAGAATATTTTTTAGCAAACTATGCGGACGGATTGAGTGATTTACCCTTGAATGAGATGATCGACAGTTTTAAGAAGAGCGGAAAGATTGCTTCTTTTGTCTGCGTGAAGCCATCACAAAGTTTTCATGTGGTTACCCTCAAGGACGGGGACCGCGTCGACAAGATACGACATGTAAAAGATACGGATATTTTAATAAACGGCGGATATTTCATTTTCAGAAAAGAAATTTTTAACTATATCCAGGAAGGCGAAGAGTTGGTGATGGAGCCGTTTGAACGATTGATTTCCGAGTGCCAGCTCTACGGTTATAAATACGATAATTACTGGTGCATGGACACTTTCAAGGAACATCAGGAATTGAATGATATGTACTGCAACGGAGACGCACCCTGGGAAGTGTGGAAAAAGCAAAAATGATCACTGACAATAAGGACAAAAATCAGTCATGATGAAATTGGAAATGCCTTCTCGGAAAGGGTCAGCCCTCAAGATCTTATGCTTGGGGGCGCACAGCGACGATATTGAGATCGGCTGCGGCGGCACAATCTTGAAGCTGCTCGAAGAACACGAACGTGTTGACATTTATTGGATCATATTCAGCGCGGAATCGATAAGGGCTCAAGAGGCCAGGAAAAGCGCCGGAAAGTTTTTGACCAATGCAAGAAAAAAAGAGATTGTTATAAAGAAGTTCAAAGATGGTTTTTTCCCCTATACGGGCGGCGAAATCAAGGAGTTCTTCGAGGAGATGAAAAAAAAATTCACTCCCGATATTGTTTTCAGCCATTGCCGTCATGATTTACATCAGGATCACCGGCTGATAAATGAGTTGACATGGAATACGTTCAGAGATCATTTAATCCTTGAGTATGAAATAATAAAATATGATGGAGATATCGGAAACCCAAACTTTTTTGTCCATTTAGATGAAGAAACCTGTCAGAGAAAAATTAAATATATCCTTGAATCATTCAAGAGTCAGGACCAGAGAGGGTGGTTCACCAAAGACGTTTTCTTTTCCGTACTCAGGCTTCGAGGCCTTGGGTCGAATTCACCTCACAAATTTGCAGAAGGGTTTTTCTGTCGAAAGGCCGTTTTATAACACCCGGTGCTTCGGTTCTGTAAACGGCGGCCACTCAATCAAATAACGTATTCTCATCAGATCGGATTTTCAGCTCTCCGAAAAGGGAAAGGTTAGATCGATAATGATTCAACTTCAAAAGCCTGAATGGATTTACTTTGGCGGAAAGATCCGCAAATGGGAAGAGGGAGTCCTGCACATATCCTGCGAGGCTGTGTACCGTGGACTCAGTGTTTTTGAGGGTCTAAAGGGATACTGGAAGGAAGACGGTTCCGATTTCGGCATAGTAGCTATACCTCGGCACTATGCCAGGTTGCAGCGCTCTGCAAGGCTGCTCTATATCCCCTGTCCGGTTACTTATGATGAATTCGAGCAGGCCTGCCACGAACTCGTACGTGCTCTGTATAAACCGGACCGGGATATGTGGATCCGTGCTACGCTCTATGTCGTCGAGGGACATTGGGGTGAGGGCACCGTTGCCGACCTCGTTCTCACGGCATACCATCAGGACAAAAACCCGCCCTCAGCGATAGATATCGGGGTAAGTACCTGGCAGAGGGCCGGCGATGTCACACTTCCCCCGAGAATAAAGACTAGTGCGAACTATCAGGTAGCACGACTGGCGCGGATCGAAGGTCGAGGCCGTGGATTTTCTGAAATGATTCTGCTGAATCAGTGGGGCAGAGTCGCCGAGGCTACTGGAGCATGCGTTCTGATGGTGAGGAACGGTAAAGTATGCACTACCCCTCCTTCCGAAGGCCGCCTGGAGAGTATCACAGTTGAGATTGTCGCGGATATCTGTAGGTCTATGCAAATCGAGTTCATCGAGAGGCCGATCGACCGCACCGAGCTCTATGTTGCCGACGAAGTCTGTCTTGCGGGTACACTCGCTGAGATCGTTCATGTGCGCCGAATCGACGATTTCCAGTTGCCTGAGGAATCGCCGGTACTCGGTACCGTGGCCGAGCGCTTCTGGCGCGCGGTGCGGGGAGTGGAACCCCATCCGGCCGTCGACCTGTCGGTGGTCGGGCCGGCCGCTGTTCCTGACAAGGGAGTTAAATCATGATGATATCGGCGATCCGTGAACTTATAAAGAGCCGGGAACTCTTGTATATGATTACCTGGCGGGACATTCGTATTAAGTATAAACAATCAATTATGGGCTTCCTATGGGCGGTCCTCATGCCGGCGCTGATTGTAGCAACAGGAATACTTGTCAGAATAGTTATGTCAAAACTCTCTGGGGTGCCATTGAGTATTCAACAGATTGCCAGTGTGTCTGTGAAGGCTATCCCATGGGCATTCTTTATTGCTTCGATACGTTTTGGAACCAATAGTCTGGTCGGAAATGGCAACCTGGTAAACAAGATATATTTCCCCCGGGAGATATTTCCGATATCGGCAGTATTGTCCCAGTTGTTTGATTTTATTATCGCCTCATGTGTCCTGATTATTTTACTGGCAATTGCAGGGACAGGGTTGAGCATATACCTGTTGTGGGTTTTGCCGTTAATACTGGACCTTGTTCTTTTGTTGATTGCATTGGCACTATTACTTTCCGCTGCCAACCTCTTTTTACGTGACGTGAAATATCTTGTAGAGGTCATAACCGGTTTTGCAATCTTCTTTACCCCGGTATTCTATGAGGCCGACTTAGCAGGAAAGTATAAATGGGTTCTCTTCCTGAACCCTGTTGCCCCTATCCTCGAGGGATTGAGTTCCAGCATCGTGCTTCACTCTTCCCCCAACATTATTTGGGTTTGTTATAGTACGACGATATCTGTACTCGGGGTTTATTTTTCTTTGAGGTTCTTTAAGAATCTCGAGCCAAAATTCGCTGAAAATCTATAAGGTGCCGTTATGTCCAGTTTTGCATTCGAAATGGATCGTGTGTATAAGAAATTCAGAAAAGGTCAATTGTACGACTCCCTGCGGGATCTCATACCCGCCATGTTCGGCAGTCTTTTCAGGGGCCGGAAAGAATCTTCTCTGGGAGAAAATGAATTCTGGGCATTATATGATATCTCATTCCAAGTCAACAAAGGAGAAGCCTTAGGTATCATCGGGCCCAACGGCGCAGGAAAGAGCACAATGCTCAAACTGTTGACCGGTATCATGAAACCTACAAAAGGCAATATAACAGTAAACGGTACGTTATCAGCGCTCATCGAAGTAGGCGCGGGTTTCCACCCGGATCTGACCGGACGTGAAAACATTTTTCTCAATGGAACAATACTCGGTATGAAAAAGGAACAGATCATAAAGAAATTTGATGAGATTGTGGATTTCTCCGGTCTGGCTGATTTCATAGACACCCCGGTGAAACGTTATTCATCCGGAATGTACGCACGGCTTGGGTTTTCTGTTGCAGCTCATGTCGACCCGGAGATACTCGTTGTGGATGAGGTGCTCAGTGTAGGTGATTACTCTTTTCAAAAAAAATGTATAGAGAAAATGAAATCGGTTCTAAGCAGCGGTACGACGTTGTTGTTCGTGTCCCATAATCTGCGGGCTGTAACGGACCTGTGCCATCGATGCATCTTGCTTGATCACGGTAAAAAGATCAGTGATGGACCGTCTGTTGATGTCGTCCACAATTATATGAATCCCAGAGAATGGGTCAGTGAAGCAGATGAGAGGAAAGAGGCATATATTTCCAATGTGATTCTCAAGGGTGAAAGAAATAAAGAACTCTTGTTTGAGACCGGAGAGAAAGTTTTCTTAGAGGTCGAAGTCACGGGAAACGTGAATTGCAAAAATCTATCGGTAACGGTGCTCATGAAAAATGACGACAATTACCATGTATTCGACACCTCAACCCAGCGGCTGAATAACACAACATTTTCTTTGGAGCCCGGCGAAAAAAAGAAGGTGACGTTTGAGTTGAATCTTCACCTTGTGCCCGGGACATACCATGTCGGTGCGCATATCTACCGATATGACATTCAGAAAATGTATGATACGCGGAATCCTGCCGCGACACTGCAGATAAGATCGGAGAGGGATGTGCAGGGTGTTGTTAATCTGTATCCCAAGGCGGTCATTGAGTGAATCGATATGGGTAACTTATCGGGGCTGGGAATATCATGTATCCTTTATGTGGATGCTGTGTGAGAAGAAAGGGTGCAAAGTTTTCAAGACTGGAGCAGACTCAGAAAGTCCATGAATGACTGCTGTATGTGTTAAACATAATTGTAAGGCAACATGAATATGAGAGAACAGATAATCCGGATAAGCTACCACGTCGAACAGTTCATACGCATTGTGAGTATGCAATTCATCCTTGCACCGGCTGCGTATGCACTGCCGAGAAAATGGGCCCTGGGAATCGCCGATGCCCTTGCACTATCACTGGCGGTTTTACCAGTACCGGGCTTTCATGCATATTGGCAGATGCGAAGCGCTTTCGGAAAGGGCCGCCTTGAATCGTTCTTTCTCGCCTGGGGCTGGCTGGCCAGGCCACTGAGCGATTTCGTCAAGCTTAAACGTTTGATTTACCGGCGCGAAGATCCGTCCAACTGGCGAATCGTTGAGAAAAATGTTGATGGTATAAACAGTCTGAGGGAGTCTGGTGATTCGTACATCATAGCCAGTGCGCATTTTCCTAAAGAACCTGGTCTGAGTATATTTTCTCCCGGCGTCACTTATGGTCACCCTATCAATGTTGGTAGTGAACCTCGGAAGCGAATTCGGAGCCTTTATGATCTGCGTATTCGTATTCAATATGGGGCATTGCTGCAGGCCTTATCTTCTTGCTGGAAAAGGGATATTGAAATCGTATTTATGGGATCTGACCTGCGTACTGCCAGGACACTTTATAAGCGGCTCTACGAACGAGAAAATGTCGTTTACATGGCCGTTGACGCGCTCTGGCATAAAACTCCGACAGGATCTTACGAAAGACCCTTTGCGGGACATAAAAACCGAGTGTTTTCAACAGGGGCTGCACAGTTAGCTCGTTTAGCTAAATGCCCAATCATTAGCTGCGTTTCTCTTCTGGAGAGTGATGGAACTATAGTGCTGGACTGGGGAGTTCCAATTCGCAACATTGGTAATGAGGCGGGCAATGATGTTGATGTGATGGATAAACTGATCGATACACTGGAAGTCGCAATCGGAGAGAACCCGACACAGAGCATATATGAGATTGGGAGTGGCCGACGCTGGAATACGCGAAACAAGCGATGGGAAAACTTAACTGAATGATTAGTGGGGGTACTATGTCTCAAGACGAACCAATATCGGACCTGACAGTTAAAAGAAACCAAATTGCAGTACTCTCTATCGCAGAGGGATTTTATCAGTCCAGTATTTTGTTTGCTTTGTTAAAGCTGAAAGTTTTTGAACGTATAGACAATGGTAGTAAAACTTTGCATGAGCTTGCCGAGGAGTTGCATACACGGCCGGAGACACTTTCGCGATTATTGAATGCAGGGGTTGTTTTGAAACTACTTGAATCCGCAGATGGCATCAATTTCAGCATAGCACCAATGTGTCGCACAGTATTGTCACCTTCTGCCGGTGAACATTATATCGGCAACTGGATCAGCAGTTTGGAAATCTTTTATGCAGCACTATCAAAACTTGATGAAGCAATATTAAAATCTGGACCAACCATTGATCCGTCAAAGCATGTCAGGGGTGACAAAGAAAGTACGCGGGAATTCACACTGGGTATGCACAACTATGCTTCACTGCGGGGAAAGGAATTGGCCAAATTCCTTAGCACGGATAGATGTAAGTCGTTACTTGATCTTGGTTGTGGTCCTGGAACATATGCCTTTCATTTAGGTATGTATAACCCAGACTTAGAGCTCTATCTTCTGGACCTCTCTGAGGTTCTGGAAAATGCAAAAGAGGTTCAGACAAGATACTCCCTCAAGAACAAAATTCAATATCTGCCATTGGATGCTCTGAAAGATGATATTCCCGGTTCGTATGATATGATACTTGTCTCTAACACACTGCATGGACTAGGGGAGAATGCAAGCCGCATGCTCATTAAGCGCTTATATAACTCCATTAATTATGGCGGGTCACTGGTTATTCAGGCCCAATATCTACGGGACGATCGTCTTGGCGGAAGATGGCCGATCTTCCTGGATCTTATGATGCTTTGTGTTACAGCTGAAGGAAAGAACCACTCTCAGGTGGAAACTACACGTTGGTTCCAAGAAGCTGGCTTCAGAAACATAGAATTCTGCGCTATGACTTATCTTAACACAAATAGTTTCCTGCGTGGATATAAAGTCTAAAAAACGAACAAAGATAATACGTTACTCATCAAATTATTCAAAGAATGACTTTCGGACTAAACTGATAGGTGTCTAAACAGAAAGGAGTTTTCTGTTTGTGATCGATCAAAGCAATATATTTATGGGGCGTGTGTTCAAAGTTTTAAAGATTGAGGGTCTTAAAGGTTTTTCCAAGCAGATTGAGGTTAATTGTTATGTAACGTTAAGGAGATTACGATGAGGCCTCAAATACGTGATATGACTAAGGCGGATATAGACCGGGTAGGAGAAATTTTTCATGAAGCGTTTAATAAAAATGCATTGAAATATGGTTATGCCCCGCAAATACAGAGTGTCAATGAAGGAAAGTCCTGGGCCTGGGCAATGCTCCACCATGGACCGTGTGTACGTTTGGTTGCTGAGGTGGGGGATCGGGTCGTAGGAATAATTTGTCTGAACCCAAGGGGTGAAAATGGAGGTCATGGACCTCTTGCCATTGATCCTTATTCTCAAGGCGGTGGTGTTGGACGGGAACTCATGAATGCTTGTTTCAAGAGGGTGGAAGGGTTGCAAAGTACGAGATGTATCCAGGAGGCCTACAATCCTGAAACCTTTTCTTTCCTATATTCATTCAAGTATATGCCAGTGGCAACTCTAATGGATTTAATCCTGGATAAGGGAGTTGAACGGAATCCGGATCTTTGCAGCAGTGTAAACGAATTAAGCGCAAATGATCTCGATGAGCTTTGTGCATATGACTTTCCGCGAAGTAAATTTGACCGACGAACAGACCTCAGATATTTTTCCCGGTGGGGCAAGATTTTTGTTTATCGAAGTCACTCGCATATCAAAGGTTATCTGGCATGTCTTCCCGGACCGAGAGGGGTTCAGCTCGGTCCCTTGCTTGCCGAAGGAGAAGAGGAAGCTGAGTTTTTGTTTCGACAGGCACTAGAAACTTTCAAAAAGCGATCTTGTCGAACGCGTGTCATGGCTAGAGATTTTATGCTTGTTAAAGCACTTCAAGAGTTGGGCTTTAAACTCTATTGTATAGATATTCTCATGGTAAGAGGACCGTCGTGGCGTCCAAGTCAGTATGTTGAAGCTTTTGGAATCTTTCCTGAAGGTGTGTAGGTCATAATGGCTGTTGCGTCTTTTAGATTAGAAATGAATCAAGAGGAAAACATCTTAATTGAGGATAGTACAAGTTATTGAATATGCTTAAATTATAAGAGGAATATAGTAACAATAATTATTGAGAAAATGTATATCTACGAATATATAAAAAGTGAGGTGATATTCCAATGAGCATTATAAAAGATCTTGAAAGATTTTTGATTAATGAGATTGCTGTCAATCTTGATAAAAAATCCCTGACACCTGATGAAGATCTTCTTGAGAAGGGAATTATTGATTCTTTAGGGATCATGAAGTTGATACTTTTTATGGAGGAAACCTTTAGTATAGCTGTCACTGACGATGAAATCGTCCCAGAGAACTTTCAAACTCTTAATAACATGGTCAAGTTTGTCGAACAGAAAATGGGGAATAAGTAGTTTACACTTATGGTCTAAAGTCATGCACTCTTACACAGATACGTAATCCGGGCAAGCCACCGGCTCAGCCATAATGACTTCAGGTTTTTGACAATCCCGGGAGAAAGAAAAAACCCTCTGAACGGTGGTCTGTTTAAAATGTATTGTAAGAAGGCTTTTAGTCAAAGATATTCCAGCATATAAGAATCCTTAAGATTTTAGCAGTAATACCTTATGATGCAAAGAAATGGAGAATGAGGTGACATTATGGATTTTGAATTTAGCAAAGAGCAGTTAGAATACAAGGAAAGGGCTATCCGTTTTGCTCAGAAGGCGCTCAACGATGGGGTCATTGAAAGGGACAGAGATGCTGTCTTCCCCCGTGAACTCTGGAAAAAATGTGCAAATTTCGGAATACAGGGCTCTGCGTTTCCGGAACAGTACGGAGGAAACAACGCTGATATCATGAGCACCCTGCTCCTCATGGAAGGATTGGGATATGGATGCAAAGACAGTGGGTTGATATTCGCAATCAACGGCCAGATGTGGTCCGTTCAAATGCCGATATTGAAGTTTGGTTCCGAAGCACAGAAAAACAGGTATTTACCTAGACTTTGCAGTGGCGAATTGATCGGAGCTGACAGCATTACCGAGCCGGACTCGGGTTCCGATGCCTACAGCCTTCGAACAACAGCGAGGTTGGACGGTAATTATTATATCTTAAATGGGACAAAAACGTTCTGCACCATGGCGCCGTTGGCCGATGTATTTGTAGTATTTGCTACTGTAGATAAGCGGAAGGGATTTATGGGTGTGACTGCATTCATTATTGAAAGAGATTATCCTGGTTTTTGTGTAAGCAAGGACATAGGAAAAATGGGTTTACGAACGGCTCCTTTTGCCGAATTGATTCTTGAAGATTGCAAAGTTCCCGCAGAGAATCGTCTTGGAAAAGAAGGCAATGGTGCGGCAATATTCGATGACTCAATAGAATGGGAGAGGAGTTGCATTTTGGCCAGTTTACTGGGTGGCATGGAAAGGCAACTGGAGAGATGTATAAAATATTCCAAGGAACGGAAGCAATTTGGTAAATCAATCGGTAAGTATCAGTCTGTTGCCAATAAGATCGTTGACATGAAGGTGAGAATGGAAACGGCCAGACTGATGTTATACAAACTGGCCTGGATGAAGAAGACCCATGGCAAGGCGACCATGGAGGCTGCCATCACAAAGCTTTATCTGAGTGAATCATGGATAAAGTCTTGCCTTGATGCCATTCAGATTCACGGGGGTTACGGTTATACCACTGAATATGAATTGGAACGCGATTTACGAGATTCCATTGGAAGTACTCTCTATTCCGGGACCTCTGAGATACAGAGGAATATCATCGCCCGGTACTTGGGGCTTTAATAAATATTGGGAATCCCTTACGGAAAATGGGCATTTCTTTTCACTTACCCAATAATCGGCAATCGAAGTTAAGATTTATTTATAAGTATAATCATTATGTTGGACAATTACGGCCCTTGGCACCTCCATTGCGTTATATTATGGTGCATATCAGTAATACGGCTACTGTTCTCATTGTATCTTTTCAATATTTTAGATTCTTTTATGAAGGGTTTTGATTTAAGAATAGTAAAATAAATATTGACAAAAGATATATTTTATAATAAAATATAAAGAGGTAGATTATAATAAATGATAAACGCACATTATTCGTTCAGGCACTTGTGAGGGGCTTGTTTTACAGGAGACAAGGTATTATTATGAATTTGGATCACAAGGATCTCTTTGAAGTTCCTTACGGGAAAGGGAGGACCTGCCATGATAATTTTTCATAGGAGAGTGTTGAAGCCATTTCTTTTATTGTTATTTTCTTGTTTTCTTGTTTTTGGGAATGGCTTTATAGATGAATCTTTAGCTCAAACGTCGATCAATGGCAGTTTCGAGAAAGTCGGCAATCAGAATGTTCTCAACCTCTGGGGTTCATATTATGAGATGGGTTATGCCCATGGCTACTTGATGGCTGATAAGATCCGCGACCTGATTGATACCTGGTTGATCGGTGTGATAGCCAACGGCAATGTTTCGGATTATAACAATCGTCTTACCCTGATCCCCACCGTTCATACCTTTTTCCCTCAATATCTGGACGAAATAAGCGGCATGGTGGATGGCATGAATGCCAGCGGCAAAAATCTCTATGTTACGAGTCTGGGGAGAAATATCGGTGCTCTGGACATCGAGTGCCTCAACCTCTTTGTTGAATATTGGTTCAGCTGCTCCTCTTTCGGCGTTTGGGGAAACTCGACTGGAAACGGAGATACGATTGTAGCAAGAGATTATGACTTTCCCTATGATAGTCAAGGAAATCTTCTCAAAGACCAGATGCTGATCACCTACGAGCCGACCGGCATGCCAAAGCTTGTTTCCTTTGGCTGGCCCGGCTGGTTTGGTGTTACATCGGGCATGAACGAAGACGGCATCGTCGTGATGGTGAATTCAGGCAATGGCAACAATGCAACCAGCAATGGACCATTCCATCCAATAACTGAAACTCTCCGCTATATTCTTGAGAACACTACATATGACAGTTACTTAACTCAACCGCTGTCTATTGTAAATTCGGTATATAGTTACACGCCGACTATTATCCTGATCGGCAGTCCCTACCAAGGGTCCAGCGATCCTGTTTATTACATTGAAAATTCTCCTATCTTGGGGGCTTTAATCCGCTGGGCCGCGTATACTAATCCCAACTACGACCAAATCATAGCCACGAATCACTTTATTGAGATAAGCCCACCCCCTTCATCGGGTGATACCATCACGCGTTACAACACGTTGAATAATGGACTGATCAGTCTTTATAGTGCCGGCGATAAAGTTGTGGATTCTTTGGAGTCATGGTATCTTCTGGAGGAAGTTGCCGATATTGTAGCCCCGACAATAATGACCACTGTAGTCCGGCCAAACACGATGGATTTTGATGTCTCATTTGCCACAATCGTTAATGGCAGTGTTCAAACCGCAGCGAATGTTCAGCCACAGACATATACATTTACGAGCCTGTTTCCTGATCATGGGTCAATTATTATTACTGCAACCGCAGGCTCAGGCGGTTCCATCTCCCCCATGGGAAGCGTATCGGTGAGTGGAGGATCAAACCAGACCTTCACCATCACATCGAACAGCGGATATGCCATCAGCTCAGTTCTCGTGGATGGGACATCGGTAGGAGCGGTGAGTTCCTATACCTTCACAAACGTAACCAGCAACCATAGTATCGCTGCGAATTTCGTTGCTACCACGACCTACACCATCACCGCCACCGCAGGCACGGGCGGGTCCATCTCCCCCTCGGGGAGCGTCTCGGTGAATTCAGGGTCAAATCAGACCTTCACCATCACACCGAACAGCGGATATGCCATCAGCTCCGTTACCGTGGATGGGAAATCGGTGGGTAAGGTGGGGTCCTATACCTTCAGTAACGTGACAGCCAAACATACGATCAAGGCAAGCTTCGCTGTCCAGACCTACACCATCACCGCCACCGCAGGCACAGGCGGCACCATTTCTCCCTCGGGAAGCGTCTCGGTGAGTGGGGGGTCAAGCAAGACCTTCACCATCACTGCGAAGAGCGGATATACTATCAGCTCAGTTACCGTGGATGGGACATCGGTGGGAGCTGTGAGTACCTATACCTTCAGCAGTGTCAGGAGCAACCATACGATCGCGGCGAGCTTCGTTGCTGCCCAGACCTATACCATTACCGCCACTGCAGGCACGGGCGGGTCTATCTCCCCCTCGGGGAGCGTCTCGGTGAGTAGCGGGTCAAGCAAGACCTTCACCATCACGGCCAGCAGCGGATATGCCATCAGCGCCGTTACCGTTGACGGGGCATCGGTGGGAGCGGTGGGTACCTATACCTTCAGCAGTGTCAGGAGCAACCATACGATCGCGGCGAGCTTTGTTGCTGCCCAGACCTATACCATTACCGCCACTGCAGGCACGGGCGGGTCTATCTCCCCCTCGGGGAGCGTCTCGGTGAGTAGCGGGTCAAGCAAGACCTTCACCATCACGGCCAGCAGCGGATATGCCATCAGCGCCGTTACCGTTGACGGGGCATCGGTTGGAGCGGTGGGTACCTATACCTTCAGCAGTGTCAGCAGCAACCATACGATCGCGGCGAGCTTCGCCGGGACGGGCTCGATCCTAACCAGCATCAGCGTAACACCGTCATCGGCCAGTGTAGCGGTGAATGGAACACAGCAGTTCACCGCGACGGCGAATGATCAGTCGGGTAACGCCATGGTGCCGCAGCCCAGCTTCAGCTGGACGGTGAGTGGTGGTGGAACGATCACGAGCAGTGGCCTTTTCACCGCAGGCAGCACGGCGGGTGGGCCGTACACGGTTACCGCCGCGAGCGGTGGTGTGAGCGGAACGGCCAGCGTGACCGTCACGGCAGCCAGTTCCTTTACCATTGGAGAAACCAGCATCCTGAGCACCAACGATAATGGGAATGGCAATGGGCTTATTGCCCAGCAGGCGAGCCTCGGGCAAACCGGCACTGTAGTGAGCATGAGTTTCTACGTCACGACCGCGGCTGGCAGCCTGGAGCTGGGTATCTATGACGCCACCGGACCCAACGGTGGCCCTGGAACTCTCAAAGCCCGGACAGCCTCATTTACACCGGTAAGCGGATGGAACACTGCGAATGTAATTTCACAAGTGTCGCTGCCGGCGGGTACATACTGGCTGGCCTATCTCCCATCAAGCAACAGCCTGGGTTTCAGGGATGCGCTCACAGGATCGGCCAGATTTTACAGCTACACCTACGCGGATATGCCCGGCACCTTCTCCACATCGCCCACAAGCGCCACGGTTCATTGGTCCTTGTATGCCACCTTACAGCCGGCCCAATAAAAGAGTATTAATGGTGGTCTTGGTAACCCGGGATAATGAAGCAAAGGTGACATCCATATGAGACAAATGGGGTAGAGTAGGGCACGGAGCCCGGCTGTGGCCGCATCTAAAATTTATTAATCACATCCACTCAATTTGATTTTCAGTGGTTTCCACCAAACAGAGGCATGCATTGCCCCGTCAGATAGTACGTCCAGTTTCCCCCAAACACGTTCGATGAGCAGAATTATTTCTTAGGGAGGTTATAAGGATGGTCTACCTACTGCACCAATTATTGTCTGAGAGTGCGGCGAAATATCCGGAAAAGGAGGCATTGGCTTTTAAAGACAAGTCCATAACCTATGCCGAATTGGAGAAGGAAACCGACAAACTGGCTCATTGTCTCTCAGAAATCGGCATAGAAAGAGGGGCACGGGTCGGGATACACATGAACAGGAGCATAAATTCAATAGCCGGGGCTTTGGGGATCCTGAAAGCAGGGGCCACGTATGTTCCCATAGATCCCATGTGCCCGCTCAGCCGTCTCAGTTATATTGTCAACAGATGTGGAATTAAGTTGCTGTTAACTTCTCAAGAAAAGCTGACAAATGTAGAGCGGGCGTTTCCCGGATCATCGCCTTTGGAAAGTGTTCTTGTCATGAATGGCTTGGATTCAGATTCCGGGTCACTCGGATCCGTGAAATTGATTGACTGGCATCAGATGAGGGAGGCTGCAAGGAGTGAGACTCCATGCATGAACACGATAGATTCGGATTTAGCGTATATCCTCTTTACTTCCGGGTCAACAGGCAATCCCAAAGGGGTCATGATATCGCATCGCAACTCTTTGACATTTGTGAATTCGGTGCATGACTTTTTTGGAATAGAAACGAATGACAGGGTTTCCAACATCTGCCCCCTGCACTTTGACATGTCCGTGTTTGACATCTTCGTTGCATTCAAGGCAGGGGCTTCTGTTGTCATCATCCCAGAGAGCACGTCCATCTTTCCGTCTCAGCTGGCTGAATACATAGAGAAGAAAAAAATCTCGGTATGGAATTCGGTGCCGTCGGCGCTCACTCTTTTGGCGAACTTTACGAATCTGGATAAGTATGATTTTTCTTCTCTACGATTGATTCTGTTCGCAGGTGAGGTATTCCCCATAAAATATCTGCGGCGAGTCCAGAAAGCAGTCCCCGGAGGGAAATTTTACAATATATACGGACAAACGGAAGCGAATTCTTCAATGTATTATCGGGTTGAACAAATTCCATCGGATGACGCAGCAGTACTTCCAATAGGTAGATCATTCCCGAATTTCGAGATTTTTGCCCTGGACGAAGAGGGAAAAAAGGTTAAAAAGCCTGGAGAAAAAGGAGAATTATATGTGAGGGCTGCTTCGGTTGCAGCAGGATATTGGGACGATATTGAAAAAAGTCAAGAGTGCTTTGTGAAAAACCCCCTCAGGCCTGACTTGAATGAAATAGTTTACAGAACCGGCGATTTGGTCCGCCTGGATACTGATGGAAACTATGTTTTCCTTGGCCGGAAAGATCATATGATAAAAAGCCGGGGGTACAGGATTGAGATCGGAGAAATTGAAACTGTCCTGTGCAATCATCCGGATATTAAGAATGCCGTTATCATCCCGATCCCGGACGAGCTAATAGGGAATAGAATCTCGGCGGTCATAGTTCCATTGACACCAGGTAAGATCGAAAAGGAAGACATTCTGAAGTATTGTTCCAGACAACTGCCGAAGTACATGATCCCGGAGATTATTGAATTCCGCGACTCCCTGCCTACAACTTCATCCGGAAAGATAGATAGAAAAAAGTTGAGCGCGCTTAAATGAAACAGCTTCTTGTTCTGCTAATTAGGTAAGGAGCCACGTTTTTTTGAGACAGGCATGAACGAGGTAGTAAGATCTTTGCATAACTTTAAGATGTACCTGTTTGAAATACTTAGTAATCTGATCCATTTATTTCGTACTGCTATTTAGAGTTAAATGAGATGTACGAAATGAACAGACCTTCTATGAAAACAATCCAATAGACAACATAAGGGTTGTGCAAGGCCTCATAGTATCATCCGGACGCTGAATAATATCGACCTTATCAGTATGGTGCAAATTTTATTCTAAGGAGAAGTAATTTAATGCAAAAGCTCATCAAGAACGAATGGCGTCGTGAATCAGGAGAGCCCTTTGCCCGTGCTCAAATCCTGAAGCACGACATACATCCCGAGGGGCTGGACGTCGATCGTATCCGGTTCTCCGAGGCCGGGCGCCTCACACCGGGAGCAAGCGTCGGCCACATCATCAGCGTTCTTCGAGGAAGAGGGAACCTATACGTTCCGGGTGACGGCAAACAACCGCTTCACCTGGAGGCAGGCGTGCACCTCTATCTTCCGCCCGGGCTGGAGACCGCCCTCGAAGCGGAACCGGAGACCGAAGTCTTGCGCGTATCGAGTCCAACTGCCTCACAGACCCGCGGCAAAAGGCTGCTGCTTCGCGACGAAACATTTCTTGCGGCCTGTGCTTCGGGATCTCAGTTACTTCGGTGGATCCTCACCCCCCAGTATTTGAGCCGCCGTATCTTTCTGCATCATGACCCGATTCTTCTATCTAGATCCGGGAATCCCGTCTCCTGGTTTCGCACCACAATGTTCGACGTGGCCGGTCTCCCCGGAAACGAGGACGGGGAGCCGGTGTTCAAGATGTCATACAACTCCCGAACCGAGTTCAACATATGCTACGACGTGAAAGGGACCGCCCGCGTGCGTATGGCGAAGCACCCGTACCAGTATACGAACCAGCTATGGGGCCCGTGGTTGTCACTCGATGGCGACTCCACCTATCATCTGAACGAAGCCGCCGGGAGCTCCGAAGAGGAATGCCGCATCGACGAGAAAACCCAGGCCAAGCAATTCCTTCGCAATAAGCACGAAGTTCACATTGTCGACGGGTACGTATCGCTCTTCTGTCTGTTCGATCCTGCACCCACGGGTATTGAACGTCATCAGCCGGGTGAATACAGCGACTATGAACCTCTCTCTCATGTGCTCCGGACAGAACTGTACGAGACGTATCAGCGAGAGATCGCACGGTACGATGAGATGGTGGACCGTCTCTCCCTAGCCAAGGCCATGGGTAAGATGAATACTCTCCATGCAACACCGCTCTGGCAGTTGTATTTGCATGGTCGAGAGGCGCAAGTGGCCATCGAAGCGGACCTTGCAAAGGCGCTTGCTGCGGAAGGCAGCGGGCGCGAGAGGGTCCTTACGCACTGGATGCAATCAATGGCTGATTGATGAGCCGGGAAGATGATGTCCATGAGCCTCCGGCAATAAAGTCTTTATCCGACGTTATGTGTTATCCCAATTTTCCAGACCCGTTGAAACAGATTTTGGATAATTGATTCGCATTGATACTGAGATTGTGAATGATGTGAAGCAGCCGTCGGCTTATAGCTTAATATTATTGATTGCGCTAGTGCTATTGGCCGCAGATAGCACGCAACTGATGGCCGGTAGTCGGGCAACCCTGACCAAAACAAGAGGTGTCTTACCCATGGGACCACTTACGGTAAATCCTACCAACCCGAGATATTTTACCGACGGAACAGGGAAAGCCGTCTATCTGACCGGGTCGCACACGTGGAACAATTTCCAGGAGATAGGGGATGAAAATACACCTCCTTTCAATTACGCAGCTTACCTTGATTCTCTTAAGAAGCATAATCACAACTTCATCCGTCTATGGGTATGGGAACATGCTGCGTGGTTCCAGGGCACAAAGGAAAAGATTGTGTTCAGCCCTATGCCCTATGAGAGAACCGGGCCGGGGGAAGCCCTTGATGGAAAACCAAAATTCGACCTTACCAGGTTCAATCAGAAATTTTTTGACAGATTGCGTGCACGGGTGATCTCGGCACAGGGGAAGGGCATTTATGTTTCCATTATGCTGTTTCAAGGTTTCAGCATTGAGATCAAGGGGGTAAATACTGACAGCAAGTTAAAATGGTATCTTAGGAGGATGCTTCGAAAGGTGCGTTTAGGGGCAATGCTCACCGAAGAAAACAACCCATGGAGAGGACATCCGTTTAATGCCAGAAACAATATCAATGGAATCGATGGAGATCCTCTGGGGAAGGGTGACGGCCGAGAAATTCATACCATGAACTTGCCCCGTATAACAAAGCTGCAGGAAGAATACGTTAAAAAAGTCATAGATACATTGAATGACCTGGATAATGTATTGTGGGAGATATCCAATGAAGGCCACAGCGATTCAACTCTGTGGCAGTACCACATGATCAATTTCATTCATGCCTACGAGGGGAAGAAGGGCAGGAGACACCCGGTGTGGATGACCGCACAATGGCCGGGAGGAGAGAACAGTGCCCTCTTTAAAAGTCCTGCTGAGGCGGTATCCCCGAATTCTCAGGGCGGGTATAAAGACAATCCGCCCGTGGCGGACGGACGAAAGATCATCATTAGTGACACGGACCATTTATGGGGGATGGGCGGAGACTACCGGTGGATATGGGAAAGTTTCCTCAGGGGCCTGAACCCGATTTTCATGGATCCTTATAACGCGAACGTACTTCATAACCCTCCAGAATATTATTGTGATCCAGCCAGCCCGGAATGGGAACTCATGCGCAGGAACATGGGGTATACGCTAACCTTCGCCAAGAGGATTCATCTGGTGGGTATGGTGCCCCGGCCGGATCTGGCCTCTTCCGGATACTGTCTCGCCGAAAATGGGAAAGAATATCTGATTTATGCACCTCAAGATGGCAAAGTTACCGTAGACCTCTCTCATTCATCCGGGAAGCTCGATGTAGAGTGGCTCAACCCCATATCAGGAATTACACAGTCAGGCGATACTATCGAGGGCGGTGCCTCCCGGTCGTTTGCCGCACCATTCCACAGCGATGCGGTACTGTATCTTTCCATAAGTACACTGAAAAGAGCTGCTTATAGTTACTAAGATTCGCACCAGGAAGTCCCGAATAGATTGAAGATCTTATGAACGGTTCAGGAGACGGGATATAATGTTTGGTAAATGCACCCAAAACAACATGGAAATCCCTTCGAATCAAACCGAAAAGAGCCCACGCATAGGATTGATAAGTCCCTATTGGGGCACAAACTTGGGAGATGCAGCTATCATTGAATCGGCGCGAACTCACTTGATCCGGCTATCCCCGAAGGCCGAAGTTCTCTTGATTGTCTTGGATTACGAGTATGCCTCAAAACTTCACGGCCTGGAGGGCTTTCCTCTTGCCGCCATTCCTCGGCCATACTATTTTAGTACATGGATGTTGAAGCCTTCCGAGCAAACTATGCCTTTACCCCACACCACTGGCGTTGCATCCCCACGCCTTGACTTGAGGACCGTGCTCAAGAAGACTGCCGGGCGCATACCTTTGGTTCTGCCAGTAGCAAGGCGTCTACGGGATAGCATGCAAATGATTGCACTTGAATCGCGTCATTTGCTTCAAGCCCGCAGAGTAGTCCGCTCCCTGAACGCATTGATTATCGCTGGAGGTGGTCAATTTGATGACGAGTATGGCGGCCCATGGGGCCATCCATATTCAATGTTCAAGTGGATCACCCTGGCTCGTATCGCACATGTACCTGTTTTCTTTGTTGGTGTCGGGGTCGATGATCTCCACCATTCACTCAGCGGGTGGTTTTTGCGACGTATACTTGTACAGGCTCGCCGGGTGTCGCTGCGTGATGCCGGGTCCCTCGAAATTCTTCGCAGGTTGGGCATTCAACGCGAGCTTATCTCTTGTCCCGATTTAGCCTTCGGAATGTCGACACTGAACGGCGATACACCGTTTACAGAAGCTCCGGCACAATCACACCTCACTATCGGCTTGAGCCCTATCTCTTTCGGTCTCGAGGGCAGCTGGCCTACGATTCATAGAGATGTTTTCGAACGATACTGGCATGAGTTAAGGGTTTTCGCTGCTTCCCTTCTCAAAGCAAACCACTCCCTGAAGATATTCATCACCGATGGCGGGGATACTAAATTGGCGAAGTTACTCTACGATCAACTTGTGAGCGCGGGTTCTAACGGGGGACACGTCCAGCTTTTCCCCTTGTTGAAGCTTCAGGAACTAACAAACTTACTGAGATCCTGCGACGCCGTGGTTGCGAGCCGTCTGCATGGTGTCCTATTGAGCCATATCAGCGGGGTACCTGTGCTGGCTATCTCATACCGCAGGAAGGTGATGGTCCACATGGAAGACATGGGGCAAGAGCGATTCTGTCTGAATCTAGAAACCTTCACCTCTTTTCAAGCCCAGGAATCCTTGTCCAGCATACTGACAGAGCACGGCAGAATAGTTTCCGCACTTCGCAGCAGATGCATCGACAAGCGCGAGGCGGTGGAACAGGAATTCGCAGCCATCAGTAATGAATTGGCATTAAATCTGGGATGCCGAGGTTCCGAACAATGAGAGAGGAACGGTGAGCGAAATGGATTCAAAATATTATGTTCCCCCCCAAAAAGATCCAATGTCGAAAGACATACTTGTCTCGGTGGTAACCCCATTCTACAATACGGCTGATCACCTGGAGGAGTGCATACTGAGCGTGCTTGGACAGACGCATACGAACTGGGAGTATATCCTTGCCGACAACTGCAGCACGGACGGATCGCTCGACATTGCTGAAAAATATGCTGCATTGGATCCAAGAATCCGTGTAATCCGAGAAACCGAGTTCCTGAGCCAGGTCGAAAACTACAACCGAGCGCTCCGCTACATTTCTCTGAAAAGCAAGTATTGCAAGATAGTGCAAGCCGACGATTTGATGTATCCGCATTGTCTTGAGGAGATGATAGCCGTTGCAGAATCTCGCGATAATGTGGGCCTGGTTTCGTCTTTCTGTCTGTATGGTAATTATCCTGCTCATGCCGGCCTGTCTCTCGGTCAGGGGCCGGTTTACCCGGGTCGTGATGTTGCGAGGGTCCAGCTGTCCGGCACTATGCTTTTCGGATCTCCTACAGGCGTGATGTATCTGAGCGACATCGTTCGATCACACGATCCATTCTACTCCACTACCACGCTCTATTTTGAAGACACGGATATATGTTTCGAAATACTTCGAGACCATGACTTCGGGTTCGTCCCCCAAATCCTCACCTTCAGCAGGCGCGACAACGAAGGTACGTGGGCTAAATTGGAACCGCACGACCCCCTTATGCTCTATGAGGTCATGTTTATCCATCTTGCTGCTCCGGATTTTCTCGAGCGTGAGGAACTTGTCCGCCGTGTCCATGAAGTCGAGGCGCGCTATTACCGATTTCTTGCACGGTGTGCCCTGCTCGGATATGGGAGAAGCTTCTGGGAGTTCCACCGGAAGGGACTGGAAAGTGTTGGGCAGAAACTCTCATACCGGCGGGTCGCATTCCATGCACTCCTGATCATTGCGGATGCAGCAATGAACCCGAAGCATACCATAGAAAGCATCTGGCAAAGGGTGCGTAAACGCATGATATGATCGTTTACAGAGACACGTGATAAAAATAGGCTTTATTTCCAGGGTATTTCCTGAAAACCTCGGGACGAGCGTTTCCGGTATGTATAAGCGCATGGGCATGTTCATCCAGGCAATGAAGGAAATGGGTGAGCTGGACATGCTCTTTTATGTGCGTCCGGAGTTGGAGGTAAATGCACACTCTATAGCCGAAATGGAGGAACGGTTAGCAGAACACTGGGATGCACGACTACGATTGGATCTCTGTAAGTTGGCACCTGAAAGGCCGGCAAAAGGGCGCTGGCAGGAATACATCAGTCCGGCCTTGAGCATTACCGATTATCCTCCCTATATGTACACTGCCCAAAGAGAACAAATCAATGCAGTCCATCGAATGCTTTCAAGGAAGCCTGATATTTTGTTCGTTCACAGACTTACCTCTATGATACCGGTTTTGCTCTCTAAAGTGCACCATCCAGGAGTTTACTTTGACTTGGATGATATCGAGCATATGGCCTTTATCCGCTCTATAAGACAACCGCCATGGTGGCCCGGTAAATGGCTATACTATTTAAAACTGCCGATTCTTATGTTGTGGGAGCGACGTGCTGTTCGTTTTTCCCACACTACATTTGTTTGTTCGGAAAACGATAGGCATTATCTTTCAAAAGTCTATTGCTCGAAAAACGTGACGGTAATTCCAAATGCAATTGACATCCATGAAAGGCAAAAAATACCGAATAAGCCGAACTTGCTGTTCTTAGGCCAGATGTCTTATCTACCGAATACAGTGGCTGCCGATTACTTAATCAGCAAGATATGGCCCATAATTTTATCCGCTGTACCGGAATCCAAATTACTCATTGCAGGATCGAATCCTGATAATATTGCAAGTTTTACAGCCAGGCCTCCCGGCGTGGAATTTCTTGGGTTCGTCAATGACCTTGGAGAACTGTATCAAGATGCCGCTGTAGTCTGTTGCCCGATTCTCTCCGGCGGCGGCACACGCATTAAAATACTGGAAGCAGCAGCGTACGGAAAACCTATTGTTTCGACAACCATAGGTGCAGAAGGAATAAACCTGCGGGATCGAGAAGAGATATTGTTGTGTGATGATCCAAAGTCCTTCGCCGAAGCCTGCATACGACTTATGAAAGATAAAGATCTTGCGGTTAAAATTGGTGAAAATGCCCGCTCGGTTGTTGCTCGGCAGTATGACATAAACAATGTCATTCATAGTATCAAGATATATCTGGCCGGGTCTGGAGGATATTGTTTTTGACCAAACCAGGGAATTGTTCACAATTATAGGGAGCTGCTGTTCATAACGTATCTGTTTGATTTTATCTCAACGGCCTGCTAGAGATCCTTTAAGAAAGCACATTGATGATTCTTTAAGGAAAGGATAAAGGGAGATGTACTTGCGGTCACATGAAATAAACGGATCAGGATTCTTATAAAACACTGTCTTGCAGCTCGGCACGAGTGACCCTCCGATAGATAAAAACAACCCCGCGACACGCTGCGGGGTTGTTTTTTTGTTTACATGAAAAACGATTATGGTCTTCCTATGCTGAAATAGGTAAAACCAGCAGAACGCAGCTCGGATGCATAGAGAATATTTCTGCTGTCGAATATCACAGGCCTTTTCAGAAGTGATCTTATGCGCCCAATATCCGGACTCTTGAACATATTCCACTCTGTTATGATTGCAAGGCAATCAGATCCTTCCAGGGCCTCGTAGGCGTCATTGACGTATTGAATATTATCTTTGAAGATCTCCCGGGCGTTTTCTACACCTTTCGGGTCATATGCCTTGATCTTTATTCCATGATTGATGAGCATATTGATAATATCAATGGCCGGCGATTCCCTCACATCATCCGTCTTCGGCTTGAAGGTGAGACCCCATATCGCCACAGTAAGTTTCTTTAAGTCTTCGTCTTTGAAGTAATCGAGAATTTTTGCTGCAACATATTGTTTCTGGCGGATATTTGCACGCCAGGTTGCTTCACAGATCTCAAGGGTATGATTACTGTTCCTTGCAGTTGCAATGAGGGCCTGTATATCCTTTGGGAAGCATGATCCCCCGAACCCCGGGCCGGCCAGGAGAAAACGTGGACCAATCCGGTCATCGGTTCCCATGCCTTCCCTGATAAGATCTATGTTCGCACCAAGCTTGTCACAAAGGATTGCAAGTTCGTTAATAAATGATACTTTTGTTGCCAGGAAGCAGTTCGATGCATATTTCGTGAGCTCTGCGCTTCTGATGTCCATTACTAAGATGGGGTTGTTGGTTGTCCGCATGAAAGGGCTATAGAGTTCCTTTAGGAGTTCAGCAGTGCGGACATTATCCGTGCCGATGATCACTCGATCAGGCCGCATAAAGTCCTGAATTGCGTTGCCCTCCTTGAGAAATTCAGGGTTGGAGACCACGTCGAATTCTATGTCTTTCAAACCGCGTGCATCGATTTTTTCCTGGATGGTTGTGCGGACCTTTTCCGCTGTCTCTACCGGCACGGTGGACTTATCCACGATGATCTTGTATTCATCGATGATATCGCCCAGCTGGGATGCAACGGTAAGGACACAGGTGAGGTCAGCCGACCCGTCTTTGTCCTGAGGTGTGCCGACACAGATGAAGCAGAGCAAGCTCTGAGAGACACCCTCCTTCATATCGGTAGTGAATTTTATCCGACCCTCTTCTGTGTTACGGGCAACGATCTCCTTGAGTCCAGGTTCATAAATAGGGATCTCTCCACGTTGGAGAGATGAAATCTTTTTCGGGTTCTCATCCACACAGATAATATCATTTCCCATCTCAGCCAGGCATGCCCCGGTTACAAGCCCCACATATCCGCTGCCGATCATACAGATTTTCATGTAAGCCCCCAAGTTGTAAAGTCAGATCGAAAGTAGTCCTATATGTGTTTGTCTCCCAAATCAACCATGATTTTTTGATGTGATCTGGGATCTACTGATACAAACGCGTTATGAAGACTATCACTACAAATAGAAATTGACAGTGGAAGTCATTTGAATTGGGCATATGATTATTTCCTAAGGAAATGAGGAGAAATTGAAATTCAACACAACTTATAGCAGCTTTCTCATGCTAACATTATTATAGAGATACTTGATTTTTTCTGTAGACTCTGTATATTTTAATAAAGTTCAGTGCATTGAATTCATTGGTTTCATAATGTCATATAGTTCACATCTTGCGATCTGATACTCATCTTAGTTCAATTTATATGATATTGTTTTTATACCAGTAAATGAATTTAAGCATCATGATTTAAAATAGATCTAAAAAAATCTATCAGAGGAGGGGTTATGGCTAAGAAGATGTTGATCTGTTTGGTTGGTGTGTCTCTGGTGGTTTTTCTTGTTTCCTGTACCAAACTACCCGAATCTCAAGCTCCGGAAATTGTAGGAAAGTTTGGAATGGAGACTCTAAAACTAGGTGATACCATTCCATTAAAATGGGGGAATCTGATTGCGGTGAGTAATTCAATACAATACCCTGAATGGACTCGGTGGTGGTTCCAAGATAAAGAAGGGAATATCTATATAGCCTGGTATAATATGAAAACAAATAAATTCTCTGATGCTTATAGATTCCTGAAGCGCAGATAAGGAGGTTTATAATGATGAATAAAATTACTAGTCTTATCAGCCGGATTCTTTTCATCGCTTCATTTATAATCGCAGGCATAGCCTTATGGGAAAAGTTGGCAAATTTGATTGGGCTTACGCTGACGAGGGGGTATTACTCCAACATGCAGCTATTAGAGTTTTCAGTAATAGCCTTACTTTTCGTAATAGCAATCCAACTAAGGGAGATCAAGAAATCCATAGGAGCAAAAGGTAGTTAGTATTTCTCTAAAATTGGGGTTTGCATAATCATTCCAAGAAAAGCATCTTGGTATTTTGAATTTGATTGAGATCCCAAGAAAGTATTCGTTGGCTTGTTGCATTGAACCAGGCCGATGGCAGCGGGATGGCCTCTCTAGACCTCAAACAAAGGGATATTGAAAAAAAAAGGAGGCACTACTCCGGAGAACAGAGACCCTGCTCAAAAATGCGAAACATTGTTGACACTACCATTAAAATTATAATCCCCTAATCAAAGAGGAGTCAACATAAGTATAAGATTTTTTTTACATAAACCTAGATTATATGAGAACCTTATTGAATGGCTTCACGACTGGTGCCAAGGGGCGGAGTAGAACCGCCGACACAAGGATTTTCAGTTCAAATGACACTGATGTGTTACTTGTCTTAATTTCTTATTAGCTATTTTGGCCTCTTTCTAAATCCTAAGAACCCTAGTAATCCAAATCCCAAAAGGAACATGGTGCATGGTTCAGGGACAGGTTGCGGGCATCTATCCAGTGTAAGAAATTGACTATCAGAAGGATCCCAATAATCCTGCAAATTACTCATTCCCCTCATACAGTATGTACTTATTATGATTCATCGGGAAGGGTTAAATAACCGCTAAATGTGGGTTCAGTACCAACAAACCAAACACCACTAATATAATTATCCCATACCTATCCCATACCTATCCCATACCGGTCTATTTAATAACCCAACATCATTTACAGTGTATGTATTATAAAAGTTGGCATCAGCGCCCTCAGCACCAACGTTATCTAAGATGATTTTATTGAAGATTAAATCTCCTGAGACTCCATAGTTCATCCCATCTGAAGATATGAATTTAAAGGCAGTTATATAATATTCTATATATCACCCTGTATCCACTGATGGTGGTATGGTGTAAGCAACGCTATTTATATCTACGAAGCCGGAAAATTTATTCCCCTCTGAATCCACTCCACCAGTTATATTATATGTAATTATTGTTGCATGTGCATAAGTGAAGATGGTGCATATTGACATGACAATTATGAGTGATAAAGTTTTTTTCATTTGGAAAATCCCCTCCCTGAGAATTAATCTCATAAACGTATGATAGTTAGAGAACAATTATTCTCTGCAAATTCTAAGCCATTCAAATGCAGAGTAATGGTCAATCCAATGTTTATATTCAACTAATTGAGTATCCTTTAAATATTATTACATTCTTTCATATGCATCATTCACTTAATTGGATCGATTAAAGACTATTATCGTTATTTTTGAGGGATACTTTACTTTTGTTGTGAATATATTTTCACACCTAACTATCTTAGGTGGTTATTACTTTTATTAAATAATTATAGATTTTGTGCAAAGGCAATGAACTGAGTTGGGATTTTCAAAACCATAGAGTTCGTGCCATACTCAGCAGGGGACGGCTTTACAGATACAGGGTATTGACCCTGGTTCTTATTACGGGGCAAAAGGGGACAGAGTGGGGACAAAATACCATAAATGGAGCATAGTAAGAATTGGGGATATCTTGTGGGGGGCTTTACGACTGGTGCCGAGGGACGGAGTTGAACCGCCGACACGCGGATTTTCAGTCCGCTGCTCTACCTACTGAGCTACCTCGGCAACCGCTTGGATGTGTATTGGAATTTGGGGGGGCTTGTCAAGACTTTTCGTCTTCGCTGAAATCAAAGCTTTCAAGGGTTTCACCCTCTTCTTTGAGAACATCATCCATTGAAACTTCCTTGCTTTTTCGGGGTGTTTCCTGGCCGAGAAGGTCTTTGCGCTCTTCATCTAGTTTTTCGACCGCAAAGCCTTCATCGCTGATCTCGATTTCCGGCTGTTTTGTATAGATGTTGAGTTTTATCTTGCTGGGGACAAGGTCTTCCCCGCAGCTCTTGCATCGGTCTAAGTAATCATAACTGATATAACCACATTTTGGGCACCTCATGTACGGTAACCTCCTAAGTGATATCTTAAGTTTATCGGTATAACGAAATAATTACATTAGTAAAGCCATTTCCGTTCTCTGTATGATTTCAATGATGAATTCTCAAGTATCAAGCATAAAGATGGGATGTACCAGATATGTTCCCTCGTGTTATCATATGAGCGAATCATGCAAGGCCTTAAGCAAGTTTCATTCATCAAGGAGAGGATATGGACACAAGCCCGAAAATTCTATTCTGGGGTTTCAACAGCGATGAAAAGGACAGGTTCAACAAGTTTCTCCAGGGGCTCGCCGCTCCGCAGACAGTCATCATTGATCCTGATCAGGGCTATCTCCTGGTCCACGAGATCCTCTTTTCAGACAAGAGGGGAGAGGAACCCCTTGACTCAGACGAGAAGATAATGCTTTTCTTCAATGTTCCTGCGGAAGTCATCCACAAGATCATGAACGAGGCAAAGAAGAAAGAACTTCCGCTACCCATTTTTGCCATGGTCACCAGGGAGAACATTTCCTGGAAGTTCAGCGACCTGGTCGATCATCTAAAAAAAGAGCATGAATTTGTCCAGAAGAAACTAAAGGAGAAAAAAAGGAGGAAGAACTGATTGGACAACCAACCTACATCCCCGCAACATCAAGAAGATCGCCTCCATGAAGCCGGTCTCATCATGAGTCATCCATATACTGAACAGAAGAGAGGTTCCGCGATGAAGGCATCATTCCTAAAGAAGATCTCCATCATAGCAATAACGATCGCCTCAACTTTAGCAATCTCAATATATGTGCTCTACATGAGGTTAACCAATACCTATGACAGGGAACACGCAAACAATGTACTCAGATGGTGGTCTGCCCTTCTTCTCCGGTCTGTAGAAGCATCCTGGGATGTAAAAAAAATCTATGATGTCAGCATAACACCAGGTCGGCCATACATCATCATGTCAAACCACCGGAGCCATTATGATATCCCTCTCATCTATGTCTCTCTACCCAGCAGCATACGTATGCTGACCAAGAAAGAACTCTTTAAGGTCCCCCTATGGGGCAGAGGTATGAAGGCGGCTGAATTTATTTCTATCGATCGGAAAGATCATGAGCAGGCCCTCAAAGACCTTGATGAAGCACGCAGAATGATGCAGGGCGGCATAGTGCTCTGGGTAGCACCTGAGGGTACAAGATCGCGCACCGGTAGACTCGGTGAATTCAAAAAGGGTGGTTTCATGCTCGCCCTTCAGACAGGTGCAGTCATCATCCCAGTCGGCATCAAAGGCTCGGAGAATATACTCAAGCCTGATAGATTTGAATTCTATCTTGGGCAACAGGTCCAGGTGAATATTGGTGAACCCATAGATGCCTCGCATTATAGTCTGGATGAGCGGGATCGCCTGATGGATGATGTCCGAAAGGCGATCCTGGCATTGGCAGAGGAAAACTAAATATATCTGATGAAGGCTCCTGCAGAAAATGATAACCTGATTCTCTGAATCCGGCCGGCCGCACATGCTTATCACTATGATGAACGATAATACCCATTCAAAAATATAGAAGTCCATTCATGAGGCAGATGGATCCGGCCTTTTGCCAGCCATTTTTTTACGGACCTCATAAAACGTTTCAGATTCATCTGTTTCATGATTCCAGGCAGCCTGTCGAACTGATGCGCCTTATCAAGATCGAGCACCCACAGGTTCTTGGTGTCATCCAAGAGTAGATTTTTAATGTGGAGATCCGCGTGATATACTCCTGAATCGTGAATTTTTCTGATGAGCATACCGGATTTTTTTAACAGCTCTGCGCTGTCTTCACGCACAGTTTCAAGATACATGAGGAGATCAATGGCGCCCGGTATGAGCCTCGAAATCACATCGATGGCGTAAAAAGGCCCTTCTTTAATCAGCCTTACAGCGATAATTTCCGGTGTGAGTATGCCACGAGAAATAAGATGGGCACTCGCCTTGAGTTCCCTTATGGTCCGATTCGGAGTTAAAAATCTCTTTCCTGTGATATGCCTGAAGAGGCCGCCATGCATAAGGGTCCGAACTACCATATCGGGTTCTATGTACCTCAGAGGGGATCTCCCATTTAACAAGGAGATTTTCCCGAGAGGTTCCTGTTTACAAGCCATATCCCACAACTGAGCCATGTCAGGTCTATAGATGAAGGTAAGATTTCCCTCCCTGCGGATATCGTAATCCAGCCCTTCCAAGTCTAGTCTCATGCTCATCCCTCCACCGCCAGGTGGATTCGTTTCAGCCGCTTGATCTCATCCCTGATCTCGGCTGCCTCCTCAAACCGAAGGTCCTGGGCGGCCTTCATCATCTTTTTTTCCAGTTCCTTTATCGTCTCCTTTACCCTCCTGATCTCGATCGTACCCATTGATGTCTTGATCTGCGCCGAGATGTCAGGATAGTCACGCTCATATATGGATGCAAGGATATCCCGGATGTTCTTCTGGATGCTCCTGGGTGTGATATTGTTGGCCTTATTATACTGCTCTTGCTTCTGTCTTCTCCTGATGGTCTCGGAGTATGCCTTCTCAATGGATGCAGTCTTCCTGTCGGCATACATGATGACCTTGCCGTTGATGTTCCTGGCCGCCCTGCCTGAAGTCTGAATGAGCGAGCGCTCGGATCGCAGGAAGCCTTCCTTGTCGGCATCCAATATGGCGACGAGCGTCACCTCAGGGATGTCAAGCCCTTCCCGTAAGAGGTTAATGCCGACCAGCACGTCAAAGACGCCCTCCCTCAGGCCCTTGACAAGCTCGATCCTCTCCAGTGTGTCGATATCTGAGTGCATGTATTTTATCTTGATATCAAGCCCCTGAAAATAATCGGTGAGCTCCTCTGACATCCTTTTGGTAAGTGTGGTGACAAGCACTCGCCCCCCGTTATCCACGGTCTTCCTGATCTCGCGGTAGAGATCATCCACCTGGCCCGTTGCGGGTTTGATCTCAACGACCGGGTCCAGCAGGCCCGTAGGCCTCACTACCTGCTCCACGACGTTCCCCTTGGTCTGCTTCAGCTCATAGTCACCCGGGGTGGCTGAGACATAAACGATTGAGTTGACGATCCGGTTGAACTCATCAAACCGCAGTGGCCGATTGTCCAGGGCTGACGGCAGCCTGAACCCGTATTCCACGAGGGTGGATTTTCTTGAGTGGTCGCCCCGGTACATGCCGATGAGCTGGGGTACACCCACGTGTGACTCATCCAGGAACACGAGGGTGTTTTTGGGAAGGTAATCCATGAGGGTAGGTGGGGGCTCGCCCGGTCTGCGCCCGGTGAGGTGCCTGGAATAGTTCTCGATCCCCTTGCAACTCCCGGTTTCCATGAGCATTTCAAGGTCGTATCGTGTCCTTTCCTCGATACGCTGCGCCTCGATGAGCCGGTTATGCGCCTGGTAGAATGCGATCCGTTCTTTCAGCTCTTCTTTGACGGCATCGATGGCATCCAGCAGGATAGATCTCGGGGTCACGTAGTGAGAGGCCGGGTAGATGGGAAAATGGCCTATCCGCTTGATCTTCTTGTTACGGATAGTATCGATTTGCCAGAGCATCTCAATATCATCGCCAAAGAGCTCGATACGGATGGCGATCTCATCCTCGTGAACCGGAAAGACCTCGATGACATCACCCCTGACCCGGAAGGTGCCTCGGTGGAAATCAAGGTCATTGCGCTCGTACTGGATCTCTACGAGCTTTTTCAGGATCTCGTCCCGCGTAAAAGCACGGCCTTCTTCCAGGTAGAGGAGCATACCCTGGTAGGCCTCGGGTGAGCCGAGGCCGTAGATGCAGGAAACAGAGGCCACGATGATGCACTCCTGCTGTTCGAATAGAGCGCGTGTAGCCCTGTGTCTGAGCTTGTCGATATCTTCGTTGATGGAGGAGTCCTTCTCGATGTACAGGTCCCGTGATGGCACATATGCCTCGGGCTGGTAGTAATCGTAGTAACTGATAAAATATTCTACCGCATTGTCCGGGAAGAGCTCCCGGAACTCCCCGTAAAGCTGAGCCGCCAGAATCTTGTTAGGTGCGATTACGAGGGCGGGCCTGCCGGTACGCTCGATCACGCATGCCATGGTAAAGGTCTTACCCGAACCGGTCACCCCGAGGAGGACCTGGTCGCGCGTACCGCGTTCAATACCCTCGCATAGCGCATCTATTGCCTGAGGCTGGTCGCCCTGCGGGCTGAAGGGCGAGACGAGTTTATAACCCATTAGATCCTTTCCCAGACAGTACCTTCAGGGGAGTCTTTCAGCTGAATGCCCTTGTTCTTAAGCATGACCCTTATTTCATCAGCCTTTTTAAAGTCTCGTGTCTTCCTGGCAAGGTTTCTCTCATTGATAAGTCTCCATATCTCCTGTTCCGTGAGGCCTGTTACCTGTACACTGCCTCTTTTCATAGATTCCAGGAATAGTGCCGGTTCTTCCGTGAGTATGCCAAAAACCTCGGTGATCTCTTTAATCGCATTGGCAAGTTTTGCTGTGTCTTGCTTGGATACCTTGGGGTACTGGTCCAGGGCCCGGTTGATCTCTGTAGTGAGATCGTGCAGGGAGGCAATGGCCTTAGCCGTATTGAAATCATCAGCCATGGCCTCATCCAACTCTGCGATGAAGGTATTGATGTGTCCTTCAAGGCGAGAATCCTGGCTGTCTGCAGCAGTATGGGCAACCCTATCCAGCATCTCATAGAAACGTATTAGGGAATGTCTTACCGTACTCAGGGCATCATGTGAGAAATCAATAGGGCTCCGATAATGGTGAGACAACATAAGCAGCCTCAATATCTCAGGGTGTACGTCTTTGGTGAGCTCGCGGATGGTCATGAAGTTGCCAAGTGACTTGCTCATCTTCTCCCCATCCACGGTAACGAATCCATTGTGTATCCAGTGCCTGACAAAGGGGACCCCATAGGCACATTCGGATTGGGCGGTCTCATTCTCGTGATGGGGAAAGATAAGGTCTCTGCCACCTCCGTGGATATCAAGGGTGGGGCCTAAAAAATGCGTGCTCATGGCCGAGCACTCGATATGCCACCCCGGCCTGCCCTTGGACCAGGGGCTCTCCCACCAGGGCTCGCCTTCCTTGCTTCGCTTCCATAATGCAAAATCAAGCGGGTCCTTTTTCAGCTCCTCAATGTCGACCCTGGCACCGGCGATCATTTCTTCTGTCTTTCTCCCGCTGAGGCTCCCGTAACTCTTAAACTTCGAAACACTGAAATACACGCTGCCGTCACCTGCCTTATAGGCAAAGCCTTTATCCTCGAGGCGGCGAACCATCTCGATAATGTCCTTAATGTGGTCCGTAGCCTTGGGTTCTCTATCGGCAGGCAGTACTTTTAAAATCTCCATGTCGGTCTTAAATTCATCGATGTAGCGGTCCGCCACTTCTCGATAGGATGTACCGAGTGCATTGGCCCTGGAAATAATCTTGTCATCGATATCCGTGAAGTTTCTTACATAGGTAAGCTTATAACCCTTACTCCTTAAGAACCGTGATATGACATCAAAGACGATTAAAGAGCGTGCATGACCGATGTGACACATGTCGTAGACCGTTACCCCGCATACGTACATGCCCACGTTATTGCCGTTCAGAGGCTCAAAGGTTTTCTTTTTTTTGAAAGGGGTGTTGAACACGTTCAGTTCCATGGTTTCTCCTTAGGTACATCCTAAAGTAACGTTCGTTCCAGGGAATAACAGGTTAACACATGAGAGATTCAGGATAAAGGGTTTTGGAGGTTACTTCTTGTCCAGGAGCACCACGGCCTGAGCAGCGATGGCCCGGCCTTCGCCGATATCCCCGAGGCCCTCGTGGGTACGGAATTTTACTGAAACAGCCGATGGATCAATACCTGCCGCCATTGCAATGGTGTTGATCATTTCAGACCGGTAGCCGGCCAGTTTCGGTCTTTCGCAGATGCAGTTGATGTCGATGTTGACAAGCGCATAATTGCTTGCCGCTGTTTCCATGATAGCTTGCAGCATGTTCAGAGAGTTCATGCCCTCGGTTTCTTGTGAGGTGTCGGGATACATCTCGCCGATGTCTGTCTTCGCAAGGGCGCCCAGGATTGCATCACACACCGAGTGGATGATCACGTCACCATCGGAATGGCCGAGCAGCCCTTTATCATGTCGGATGGTTACACCTCCGAGGATCAGGGACCTGCCTTCAACCAGTCTATGAATGTCGAAGCCTATTCCAACCCTGTACGGCATCTTAGGATTGCCTCCGCCATAATGATATCGTCCTTGAAGGTAATCTTTACATTAAGCGGATCACCCTCAACGATTCTTACCGTTTTTCCTGCTGCCTCCAAGAGGGCACTGTCGTCGGTGAACTGGAACGAGCCATCTTGAAGGGCCTTTTCATGTGCCTCCAGAAGTGTTTTTGTGACAAAGGCCTGGGGGGTCTGGACCTGATAGAGGCCTCCCCGTGGTATGGTTTCCACTACCATACCATTATGTGCCTTTTTCAAGGTATCGGTCATCTCAAGGACGGGGATGCACCCGTCAACACCTTCTAGGCCCCCGATCACTCGGTCGATGAGGCTTGAGGAGACAAGCGGTCTTACCCCGTCATGGATAAGCACTGCATGGCTTTCATGGGCGCACCGCAATCCATTCATGACCGATTCCTGCCTGGTTCTGCCGCCTTTGGTTATGACAAGCTCTTTTCCCATATCAGTGAGCATCTGCCGAGTCTGTGATATATCTTCTTCGGGTACGACAACAACAAGCATGTCGATTGCCGTGGTTGCATCGAAGCAGGAGACCGACCTCTTCAGGACAGGAACGCCGAGGAGATTGAGGAACTGCTTTTTTAGGCCGAACCGGGCTCCGCTGCCGCCGGCAACGATGAGAGCGCTAAGAGACATTGTTTTTAGGTGCTGCGAAAATCATCCTGCCTGCGGGGGTCTGGAGAATAGATGTTACAACAACTTCGATACTCTGATTAAGAAGGCTCTCCCCTTGCTCTACCACGACCATGGTCCCGTCATCCAGGTACGCCACACCCTGACCGCGCTCCTTACCCGCTCTGGTGACATTTACCGACAGGCTTTCCCCAGGCAGTACAATGGGTTTGACCGCATTGGCGAGCTGATTGATGTTCAAAACATCCACACCCTGGATCTGAGCGATCTTGTTCAGGTTGAAGTCGTTTGTAAGGATATCTGCACCGAGGTCTTTGGCTAAAGCAATGAGCTTGGAGTCGACCTCTTTGATCTTGGGGAAGTCTATCTCTATAACCTCTATCTTGGCATTCGGGCTCTTCTGGAGTTTGTTGAGGATATCGAGACCACGCCTTCCACGTGCTCGCTTGAGAGGGTCGGAGGAATCGGCAATATGCTGCAGCTCGTTCAGGATGAACTGAGGTGCGATCAATGTCCCCTCGATGAACCCGGCATCGGATATGTCCGAAATCCTGCCGTCAATGATAACACTCGTATCGAGGATCTTCAGCCTGGTGCTTTCGCCTTTTGATTTCTGATGGAATATGGGGAGAGAGGAAATTTCTCTGCCCCAGGCGAGACCGACACTGTAGCCCAGATAGGCGAACATGGTATTGATGAGGATGAAGAGATAGATTCCACTCGCATTGATCCCGATGAGTACATATCCTAAAAGGCTGCCGATGATAAGGCCAAGGATCGTCCCGACGAGGCCGCCTGCATAAGCCATGGGATGAAGCTTGAAGCCCTTTGTTTCGCTGAAAAAAATGGCAATGAGACACATTTCGGAAATGAGCGGCAGGACGATGATCCAGATCCCCCCTCTCATTTGTTCAGATGCATACTGAAAGGATCCATAGAAGACAACCAAGGCAATGAGAATGCGTAACATCCATTTCATATCAATATCCTATCCTATTTAAGAAGATGATGCCGTGTCGATTTTCCCCATTGCGGAAAGGATCATCTTTTCAGCATCTTTTTTTTCAATTTTCTTTGATATCGAAATCTCGTTAACCAGGAGGTTCTTGGCAGTGTCATACATCTTCCTCTCACCGAAAGAGAGTTCCTTCCCCCGTTTGAGGATATTAAGGTCCCTCAATACCTCTGCGATCTCATAGGCCGAACCGCTTTTGATCTTCTCCATGTACTCGCGATACCGGCGGTTCCATGTCTGGTTGTCGACATGAACGGATCTCTGTTTAAGGATGTCAATGACCTGATCGATCCCTTTATTTTTAATGAGTTCTCGGATGCCGACATTCTTTACATTTGACACGGGGACCATGACTGTCATCTGGGTATCGATGATCTTCAGTATGATGAAAGACATTTTACTGCCCGAGATCTCTCTGTCCTCCACCGATTCCACTTCAGCAACCCCATGTGCTGGATATACGACTATATCTCCGACCTTGAACATGAGCAATTTCCCTTTCCTGTATAGGGAACAATAGCAATTCAGCACAATTTAGTCAAGGCTACCTGAGGAATTATCCATAAAAGATAAATAATTATGGAATACAAATCGTAAATAGACCCATCATCAAGTATCCACCTTCAAGAGATCCCCTTTAACCCCAAAGGACCGAGATCCTTGACTTACAGGTGTGAGATATGAGAACACCTTAGTCCATGAGATACCCCCAGATTGATCCTGTGCTTATCCATATGGGCCCTTTGCAGCTGAGATGGTATGGTCTTATGTATATCATCGGCTTCATAGTAGCGTACTTTGTCATAATGGATCTCTGCCGCCGCAGAAAGCTCCCCATGACAAAGACCGAGGTGGAAGATCTCATCACCTACTGCATACTTGGACTCGTTATAGGGGCTCGTGTGGGTTACTGCCTTATTTACAATCCAGGATATTATCTTTCCCACCCTTTAAAGTTTCTTGCCGTATGGGAAGGTGGGATGTCGTTTCATGGAGGCCTGGCAGGCCTGGTCCTCACCGGGTGGATCTTCTCGATATCACGCAAGAAGCCGTTCCTTATGCTGGCCGATATCGGTGCAATAGGCGCAACTCCCGGCCTCTTTTTCGGCCGCATCGGCAACTTCATCAATGCCGAGCTCTATGGAAGGGTGACAAACGCCCCCTGGGGTATGATATTCCCCAATGGCGGGCCTTTGCCGAGGCATCCTTCCCAGATCTATGAGGCCCTGTCTGAAGGTCTTCTCCTTTTCATCATCGTCTATCTCGTCAGCAGGAAGGTAAGCGTTCATGGCATGTTATTCGGCGTTTTCCTTACCTGCTACGGAATCATTCGATTTTCCTTGGAGTTCTTCAGGGAGCCTGACCCACAGCTCGGTTTTATCATCGGGCCTTTTACCATGGGACAGCTTCTTTGCATGATCATGGTAGTCATTGGGTTAATCCTCATAAGCTGGCGCCTAAAGTCGCGGGAAGTATAGTGCGATAAGCACATTAATGAGACATCCGGATACAAGTGTTTCAAGCGGTCTGAGGGCCTTTACAAGCTACAACCGCTACAAGAAGGACATTATGTACAAGTGTGACCCGGGGGGTGCGCGGGTCATCCTTGAACTATTACCCTTGCTGATACATATCAATCACCCCAATCTGCCCGGTTATGTGGAGCATGGGGACTGCCCATGCGGCATCAAATACATGGAGTGGCCTTCACAGACATTCAGAGACATCGGGTCGCTTCTCACCTCCAGGGTCAATCTAGGGAGAATACAGGATTATATCCCTCGGCAGCACGAGATCGAAGGGTTATTCACCATTGGATCGGTGGGTAGCCTTGCTCAGACGAGAGAATCGGACTATGACATCTGGGTGGTGGTGGATGCCAAGCGCATCGAGCCTGATAGACTCAGGTCCCTCGAAAAGAAGCTGAAGCTTATCCAGCGGTGGATTGCCGGTAAATACCTTCTCGATATTCACTTTTTCCTCATGGACCTTAAGGATATCAAAGCCAACAAATTCGGCTCTGTATCCCAGGAGGGTTCCGGCTCGGCCCTGAAGAGCATCCTTAAGGAAGAGTTCTACCGTACCTTGACCCTCATCGAAGGGAGGGTACCGCTTTGGTGGGTCGTATCTCCTGAGACGGAGAAAGATACCTATGAAAAGATGCGAACAATAGTGCATTCGCAATCCAGCTCAAATGATGAAGATATCATCGATCTCGGCAATCTTGAATCCATACCTGAACAAGAGCTCCTGGGGGCGGCATTGTGGCAGATGCACAAGGCACTCGACGATCCTCTGAAATCGGTCCTCAAGATGGCCCTTGTCGCCAGTTATCTGGACACATCGGCAAAGGACGTGCTCTTATGCGATGTCCTTAAGAAAAACGTTTTCCATGCCGTAGGGCAAGACATCGTTGATCCATATTACCAAATCCTTCGCCGCGTGGAGGACTATTACCGTTTACGGGGTGATGACCGTACGGTTGATCTGCTCAGGAAGTGTTTTTACCTGAAGGTGAACCCCAATATTCGCAGCACCGATCTTATCAAGCTGGAGCGTGATGGTAAATCGTCGATGATGGTGGACATTGTTAAGTCATGGGGGTGGTCTTACCACGCCGTCAAGGAGCTGAATGAATTCTCTGAATGGGGGGTGGAAAAGTATCGGGAGTTCGGAGATGATATCCATGCATACCTCAAACTGGCCACCGTACAACTCATACGCAGGGCCAAGTCATACATGGTTCATTCAGCCCTTGACGAGGATGTTGAAGTAGAGGTCCTCAGGCGGAGAGTTGAGGCCTTTTATGTATCAAAAGACGGGAAGATCGAGTCTGAAAAGCGGGTGAAGAAAAAGGAGCCCGCATATCGAGACCTTTTCTTTGTTTATAAAAAGGGTATCTGGAGCATTTTCGAGCGGTCTCCGGAAATGAGCGATGTTGCACCCATCATGGAATCTGACAGGGTGACCAAGATCCTTGCATGGCTTGTCTACAACAAACGCTTCGATGCATCCACCGCCTTCCACATGATCCCCAATGCATCCAAGGTGGTGCTGTTCGACATTCAATCTCTGTTATGGAGGCTCAACGCGCTGATCCCGGATGCCAGCTCCATCGGCCTTGACCGTTCATCTCTTATGGAAGACAAATACGCCAGGCACGTGGTTATTGTCGCAAACATTGAATGCCCTGACAGTCTGCATTCTATACGTGAGCTGGATGTGCTCTTTATGAATACATGGAACGAGCTCTTCTGCATCTCCATTAAGCCCGAGCAGATAGGGGCATGGATGGCCAAGATGAAGAGGCCTTCTACACAGGTTAATATCTGGCTGCCCAAGGAGGGTAATCCCAAGTATCTCACCCAAACAGTCGTATCCCTCATCAGCTGACTCATTGCACGTCTTGTCTGTTATTTAAAGTGCTCAACAAGGATCCGTCCCGGCATATGAAGGATATCCCCTGCCCCTGGCAAGTCCCGGTATAACACCCTTAATGATCTGCTGGTTTACTAGCTTGATATTTAAGGTGCTTTACTGAATCATAGTCTAAAGTTGCTTCAGGTTTCTTCACTGTATCCTGCATGTTTTTCAGGCTGAAGCAGAACATTGAGCCGGTACCCGTTTCACTCTCTACCCATATCCGGCCCCCGTGCTCCTCGACGATCCTTCGTGCGATATACAGCCCGAGACCCGTGCTTGTCTCTCCCGAAGATGGATGAATGCTGGTGGTCTGGAAGGGTCTGAAAAGGCTATACTGCTCATCAATGGGAATCCCCGGCCCCTGGTCTTGAACGGCAACCACGATCTCATCGGCTCTGTTATCAACCGAAACGGTTATTGTGGAGAATCTCGGAGAGAACTTGATTGCATTAGAGATGAGGTTGTTGAGCACCTGATCGATCTTTGCAGGGTCGATCCTTGCCATAAGCGGTCCTGCAGGGGCTATCAGGTTGACCTGGATACCTTTGGCCTCTGCCAGGTGCTGATTAAATTGCACATCGTCCTTTACAACCTCCAACAGGTCGATTTCCTGGGTACTTAAGGGAAAACGCGTAGTCTCAATCCGTGAAATATCCAGAAGCTCATCCAGCAGGTTCTGCATGGTAATACCCGATCTGTGTATGAGTTCAAGGTATGTGCGCTCTTTCTTTGTCTGAGCCGTTACCTTTTCCAGGAGCATGTTGCTGCACCCAAGCAGAACGTTCAGGGAATTTTTTAGGTCATGGGCTGCGATGCCCAGGAACAGGTGCATCTGCTTATTGAGCCCTCGGGTCTGTTCGTTTGCCTTTTCGAGTTCAAGGGTTGCCCAGATCCCGTGGAGGTCCGAAATGACAAGGCGCGAGAACTTCTGGAGCAGTTTAATGAGCTGTTCGGAGTAATGGTTCTCCTTGGTGTCCATTATGCAGATAGTGCCGAAGATCTCACCCCTAGGCCAAGTAAGCGGCATACCCAGGTATGAGATCATACCCCGTTTGATCCAAGGATTTTGGCACCACCTCGGGTCATTTAGGGCATCAGCCATGAGCAGTGGTTTTTTGTTGCTCATGACATATTCACAATACAGGCCCGTTTCATAGAACTCTTGATTACCGGGGTTATAGGGGTGCGCAGCATTCTGGTTTCGAACGAATACCTCGATATGGCGTTCATGTGCCCTCATGATAAGTGCTGTCGGGACATGGAAGATATCGGATATCAGGTCAACGATCTCCTGCCATGCCCCGAGGACGTCCTTGGGCACCTCAATATAATCAAGAACAGGATATTTTGATTTCTCGCTGTTTTTGAATTCCATACGATTCCCAATGCAGATCGGATACATGCACTTAATTACATTCCACTCGTATATTATAATGGGGATATCGTTTTTGGGAACAGGGTAATTGATTATATCACATAAAAAAATCGTATCGTGCACATTACGCTTACTTCCGGAGCATGAGGGTGTCCTGAAGCTTCAAGCCTCATTAAGAAGCTTATGATCATCAGACAATATTATCACTTGACACCTGATGTGCAACCTATTAACCCCTTGATTCATCGGCTTAGAGATCCATACTGCATATGAACAAATGGGGAGGGGTGCATGGCACAGGAGGAAAACAGCAGCGGAAATAATTCCAACAGATCGATGATCTTCGTTGTCTTTGCACTCATTGCTGTTATGATCGTCACCGGTGTCTATTTCTATATCAGACATACCAAATACTACATTTCAACGGATGATGCCTATGTGACCGGTAGGATCCATTCAATAGCCCCGAAGGTTGCTGGAACGGTAAAGGCGGTCTATGCGGAAGACAACCAGTTGGTGAAGAATGGAGCCCTCCTTCTGGAGATTGACAGTAAGGATTACGATGTAAGGGTAAGCGATGCCAAGGCTGCGATGGAGTCCGAGCAATCGAAGCTCCTTGAGCTCTCGGTTCGGGTGGATGTTGCCGAAAAGCAGCTCACGGAGATCCAATCGAGGATCGATGCAGCCCGGGCAACGTATGCCTTACAGGAGGCAAATCTAAAGCAGGCAAGGCAGGACCTTAACCGTGCTCAGAAGCTCTACAACAAAGGGGTCTTGGCCGAGGCAACACTCGAGAAGGCAACAACCGCTTATGATATAGCGAAGGCCCAGGTGGATGCGGCCCGCGAGCAGATCAAGCAGGCTTTAGCCTCACTGGAGACGCAGAAGCTTGTAGTCCGGCAGTCTGATACGGCCCTCAAGTCCCAGGGATATGTCGTAGAACAGAAAAAACAGCTACTCGCAACCGAGAGCTTGCGGCAGAGCTATACAAAGATATACGCCCCTTCAGACGGGTACATCACCAAGAAGAACGTAGAGGTCGGCAACCAGATACAGGTGGGCCAGCCGGTCATGGCGGTTGTTCCGTTGACTGATGTATGGGTTGTGGCCAATTATAAGGAGACACAGCTTACAAACGTGAAGCCCGGCCAGAAGGTAGATATTAAGGTAGACACCTATCCCGGCAAGACCTTCTCAGGGACCGTGGACAGCATCATGGCGGGCACGGGCTCGGTCTTCTCGCTTTTCCCTCCGGAAAACGCCACAGGCAACTATGTGAAGGTGGTGCAGCGTGTCCCGGTGAAGATCATCCTGGAAAAAGGGACGGATCCTGATCATCTCCTGCGTGTGGGCATGTCGGTGGAGCCCACGATCAAAGTAAGAAAGTAGCAGCAGGAGCATATGCATGATAACCGCGCCATCGCCGCCCCAGGCGAATAAATGGCTCGTTGCCCCGACCGTGATGCTCCCCATGCTCATGGTCGTTCTCGACACCTCGGTGGTGAATGTATCGCTGGATCATATCCGGGGAAGTCTCTCTGCAGGCATCGATGAGGCGACCTGGTCCATCACCGCGTATCTTGCAGCGAATGCGGTTATAATTCCCATGTCAGGGTGGATAAGCAGGCTCATCGGGCGGAAACGATACCTCCTTTTATCGATTGTGCTGTTTACGCTGAGCTCTTTCCTCTGCGGGATCTCATGGAACATTCAGAGCCTCATTATTTTCAGGGTCATACAGGGTCTTACCGGCGGGGCAATGCCGCCGCTGTCCCAGGCTATTTTGTTGGAGTCATTCCCCCCTCAGCAATACGGCATGGCCATGGCCATCTTCGGGATCGGCGTTACGTTCGGGCCCATCATCGGTCCGGTTCTCGGAGGATGGATCACCGACAACCTCACCTGGCACTGGATATTCTTCATCAATATCCCCATCGGTATTGTCTCCGTCATCATGGCGACCTTGTTCATTGTAGACCCTCCCTACATGAAGGGCATACGTATGAAGATCGACTATTTCGGTCTCATCCTGCTCGCCTCCGGCGTGGGGTGCCTCCAACTCCTCCTCGACAGGGGCGAGAGGAACGACTGGTTTAATTCCAACCTCATGCTTGCCCTTGCGATCATCTCGGTGTTCTCCCTTGCCTTGTTCATCGTTGTGGAGCGCCGCACCGAAAGGCCCATTGTTGATCTGAAGGTATTTAGGAACTATTCCTTCTGCCTCGGAAATCTGGCCATATTCTTTTTTATGGTGAACCTCTTTGGAACGCTTGTCCTGCTGCCTATCTACCTACAAACCCTCATGGGTTATACATCGAGTCTGTCCGGCATCGTGCTTGCACCCGGGGGCGTTGCAAACCTGGTGGCCATGCCCCTCGTGGGGAGGTTCCTGCATCGATTCAACCCGAAGATTTTTGTCATACCCGGAGTTCTCCTCACAGCATATTCCACGCTCCTCATGGCCAGCTTTACCCTGGGTGTAGACTTTATGACGGTTCTGTGGCCCAGGGTTGTCATGGGCCTGGGCATGGGTATGCTCTTCATCCCGCTCACAACCCTGACGGTCTCCGGCATCAGCAAGGAAAACATGGGTAATGCCACTGCCATCTATAATCTCATCAGGAATATCGGGGGCAGCATAGGCATCGCCATCGTCACTACCATGGTAAACCGCAGGGCCCAGTTCCACCAGATGCGCTTGGTGGAGCATATGACCCCTTATGACCCGATGTACTACCAGCGTGCCCAGCAGGGAGCCAATCTTCTGCAACAAAGCGGTTTGGACCCATCTACGGCAAGGCAGGGCGGGCTCGACATCATATATGAGAATATGATCAGACAGGCATCAATGCTCTCATTCGATGATGTCTTTTATGCCCTCGCAGTGATGACCCTTATCCTTATCCCCCTGGTGCTCTTCATGAAACAGAGCAAAGAAGGGCAGGGACCGGCCGCACTCGGCGAGTGATTAAGAGTCGTTGCGAATCCCCGCAGGGGTCTTACGAGTTTAAAGATTTATTGATAGTGCCCCTTTTTTTTTCGAAGTAGTGCATTACTAGAAGATTATTCGCACGAATAAACAAAGCGGTTTATAGCTTTATCGAGGATTGATTGATGAGACCAATAAAACACAAGAAGGCTGAAATCAAGAAAAGACGGCTACACAATGCGCTATGGGCCATGTTCATCGGAGACGCTTTGGCCATGCCGGCTCATTGGTACTACAGCCTTGAGAACATTCAAAAAGTCTTTGACAATGGTGTACAGGGATATATAGACCCGCCGAATCCTCACCTTGAAAGCTTCATGGTGGGCATGGACTATACCCCTGATATCGAAACAGCCAATCGCCTTGGGCGTGCGTACGATATCCTCCACGAACATGCCCGCTTTTACAAGACCAACTACAGCTCGCTTCAAATCCGGCTTTCCGATCAGGCAAAGGTAACCGGGAATACCATTCCGGAGCTGGATGACCGCTATCATTACCACTACGGCCTGAAGGCCGGAGAGAACACCCTCGGTGCACAACTCGTGCGTGTGCTCATGCGTTCGGTGATCAGGAGAGGCCGCTACGACCATAATGCGTTCTTAGACGACTTCATCACGCACCTTACCACACCCGGCAGGAACCGTGACCCGTATACCGAGATCTATATCCGCCGGTGGTTCGAAAATTATTCACGCGGCGTGCCGCCCCATGCCTGCGCCGAGCTGCAGCGCAATGTGTGGTCCATAAGCGCCCATGGCGGCATCATCAGGCCCCTGGTGCTCTCCACGCTCGTTGACAGCCCCTACCAGGGCCTTGGCCTGGCCGTCGAGCATCAGAATATGACGCATCGTGCAGAAAATTCAATCAGTGCGCTGGGCGTGCTGGTCCCGCTCTTCAATGCGTTATTATCAGGGGCCGAGCCGCGTAAAACAATATCCACATATGCCCGAACAATACGCATACCGCGCATAACAGGCCAGGAATTGTTTAGAGCTTACCGTGACCATGACGGCCCGGGTAACATTCCAAAGGACGAAATGTGGAGACTGCATACGGAATTCATCGATAAACCGTTTGCCATTGATCGCTTTGTCCGGGAGTATTCTGACAAGGATGTTATTGCTCATCTGCTTGCCACAGCATGTTATCCGGAGCACGGCCTGCCGTTGCTCCTTTACCTCGCCTGGAGCCGTAACCTTGAAGTGGAACCCTCGCTGCTGGCCAATGTAAATGCCGGCGGTGACAATGTGCACCGCGGCATGCTCCTGGGCCTCATCCTCGGGGCTGCCAACGACAAGATACCGGGGCATCTTATCGAGGGGTTAATTGCACACGAGGACATTAAACACGAGATCGATGCCTTCATCGACATAGCCTTGAGCGGGAAGGGGATCTGATACCAAATTGCAAAAAGCTTAGTATCTTTTTTTAGATTGCCACGGCCTAAAGATACACCTCGCGATTGAATAGACTCTAAAGGATTTTTATATATGTCATGCAAATCCGCGACAAAGCTGATATTATAAAAACACAGCGCGTATGAGAAGAACAATCACTTCTTTCATCTGTGTCTTTTTCCTTATCACCGGGCTCCCACTCCCATGCCTCGCCCAGGAGAAGACCTATAAGGTGGAAGTCCTCCAGATCACTGCAATAGAAGAGCTCCAGGAGGTATATGACGGTTTTCTCAAGGAGTTGGAGAAGAGCGGCTTCATCCAGGGGAAGAACCTTGCGGTTAAGCGGACTATCATCGACTTCGACCTGGAGAACCCAACACTTACGAAAAGGATCAATGTCTATTTCAGGATTAAGAGTGAGGCCTCGCGTATCATAAAGGAGAAGCCTGACCTGGTCCTCACCATGGGGACCCCTGTCACAAAGTACTCCAAGGATAAGATCATTGCAGCGGGTATACCGCTGGAGTTCACGGCGCTGGCCTTTCCCACTGCTGTAGGCTGCAAGTCTTTGACAGAGGCAGGCCCGGGTTTTACCGGTGTAACCACGCACATGGACATGAAAGACGCGCTCAAGGTTGTGAGGCTGGCATTCCCCGCTATCAAGACATTGGGCATCGTAAATAGCGACGATTCAAACAGCATCACCCATGTGGAGGAGGCGAAAAAGGAAGGGCCCCCACTGGGCTTTGCCGTAATATCGAAAAAGGTTGGTATGAAAGATAACATAGTGCCCGCACTTAATGAGCTTCAGAAACAGGGTGCGCAGGCCTTTGTAGTACCTCCCGACCCCTACTACGAGATACGTAACCATGAGAAGGCCGGCGAGCTCATTGAGTTCTCAAAGATCAACAAGATCCCGGCCTTCAGTTTTGTCATTGACAGGATCCCCGGCGCAATCCTGTATGTAGGGGTGGACTTCGAGGTTATCGGCACTCTCTCCGGCCAACAGGCGGTCAAGATCCTTAAGGATGGCGTGAAACCGGGCAGTCTGCCCATTGTTAGGCAGCAAAACTTCACTGTCTGGGTGGACATGAATCTCGTGCAGGCCATGGGCATGCAGCTGCCACCGGAAGTCCTTCACATTGCCAAGCCTCTCGATTAACATGTCATTCATTCACCTACCGAAACTTATAGGCGTGTTGCTATGCGCATTCTCCTGATCTCTGCAAACACAGAACCCTTCCCTGAACCAGTGTTCCCCATCGGAGCAGTCTATGTCGCTGATGCCCTGCAGCGGGCGGGTGCCCAGGTGAGGATATTCGACATACGGCACAACAATTCCGGCGCGTCGCTGAAGAAGGAGCTGGCAACCTTTCATCCTGACCGCATAGGGATTTCTTTACGAAATGTCGATAACGCCGCATATCCCGCCACCCGCTTTTATCTGCCGGCATACGCATCCCTCGTGAAGTCGGTGCGGGCTTTCTGTTATGCGCCGATCATCCTGGGAGGTTCGGCATTCTCTTTATTCCCTGGAGAGATCACTGCATACCTGGGAGCGGATGGAGGGGTGAGGGGTGATGGAGAAGGGGCCCTTGATGTATTCCGTAATCCTGAGCATGGAAAGATACCTTCATTACATCGCGCTGCATTCGAAGATGTCGCATTTCCCATAAACATCTGTGAACTGTTCCCATGTTTCCGCAGATATCGAGCCGTAGGAATCCAGGCTACGCGCGGATGTCCCAATCATTGCATCTACTGCACGTATCCATGTCTTGAGGGAAGGACAGTAAGGACACGATGCCCGGAGGTCGTTGCCGGAGAGATCGCCATGCTGCACAAGGATTTCAATCTCAGAGACTTTTTTCTCGTGGACTCATTGTTCAATGCTGATGAGGAACACATGGTTCGGCTTGCGGAAAAGATCGAAGCGCTTAACATTCCGGTGCGCATCTCCTGTTATCTCCAGCCAAAGACCTCGGAACCTGCAATCTTCCATCTCCTGAGGAAGGCAGGATTTGTGGCTGTTGATTTCGGTACAGACTCGGGTTCCCCTGCAATGCTTGCTTCTTATAAAAAGCCTTTTGGTATTGATGACATCATAAGAGCATCCCGGGCATGCGAAGAGGCGGGAATAGATTTCTGTCACTCCCTCATCCTTGGCGGACCCGGAGAAACAAGAGATACGATCCATGAAACAGTCGGCCTCATGGATGAGATCTCGCCTAGGGCAGTGGTTGCCATGACAGGTATTCGCATATACCCAGGCACGGAGATGGAGCGTATTGCCATTGAAGAAGACGTCCTTGCCGAGGAGGAATCTCTCCTTGAGCCGCGATTCTATTTTCCGCATATGGGGCCGTCTGCATTGTTGGATTGTGTGCACGAAGCGACTGCACACAGGAGAAACTGGTTCTTCCCGGGGAAAAGGGATTGGGGCTCTACTTTTGGATTCAAGATCCTTCATTTCCTTTATCGAAGGGGCCCTCTCTGGAGGACGTTCAGAAAGTGAAGATCTTGGCATTGGTAATCTAAATATTCAAGAAGTCACCCATTGCCTCCGGCCCTGCTGCCTATTATCTGTTTGTAAAGCGCCTGGTAAATCAGGAGGTCTTATGGACGCTCATAAGATGTACAGATACCGGTACAAGGTCAAGATATTGAATGCAACCGGCTGCGGGCCGGTGCACAGGGACCGGGTCGTATCCAGGCACATCTCCTTGGAAAATGCGAGAAAGGCCAAGGGCAAAATCTTAAGCGCCGAGCAATGTGGAGGGATCACCTCACCATACTATATATGGGACGAGCTCGAGCAGAGGATAATAGAATTCTAAAAAAAGGAGGATCGTAACAATGAAGATCATGGCCATAAACGGAAGTCCCCGGAAAAGCCAGAGCCGTACCGGCCAGATTCTCAGAGAGGTCCTCTCCGGGACGGAAGGCGCCGGTTCCGACATCGAATACATAGATATAACCACCCTGAATATAGACTGCTGCATCGGGTGCGACAAATGCCATCATCTGGGCCGGTGTGCCCGGAACGACGACTTCAATGACCTGTTTGAAAAGATGCTCGCCAGTGACGGCCTTATTCTCGGCAGCCCCGTATATATCTTCCAGGTCACGGCACAGCTCAAGGCCTTCATAGACCGCCTCGGCCACGCCATCCACTGCCAGCGCCTGCTGGGCAAGTACGGTGCAGTGGTAGCCACCGCCGGCGGCTCCGGGCAGGTTGAGACCGCAGATTACATGGAAACTCTCCTGAACCGTATGGGCGTTCAGTGTACGGGCCGGGTGGCCTGCACCCTGGATGACGGCCTTGTCCCGGCCGGGTCTGATGTTATGAGGAAGGCAAGAGAGCTTGGCCAAACCCTTGTATCGGCTATCAGTGAGAAGAAGGATTTCCCCGAACAGCTCCACACATTATCCCAGCTGCGCCAATATTTCTGTGATATCATGATAAAGCGGAAAGAACGGTGGGACTGGGAATATAAATATTGGCAGGAAAAGCTCTGGCTGTAGCAGGGGAGAAAAGGGAGGTTTGATATGCAGTTTGAATACAAACCGGTATCAGGCCACATCGTTGGCCGCGGCCCGGCCTGCAGCCCGGCCTGAGAACATGCATCCGCCGAGGAACGTCCCCTCCAGCGCACGGTAGCCGTGCATGCCCCCGCCGCCGAATCCGGACACCTCTCCTGCTGCATATACCCCGGGCAGAGGCTGGCCGTCGGCGTTCAGGACTCGGCCGGAGAGGTCGGTCTCAAGGCCGCCTAAGGTCTTGCGCGTGAGTATCCACAGCCTCACCGCAATCAGAGGGCCTGCAGCCGGGTCGAGGATCCGGTGCGGCTTTGCCACCCGGACCAGCTTGTCGCCGAGATAGGCGCGCGTCGCCCTGATCGAGGTGACCTGTGCATCCTTGCCGAAGGGGTTGATGATCTGCCGGTCGCGCCCGACTATCTCCCGTTCGAGCTCGATCGGATCGATAAGGGACTCGCCGGTCAGGGCGTTCATCCCTTGCACGAGTTCCTTTAGCGTGCGCCTAACCACAAAATCCGCACCGCGCTTTTTGAATGCCTCCACGGGTCCCGGTGCGCCGGGTAGTGCACGGCTTAAGGTTTTGAGGATGCTGCGGCCCGTGAGGTCGGGGTTCTGCTCGGAGCCGGACAGGGCGAACTCGCGGGCAATGATGCGCTGATTAAGCAGGAACCACGAATAATCGTAACCTGTAGTGGCGATATGCTGGAGCGCCCCCAGGGTGTCGAACACGGGGAACAGGGGGATCGGCAGGCGATATCCTCTCGCGTCCAGCCACAGCGGCGACGGGCCGCTCAGGATGCGGATGCCGTGGCGGCTCCAGATCGGGGCGTAGTTTTGTATGCCCTCGGGATAGTGCCACATCCGGTCAGAGTTGATGATGCGGCCGCCGCTCAAGCCGACGATCTCGAGCATGCGCCCGTCCACGTGGTCAGGCACGCCCGATATCATGCGCCGCGGCGGCTCACCCATACGCTTCGGCCAATTGCGGCGCACCAGGTCGTGGTTGGCGCCGATCCCGCCGGAGGTGACGATCACGGCCTGGGCCTTCAGCGCGAACTCGCCTGTTACTACACGGGAGCTGGGCGCGCCGCGAACTGCTTCGCTCGGTTCCAGCACATCACCGTGGACGCCTTCGACCGCATCGCCGCTCATGCTCAGCCCGGTGACCCGGTGCCTGAACCTAAACGTCACCAGGCCCTGCTTCTCGCCCTCGCGCACACGCCGGATGAACGGCTCAAGCACAGCCGGGCCCGTACCCCATGTCACGTGAAAGCGGGGGACCGAGTTGCCAGGCCCGGTCGCCAGATAACCGCCGCGCTCCGCCCACTGCACGATAGGAAATATCCTCACACCCAGGGCCTGCATCCAGGCGCGTTTCTCTCCGGAGGCGAAGCCGACATAGGCCTCTGCCCATCGGCGCGGCCAGTAGTCTTCATCCCGGTCAAACCCTGCGGTGCCGAGCCAGTCCTGCAGGGCCAGCTCGTAGGAATCTTTTATGCCCAGCCGGCGCTGCTCCGGCGAGTTGACGAAGAACAGGCCGCCGAAGGACCAGAATGCCTGCCCGCCAAGCGACGCCTCCGGCTCCTGGTCCAGTACGATCACCCGCCTGCCCGCATCCGTGAGCTCAGAGGCGGCAACGAGGCCGGCAAGACCTGCACCGACTATAATCACATCCGCATCATTACTCATCAATCTTCCTCCTGCAGCCATATCATCGGCAGCTTATATGTTCCATCTGTTACGCCGTATGACTATTGCTTATATAAGTCCGGAAGGTTTGAAAGGGAGAGGGGCCGGGTCTTTTTTAGATTTATAATTCCGATTCATGGTATTGATGAAGGGGAGGGCGATAATCCGTTTCTCTGTCCTTCACTCATTTATCAAAGGAGGTTATCATGACACCGGCATCCGAGCTTGCATTCCATGGACTCAGAGACCTTTCAACGCTTAAGTGGTATGTAATCCCTCTGTTTGCACTGGTGTTCTACATCTACATATTCGAGATAAAGAAGGCCAGGGAGTCGGGGAATTGGGACGCAGTCTTTGCAGGTCTGGCTCTCTTCGGCACGGACTTCCTGTTCGAAACGATGAACGGCTGGATATTCCATTTTACACAGTACTCCGCCTTGTGGACCACCCCGGGGGAGACGGCATTGCGCACCATGGTCGGATGGAACATCTAGATCATGTTCATGTTCTCCATTGCCGGGATAATCTATTACAACACGCTTTCCAGCAATAGGAATGCCAGGATCCTGGGGATACCGGACAGGTTGTTCTGGGTCATTGCATATGCGGCCTTCTGCGTCTTTGTCGAGTGCCTGCTGAACATCGGCGGCCATCTGGTATGGGAGTATCGTTTCTGGAAGCTGTCGCCTGTGGGGGTGCTGCCCATCTTCTTTGCCGCATACTTCCCGCTCTTCCTCAGTCCCATGCTGGTCATCGGCCTGAGGAACAACAGCAGCAAGGTGAAGACGGTCTGTGCGATTTATGCCATCGCCTTTGCCCTCAACATTACATCCTTAGGCCTTCTCGGCTGGAACTACTGACTGAGGTACTTTCCTCCGACGACTCGTGCTGACTAGCATTATCAACCATATCATCCATGATGCGCTCGGGCCGCATCCAACAGGATATCGATCATGTTCCGTAGATCCGACTCGCCTATGTTGAGCGGGGGCCATAGGTAAATCGTGGGCCCCAGGGGGCGGATGAAGAGGCCGAGCTCGTAAGCCCGGCGTACTATTTCACGGGCGCGGGAGGTCCCACCTGCCGAATCCTTGATCTCGACGGCCGCAATCATCCCGAGCGCTTGCATGGGAGAATCTTCAAGCAGGACTGCGAGACGGCCCATGCCGTCCTCAAGGATACTTGCAGGGCCGGCCAGACGCTCAATGACCTGTTCCTCTTCATAGACCTTAAGCGCGGCCAGGGCAACGGCACTGGTGATCGGGTTACCGCAGAACGTGGTGCCGTGATGAAAGGTTCGCGTCAGCTCGCCGTCGGCGCGGAAAGTGTCGTATATCTCATCGGTGACCATCGTAGCGCTCATGGGCAGCATACCTCCGGTCAGCCCCTTGCCCAGGGTAATTATATCGGGTTTGATGCCTGCCTTCTCACAGGCGAACATGGCCCCGGTGCGACCGAAACCTACTGCTACCTCGTCGGCGATGAGGAGGAGGCCGTGCTCGTCGCAAAGCTCGCGCAGGCGGCGCAGGTATTCTGCAGGGTAGATGCGCATCCCTGCAGCAGCCTGGCAGAGCGGCTCGACGATCACGGCAGCACACCCGGAGTGATGTTCATGAACCAGCTCGGCCATCGAGTCAAAGCACTCGATGCCGCATCGTCCGGGTCGAAGGCTTAAGGGGCAACGGGCGCAGTGAGGCGAGATCGCCCGCCACGACGGCGTGGCGGCAGGGCCGAACGGTTTATGGAAGGTATCGATGTAGCCCACGCCGATACCGCCCAGGCTGTCGCCATGGTATCCATCCTTCAGGGCGATGAAGCGTGTACGGCCTGCCTCCCCACGGTTGGTCCAGTACTGCAGGGCGATCTTGAGCGCTGCCTCTACGGCCATGGAACCGTCGGCTGCGAACATGGCATGGCCCAGGCCGAAAGGGACGACAAGGGAGAGGCGCTCAGCCAGCTCGATGGCCAGGGGATGCGACATGCCTCCCAGAAGCGTGTGCTGCAGGCGTGCGGCCTGTTCCTGTATGGCCCGTACCAACCTCGGGTGGCTGTGCCCCAGGTTCACGCACCACCATGAGGATATGCCGTCGAGCAATGCGCGGCCGTTCATTTCGTAGAGTGTGCAGCCTTCGGCCCTGTCGATGATGGGAAACTCGGTCCGCTCGAAGGAAGTGATCTCGGTATAGGGATGCCATATGGCTTGGACGGACCGGCGGCGCATATCATGGTAATGCATGATTCAGAGCTCCTTATAAAGATCCCACGCACCCAGGGCCCGGTCCAACAGGTCCGGGTCGGGCGGGGTTCCCAGCCAGGGGATACGGGCCAGGACCCGGATGTTCCCGAACGATTCGATGGCGTGCAGGTTGTCGTCGTAAATAAACCTGTTGTGCTCCGCAACGGGGCGGGTATCATTGAGAATGACCCCGAGGATCTTAAGATTGCGGCTGCGAAGGGCTTCGAGAGAAAGCAGTACGTGATTGATCGTGCCCAGACCCGAGTGGCCCACCAGCAGCAACGGCATCGACATCGCAGAGGCAAGATCCAGCATGGTTTCGGATTCGTTCAGCGGAACCATAAGGCCTCCTGCGCCCTCGACCACCAGCAATCGGTGACACCCTGCCAACACCCGGGCGCTCTCCAGGATGACCTCCAGGCGGATCGGCCTACCGGCCAGGCGGGCAGCCAGATGAGGCGAACAGGCCGGTTCATAGAGGTAGGGTGCAAGGTGGTGCATGGTCTTATCATCCATGGGCAATCCGGTTGCCTGAAGTACGAAGTCGATATCCGGGGCTGTTGCATGCCCTGTTGCATCGAGGTAAGCACCGGTCTGCACGGGCTTCATGACCATGGCGTCCACACCGTGCCGTAGAAGGCGGCGCATGAGACCGGCAACGGTTATGGTTTTGCCTACATCGGTGCCCGTGCCGGTGACGAAGATCCCGGGGATCATGCGGTTTTCTTCCACCCCTTTCAAACCAGGCCCATTCCCTTAGACACCCGGCCGATCTGTGCTGCTGCCCACTGGAGATCATGCATCTCATGAGAGAGTGTGACTGAAAGGCGCAGGCGTGCCGTGCCGCGGGGTACGGTCGGGGGGCGTATTGCGGTTACCAGCAGACCTTGCCCGCGCAGGCGCTGCGCCAATTCCAGCGCAGCTTCATTCTCGCCGACGGGCACGGGAAGAATCTGGGAGCGGAAATCCGGGAGTCTCAGCCCCTCGGCCTTCAACAGGCCATGGAAGGTCCTTGCACGATCCAGCAGCCGCTCGCCCATATCAGGATCCTGACTGATCCGCTCTATCGCCCCTAGTGCGGCCCCCAGGCAGGCAGGTGACAGGGCCGTTGCAAAAATGAAACTGCGTGCGCGATTGATCAGGAACTCGCGGCTTATCTCCGAGCAGACGACAAAGCCGCCCATACTGCCCAGAGCCTTGCCGAGCGTACCGGCTGTGAAGTCCGGCAGGATACCCTTGCCCAGTTGGCGGCAAACGCCCCCGCCCTTTCCCCAGACCCCTACGGCATGCGCCTCATCCACCAGCATGACGGCCCGGTATTGAGCCGCCAGGGTTCGGATTTCCTCAAGGGGTGCCAGATCGCCGTCCATGCTGAATACCGATTCGGTCACGATGAGCCGGCGTCCCCGGCAGGGTGTAGTCTCCATCAGGTGTGCCAAGCCGGCGACGTCGTTGTGTGAAAAGGGTTTGATGGTGGCTCGGCTCAGGCGGGCGCCATCGATCAGGCTGGCATGCACCAGCCGGTCTGAGAAAATGATGTCGTCGCGGCCTGCCAGCGCCGCCACCACACCGACATTCATGCCGAAACCGCTGCTGAAAACCAGCGCTTTTTCCCCCCCGACAAGGCGGGCCAAAGCGGCTTCCAGTTCCTCGTGTAACTCAAGCGTGCCGCACATCAGGCGCGAGGCTGTGGCCCCGCAACCCCAACGTTCGATCACCTCTATGGCCCGGCGCTTGACATGCGGGTCTCGGGCGAGTCCAAGGTAATCGTTGGAGGAAAAGTTGAGCAGTGTCCTGCCGTCTGTGAGCTCGATTCTCCCTCCGGACTGTGGCCACGCCTCAGTGCAGCGGCGCAGTGCCGCGCGTTCAAGTTGTTCGAGTTCACGTTGCAGAAAATCCATAATGATTACTCCCTGAAGCTTGCAGCGCCTTCCACTTCAAGCTCGAAACCCAGATCCTCTATCATTCTCAAGGCCTCGTCCCGGGGCTGTCCCCCTTCGGTCAGATAACCGTTGACGAAGATTGAATTGACCAGGAACAGCGCCATTGGTTGGAGGCTGCGGAGATGTACCTCTCGGCCGCCGGCCATCCTGATATCGGCTGCGGGATGAAGGAGGCGCGCCAAGGCAAGAACCCGCAGGCAGCGCAGCGGCGTCAGGCATGGGTCCAACATCTGGAAAGGTGTGCCGGGAACAGGGATGAGAAAATTGATGGGGATCGACTCGGGGTTTATCTGCCTCAACGCCAGCAACATGTCGACGATGTCTTCATCCGTTTCGCCCTGGCCGATGATGCCGCCCGAGCATATCTCGAGCCCTGCTGCCCGGCAGACCTTCAGGTTATGCATGCGGTCGGACCAGGTATGGGTCGTGCAGATCGAGGGATAGTGGCGTTCGCTGGTGTTGATATTGTGGTTGACACGGTCCAGTCCGGCATCTTGCAGTCGTCGTGCCTGCTCCGGCGACAGGAACCCCAGTGAGCAGCAGACGGAGATGCCCGTACCGGCCTTAATTTCCCGGATTACCCCACACAGTGCATCCACCTCGGTATCATTGAGCGTGCGGCCGCTCAAGCCCATGCAGAAACGGTGGGCCTTGAGACGCCGGGCTTCCCTGGCCTCGGCGAGCAGTACATCACGGGTCTTGAGCGGATAGCGGGCGATCTCGGCCTTGGAGATTAAGGACTGTGAGCAGTAGTGGCAGTCTTCCGTGCAGATTCCGCTCTTGGCATTGCTCAGCACCTGAACCTGCACGCGATTGCCATGAAAATGGCGGCGTACCCTCCAGGCCGCATCGAACAGGCCAAGAGAATCCTCGTCGGAAGCGGCCAGGACGGCCAGGGCCTGTTTGCGGGATAGTATTTCGCCGGAAATGACGGATTGGGCCAAGAGAGCATATTCCATCAAATGACACCCCTCATGGGAGAAACCTGCACATCACGGCGGGCACTGGGCGCAGAAGGAACGGAAGACCTCGGTTGAAAGGTAGCGGTCGCCCCGGTCCGGGAAGATGACCACAACGGTGGATCCGCGTTTAAGGTTGCGTGCGACCTGAAGCGCACCCCACATGGCCGCACCCGAGCTGACCCCGCAGAACAGGCCTTCGTGGATGGAGAGGTCGCGGGTAGTCTCGAAGGCATCCTCGTCGGAACAGATAATTTTATCATCAAGCCGAGCCGGGTCATAGATCTTGGGGACAATGGCCTCATTCATATTTTTCAATCCCTGGATGCGATGGTTCAGCGTCGGTTCGACGCCGATGATCTTTATGGAAGGCCTCTTTTCCTTGAGGAACATGGAGCACCCCATGAGGGTGCCGGTAGTGCCCATGCCTGCCACAAAGCAATCGACCTCGCCCTTTGTTTGCTCAAAGATCTCGGGCCCGGTGGTTTTATAATGAGCCAGATAGTTGTGAGGGTTATCGAACTGGTTTGGCATGAAGAAATGGTTGCCGTCGCATTCCATGATATGGTGGGCCCGATTGATGGCACCGTCCGTTTTGTCGCAGCCCGGGGTCAGCTCGAGTTCGGCCCCGAGTGCCTGGAGAACCGCCCTGCGCTCGGTACTCACGCAGGTGGGCATGGTCAGCTTGATCTTGAATCCCATGGCTGCGGCCACCATGGCCATACCTATGCCGGTGTTGCCTGATGTGGGCTCCAGGATCACCTTGCCCGGGGTCAACTTTCCCGACTCCACGGCCTCCCTCAGCATGAAGAGTGCGGGCCGGTCTTTGACCGAGCCGCCCGGATTGGAGCCTTCCAGCTTGGCCATGATCCGCACGCCCGTCTTGGCGGAATCCCAGATATTTTTTATCTCCACAAGAGGCGTATTCCCTATGGCATCCAGTACACTCATGTGTATCTCTCCCTTGACCCGTTTCCTGATATCGAAGCGACTCTCCCTTCACGTATGACTTTTTTCCATCACTTGCAAGTTTTTCCCTATCCTTAAATTTTTTTCAGAGCTGTCAGGGACCCTTTCATTATGCCGAAGTCCCAGTATAATGGCGCAATCCCAGGTGCCAGAAAACCCGTGAGATCACTGACAGGACTAAAGCCATGACTATCGCGCCTGCCAGGGTGACCTCGTTCATACGGCCGGTCAAGGCCTCGGCGGGCACTGTCGTGGCAAAGGCGACCGGCACGATGAAGGTAAGCGCGAAGCGCAGCCACCCCGGATACAGGCTCACCGGCCAGCGTCCTGCCTCGTACATGCTCTGGAAGATCATAAGGATATTCTCCACCCTTACAAACCAGAATGAGAGCGTGGCCAGGAGCAGCCAGAAGCTGTAGATGATGACCGTGCCTGCGAGCAGCATCACGGTGAATTCCGCAGCCTGCTGCATCCCCATTTTCTCCCCCAGCCGCACGAGTGCTGTTGCGAGAACAGCGAAACCCAACACGATATCAATCAGCTTCCAGATTTCCACCTGCTGGATGCTGACGAGGAGTTGGGCGTCTTCCGGCTTGGTGAGCGTGAAATCGAGCGTCCCGTTCCTGACGGATGCAATGAGCTGCTCCATGCCCGGCTGTATCACAAAGCCGATTATACCTCCGACAAGGATGTAAATCCCCACCAGTGCCAGCACCTCGTCGGGCCGCCAACCACCGAGGGTGCTGGTATGTGAGAAGATCACCGCCAGGCCGGCCACTGCCGTGGCCAATTCCAGGACAGACTGGAACAGCTGCACGAAAAAGTTGATGCGGTAGGCCAGTTCGCCCATAACGCTGACCCTGAAAAAGACAGCCAGGAGGCGAGGGTAGCTCATGCGCCCACCGCCGAGTAGACACGCACACCCGCGCGCCACACGATCCGGAGCAGTACCAGGCTTACACCCAGCCATGCAGCCTGGGCCATAAGGCCTGTCAGTGCATCGCCTAACGTAAGACGGCCGAGAAGGAGCTCCACCGGAAAGCCGATCATCCATCGGAAGGGCAGGACAGTTGCCGCCACCCGGATCGGATAGGGGAAAAGCGCAATCGGGGCGATCTGCCCGGAAAGGAACAGCACCAGGACAAAATAGATCTGGTTGATGGCGCCGGTGCGCGTGGTCCAGAAGGCGGCCAGCGCCAGTGTCCACTCCAGGAGGAACCGCAGTATGAAGGCAAGCAGCAACGCAGGGACAAATGCTGCGACGGCCCATAAAGCGGGAGTGGCGGCGGGTTTGAAGATTGCTGCCAGCCCGGCCGCAATGAGCAGCATGAAGGGAAGGGTGACCAGCTTTGCCGAGACATTGTCGGCAATGTCGGAGTGGATCGGATGCACCGGTCTCAGCAGGGCGAACGACAGCCCCCCTTCCCGGATGCGGTATTCGTATTCATACATGATCCAGGTGTAGGTGAGGTGATTGACCAGCATCAGCACGATGAAATAGGCCGCGAACCCCTGTGCGGTATAATCGCCGACGCTGCCGCCCGCCCCATTCGAGACGACCGACCAGACTATGAGATAGACGAGCGGCTCTAAGACGTGCCCCATCATCCAGATGACGAGCGAGGCGCGGTACTGGAGCATCATGATGAAGGTGGTCTTAAACTGCTGCACATAGAGCTCCTTAAGCGCCTTCATATGGGCTCCTGTGCAAAGACCCGCTCGATTACTTCCTCGATGGGCGGGTCCTCTACCAGCAGGTCGATCACCGGCAGATCGGCCAGCAGACGCTCGGTGACATGGGCGGTCTCAGCCTTCGGGACGCGCAGCGTAACAAGGCCGTCGGAACAGGAGACCACCTCGCCGTAGGAATTCAAGTTTGTCTGGCAATTTCCCAATTGCACCACAATGGTTTTATGGGCGGTGAATTGCTGCACCATATTCGACAGGTCGCCGTCGAAGAGGAGCCTGCCGTGGTGGATGACGACGACGCGGCGGCACAGCGCCTCGACGTCGGCCATGTAGTGGCTGGTCAGCAGGACGGTCGCATCGAAGCGGCGGTTGTACTCTGCAATAAAGGTGCGGATGCGCCGCTGCATGGTCACATCAAGGCCTATGGTGGGCTCGTCGAGGAAAACCACCTGGGGCCGGTGCAGGAGGGCGGATGCAATCTCGCACTTCATCCGTTCACCTAAAGAGAGGTTACGGACAGGCTTCTGGAGAAGCGGCCCCAGCTCAAGGAGCTCGGTCAGCTCGCCGAGCATGAGGCGATAGTCCTCAAGCGGAATGCGGTAGACGGCCCGGTTCAATTCGAACGAATCCAGGGCCGGGATATCCCAGATCAACTGGTTACGCTGCCCCATAACGAGCGTAATCCGGCGGAGATATTCTTTGTCGCGCTTCCACGGCACATGGCCGAGCACGCTGACCTCGCCCGCAGTGGGGTGGAGCAGGCCCGAAAGCATCTTGAGCGTGGTCGTCTTACCTGCTCCGTTGGGGCCTAAGAACCCCACGATCTCGCCGGGGGCAAGGTCGAACGTGATGCCGTCCACGGCGTGTATTTCTCTCGTGCGCCGGTGCACGAGGCTTTTGAGCGCGGCCTTCACCCCGACTTCACGCTCGTTCACGACATAGATTTTGGACAGATCACAGATGTGGATCGCAGGCGCTGTCATGTTCATGTCTCTTTTTACTTCAATGTTAGTTGTCTTCTGCCAATAATCAATGGGATATCGTATGAGGAAAGATGCGTTCCTCAGGAGAAACTTACATAACGGCAAGGCTATAGCAAATCATGGACCTTCTTTTTCAACTCCGAAACGTCGGAGGACTTTACAACATAGGCATTCGCCGACTTGGCCAACGGATCATTCCTGTAGGCGCCATATGCCGTAAAAATGATCACAGGGACTTTTTCTTTGAGATTTGATATGAATTTCATGGTATCAAGCCCGCTCATTCTGGGCATGCGGAGGTCCAGGATGATAAGATCGGGCTTTTCGGGCCTGTTTATACATGCAAGTGCCTCCTTTCCATTGGAGGCGGTCGATATATGATACCCATCCTCTTCGAGCTCTTCCCTGATAAGCCTTTGGATGCGTATATCATCGTCTACTAAGAGTATCTTCTTCATTTTATACGACCTCTATAATAATGTCGGTTTTGCCTCGGGCAATGAGTCATAGCATAATTATGCCCATCCCTAAGGATATGGCAATTACGGCACGGATGCTATACGTTGTAGTCTTTTCTGCAACGCTCCGGGCGGATACTCATGAATGCACGAATAGTATGATAGTGATAAGCCCCTGCGAAGAGGCAGAGCAATGCCACCTGAAGACACCACGTAGGAACCATGCGCCATACCGCGAGACGGCCCGAAAGGACGGCAACGACCTCGGTCAACGCAAGGCCGTAAATGACAAAGACCGTTAGAGCCGCGACAAAGCGCCTTTCGATCGGACGCCGGTATGCCCACATAAGAAGCCCTGTCCAACCCAGCATGAGAGAAGCAGCATAACCCATGGCGAACCGGTAGGCATGGGACTGATTGTCGAATCCCCAAAGGAGACGGGCAAGTTCAGGAACCAACATCGGCAACACCGCCAGAGCATCGGTTATCGCACCCGCCAAAAATGCCGTCTTAAGCAGTCTTTCTTGTTCCATCATTGTCCCTCCTCTTTTCGTTTCTCAAATGACAAGAAAGCAAGAGCTGAAAGCCGGTTCATTACTCATGTATCACAGGTTTCAAAAAGAGATCTACGCTCAAGATCAATACATCTTGAAATGAAATTATGGCACGTAAGCTATACTTATTATTATTAGATATCCAATATTGCTTAGAGTGATAAAAGTCTGCAATACGCTAATATGGGCAAACAGCGTGATAAGAGGGACCGATCATTGGAAAACTTTTTCTTCTCGGGGTAGGATTAATTTACTACAGTCATAAAAGTTTCTCTTCCTATAATTTTTTCAACTATATGTAATACAACGGTAATACTGATTATTATTAAATAGTACTAGATTATGCCTGTGAATAACCCGAGGTTATTTAGGTAACTCTAACTCAATTATTTGGCACATGTTTTGTAAGATACAATTGACCTATGCATATCCTGTTATCATCTGAAACCCTCGACAAATGTGCATTGGTACCCAATCCAGCTTCAACGAAAGAGGAACACAAATGAAAAACCTAAAAACAGATCTGAGTTTTGTGACTACCAGGGGTGAATCGGAGACCAAGAGCTCGGTATCTGTACCCCCCACTACCCCCAGAAAGATTTACAGCATTGGAAGCCTTAAGAAGATCGAAGAAGGTGTGAGTTTCAACATCAAGAATCCCATGAAAGATGATGTTATCACGAGCAAGGATCTTGTGGATCCTGCAACCATGTATCCGCTAAAGTTGGAAAGAGATACCGTTGAAGCACGTCAGGTGTTTCATGATCAAAGTGCATGGGAAGATCTATTGACTTACAGCAGAACCATAAAACAATATGAAAAAGAGGGATGCATACCGGACTCTATTTCAGCTATCAACAAAATGAAAGTTCAGAATGGGTATGTTCCTGAAGAAATATCGCATCAGGAATTAACAGGTAGGCAGCTGATAAGACAATCAAAATTAATCAGCAAGGCACCATTTTTCAAAGCAATAACATCACATGTGGAAAATAGGGAAGTTAATGGGTTCTATAAACAGAAACGACTCATCCAGGAGACAATTCAGATTTTAAATCTGTTGAGAAGGGTGGGTAACGTTTTTAGATCCAATAAGATACATACGATGTTGGGAACTCCTGTGGAAGTAAACGTTGCCTGGCAATGTTTTGGTGCCATCTGGCCTGCCGGGATTGATTTATATGCAATACTGAGGGAATTATATCCGGCTTTTCATGCGCGCATTACTGGCCAGATTCCTCATTATATCGCAGAGAACCTGGATTGTTTATTAGATCAAAACGTAGATAGGAAGTCTATTCTCGGAGTAGGCAGGTTTCTTGTTGACGATAACAGCAGGTTTCTTGGGTTATACCCTGTTGCAGAAGTTCCTGTAGAGCATGTCACTCTTGACTCAACATTCGTTTCTCAAGACCAGATTGGAAGGAAGGCACTAGTTAAGAGAATATTGGATGACATTACAGATATAATGCAAGGAGATCGTAATAAATCCATAGTGGTATTAGATTATGCCGGGGGAGTAGGGAATCTTTCAGAGTTATTGTTGAAGATGATTTATTCTCTTGAGGATAATGAGTTACGAGCAAGATTACTGAACAAGGTAAAAGCAGTGGTAATTGACCTGGAGGAAGATCAGCTTGCAGCAGGTCTGAACAGATTTGAGGTGATGGGCAAAAAACCAGAACTGCAAGGAATCAAAGATAGAATCATTTTCATGAAAGGTGATGTAACCAAGCCATTGAGCGAATATCAATTAAAAAGCATACATAACAAGTTTGGCATAAACTATCACGATCAACCTATTTATCTGGGAATGACTGCATACACAATAGGCGCCCTTGATATTCAATCTGATCATGATGTGACCACATATGCACAAGCCATGGCTCGTGAAGTATTTAAGCAGTGCAGTAAGATTTATGCCGTTGATTTTTCTTCGCCCATGTGGAGATTAGATGATTTCTTCAGAGATACAAATGGATGGGGAAAAGAATACTTAAGAACAATACATGGTGTGCCGGACCCTCAAGATGAATATACACCATTACCCCGAATTATAGCTTCATGGTTGTCATTCAGGCATGGATTAAAATGTAAGACAATAGCTGAGTTTGTCAGGACCATGGCTCTGGCCCCGGCATTGGCTGCACACTATATTACTGCGTGGCCTGGTTCCGAGGGACATAGTGCCGGGTACAGCATAGGGGAATGTGGTATGATAAAAAAACCTGGAATACTATCTTTTGCCAATAGCCTGCAGTCATATGGAGCCAGTGTTGCTTACAAATCAAAAGTATGGCTTGTTGGGACTCTGGATCTCGGAAGAACCTCAAAAGATAATCGTGCCTGGGCATTCATCCCCGGATGGGTAGCTGATTTTGTTGTTGCTAGAAATAAATAATTCAAGGTTCATGACACCTTTAGAGGATCATCCCTTGCCGTTATTCTGAGAGCAGAGTTGGCATTCTGCTTGTGGAAACCAGGTCGCGAGAGAGTACTTGGCAATATGAATGTTTAATAAAATCTGTTGAGAAAGAGGAGGCACACTATGTTCAATGCTATTCTTCCAAGAAAGATAAGATTTTCCCATTTCATCTTTGTGATTAGTTTTGTATTCATTTTTTCCGGGACTGCAACCGCTGCAGACAATCAGTTATTGCCCCTTGACCTGTCATCTGTCCCCGAGCAAACAAGGAGCCAGCTGCCGCTCCCTTATGGCTTAGCAGTGAATTATACCTATTTGAGCGAGGATCTCGACATAAGGAAATTCAACCTCCAGGTTGACGGCAATCCAGTCCCAACAGGTCTTGTAAGTCTAGACAGATTGCAACAAAGGACTGATGCTGAGACCTTCCGTGTAGACGCCTGGCTGATGTCTTTTCTTGTGCATTACCAGTCGTATACGATCGCCCAAGGATCGCCAACGATACGTCTTTTTCACTTCGCCATGCTTTATAGAAATGGTTGTCAAGCGCAATATGCTTGAAATTTTGATTTAAAAGAACAAAGGCTATTGATCCCATGGGCCATTTTGGATATAATGTAAAAGAAAAAAATCGGGCAGCGGTTTTGAAACCCTCCTGTCCAGCCAAAAATGACGCAACAAAAATAACAATGGGATAAATTATGGAAAAGAGATTGAAGGTGGCGGCCATCATGCTTTATGTGTTTGCCGCTTACATTATCCTGTTCGGGCTGGTATATTTAATTTGGCCAAGGATAATGCCTTATCATGAGAGGTTTCTCGGCAAGACGTTTGAGGAGTTGGACCCGAAAATGGCTTCGCTCAGCGTGGCCTCCATGAAGGTGGTGGGCGCCCTTGCGTTATCCATGGGTATCGGTTTTGTCATGATGATCAGGTTTCAATTCAGCAGAGGGGACAGGTATGCCTGGTGGATCATCCTAGTGATGTCGCTTTTGGCACTTGTTCCGATTACATTTATCTCCTTTTCCATAGAGGTAGGGGTGCATTCACCCGGATGGAGCATCGCGATCAGCATTCTGGTGATGTCTGTTGCAATGGCTATTTCAAAGGGTGCTTTTAAAAAACCGTAACAGAAATCAGACAATCAGGGAAAGATAAAAATGAAAATTGTTTATTCATACTATGTATTGGATATCGTTCATAAAGGTCATCTCATGATGATGAGAAACGCAAAGGCGATCGCCGGAGAAGACGGGAAAATGATTGTGGGAATCCTGACGGATGAGGCGGTTATGGAGAAAAAGCCCAAGCCGTTGCTTTCCTTTGAAGACCGGATGGCGCTTGCGGCCGCGATAAAATATGTGGATGTGGTGGTGGCCCAGGAAACCTATTCGCCATTGCAGAATGTGATGATGATTAGACCGGATATACTGATGGAAAGTTCAAATCACGATGAGCAGGACATCGAAAAGGCAAGAAAGGTTCTGGAAGAAATCAACGGGAGAGTTATTGTAATTCCCTATTTTCCCGGCCAGTCCTCAACAAACATCAAGAATGAAATATCACGCATATCAAAAGACAAAAAAACATGAAAAACAAACCTATATTCTGGAATATCTGGTCATCTTATGCAACGTACTATTTCGGCAAGGTGAATCTGAGCATTGTGGTGCCGGCGTTATTGGCCACGCATAAAGATTTGAGCATGATGAACGTTGGGTTGGTCACCAGCGGTTTTTTCTTTGCATATGCATTCGGTCAGTTTTTTCACGGTCAGGTTTCAGAACGCTATAATCCGTTTGTATACATTTCCATAGGATTAATCTGCTCTGCTTTTATGAATTTTTTCCTCGGCTGTTATGCCGGGTTTTTTACTCTATTATTTGCAGGGGAGATAGTGGAGGGATTGTTTCAGTCCATGGGCTGGTCCTCCTGCGTGAGAGCAAATGCGCTTACCCAGCGTACTGAAGACAGAGAGCGTACATCGATAATATTAGGAACATCCTATCAGGTCGGCAATTCTGTTGCGTGGCTGGTATCCGCGTATGCTGTGGGCGCCTGGGGATGGCGGGCAGGATTCTTTGTGGCCTCGGCTTTCATGCTTGCAAGGGGAATATTGCTGTTATTGACAAAGCCGGAGCTGAAGATTGAACCCCCTCAAAAAGTAAATAATCAGGTCAAAAACACATTGTCCTTGCCGATTGTTTTCAGCGGGTTATCTTTATGCCTACTGAATATGGTAAGATATGGTGTCATAAGCTGGATCCCTCTATATCTTTTTCAACATCAGCATCTGATGGTAAAAGATATGGGCGATGTGGGCCTGAAGGTGTTTTTGATTCCTATTGCCGGCGTGATAGGAACCCTTGTGTACAACAGATTTAAAATCAGCAAGGACGTGCTGACGATTATTTTCCTGATTTTCCTTGCGGTGAGCTTCGCAATACTCCCATTTACAGAAGGCCTTTGGGCAACACTTGTATTGTTGGTCGGCAGCTTCTTTTTGTATGGACCCCATGTTTTTCTGGTTACAACCATGCCGACACGTTTCGTTGATCAGCAGGTGGTGGCTGCGTCTACAGGGTTTATAGACGGCATGGGCTATATCGGCACTGTCCTGATCGGTGTGATTGTTCCTCTTCTGGTCACATCACAGGGGGGAGGCTGGGGCAATGTCTTTATATTTTGGGCAATCCTTTCTGTTATAGTTGCCATTTTCGTTGCCGCAGTCTATTTTTATCACTTTAGATTTAATAATGCCCATTAAGGTTTGCTTTAAAATTATCTATTAAACGATCGACTAAGAGGTGTATCAACCATGCGAATTGCGGATATCATGACGTCTTTGCGGATTATTATGACCCCGGTAATTATATGGCTCCTATTACATGACGAAAGGGTGGTTGCCTACTATCTTTTTGCCGCCGGGGCGATAACCGACACCCTGGATGGTTATTTTGCAAGAAGAAGCAAAAAGAAGGTGACGTACGGGCACGAATTTTGATGCGCTGGCGGATTTTTTCTTCGGGTTTACGACGATATTTGTTGTTGTTTATGTGTCAAAGGCATGGCCGCTTCTGATCGTCACCCTGACGGGAATAGCCTTCTGGACCCCCATCATCATCCTTATCTCACGGAAAGCCGGGATTCTGGACATACCGCATCTGGAGACGAATCTGCTGGCTGCCGCGGTTTATCCAACGGTCATGGCATACATTATCGGCTGGCAATATGCCGGGATCCTGCTTCTTTTCACTGCGGTTGTGATGCTTCACTACATGTGGAAGTATATCGTGTATGTACGTAGCCTTTACCGGGAGGCGATACCCTGATCAACGGTCATTGCTTTTTTGTAAACATGGCTTTGATTTTGCCCTTGAAGTGGTTGTAGAGGTACAATCCCAGGACAAACCCGAGAATCAGCAATTGGAGCAGGGTGATGCTGTGCCCCTCCTCGGCAGCTGCATAAGACGTCTGTGGAAACGCCAAATAAAAAAGGGCTGCTGTAAGAATCGACTGTTGTAATGGCTCTGAAATGTTTCATACCTATTCCTTTCTGCTACCTTTGCTTTAATCCTAACTGCCGCCAGAACAGCATGGCGAGCCAATCTATCGCCCGGTGGGGCAGCGCCCAGGTAAGAAAAGCGGCCAACCTGGCATCCCAGCCGACGATGTAACGTATCCCGGGCCTTTTTGCCGTGAGCGCCCGGGCAACCGTCCTTGCAACCACATCAATGGAAACCGCAACCATTTTTATCCTTTTTTTATTTTTAAGGATTTCAACGACCTCGTTGATGGTGGGGCCATAGAGGTCAAAGGCCTCCTGCGGGAAATTTTTTGCCTTGATTGCCGCTACTGTCTCAGCTTTGTCCCACATGGGGGTATAGACGATTCCGGGTTCGATGATTGAAACCGGGATTTTCCAGGGTTTAAGCTCCAGTCTGAGCGAATCGGTGATGGCTTCAAGAGCGGCTTTTGAGGCTGAATACGGGGCCAGGTAGGGTTGGGGCATGATGCCGGCGATTGAACCCATGTTTACGATGCGGCCATGCCCCTTCCGGATAAGGGGCAAAAACGCCTGGGTGACGGCGATGTTCCCGATGAGGTTGACCTCCAGCAGGTTGCGGATTTCAGCGATGGAAAGAAACTCCAGGAGGCCGCTCGCGGTAACAATGCCCGCATTGTTAACCAGCCCCGCCAGACCGGCGCCGCCCACCTCACCGGATACGAACTTCAAGGCGGAATCGATGGATTCTGAATCGGTGATGTCTATGTGAACCGGGGTGAGTCTGCCGGAGGCGTTTTTCCTCAAGGCGTTGCCGTCAGCCTCCCTGCGCACCCCGGCAAAGACGTTAAACCCTATGCTGTCAAGGTAAAGTGCGCAGGCTTTGCCGATTCCGGTTGAGGTTCCTGTTATGAGAACAGCGCGTACTCCTTCCGTCCGGTTGCCGGGCATAATCTGGCCTCCCATCTGAAAAATATTTTATGAATAAATCGAATGACTTGTAGCTTAATACCTTTAAGCTTTTTCTTTGTCCAGATAAAATTTGACGGCTGCGGGGTAAGTTTTTTTAAAAAATACAGGTTTCAGGATGGTTGACATCGGCCTGTGAAAGGGCTATTTAATATAATCCGATGGTAATGGTCCAATTAAACTTGAATAAATAAACATCTATGAAAAAAGATGAATCGGCAAAAGAATTGCTGAAACAAACCAGAGAAAAGGAAGAATCCCTGCACAGGGAGCTCAACCAGCCCTTAAGCTTTATCCAGAAGGCTCTGGTGGATGGACTCTATACATTTTATTTTGATGTGCTTGGGAAAAAACCCAAAATTGACGAGGATGCGGCACGGCTGGCGCGGGAAGAGTTCAAAAAGTATTTCCCGGAAAACCTTGAGGAGATGCTCGCACAGCTCCTTGAAGATCCGGAGGGCTATCAGCAGAAGGTGGTGGCGTTTGAAAAAATATGCCCCCCTATCTTTGTTGATTTTCCCACAAACCCAAGCTATTACCGCGTCATCACCAGTGACCCCTCGCGTCAGCTTCAAGAGGTTCTGACAAGACTGGCCCTTTTTTCAAATTTTCCATCTTCCGACGGTAAGTATTCTGCCCTTGATGTGGGCACCGGGTACGGCAGGCTCGCAAGGGTTATAGAAGACACATTGCGCTCTCTTTACGCGGGGGGAAAGGGCTACAGGGTCTTTGGCATGGATATATCGGAAGGCAACATAGAAGAAGCAGAAAAATTAAACCGAGAGACGGGATCGGAGATCACCTTTTTTACGCGTGATATGAATCAAATCCCCTTTCCGTCGGATTCATTGAACCTTGTCAACACGACCGACGCATCCTATCTTAACTTCAGGCACAGAAGGCCGTTTTATATCGCCGAGATCGCAAGGGTCCTGCGCCCTGACGGCGGGGTCTGCTGCATAACCAATCCCAACGAGAACACCACCTTGAAGGAGTATAACTATGTGATGATGCGAACCAACTACAGGACCTATTTTAATCCTGCCAATATCATGAAGGCCATGGTTCTCGGCAAGTGCTCCATATATATAGACGCCCTTTCAAAGGCCAGGCCCGACTGGGCGCTGACAACCACCGCAGACATGACCCATGCATTAAAAAGGGTATTAAAAGCCGACATTATCGATGTCAACAACTGGCCGAAAAAGGGCGGCCCGTCAATATACAGCGGGTTTACCTTTGCGGTTAACGACAGCACAAAAAAGCAGATCGACAGGTACACAAAATTCCGGGAGCGCCGGAAAGCGGCGGAGCAGTGGTTTGATATGTAAGGTGTGAAATCGGGCCGGGGCCGGGTTTTTCTACTGGAATATGACTAGTAGTTCGTTTCGTTAATTTGATTACAATATTACGTAAGCCCCAAGTCGAACTTTTTCCAGCGGAATGGAACAGGGGCCTCGTTGATTTCGGCAATACCCTTGAGTATCCTCCCCTTGAGTTCTTCCTTCGATGCAACACGGATGTGTCGAAGGAACGTGCGTGCCATTTTCGAGAAGGCGCATTCGATCAGGTTCAGCCAAGAGCCATGCTTGGGCGTATGAACATATTCGAAGCGCCCTGGCCGGGTGGCGAGGTAACTCATTGTTTCCCTGGAAATATGGGCTGAGTGGTCGTCCAGCACCACGCTTATGATCGCCTCGGAGGGATAATGGGTGTCCAGACGTTTAAGCAGCTCAATAAATTCGCGGCTACGATGCCTGGGCTCTACGTTGGCGATTATCTCCCCAGTATGCAAATCGAGCGCCGCCAAAATTGATAGGGTCCCATGACGAACGTACTCGTAATCTCGCGATAGTGACGACTCCTTCCCCGGTACGGGTGGAAGGTCTGGGGCCGTTAATCCTATAGCCTGCACGCCGGGCTTCTCGTCAACGCTCACCGCGTAGATCGGTATCGACCGGTCATCCTTCGTTGTCCTAAGTGCGCACAAAGAAACATCCTGGTATACCATGAGCACTTCCTGCATCTTTCGGTCGAAGTCGGGATCGCGCTTCTCAAGGTAATAGCGAATCCGGTGGGGCTTGATAGACTGCTCATTCAGAATGCGCCACACCATTGTCTTGCTCGCATTGGACAGGCGCGGAAAGCCTGCACCGACGGCGTGCTTCGCCACATAGCGCGCCAGTTCCGACAAGGTCCACAGCTCAGCCGCCAAGCCATGATCCTTGGGCTTCGTGCAGGCCAGGCTGACAACCCAGGCCTTGGCATCATCCAATATCTCCGGCCCCTTGGGCCTGTGGAAGGCATCCTTCAGACCCACCAAAACACCTGCGGAAAGAGCCTTGTCAATGCATTTGTAGATGGCCGGACGGGAAACACCGACCTGACGCCCAATGTCAGATATTGAAGTTCCATCGGCAAACCGCAGCAACACCTTGGCACGCTCAACCTCTCGCACCGGGGCAGTTCTCGATCCACTAAGTTCAGTAAGCATCAGCCTATGAGATTCCGATAACTCCAACGGCCTTCGACCAGTTTTCCTTGCCATGTCCGCCTCCCTTTGTTTTCTTGGAACGATCATGACAAATCCAGACCTTTATTCCGTAAATAATATAATGTAACGAACTACTAGTATTTATGCTGTATTAATTCCGTAAATAATCCTGTTGCAAATATTAGTGATTTACAGATTCAATAACAAGTTAACTGCCATTTGGTAAACCTTAATGATTCAATAGTGGCTTGCAACAACATGAAATGATCCAGTCCTGATCTTTTATGTTGTTAACATTCATGATTGCCCTTGAATCGGGAAAACCTTTTCTTCGACTAGTGAAAAATATTTACCTACAACTAAATATTATCCACTAGCACCGAAGTTCATAACTAATTGAAAATACAATTATTGATGATAGTAATACTAGATATAACCTGCTGTTAACCTGGGGGTAGTTTCGTAATTTATTTACCCAATCTTGGCATGTTTCGTGATTATCAATACGTCATGGTCAAGATCTCTCTATGGAATAACCGGCAATCGGCAAATTGGAATATATTCCAGATTCAATGAAAGGATGAGAACAATGAGAAATACAACGACAGAACCTAGGCTTGTTTCTATCAGCAGGATATCAGAACCCGAGAGTAATGTTACGATATCCTCTCTCATTTTGAAGAAGATCTATTCCATTGGAAGCCTGAAGAATGTCGAGGACGGTGTATCTTTCAACATTAAAAACCCTATGAAAAATGCACTTATTACAAATATTTCCAACATCACAATCAATGGACTTGAAATCCCACTGGATGATATAGTCATGAGGAACAACGGGACACGTCTCAAAGCCAGCGAGATCAATGAAGATCAGCCGCTTCCATTCCCAATGGGACAGGATGTGGAGTTTCATGCAAAGGCCATAGCCCTGGCCAAAAACATAGAGCACCAGATCAACATCACCTGTGAAACCGATCACTATGGATTACTGAATCTGGAAGCCACCGACTCTGTGATCGAGACTAGAACGATCCAAAAGAAGATCCCTTGTAACAAACAGGCCAACTACGACATGGATATTGTCCGTCAGCGCCAGGATTTTGTGGAAGAATTCACCGGTGTTCATTTACATCATGTAAAGCATCATTCCTTTGACCCTGCCGTAACGAAAGGGAATATCGAAAACTTCACCGGTGTGGCACAAATCCCCCTCGGATTTGCCGGACCGTTGAAGGTCAATGGCGAGCATGCGAAAGGCGAGTTCCTCATCCCGCTGTGCACAAGTGAAGGGACTCTTGTGGCCTCTTACAACAGGGGAATGAAGATCATCAATATGTGCGGCGGTGTCACGGTGACAGTAGTGGAGGACCGCATACAGAGGGCACCGGCATTCGTGTTTGATTCAGCACGTGAAGCCAGGGACTTCATACAGTGGCTCGATGGGCATATGGACGAGATCCGAGGACAGGCTGAGTCCTGCTCCAGGGTCGCAAAACTCCTTAATATTGAAAGATACCAAGCGAGCAAGTTCGTATACCTGCGATTCAACTACTTCACGGGAGATGCAGCAGGCCAGAACATGGTGAGTATGGCCACCTTCACGGCATGCAGCTGGATCCTTTCCCAGATGGATACAGTCCGCCACTTTTATATGGAGGCAAATTTCGCCACAGACAAGAAAGCCTCCTTGATCAACACGATGAATACGCGTGGGAAGAGAGTCACAGGTGAAATCGTTATTCCCAGAGAAGTGATGATCCAGCATATGCGTGTAGACCCTGAGACCCTTGACCATCTCTGCAGGGTAGCCAACCTTGGTGCCTTTATGGCAGGATCTTCGAGCAATGCTCTTCATGCAGCAAACGCGCTGACAGCACTCTTTATTGCAACCGGGCAAGATGTTGCCAATGTTGCCGAGTCTGCAGCCACTCTCATCTACACAGAGATTACAAAGGAAGGCGACCTCTATGGCTCACTTACCCTTCCATCCCTGATTGTTGCAACCTACGGGGGAGGTACTGCACTTCCTACGCAGAAAGAATGCCTGGAAACCCTCGGGTGCTATGGTCAGGGTAAGGTCCTGAAGTTAGCAGAGATCGCCGCTGCAGTAGTGGTTGCTGGAGAGATCTCATTGGCCGGTGCGCTTTCATCGTTGGATTGGGTCACAAGCCATGAGCGTTTCGGGAAAAATAGATAAAGCATAGGGACTTAAAAACAAAAAGGAGAGGTGCATACATGAGTACTGTGGCACAAGTGAAACCACTCATGGGGCATCCAAGAGAATACACCCCGGCAAAGGTTGTTTCCCCATAGAACGCTACAGGGCAGGGACCCGGGGCCAGGTTGACCTCTTTACCTTTGAAGAGAGGCTCACCTACCTCTGTTATTGCCATAATCAAGAAAATCTGTAAAAATAGTCAGGGAAAAGGAGAACATCATGGGATTAAACGGATTAAACACGGTAATTGAGAGCCTGGGGGTGTATACCCCCGAGGGAAGGCTCAGCACAAAGGAGCTTGTTGACGGGTGCAGGGTAAAACCCGTCCTTGATCTTGAGGAGTTAACCGGGATAAAGACCCGCCCCGTGGTTGCCGATAATGAATATGCCCTGGATCTGGCACGGGAAGCGGCAACCCGATGCTTTGAGATCTCCAAATATCAGCCTGAGGATATCGACCTGGTCATCTGCACCAATATCTCCCGCTACAACGGCCCGAACTTCAAGGCCGGCTTTGAACCCTCCACCGCCGCCTTGCTTGCCCGGGATTTTGATTTTGGCAATGCGATTCTCTTTGACGAGCCCAACGCCTGCGCCGGTATGTTCACCGCCCTTTATATCGTGGATGCCTACCTGAAGGCCGGGTTTATAAAAAGGGGAATGGTGATCAGCGGTGAAGCCTTGACCTGCCTTGCCCGCACCGCGCAGAAGGAGATGAGCGCTCCCTTTGATCCGCAGATAGCCTCCCTGACCGTGGGCGATGCAGGGGCGGCTTTTATCCTTGAGCAAACGGATAATCCGGATACTGGATTTCATGACATGGATGCCTTCACGGTTGCACAACACTGTGACCTCTGCATCGGCACATACAGCAGGAAGCCACATGGCGGATTTGTCATGTACACGGATTCCATTAAAATTCACCAGATCGCCATCGGCATGACCGCGGAGCATGTGGGGCGGATGGTCAAAGGGACCAAATGGGAAAACAGCGAAAACCATCATTATATCATGCATCAGACCGGGACAAGGGCCATCAAAACGACCCGGAAAAGCATTAATGACTGGGTGGGGACAGAGGTTTGTTCCAAGGAGAATTCCATAGTCAATGTCATCGAACGGGGAAACGGGGCCTCCACCGCCCATTTTGTCGCCCTGTGGGATCATATAAGAAACGGGGCCATTAAATCCAAGGAGAATATACTTTTTGCGGTTCAATCATCCGGAATCAACCTGGGCGTTGCCCTGTATACCCTGGATGATCTTCCGGCTCGGGTAATGAACTGGAGCAGGATGGAACAACGGGAAGCAATTAAAGAAGCTGTGTAAAGAAAGGTAAATGCCATGGGAATTACAATCAATAGCATCGGGCTGTTTGAAAATAAGGATAAATCGGTAAAAACCTCGCTTGAACTGTGCCGGCGGGCTGCTGAGCCCTGTATCGAGCAGTCCGCCTACAGCAAAGAGGATATCGGACTGGTGGTCAGCGTTTCCGTTTATCGGGATGATTACTTCTGCGAGCCGTCATTTTCGAGCTTCGTTCAGAATGATCTCAAGATCAACCACGACAAGACGGACTCTTTAGCACCCAAGACACTTTCCCTTGACGTATTGAACGGAGCCATGGGTTTTTTAAACGCCTGTCAATTGTGCTCCGCCATGATAACCGCTGGCAAGGTAAAGGCCGGGCTGGTGGTCAGCAGCGATCTTGTCAATGGAAATGTCAGTGAAAAAGGGGATCCCCCGGGATTTCTTCCCACCGGCGCCGCCATGCTGCTTGCCGGGGAGAAGAACGGCGACTCAGGGTTTAAGACTTTTTATTTCAAAACATTCACGGAAATGCAGGATGCCTGCGAATCATACATGTTTCATGATAAAGATCATATGACCTTGATATTTAAGAGGGATCCGGCTGTCGAAGATATATACCTCCGGGCGGTATCGATCGGGGTCTTTGAATTCCTGGAAAGAGAAGCCGTTGGGCTGGATGACTTTGACATGATCATCCCTTCCCAGGTTTCTTCCGGGTTTATCACAAAAATGGCCGGCATCCTGGGCGTGAAAAGGGAAAAGATGATTGATGTCACCCGGGAAGGGGGGGATTTATTTAACGCCTCGCTTCCTGCGGCCATGGATCATATCTTTAAACGCAACCCGCCAGAGCCGGGGCAGAAGGCCCTTATCATCAATGTTGCTTCCGGGATACAGGTCGGCTGCGCTGTATATGAGTTTTAATTAAGAATCGCAGGCGGCAATTAAAACATCGTGGGGCCCGATACGGGCCCCCACTTTCCTTTCCAGCTTGATGCTGATATCTGCAGCACGCTTAGCCTCTTAGCTTTCTTTTCGTATCCCCACCGTTTCTTGCTCCATTGCCAGCCGGTTACCCGCGTCGTTGGGTGCGCGGAAATTTACCTTCCACTCTTCGGGAAACCCTTGATATGTATATCCCTGTCTATTTAATTTTGGTCTGTTCACTGGCCACGGAGGCCAATTTGACCGGAATTCAGACAGACCTCTCCTGCGCGAAGAACTGTCCACATCAGGTGGATGGGCCTCTTAGATGTGACGTATTTGAAACCGCGAGAATCGAGATAGTTCATGATATGGGGGCATTCTGTGTACCAGTATGGTTTCAATTCTTTTTTTGTCGCAAGAAATTCAAAAAGATGTTTTGTGTTTTCACAATAGACGTAGGGATTATAGGAGTTGAGAAGAATGATGCGTTTGTCCCTTGGAAAAAATTCATGCAAAGGCCAAAAGAGAAGGGCACGAAGAAATCTGTACAGTGGTTTAATGTATTCCATAATCAATTTCTTAAATATTGCATTAGTTTAATTTTATTCTCAGCAGGGGATGATTTTGGGCGGCCGAGATCTTTTCGAGCACCTTTTTTCACTCGAATTTCAAGGAGTCCGAGGTCTTTTGTGGTGATGAATTCTTCCACTGCTTTTATAAGTTCTTCTTCAGTTGTTGCCAACCATGTTTTTTGATGGCCACATGCTTTTGCAATTTTTCCAAAATCGACTTTGAACCCGCACGTTGGCTGACCTCCGACTGAATCGTGAGCGCCGTTATTGATAACAATGTGTTTTAGGTTTGTAACACCTGATTCGGCAATAGTGGTGAGTGCGCCCATGTGCATGAGCATGGCGCCATCGCCATCGATGCAAAAAATAGTTCGATCTGGTGCGTGGAGCGCAATCCCAAGTGCGATTGAGGAGGCATGTCCCATGGAGCCAACAGTGAGAAAATCAGAATCTCCCTTTTGGCCCATCTTGATCCTGCTTTCATAAAGTTCGCGTGATGCCATGCCTGTGGTTGAGACAAAAACAGGATTATTGATTGTTGATGTGATTTTTAAAATGATTTGAATGGCCTCTTCACGAGTCAGTGAATAAGGAGATGGCGTTGTATTTTTTTTGAGAGCTTCGTATGGCTCAAAGGTATCTTTTCGAATGACGAGTGCGTAGGGTGCCTTTGAGGAATGCATAAACTCAAATGCTTTTTTTATCGCCGCTTCGGCGTCAACGAATTCTTGTGGAAGAACTTCGTATGGAATCCCCAGCGTTTTAAGTAACTCTAATGTAATTTCCCCTTGTTTGACATGTTGTGGTTCATCTTTGACTCCTGGTTCTCCACGCCAACCGATAATGAGCAGCATGGGAATGCCGTAGACTTTTGGATCTGCAAGTGAGGTCAGGGGATTAACGGCATTTCCTTCACCAGAGTTTTGCATATAGACGAGTGCGGGTTTATTTGTGGCGAGATAGACACCGGCAGCAAGTCCTACGGCCGCGCCTTCATTTGCTGTAATGAAATTCTTATTTGAAGGCACACTGTCTTTGAGATAGGCGCAAAAGGACTTTAAAAGGGAATCTGGAACTCCACAGTAGAATTCCGTTCCTTTGCTCGTCAGAAGTTCGAAAAATTTGGCACAGTTCAACATAGAGAAATCCGCTAAACTTTATTGGGTAAAATTTTCAAAATTTCTGAGACAGACATACAATGCTCATTTGATGCTTCAAATGCTCGCCCATTTCGGAGAATAGATTCTGCTGCTTTTACCATTGCGGGATAAGCTGCGCGAAGGAGATGGTTTGCGTAAATTACGATATTGACGCCAGCTTCAACTAACTCTTTTTCGTAAATTTGGCAGTATGTTGTAGGAACGACAACGAGTGGAACTTTCTTTTCAAATTTTTGATATTCCTTACAAAATTGTAAAATTTCTGATTGATCTTTTGCTTTACTGTGAATCATTATGCCATCGGCACCGGCCTTCATATAGGCAAAGGCGCGAGTGAGGGCATCATCCATTCCTTTTTTCAGAATGAGGCTTTCGATGCGCGCGATAATCATGAAATCATTTGTAACTTGAGCTTTTTTACCGAGGGAAATCTTATTGCAAAAAGCCTCAATGGAATCTTGAGTTTGTGAAACATCAGTTCCAAAGAGTGAATTCATTTTGAGACCTATTTTGTCTTCAATAATAACGGCGGAAACTCCAAGTCTCTCAAGCGTTCGAACTGTATAGGTAAAGTGTTCTGTGATGCCTCCAGTATCGCCGTCAAAAATCATGGGCTTCACTGTAACTTCAAAGATGTCATTGACGGTTTTAAGCCGTGACGAGAGATCGACCAGTTCAATGTCTGGACGGCCGTGAGCTGTTGATTCTGTTAAGCTGCTGAGCCAAATGGCATCAAATGATTGAGTGCCTCCTCCTGGATCTTTAACCTCTGTTTTTTCTACAATAAGAGCACTTAACGCATTATGGGCCTCAGAAACGCGCACAATATTTTTAACACTTAAGAGACGACGCAATTTTGCCAAACGAAGTTGTGGTGTTGTTCCAACTTCTCGAAGATGGACATGAAATTCAGTTGAAGAGATACCTTTTGTGTATTCAGGTTCAACCATTTGGCCGCCCCACTCTGCAAGAATGGCAATGGCCTTGGCACGCACATCTTTGAGTGGCCCTTCGCGCCAATCCGTTCCGTGAACCATATAATCAGGTTTATATTTACGAAGATTGGCCTCGTAATCTGGAGTCTCTTGCATGACGACCTGATCGACGCCTTTAACATTTTCAATCACAGCTTTGCGCTGTTCATAACTCATGAAGGGAAGTCTTTTATAGGAAGCAATGGCCTTATCTGTAAAAAGGCCAATCATCACTTCGCCGAGTTCTTGCGCAACTTTAATAATATTCAAATGCCCAGGATGAATAAAATCAACAGCCATTGGAACATAAACGAGTTTTTTCTTTTGTGTCATATCAGGAACTCCATTATTGAATACATGTTGGACAAAGTCGCAGTCCTTCTAGCTTTCCTTCTTTGTGTTTTTTTCTTAATTCTTCCATTGCAGGTGAATTCCAAATTTCATAAAGAGAATTTTTATGAATGTTGCCGACTGCAATCTTTCGTGCGCGATGAGCTGCGCACGGTAAGGCCAATCCATCACCGTGAATAAAGAGAGATTCCCATGCATAAGAACATTTTTGCTTTCCCTCTTTAGGAGAAAAAGATGTGGCATGGGCGCGTGAGTCATTTTCTTCCTGATCAAAAGGACTAATCGGGACGTAGCGCTGGATGGCAACATAATCAACCTTTTTGACCCAATATTCGCGAAAGGCTTCGACTTCATGTTTATTATCTTCTTGGAGAACGAGACTAACGCGTGTTGCTGGAAGTTCGACATTGCGCTTGATCTTTAAATTTAAAAAAGTGTCAATATTGGCCATTACTTTATTATAGTCTGCATCAACTCGAATCTTTTTAAAAGTTTCAGGAGTGAGAGCATCAACACTAAAACAGAGTCTTGTGAGGCCAGTGTCGAGAAGTTTTTTTGACATCTCTTCTGTGAGGAGCATTGCATTGGTATTAATATGAATATCCATGATGCCGCGCTTTGTTGCGTAATTGATTCGTTCAATTAAATCTTTATCGAGCAGAGGTTCGTTGGCGTGGTTCATTCCAATCGAAGGGCAGTTGTGTTCGGCACATTCATCGATGAGTCGACAATATGTTTTGAAATCCATTTTTCCTGCGTATGAATAACCTTTTTCAAGATCAGGATGACCGTGGACACACATTTTGCAGTGAAGGTTGCATCGGAATTTTGTTTCAAAACGAACAAAAAGAGGAAAGTCTGGGCGATATTCCATTCGAGAAGCAACGGCCCAATTTCGGCGATACTCATCCCATTTTGCTCCAAATTTTTTTCGAAAAGGGGCATCAGGATCTTCTTTGAGCGATGAAGTGAGCACTCTGCCGGCGGATGTTTCTTGCTGTTTGATGGTCGCCATATATTATCCCCCCAATACGCTATTTTTCAGAGTGAGATTTATCATTTTTGTTTGTTTTTGATAAGAACTTCCTTTATTGATATTGATAAGAACTTCCTTTTTGTGTAGTGAAGTATAAGAAGTCCGGTCTTGTATGTCAAGGAAATCTTGACCACAAAATGTGGGGTGCGGCATCGATGACCATGCCGATGGTACATCGCGACATCGATCCTTATGAGAAATCTATTTACATTTTGGTCTGTTCACTGGCCACGGAGGCCAATTTGACCGGAATTCAGGGCGTATTCCCGTACTGGCGGGTCATGGATTTTCGGCGGTGGCCTGGACCGGACGAGCCAGAGTCCCAGATGTTCAACATAACCTGAAGAGTTATTTCTATGAGCATATAAAACCGCATGCGTTCCCTCTGGAACCTACACCCGGGACGGTCTTGAGCAGGCGGATGATGTTCCCGCTATTGTTGTATCGCACATAGCGTCGGAGATTTTTAAGGACAAGGACCATATGCATGCGGTGGTGAAGAAGTTCTTCGAGGTAGATCGAGAGGGTATCACGTGCCGGTCCGTTATCAAGAGGCAGAGAGCTTAGGTGAGAGATGAATCGCGCAGACCAGTATGATGAGGAATGAAACGAGAGATCGATGCCATTATAGGAAAGGAGGGCCTTGATCCTATTCTTGACCCGGGTGGTGCTCTGGACAGAGGTGGTATAGAGCCTGCAGAGGGATCTTAGGTGTTGATCATTCTCTTGGGGGATATAGATACATTTCAGGCTTCCTTTTTCCAGCTCTCTGGCGAGTTTATGTGAATCAATGGTATCGGTTTTTCGGTCTTTTTCCTTGTGGGCGGTAGGGACATCTGCAGGATTGATTACTATACAGTCCATGCCGAGTTCCTTGAATCTGCGATATATCCAGAATCCGCAGAAGCCCACCTCGTACACGAGATGATAGATTCCATCGGGGTAGTTCTTTTCCAAATACCGTTTCAGTATTTCAGGGGATGGATCCATGGAGAAGGTCTTCAAACTCAAACCATTGTGCCGTATGGTTACTACCCATCTCTTTTTATGGACATCGAAACCGACAAAAAAATGCTTGCCCTTGAAACTGATCCCGTTACTATTCTGAGTAATCATGGCAATCTCCTTTCTTTCATTTTGGTTAGGGGTAACCTCAATAATAAGAGGGAGGTTGCCATGAATTATATGGCAATCTCAGGTTTAACATAATATCTCCATATCAGTGCGTAACAAATGGTATGTTTGCGGTAGGAATGCCGGTTACCCGGCACCCCCCGCCTAGACCCGAACGTGCAGTTTTCCCGCATTCGGTTCCTCGGTTGTACTCGCCTCCGCGCTCAGCGTTACCTTCAAGCAGACACTTTCTTGTCGGCTCGCGCCTTGTTTGCTATTCCCCGCAGTGAGGTTTGCTTGCTTTTATCCGGTCCTACAATGTCCGGAACAAGTTTCCTTTGCGGACTGTGTACTTCCGTCAAGTCCTTCCCCCTGTACGTGGCTTTCCCACGCTCCGAGTACTACGCTTGATAAGACTCCCCACAAACCTTCGGCTTCCTTCCCTTTTTACGGTTCGGTCCCCTACCTGTCATGCCTTCGTCTGCCTTGCCCAGGTTCCAGCTTATAACCCTGTGTCCGGGTTTCCCCTTACGTGCCTAATTAGCTGTATACCGTACAAGCTTTCCTCCAACTTCCAGGAGTCTATGGGGCCTCCCGGGTTCTCTGGCGTATCTCTTCCTGCATGCCACGGCCTGTCGACTCCGGCGGACCCTCCTCATCCTCGCCTTTCCCGGTTGATCTCGTTTTGCCTTGGTGTAGATTAAAACCCTCGGCGTCCGCTTCATTAACTATCTCGAAGCTGTACCAGCACTTCAGGGTACACGGTTACCCCTACGGCCTACAGAATTCTCTGTCTACGCTTCACCTGTCTTGTTCGCTAACTTCCTTGTTAACTCCGCCACAGGTGCAAGACTCGATACGGGTGGGTGGCTAGCCCTTACCCAACGGGGACTCTCACCCCGCAAGATACGCCGAGCTTTTCCCGGCGCGCTAATCTATGATTTTCCATGCCCCTCTTTTGCGATGATTATTAAAGAGGTTAAGGAAGCCATGGCCAAGTACAAGCCTTACACGTATGCACAGGACATGCTGATACCGGTATCGTTGAAGGAACAGCTCATGCCCGGGACCCTGGAATTCGCGATTCATACACTTGCTGATGAGCGTATGGACGTGAGCATATTCGATGAGAAGTACCGTAATGATGAGACAGGACGGAGGGCATACGATCCCCGTATTCTGCTGAAGGTGGTGCTGCTGGGATATTCGCGGGGACTGATCTCGTCGAGGAAGATCGAGCAGGCATGTAAGGAGAACGTGGTCTTTA
>CAWKAM010000008.1:0-156152 GCA_963847605.1 uncultured delta proteobacterium | reverse complement strand
GTCTTGTAAACTACACTTCCCAAAATTTCCCATCACCACATTAAAACAAACCTATAAAGCCATTATACAAAGATACAACCATTCCTTTAGGTAGTGGGTCAGTTTCAAATAAGAAGACATTTAAAGTTGTTTTTGATAAGATATTTATATGTTGGAATTGGAATTGTTATTTGGTTGGGGAGTCTTGGCTGTCGTCTTACCTTTACTCATTGGACTGGGATGGGCAGCTATGAGTTTTAATCAATCTTTTTTTGCTCAGATTTCATTTAGTATAGCTGCTTTAGTTTTTATCTCTAAATTTATTTGGTGGATTACATTAAAAAATCCATTTGATGCAAGTAAGATCCAGATTGTTATAATATCGTTTGTAGTCATTGGAATTGCAGGGGTAATGTGGGCGCTATCAATTATTTGGGTTCAACAATCTATAAATCAATCAAACATCACAAAACCCGTAGCAGAAGGTCAAAAACTTCCACCAACGACAGCCGAACTAGAGAACAATCTTAAGGAGCAGATTCGATTTCTGAAAAGATCTTCTGAATATTTTGATCAAGGAATGGAGGATGAGGCTAAAAGAATTGCATCAAATTTACATATTCTCTTTGTTGGCACCGGAGATTCGCCGTCATTACTCAAGCAAATGAGGATTCAAGACGAGATGATTTTGCCGAATACTGCCCCTGGAGACGTTAAAGGCAATCTTGCACCATACACTGGTCTAGTTGCCATGAATAACGTTGATGGCAAAATTAACTTTATTCCACTTTGTTTGTTGCACCCTAGCCCCTTTAAACCTAAGCAGACTCCCTTTAATGAATGGTGGCACACAATCATTCTCAATGACCATGCTGGCATAGTTTACACAAGAGAGCAGTTAGTTATTGCAGTCGCTGAACAGGATGGTGGAGTTTCAGTAACAACTGGGTTAGATCCATCTTATGTTGAGCTTGCTCGAAAGAATGGGATCGGATGGATCGGACGACTCAAAGGAGGAGGTGAAAAACCAATGCTTGGCGTTGAGTTACATTCAATTAGACAGATCGGATGGGAGGTATTGGAGGCATTTCGTCAAAGCTATCCTCAATATTTTTCAAAATGATGTCGCCCCTTATGCCAGCAATTTGAGTATTTCTTCTATGCTCCATATGTGATCCGTAACCCCTGCTTCCATTTTGTATCCATATTGAATAAAAGCAATCTATTTTCACGATAAATAACAATATTTGAAGAATTATATATTATGATGTATGTAGTATCATAATAATTACTTCTTATTGAGAGGAGATCTTACAGTTGCATTTTGTGATCGCTTGGGAGTTCTATTCAGCTGATCAAGAACGGAAAGAACTTAATGAAAAAATTCTTTCCAAGATAGCTCCATACTCATCGGCTCGTGCCTTATCGACACTATATGTAGTTAAAGTTGATTCTCAGGATCAATGGAATAAAATTTTTGAGGACTTACGTGATATTTGCAAAGGGAAGCCGGTATACTTCATTATGACACCCCTAATGAAAGGGGGAGGGTATAATGGTATGATTCCCAAGAACCTTTGGGATGAAATAAACAAGAGGAGTCAAGCATGACTGAGAATATTAAGCATGCTGAGGCCTCATTACCGGCAGAAAAACCATCATCAAATCCAATTGCAAGTTCCCTCAATGTTGTTGTCTCGGTTCCAGACTCTATCGAAGTAAGAATGGTAGATGCAACGAGTTTGGCGGATTACGAGGTGTGGTTTTTTATCTCATCAGTACTTGCAAATGCTGTAACTGGGTTTCTTGTTGCATACATACAAGCCTGTAATTCTAACTTGGCAACAGCGGGAGCAATCATGTGGATGACTATTGTGTTTGCTATCCTGTTTGTTGTCTCTGTTATCATGACCTTCATTAAGAGGTATGATTTAAAGAAAAAAGGAAAGAGCATTAAACTCAAGACGACAGAAGCAACTGACATATAAGAGAGTCACCCCCAGCATGTGGCTCTCCTCATTCGTCGTAACAGAACATCACTTGTTGTCAAAGGCAATCTTTCCTCCCCTCCCAATTAAAGTATATATCACGTGCCAAACTCGACGGTTGAATACATTATAGGGCGGGGCATTGACCCGCTTTTTTATTTTTCTAAAGTGGGTACAATGTGGGTACAAAAACAAGGTACTCTTAATTTTCTATGATATAAAAAGCTGGCGGAAGCGCATGGGAATTGAACCCACCCCAGACGCTCGTCGCGCCCGACGCCGGATTTGAAGTCCGGGAGACCCACCAGGACCCGTCCGCTTCCGAAAACCAGGATAACACAATATGACAGATATGACCAATGATGCATCTGTAATTTCCGCTATGCCACAGCGGATGTTTTTTCATGGTGCTCAGGAAGGGTTTTGCAGAGATATTTCATTGAGTTCTGTGCTCAATTATCCAGGCCACATTTTGTATCTTGACAGCTAAGATCTGAGCTGTATTTGATGATTCCATGATAATCAGGCTTCTCGTCTGCTTTGTAGTTTCTATCCTTGTGCACCTTCTGATCATAATCCAGCCGCTTCATTTTACAACAAAACCGACAGAGGGTCTGAATCGCACATCAGCCGTTCCTGTCAGTCTTGTAGATATCCCTCAACAGTTTGAAGGCCTTAGGGATGTGAAGATTACACCGGACATACCGGATTCTTCTCCAATGAACAAAAAGGATGTAGAAGGCGTGAGTTTTGTGGCTGAGGGAGGAGTGGGGGTGGCCTACCTTAGTAAGCTCAAGGTCAAGATATTCCGTTTCTGGGAGTATCCGGAGGCTGCCATTCAGAAGGGAGAGCAGGGGAATGTGTCGGTCGCATTCGTGCTTAACGACAAGGGCGAGGTCGTGGACATGGGTGTGCTTTCCAGTTCGGGCTCATACAGCCTCGATTCCGCTGCCATGGCTGCCATTAAGCAGGCAGGCCCCTTTGGGGCTTTTACCAAAGACATCAAAGACAAGAATCTAAAGATCACCGGGCACTTCCGTTATGTCCTTGATTGAGGTGTTTCTGTAAAGGACATGTTATTGCTTAAAGCAGACATTGAGGATCATGATATTAGGTACCGAGAAACATCTTTTATCGTTCTTCCATGAATAACAGCAGGTGTAGCTCGCTGTTGTGTGCTTACAAGTGAGAATGTACGGTCTCTTGGGTCTTGCATCTCGGGCTTCAAAGGACTAAAGAGCTAAGGTATGCGGTTTTTGCTTACGAATGATGATGGGATCTACGCACAGGGGCTTGCAGCCATTAAACAGGAGCTGGAAAAAATAGGCGAGGTAGTGGTGATCGCACCAGTGACCGAGCAGTCGGCCGTCGGGCATACCATTACTATCTCCGACCCTTTGAAAGTCATCCCTATCCACCGTTCAGGTGAGTTTTACGGCCACGGCATAACTGGTTCTCCTGCGGACTGTGTGAAGCTGGGTATCTCGAGCATCCTGGAACAGCCGCCCGATGTGGTGGTCTCAGGCATCAATAGGGGAGAGAATGTCGGTATCAACGTGCTTTATTCCGGCACGGTCTCGGCAGCCACCGAGGCTCTCATCCTCGGCTACACCGGGATAGCACTGTCGGTGGACAATTTCATGAATCCGGACTATCATGCTGCCAGCATCTTTGGTGCACGTCTTGCCATGAAGTATGCCCAGCGGGAAAATCCCTTGCCGTTTGCCCTTAACGTAAACTGTCCCTCATGCCCGTTGAATGAGATAAGGGGGGTCAGGATTACCAGACAGGGTGATTCCAGGATCGTGGATGAGTTTGTCCGGCGTGAGAGCCCCCGTGGTACGACCTATTATTGGCAGGCCGGGTTGACACGGGTCATTGATGAAGGCGAGGATACCGATGCCGTGTGCCTAAGGAACAGGATGATCTCGATCACACCGATCCACTACAGGCTTGGCGCAAATTGGATCAGCCAAGATGACCTGAATCAGGCCTATCTGGAGAAGCTGCTCCATGGAGCTTGAGCATATCGAGGAATACTTGGGTTATGCCTTTGCAAACAGGGATCTCTTGAGGGAAGCCCTCACGCACACCACGTATGTCAACGAGCACAAGGAACTCGGTCTCAAGGACAATCAGCGCCTTGAGTTCCTGGGGGACACGGTGATCAACTCAATAATCACGGCCAGACTCTTCCTCTTGTTCGCCGATGAGAAAGAGGGGCCGCTCACCAAGAAGCGGGCGGAGCTCATCAGCGAAGGCGCACTCTCCAAGATTGCGCGTCATCTGGGCATCGGTAAATACCTGTATCTGGGCAAGGGGGAAGAGATGGATGGCGGCCGGAAGAAGCCGTCCCTGCTGGCAGATGCCTATGAGGCCATTGTGGGAGCCATCTTCCTCGACAGCTCATATGAGAAGACCGCCCGGGTAGTACAAAGGCACTATGAAGACGCCCTCGGTACCTTTGAGGAGATATCCATTACCGATTACAAGAGCCTGCTGCTTGAGTTCTGCCAGTCACAATTCAAGGCATTGCCCAAGATTATTGTGATTCATGAACAGGGCCCGGAGCATGATAAGGAATTTGAGGTAAGTGTCATGCTGCAGAATAAGGTTGTCGGTTCGGGAAAAGGGAAAAACAAAAAACAGGCAGCGCAGCTCGCATGCAAGGAGGCATTGAGATTGCTGGATTATCCCCTGTAGTCATCCCTGTCTTTGTAACAAACCTGGGATGTGCTCATCGGTGCGTTTTCTGCAACCAGGGTCAGTTCGCCCCCCCCATGCCGCCCGGGGATGTCGCGGCGCACGTAGATGAATTCATCGCCCACTGCAGGCAGGGTAGCGCTCGGAGGCGTATACTCGGGTTTTACGGAGGGTCTTTCACAGGCATTAAAGACGGCCCGTTTGAAGGCTACCTTGATGTGACACGCGGTTTGATTACTCAGGGACGTATCCATGCAGCCAAGGCCTCCACACGTCCTGACATGGTTTCAAAGCATACTTTGTGCCGCTTGTATGAAGCAGGGTTCGAGGAGTTGGAGATCGGCATCCAGTCCATGGACGATTCCGTGCTTGAGGCAAGTTCAAGGGGGCATACGAGACGTTGATGTAATCCGTGCCTGTGCCCTGGTGAAAGAATCGGGAATGAGGTTGGGTGTCCAACTCATGCCGGGGCTTCCCGGTGAGGACATCCGGAGCTTCAAGCAAACGGTTGCTGAAGTGGTAAAGCTTAAACCTGACACTGCACGGATATACCCGACAGTGGTGCTTGCAGACACAGGGCTTGAGGAGCTCTACCTTTCGGGGAAATACCTGCCGCTTTCCCTGGATGAGGCAGTGAGGCGAGCCTTGTATGCTTCAATCATGCTGGAAGGTGAAGGTTGTACTATCTTGCGCATGGGTCTTCCGTCATCACCGGGGTTAAAGATCACTGCCGGGCCTTATCATGAGTCGTTCGGGTTTCTTGTAAGGTCCTTGGGGTACCGCATGATGGCACAGCAGATAGTGGACGAGCTTGGCACGGGCTGTGAGCTCTCTGTCCATTCAAGAGCCATCCCAGAGCTTGTCGGATATCGGCGCAGTACCTTAAAAGAGCTCAGATTTTCATTCAGTTTTGATGACACTTTACCGAGGGGATATATCAGGGCATATGTGTCAAGAGAAAGTGCTTGTATACAACTACAGGATATTTTAGAGTATATTCTATGAAATCACTTATTGTTGATGTGAACACCATTCCGGTCCTTCCGGAGATTGCCGATGCCGTGATCAGAATGGCACTTGATGAGGAAGTTTCTACCGTTAAGATTGCGCGCCTTATCGAGAAGGACCAGGCATTGACCGCACGCATCCTTTCTTTATCAAACTCCAGTTTCTACAAACGGTCGCGCCAGATCTACACGGTCAGGGATGCAGTAGTGGCTATCGGTGTGGAGGCGGTTAGGTCGTTGGCTTTGGGCTTGTGCATTCTCAATTTGTTTCCTAAAAGGAATAACTCTGCGATCGATTGCAAAGAGTTTTGGAGACATTGCATGGGTTGTGCCATATATGCCGAGGCCATGATGGAGAAGATTTCTCCGCAACTCGGGGGGAAAGCCTTTTGTGCAGGGCTCCTCCATGATATAGGCAAACTGGTGCTCGACCTGACGAACCATGAGGAATATGCGTCCGTCATTGAAAAGGCCCGTGATGGGACCCGTCCGCTGGACGAAATTGAAAAGGAGATGCTCGGGATCACCCATGCAGATGTGGGCCATGATGTGATCGCGCACTGGAAGCTGCCAAGTCTGTATGAGGAGTCCATCTGGTGCCATCATGCACCGGTGCAGGTCATCGATGATGACCAGTTCAAGATTTCAGGCGTCATCAATATCGCCAATACGTTAGCCCATATGACCGGCATCGGCTCCTCGGGCAATACCTATCCCCAGCAAGTCACAATATCGCTCCTTAAGAAATTCTCTCTGAGCACAGAGGTCTTGGATGGCCTGATGGAGAGCGTGCCCAAACAGATCGATATAATCTGCGAGGAGATCGGGATCGGGAAACCGGCTGAAGGTCTTTTTGCCTTGGTGAACAAGGCCAGTATTCGACTTTCCGAGATCTCCATCAAGCTCCAGCAGCAGAGCACGCAATCACACATTACAAGAAAACGCTCCGAGATCCTGCTGCAGCTCTTAAAGGAGCTGAACAACACATCCAAGATTTCAGACGCACTTGCGAGGGCATCCGAGACGATGTTTCATGCAGGATTAATCAAGGGCTTCCTCGGAGGCTTCAAGTTGGGTGACCATAACCTGGTATTTGAACACAAGGATGGGGGCTCACCCAGATTTATCAAGGTGGGTGATAACGAGGTCAAGGCCATGGTGCTTGATGGGGGCTACTCTGCAGGTATGAATCTCCCATGGGGCGTGTTTGTCCACCTCGACCTCTGTGACCCTGAGCTCGGTGATGATCAGGAGTTCATTTCATCGCTGATAGGTGCGGTAGCCTCCTCCTTGCGGCGTATCCATGCTGAAACCTCACTCCAACAGGAAAAGACCCTGCTTAGACAGGCCTTAAAGACCGCATCACAAGAGAAGCAAAAGACCGAAGACCTGATGCACTTGAACAAAGAACTCATGGATGCATCAACCTTTGGATTATGTCTCGTGGATGAGAAAAATCAGGTCCTCATCGAGAATGCAATGTCCTTGGAGATCAGAGAACTTTTAGGCATTGCAGACAAGGATTTGCTCAATGCACTTGATATCTCAGGCACCCTCAGTGCCGCGCAGCTCAAAGATGCCCTTGCTTTAAGGTATGAAAAAGACCTGACCTGGAGTCTTAACGGTCGGTCTTTCCGAATCACCGTGCGGCCGGTACAGGTAAACAACTGGGCCTTGCTTGCCCTCTGGGACATCACGGGTGAGATCGAGGAGCAAAAGCGGACCCTGGCCTTTGCCAAGATGTCTGTCGTGGGAAGCCTTGCCGCATCCATGGCACACAACATGAAGAGCCCGCTGGGTGCAATCCACGGGTTTGCCAGCATCATACGGGATGATATCAAACACGACAAGATGAGGGTCCTCAGAGGTAACGAAGAAGACCAGGATCTGCCTGACATGCTTGGCAATATCATCACTGCCTCCGAGAGCCTTTTGAAGATCGTCAACCAACTCTTGAGTTTTACCCGGAAATGGGAAAGCTCGGAAGATGAGGTAGGTCTTGAGGGCTTTGTCGAGGGAATATTCCAGCTGATCGGCGCTCAGGCGAATGCATCCGGGGTGGCGCTTGTCAAGGACGTCCAGCCGATACAGGTGCGCATGAAGGCCGATGCCATAGAGCAGGTTATTATTAATCTACTGATGAATGCCATTAATGCATCTTCAAAAGGATCACAAATCCTGGTAAGGGTGCATCGGAGCGAAGGAGGAATAGAATTCTCGGTGGTCGATCACGGCATCGGCATGGACAATGATCGGGTAAAGAAGATATTCGACCCACTGTATACGGCATGGCCGCTTAAGACAGGTATGGGCCTCGGCCTTTCACTGGCAAAAGAGATCGTCGATTCCCTGGGGGGTACGATTCGTGTGAGTTCCAAACTTGCAGAAGGCTCTACTTTCACGGTATGGATTCCGGAAGGTAAGGGGTAATGATGGAACATAAAATATTAATTGTCGAAGACGACCTTGTTTTCAGGAACTACCTCTACCAGGTCCTTAAATACGACTATGACGTCACTGCTGTTCCTGGCCCGCTGGAGGCCATAGAGGCCATAAAACAGAGTCCCTATAGCCTCTTGATCACAGACCTCAGGATGCCCGATATGGATGGGAGGGCACTGGTCGAAAAGGTGCATGGCGAGCTCGATGCATCAATAATGGTGATCGTGATTACGGCCTTTGAGGATGACTGGCCCATGGATATCGCCATGTCATCGAACGTCTTCAGATACCTCCGCAAAGGCGCCTTTCTGCCGAGCGAGCTCAAGCAAAACGTGGAAAAGGCCCTTGAGGTGAGAGGCTCAATAGTAAGCCTTAATGAGTATAAAAGGCGGGCGGACATCTCGGAGACCCTCTATAAGGACGTATTCGACAAATCGACCGATGCACTTTTTGTTACCGATATCGACCTAAGGCCGTTGGCGGCGAACAAGCGTTTTGAGGAGATGTGCGGATACAGCCTTGATGAACTCAAGGACAAGACGCTCTTTGACATGATCTCCCATGATGATCGTGATCAGGCCCGGCAGGCCTTTAATGCCCAGATTCGTGGAGAAGGCCCGGGCTCTGTCAAGGTTAATCTGTTGCTTCGTGATGGTGTAAAACGCCATGTGAAGGTATGGGCCAGGCTTGTCAAAGATATAAGGGGCATGGAGAATGCCGTCTTCTGTATTGCCCGGGACGTGGACCGGGACCTTGAGGCCCGACAAAAAGGGGATGCCGCCTTACAAGAGCTTCATAGGGAGATAGAAGAAAAGACAAATGCGGTTCGGGTCTTGGAAAGAAAGCTGAGCAAACTCACCGAGCATGCAAAAGACATGATCATATGGCTCTATGGCGATTGCAGGTGCGAATATATCAACGCCGAGGCATTGAGGATATTCGGGCACTCATCCACGGCACTAATAGGCAAAGAGCTCCCATGGCGGGATATCATCCACCCTGAAGATCAGGATCTTATAAAAAAGATCGAGGGCCTTGCCAAGGATCGGGTAATCCGCGATGAAGGGGAGGTGCGGGTTTACTCCGGTTCACGCGCCCTGCACCATCTATCCTACAGGGTCTTCATGGAATATGCCGAAAACGGCAAGCTCTTAGGTGTCGGCATCGTGGCTGAGGATATCACCCAGCAGAAACTGGCCGAGCAGGAGCTCAAAAACGCAAACCGTAAGATCCAGGAATTCAACGAACGCCTTTCGCAGGCGGTGTCAGCCAGAAGATCAAGGCCCTGCGGGAGAGCGAGGAACGCTATAAGAATATTGTGGAGGACTCGATCGACATTATCTTCTCGCTTGATGGCGATGCAAGGATTCTCTACATGAACAGGAAGGGGCTCCAGATGTTGGGGATGAGCCTTGATGAAGTCTATGGCCTCCATTGCAGCTCTTTCATCGCAGACGAGGCATCTGAGAAGAAGCTTCGAGAGATCATCAGCATAATGGACAGCAGTGATTATCATGAGCCCTTTGACCTTGCCATCGACACACCATCGGGTCGCAAGATCTACCGGGCCGATCTGGTGAAGATCGGTGAGAAGAACAGGCACGAGACCGTGTGCGTTGCAAAAGACATAAGCGAGGACATCGCCAAGAAAAAGAGGCTTCAGCTTCTTGCCAATATTGAGCATTACAGCGCGGATGCCATTATCGGACTTGATGGGAACGGAGGGATCCTCTCCTGGAATCAGGGTGCACATATGATGTTCGGCTGGAAAGAGGGGGAGATCATCGGCAAGGCCCTGTTCATCATGGTGCCCGATAATAATATCAAAGAAGCCGAAGGCATGCTCCATGAGGTCAGGTCCAAGGGGCTCGTCAAGGATCGCGAGGCAAAGTTGAGGACAAATACTGGCCGGATCTTGGATGTGGGCATCACCATGACCACGCTGCGTGACGAGGCTGATGAGATATCAGGTTTCTCAGCCATCATAATGGACCTTACCGAGAAGAAGAGGATGGAGGCAGCACTTATTCAGACAGAGCGGCTTGCCGCCATGGGCAAGCTGTCAGCAAGCATCGCACATGAAATTAATAACCCGCTCTATGGCATAAGGAGTTGTTTAAATCATGTCCTGAATGCCGAGAAGGGGAATGTTGATAACCAGTTCGTCAAGCTTGCCATCAAAGAAACCGACCGAATAGCGGATCTGATCCGCAACATGAAGACCTTCTACCAGCCGCACGAGGGGAAGGTCCAGAGCGTGGACATCCACGAGGTGCTGCGCGAGGTATTCATCCTCAACAGGAAATACCTGGAAGAAAACATGGTTAAGCTTGTCTTCAATCCTGCACGTTCGTTCTCCATTGAATGCATGCCTGAACAGATCAAGCAGGTATTTATCAACATTATCACCAATGCTGTAGAGGCAATGCCCGAAGGTGGGGAGCTCCATGTGGAGACGCACGAATCAGAAGACAACCAGGAGATCAGGGTATCTTTCCGCGATACCGGGGTTGGAATTACACAGGATGATCTCCCTTTGATATTCGACATGTTCTATTCCAAAAAACCCATGGTCAAAGGGGTAGGGCTCGGGCTCTCGGTGAGCTATGGCATCGTAAAACGCCACGGTGGTACCATGGAGGTGGCCAGCGAGGAGGGCAAATGCACGACAGTAACCGTGATACTGCCCGTGAAGCCGCCTATCGCCCGGCAGATGCAGCTTGATCTGAAGTAGCATGATTTCAGGCTTCACCTCAGGGTACGTCACCATCATCGGAAGGCCGAACGTCGGTAAATCCACATTCCTGAACCGTGTGCTCGAGGCCAAGCTTTCCATAACCACCAGCAAGCCCCAGACCACGCGTGACCGAATCCTCGGGATATGGAATGCACCAAACATCCAGGTCATCTTTCTGGATACGCCCGGAATACACGTCTCGGATAAGGCCCTGAACCGCTACATGCTGGACAAGGCTGTAAGTACTATCGCAGATGCGGACCTTGTACTCGTCATGGCGGATCACCTGGATACGAAAGAAAAGCTTGAGGAGGTGGTCGGCTTTATCGCCAGGGAAGGTAAGGAGGCAATCCTGGTAATCAACAAGGCCGATCTCATGAGTGAGGCTTCGGCCGCAATAAAGCTCCGGGAACTGGGGCAGGTCTTCCGGTTCAGCTTCCAGTGCTGCATCTCCTCGACAAATGGGACAGGCATTGATGTACTTTTAGATGAGATCAAAAAACGTCTTCCTGAAGGGCCCCAGTATTTCCCCGACGACATGATCACCGATGCGCCTGAGCGGTTCCTGTGCAAGGAACTCATCCGGGAGAAGGTCTTCACCCTCACACACAAAGAGATACCTTATGCAGTGGCAGTGGAGATTGAAGAGTTCCGCGAGGAAGAACCCGTGTACATCAGGGCGGTCATCCATGTGGAGAGGCAGTCTCAAAAAGCTATAGTAATCGGGTCTCAAGGCAAAATGCTCAGGGAGATCGGCACACAGGCAAGATTTGAGATCGAGCATTTTTTAGGGCACAAGGTCTTTCTCGATCTTTTTGTGCGTGTCACCAAGGACTGGTCAAAAGATCCCAAGGCGTTAAGGGAACTGGGGTATCTATAATGCCTGTTGTCGCCATCGTGGGAAGGCCCAATGTGGGCAAATCGACCCTCTTCAACCTCCTCATCGGAGAGCGGCGCGCCATAGTCGGACCGCAGCGGGGCATAACCCGGGACAGGATATACGGCAGGTGGACGGTAGATGAGGACCTGGAAGTGGACCTGGTTGATACGGGCGGGTTTGACACCATTGGTGACATCCCCTTTTCCTGCCCGGTGCGTGAACAGACCCTCCTTGCCATTGAGGATGCCGACCTGATCCTCTGCCTTTTTGATGCCAAGTCACCCCCCACACCCGATGATATAGAGCTGGTGAATCTTCTGCGGAAGACTTCTGCCCAGGTGGTCTACATTGCCAACAAGGTTGATGATCCTAACATCCAATATACCTCTGCTTCGCTGTATGAACTGGGGATCGATGAGCCCATAGAGGTATCTTCTCTCAATAGGAAAGGTATAGCGGAACTGAAGGAAGCAGTGAGGAAACGCTTGGGCCCTCAGGCGATATTACCCATGGAGATTCAAACGGATGCAGTCCGTGTGAGCATCTTAGGCAGGCCTAATGTGGGCAAATCACTCCTCTTAAACAAGATAATCGGCGAGGACAGGGCTATTGTATCCCCGGAGGCCGGTACCACCCGGGATTATGTGGATATCTCTGTGGAGCGCACTGGTAAAAAGTATATTTTTGTGGATACTGCGGGTATTCGAAGAAAGTCACGAATTGAAGACAGCATCGAGCGGTTCAGTGTCATGAGGTCCCTTCAGAACATAAACATGTCACATGTATGCCTGCTGCTCGTTGACCCGCAAGAGGGGCTCACCGACCAGGACAAGCGCCTGTGCGGTATAATCATAGAACACGGCAGGGCCTTTGTGCTGGTGGTGAACAAGTGCGACCTGATGAACGATGCCGGGCTGAAGAATGTTAGGGAGAATATCAGGCACTCCCTCAGGTTCATGCCCGATGCCCACCTGGCATTCACCTCGGCCTTGACGGGCAAGAATGTCGATGGGCTCTATCCACTTATCGATACACTCTTTGCAAAGACGACGAGCAGGGTCTCCACAGGCATCCTTAACCGTCTCTTAAGTGACATAACCGATTCTCACACCCCGCCCATGATCAGGCACAGGCCGCTCAAACTTTACTACATCACCCAGACCGGCATCGTGCCTCCGCGATTTCAGGTCGTGGTAAATTACCCTGATTCCGTACCCGCGACATATTCACGGTTCCTGGTCCACTCCATCAAAAAGGCATGCGGCATGGAGGGTATACCCATAATGCTTTCCTTTGCAGGGAGAAAATAGGTGTAAAATGTTTCTTTGATGTTATCCTCAAGGCATAGAAAGATGCATTCGATAAGTGATCTTTGAAATATCAACAAGGAGGGTTATATGAAAGGTATCAAGATATATATAACAATATATGTACTGGCCCTTGTCTTCATGAGTGGTACAGCATCAGCTATCGGATTTGAGATGTCTGTCGGAGCCTGGAACCAGGACCCCCGGGGAGATCTTTCGTATAAGGCCCTTTCAGCGTCAGACAGCCTGAGTATCAAGGATGATTTAAAATACAGTGACGTAACAAAAGTTTTCGGCCGGATGAAGATTGAGATACCATTGGTCCCCAATATCTATCTCATGGCCACACCGATGGAATTCAGCGGCAAAGGGAGTAAAGATGTTACGTTCGAATTCGGGGACAAGACATTCAAAGCAAATACCCCATTCACTTCAGAACTCAGACTCAATCACTATGATATTGGCTTGTATTATGGGATACCCCTGCTCAAACAGGCAACTGCAGGATTCTTGAACATAGATATAGGGCTCGATGCGAGAATTATTGACTTCAAGGCCCAAATAACCGGCAAGGATTCAATAACAGACCTGAGTATTACGCAATCAAAAGCTATTACGCTTCCTATCCCGATGCTCTTTATGGGTGTCCAGGTGAAACCGACAAAGTGGCTTGCAGCCGAAGGAGAAGTGCGAGCTATAACCTATGCAGGAAATTACTATTATGACATTATTGGTCGGGCGAAGGTAAAACCGCTTGGTCCTGTATTCGCCTCCGCTGGGTACAGATACGAAAAAGTCAAAATTGATACAAATGATGTACTGGCCGAGGTAAACTTCGGTGGTCCTTTCGGTGAGGTTGGAGTCGAATTTTAACAAGAGGTTTTCTCCGCGTTCAACTGAGTAAAGGGAGGAAGATTTCATAACTGTATAAAATCTCCTTGACTTACTCATAGATATGTGATTCTATAAATAGAAACAAGCTGGTCTTGCGGATCATTACAGGACCGATTCAGTGAAAATGAAAATCGAGCGTATAGTGAAATGCGTGATGGTGATTTTTGTACTTATATGATGGTACTTAAGCAGTGGTCCTTTCAAGCTATCAGGACACCTATTCACCCTCACCAAAAAGAGTTGATGATCGTCTGCCAACTCAGACCGGATAGATGAGAGAAGGTCTATGACATACACAGGTAATAAAATAATATTATGGAGGATTGTGCATGAAAGTTTTTCTTCGAGAAGATGAGATCCCAAGACAATGGTACAACCTGGCAGCCGACTTGCCGACGCCCTTGCTGCCACCGCTCGGTCCTGACGGTAACCCTGTCAAGCCTGAAGCCCTTACCCCGGTTTTCCCCATGAACCTCATCGAGCAGGAAGTGAGCCAACAGCGGTGGATCGACATCCCCGAGGGTATTATCGAACTCCTGTACCAATGGAGACCATCACCGCTGCAAAGGGCCGTGTATCTCGAAAAGGCCCTCAAGACACCGGCCAAGATCTATTTTAAAAATGAAGGCGTTTCTCCCGCAGGCAGCCATAAGCCGAATACCGCTATTCCCCAGGCCTGGTATAACAAACAGTTCGGTATTGAAAAGATCTGCACCGAAACCGGAGCCGGGCAGTGGGGGAGCGCATTGTCATATGCCTGCGCCCTGATCGGTCTGAAGTGCAAGGTTTTTATGGTCCGGATCAGCTTCGAGCAGAAGCCTTTCCGGAAGCTTATGATGAATGTGTGGGGCGCGGAATGTGTTGCAAGTCCCTCCACCCTGACTCAGGCAGGCCGTGATGTCCTTGCCAAGGACCCGGACACGCCGGGCAGCTTAGGCATCGCCATCAGCGAGGCCGTTGAAGCGGCAGTCACCGACCCGACCGGGAAGACAAGATATTCCCTTGGGAGCGTACTGAACCATGTTATGCTCCACCAGACCATTATAGGTCTTGAGGCCAAGAAACAGCTTGAAAAGATCAATGAAAAAAAGGTGGATGTGGTCATCGCGTGCGCCGGCGGAGGGAGCAATTTTGCGGGCATCTCATTCCCCTTTGTGCTGGACAAAATCAATGGGGCCCAGATCGACATTATCCCGGTAGAGCCTACGTCCTGTCCTACCTTGACACGGGCGCCTTTTGCTTACGACCACGGGGATGTCGCCAAGATGACTCCGTTGCTGCCCATGCACTCCTTAGGCCATGAATTCGTGTCGCCACCCATTCACGCAGGAGGCTTACGGTATCACGGTATGGCACCCCTTGTCAGCGCTGCAGCTGTCGAGGGGCTGATCACACCGCGGGCCGTGAATCAGCTCAAGTGCTATGAGAGTGCAATGCTGTGGGCAAGGACCGAAGGGTTTATCCCCGCCCCTGAAACAGCTCATGCCATTGCAGCAGTGATCGATGAAGCAATCAAGGCAAGAGAAGAAGGCAAGGAGAAGGTCATTCTCTTTAACTGGAGCGGGCATGGGCTCATGGACCTCAAGGGTTACGAGAGCTACATGGAGGGCAAGCTCATGGATTATCCGTTACCTGAAGAAGAGCTCCGGAGGTCAATCAAGTCACTCAATGGCCTCCCAAAACCCAAAGTCACAAAAACGGGGAAATGGTAAGGAAAACGAAGTCACCCTATGATGACTATACGGCCAGATGCCCGATGCTCGGGCATCTGGTCTTATTCACCTACTGCATGGCACCTGGGTCCACTTTGCCGTGCCGCAAGGTCCTCGACTGCTGGCACGAACGTATCGACATTACAGCCTATCTGAGCGAAATCCTCACACCCGAGGAGATTGAAGCCATTACCGCCACTCCCAAACCGAAGGTTACACAGCTTCTGGAATTGATACAGAAGGCAAAGGGAAATAAGTGACCGATGGCCAGTAACCGGGGAATCGACTTAAGGTAAACGGCACAGGGCTAACAGAGAAAACCCTCACTATCTGCATTGTGCCGTTTACCTTGTGCCTAAAAGATATCTATCAATACATCAAGGGCATCAGATATCATATCCGGGGTCAATGAGAGGAAGTGCAGGCTTTCTTTGAATGGCACGGTATCAATATGCTCGATCTCGAATCCCGGAAGGAACTTCTGGGCTATGGCATCGGCAACGTAGACAAGGTGGACAAGATCCTTGTTTTTCATGGCCTTGTCAGGATTATGATGGAACAATATAACATCTTTTATCACTTCCGGGAGTTTCCAGCTTTCAGCAAGATGAAGACCTGCGAGGTTGTGATCTATGCCAAAGATTTTTTGCTCAAGGATACTCGAGTCTTCTCCATGGGCCACCAGGATACGGTAGAAAAGGGGTTGGACGCGGGCCATAAACTGGTCAAGCACTACCTTGCCGATATCATGGAGAAGTCCTGCTGTATAGGCAAGATCAGGCCTGATCTTGTTATGTACTCTCGAGAGCTTCTCACTGAGCCGCGCCGTTGCAATGGCATGATAGAATAGCCCGCCGCGCATCAGTGAATACCCCTTCTCAAAGCCCATAAGGAGTTTTTCTGCCTGTGCTGTAATGACCAACTGGAGCAGGGTCTTACTCCCGAGGATTAAGATAGCCTCATCAATGGTCTCTATCTTCCTCGATATCCCAAGGTATGAGGAATTGCACAATTTGAGGACCTCAGCAGTCAGGACTTGATCTCTCCGTATCTCGGTAGCAATGGTTGAGATTCCGGTCATTTCATCAGAGATCATGCTTGCAATGCCCAGAGCAATCTGCGGGACCGGCTGAAGATCCTCGATGATTTTGCCGATCTCAGCGAGTGCCGGCATGGCAGAAGACTGTGCCTTCATTTTATGCGTCTCTTGAATGACGGGCTCTATAGTACACTTGGCCTTGTCTATGTCCAGCATGATACAAAATCCGATCATTCCGCTTGCTTCAAGGAATCTGATCGGAATGTTGTTTTCCTTTAGGATCTTGAGCGTGATTTCTAGGGTTCTGCCGCCGATGTTAAGCGCAAGGTCTTGGTGAGAGCTCGGGTCGATGAGTGCCCCACCGGAAATATAGGCTGAAAGGTCTTCCTTTTCAGCACCCTCCTCGGCGAGTGAATTAAGGAACAGTGGTATGCCTGAGCTTGCATAATAGGTAAACTGGGTTTCAGGGATGTCACATAACGGCTCAGGCAGTAAGATATGGATCATGCCGCCTATGTGCCGTTTGGAATCAATAATGGCAACACCGACACAGGACCCGAGATAGGCCTTCATCTGGCCCGATCTCCTAATCTCCATACCGCCGCTTGGTATGATGGTCATGTATGTATCGGCCTCCTGTTTGTCTCTTAAGCTCTCAACCCCTTCAATAGGGTATTCTTATGCAGAACCATATTACAGATATAATCGGTTGTGACCGGATGCAATATAAACAATCATTCAGGCATAATTATTTACATGATCGAAGATGTTTTTATATATTCTTTCATGAAGGGGCTGATTCTTAAATGGGTATTACGGCCACGAATAGAATCCTCCCTTATTCTCTCCTTTTCTCCGGTACACGACAACAGTGGGGGATTTTGTTTGAGAAAGCGATTCCATAGTCTTCATGGCATCCTCGTAGTAACCCACTTGATCGATGAGATGATATTTCATGCCGGTTGAAGCAGTCATTACCCGGCCATCCTCGATTATAGCAAGGTCTTCGGGTTTCACCGGTCTGATGGTTTTTACCTTGGTAATAAAATCCTGACTGAATTCTGTAACGATCCCCTCCAGGATGGCCTTGTCATCCTTGTTCATATCGCGCAATAGAGTGCCGGAGTCCTTGAGCTTTCCCGAGGTTAATGTCTGGTTTTTGATGCCAAGTTTGTCCATGAGCCCTTCCAGACTGATGGAAGGCAGCAGCACACCCACATTACCAACTACTGCAGAGGGCAGTGCGACGATGTGATCTGCAGCCAGGGCCACCATATAAGCGCCTGACGTGCCCTGGCCTGTTATACAAGCTACGATCGGAATCTTGCGGGACTCCTTGAAGTCTTTGATCTCTCTGAAAACCAGATCGGATGCCGTTACACCCCCACCAGGTGAATCGATCTTGAGCAGAATACCCTTAATGGACTTGTCCTGTCTTGCCATCTCCAGAACCCCATCCATTCTTTCGAGGGTTCCCTGCCTGGGTATGAAGCTATCCCTCATAGTGGTAGTGGTGATGATTCCAAGCACCTCAACCACAAGGATCTTGTCTTTTGAACCTTCTTTAAGTACTCGCTCCTCATAGGGCTGGAACTGCATGAAACTCTCCAGGTCAAACGAGACGAATGCGCACCCCTGAAGAATAAGCAGGCTGCTTAGGATTGAAAAGTATTGTATGGCTTTTACCTTATTCATTACGGATCTCACCCCCCACAGTGATTTCAGGAATGAGCAGGGTAGGTTGGGCATCGGCTACTGGAACACCCTGGCCGTCTTTCCCGCATGTACCGATTCCATAACCGAGGTCACTGCCCACCAACTCTATTGAATTCAGGATTTTAGGACCGTTCCCTATGAGAGTTGCCCCCCTGATGGATTCACCCACGATCCCGTTTTCAATAAGGTACCCTTCGGAAACGTTAAAGACAAAGTCACCTGTTACGGTGTTCACCTGGCCGCCGCCCATCTTCTTCACGAAGATCCCCGTATGGGCTTTTTTGATGATATCTTCCGGGTTCAGGGTTCCCGGCTGGATCATGGTATTTGACATGCGTGGTATGGGCCTGTGACGATAGGATTCCCTCCTGGCATTCCCGGTGAGCGGTAACCCGAGCTTGGAAGCGGTGATAAGGTCGGTCATAAACCCTTTGAGGATGCCACGCTCCACCAAGACCGACCGTTCGGTCGGGCTGCCCTCGTCATCGCAGCCCATGCTGCCGCGCAGGCCCTTTATGGTGCCATCGTCGATCACGGTAACAGCCGGTGATGCTACCTGTTGGCCGATCTTGCCGGAGTAGACCGAAAGACCTTCTCCGGCAAGGTCTGCTTCAAGGCCGTGTCCGATAGCCTCGTGCACCATTGTGCCGCCCGCATCGCTGGAGAGAACGACCGGCATGGTACCGGCAGGAGCCCGTCTTGCCGTTATAGTTTTCAATGCCCTGCTGATGGCCCTTTGGGCAATTTCTTCAGGGGGGATCTCTTTAAGCAGTTCAAACCCTCGTGTACCCCCGACGGGTTCATAACCGGTCTCCATGAGTGAATCCCTGGCAACTATCCCCTGGACGACGAAGATCATGGAGTCGCGGGAGTCTTCAGCCATGAATCCCAAGGAGTTTGCAATGAAGACGTTTCTTGACCCATCTCCATATATCACCTTGACCTGTATTACAGAGTTGTCCATTCCCCATGCAATTGCTTCGGCCTTCCGTACGAGTGCGATCTTTTCTTGGGCATCAACCGTCACCGGGTCGATTTTCATGAGGACTACCGAGGCAGATGGTCTCTTCATCAGCGATATGGAACCTGAGAAGCCACCGGCCTTCACTGCCGAGGCTACGGTATCGGCCAGCTCATCCAGCGAAGATGCATCATTTGTATAGGCATAGGCGGATCGCCCTCCCATAACAACCCTCAAGGCAATCCCTGACTCATCGGTAATCAGAAATTTCTCTATCTTATGCGCCTCACAGATGATGGATGTACCCTTTCTCTGCTCGATGTAGAGCTCGGCAAAGTCACCACCATTGGCCAGAGACCTTTTCAACAGCCGTTCACAGTCGATATCTCTTTTCTTTATCTCCACGATTTCACCTCTCTTGCCGCCTCCCTCTGGATATCCCTTTCCTTGATGGCCTCTTTTTTACTATGGGCGCGCCGGCCTTTTGCAAGTCCCAGCTCCACCTTGATGCGATTGCCCTTGAGGTAGAGGCTTAAAGGGATCAAGGTGAGTCCCTTTTCCTTTACCTTGGCGGCAAGCCTGATGATCTCTCGTCTGTGCAGGAGGAGTTTTCTCGGCCTGGTGGGATCATAATTGAAAATGGATGCTTGTGCATATGGGCTGATATGAAAATTATTCAGAAATACTTCCGCGCCTCTTACCTGGGCATAGCTGTCCTTGATATTTCCCCCGCCGTTTCTGAGTGACTTGACCTCGGGCCCACCGAGCACAATACCTGTTTCGATGGTCTCGATGATTTCGTAAGAATGCCTGGCGGTCTTATTGAGGCACAGTTTCTTTTTGGCTTCAGGGTCCTTCATCGATAATGCCTCTTTTCAAGGGTGATCAGAGGGGTATCAGGCGAGCTCGAAGATGTCGTGAGCATTTTCCATCATCTCTTTGCTCATGAATTCATAAATTTCGGCAGCGGTCTTCATCTCAAAGATGTGGCTCACGATGCCCTTACACTTCTCAATACTGATCTTCCGGGCCATCTCTTTTACGTGGGAAATGGCAAAGGCATTTGTTGAGAGCGAATCAATACCCATACCTAAAAGGATAGGGGTATAGATCTCTCGCCCGGCCATCTCACCGCACATGGACACGGGGATGCCTGCGTTATGCGCGGCATCGACGGTAAATTGGATAAGGCGCAGCACACCAGGATGCAGAGGCTCATAGAGGTAGTTCACATATTCATTGCCGCGGTCGATGGCGATAGAGTACTGTATGAGGTCGTTTGTGCCGAGGCTGAAGAAATCCACCTCTTTTGCAAAGATATCCGCAATGACCGCTGCAGATGGGACTTCGATCATTATCCCTACCCGGATATTCTCGTCAAAGGGGATGCCGTCTTTTTTCAGGCTCAGTTTGGTATCTTCGAGGATCTCCTTGGCCTTTGCAAGTTCTTCCATGCCGGAGATCATGGGGAACATGATGGAGGTGTTGCCATAGTGACTCGCTCTGAGAATGCCTCTTAGCTGTGTCTTGAAGATATCCACCTCCTTGAGGCACAGTCTAATGGCACGCAGCCCCATGACAGGGTTTCTCTCGCTGATGATCCTACTCAAGCTGGAGTAGAATTTATCTCCTCCTAGATCCAGGGTGCGGATGATGGTATTGAAGGGAGAGACTGTTTCCACAACTGTCTTGTATGCCTCGAAATGGTCCTCTTCAGTGGGGATCTCTTTGCGGATGAGGTACAGGAATTCCGTTCGGTACAGGCCGATCCCTTCTGCCCCGTGATCAAGGACGGTCTTTACCTCTTCCTTGAACTCAAGGTTACCCTTGACCTTTATATACTTGCCGTCCTTGGTAATAGCAGGTTCCTTGGCCTTTTCCTTCAGCTTCAGTTCAAGGCTCAGGTAAGACCTTGCCCTGTTCTGATATTCATGGACCTGGGACTCGGAAGGGTTGACGATGACGACCCCTGAGATACCGTCAAGGATCAGGTTGTCTCCCGGATTGATAACGGATGATGCGTTCTCAAGGCCCACGACTGCCGGTATCTCGAGTGAGTGGGCGATGATGGCCGTGTGTGAGGTAAGGCCGCCGACATCTGTCGCAAAACCCATCACTTTGTTCTTATTGAGCATGGCAGTATCAGCAGGAGAGAGATCGTGTGCTACGATGATGCTGTTATCGAGGAGATGAAACCCGCTGGTCATTTTCCCGATAAGGTTTCGTAGCAGACGTTCGCCGACAAATGTAGTATCGGTTACCCTGCTTTTGATATAGTCGTCATCAATAGCCTCAAAGGCTTGCTCTATTTCTTGGATGGCAATTTTCAAGGCCCACTCTGCATTAATATAATCTTCGGATATGAGTTGTTTCACCCGGTCAATGAGGGCCGGGTCTTTCAGCATGAGGAGGTGGGTCTCAAGGATGAGAGAATGTTCTTTTATAACATTATGCGACTCCAGAATACGAATAGCCTCGCCGATTTGCTTCTGGGAGAGGACCGTGGCATCATCAAAACGCTTGAGTTCATCTTCCACCCGGTCTTCGGAAACACGAAGCTTGGGATACCGCTCGATTTTTTTCGTATCTATGACAACCGCTTGACCGATGGCAATGCCTGCTGATGCGGGAACGCCGTGGAGGATATGGACCTGTTGTTGTGACATCATCGTTCCCCGAATCCGTCTTTTACCAAAGATATAAGTGATTTAATGGCATCCTCTTCGTCATTGCCGTCTGTGCGGATGATGATCTTGGATCCTTTCACTGCGGCAATAGTGAGCAGTTCCATAATGCTCTTCCCATTCACCTTCATATGATCTTTTATCACCTCTACTTTTGAGGAAAATCCCGAGGCCTGCTTGGAGAATAATGCAGCTGATCGGGCGTGCATACCAAGTTTATTCACTATGGTGACATGCTCTTCTTTCATCGTAGCATAGTCCATAACATGGATAGTGTAAATACTCCATATACTAACCAGAATATGTTCACGCGCAGTTTTATAAGGAATATACTTGTGACAAAGATGAAGAGTCCGGCTATGAGAGCATGGCCGTCTCCGATCCATTTTGGTGCAAGGCAAAGAACAACTCCGGAGAGAAATGGGATTAAGAGGGAAATATGCTTGGAAAAGTCAATGGAGAGTATGTGTCCCAGCGCGAGGGCGCCTTGTGGCCCATATCGGTATCCCTGATAAAAGCCCCTTGCCATAATCCATATGTGCACGGAATCATAGAGAACAAGGGCAACGAAGAGCCCCCAAAGCTGATCCATTATGGCTGAAATCAGGAGTGCCAGGGCCAGAATGGGTTTCAGTGTGGCCCAGAAAAAGGTATCGCCGATAGCGGCAAGGGACCCGGTCAGTGAGGGGCTGATCTTCTCAACCAGCTCTTCGTTCCCTTGTTTGTGAAGGTGGAGAAATACCCCGATCGCAGTTGGGGCCATGTATGGCTGGGTGTTGAAGAATGGAATGTAGTGCTTAATAGCCTCTGGCAGTCTCTCAGGTATCAGGTATTTGAGTCCGGGGAGAATTGCATGGGTGAACCCGATGTTCTGCATTCCTTTGAAATTCCAAGCAGCCTGAATAAACAAGGATCTCCATAGAATGGCCAGGGCTACCCGTATAGGAATTCTCACAATAGGTGCATCAGTAGCATAGTCGACCTTGTGCGTCAATAATTACAGTGAAGACGGGATCTTAGCGAAAAGATCTGTAAAGCCTTAGGGGTCTTTGAAAATAAGAGATACGGCGGGCATTATCGTGATGATCTGACACCTATCCGACTGCAATAGGTGATGAGCTTGCATCGTGAGCAATGTGGGCTCACAGGGACACATATATACTGGCCATAGGGTACCAGGTAGTTGTTTATGTCCTTCCAGTATTGTCTTGGAAGGATCTCCCGGAGCTTCATCTCGGTTTCATCCGGTGTTTTGGTTGAAACATATCCCCAGCGGTTCGTAATCCTATGGACATGCGTATCTACACAGATGCCAAGTTCATCAAAGCCGAGGATCATGACAAGGTTTGCCGTCTTTCTTCCGACCCCGGGGAGTGATAAGAGATCATTGAAATCTCCGGGAACCTTGCCATGATGTTTCTTAATGATGATCTTAGATGTTTCCTTGATGTTCTTGGCCTTTGTCTTATAAAAGCCGACTGGAAAGATGGCCTTTTCAATGGCTTCCAACGGCAGATGAGATATTTCTTCAGGGGATGAAGCAATGGCGGTCAACCTTCTAAATGCATGTTCGGTGGTGATATCCTTAGTCCTCAGGGAGAGCATGGTGGAGATGAGTACCTTGAATGGGTTGTTATCCCGTGCAACCCTGCCGACTATGGGTTCCTGTAACTTGCCTACCTCCAGCGAGAGGGCTTTGAAGACTTCGTCGATTACAACATTAGTCATTACTGAATTTCTATATTCACTTATAACGGTATGGCTGGTAGATATACAATCAAATCTCGAGTCCAAAGCTCAGCATGTAACGTCTATCTCTCTGCTGTCCGGAATAAGTACCGACTTCTTCCGTATACATGAGCATATCAATTTGTAGCTGTTTCGTATCGAGGCCTATACCAAAAGTCAAGTAACCCTGATAAATCCCTGTCCTCAGGTTGAGTATCTTGGTGGCAGCATATTCCAGGCCGAGATGGATGCGTTTCCCCACGTCCTGATCTTCTCCTAACTGACCGAAGATATCCACATAGTCGGCTGCTAATGTTATGTTTCCAATACGTTTGGAAACACCAAGGTCAACATGGGGGTCGATATCTTCAAATTTTCCGAATTTATTCCCGATGAGATTATTTATGCTTATCCCTAATTGGAGAGGCCCCTGGTCGCTTCCCTCCTGGGCGCCCTGGATTTTATATATCATCCCGAGATCAAGCAGCAATCCGCTTCCATGATTAATATCATCCCGAACCCGGTCTTTGAATCCAGTTGTTGTCATGTCTGAAATACTGTACTCATGTTCAAGACTTTCCCTGTAGATGTATTTCAGATTTGCGCCGACAAGAAGGCTGTTATCAAGGAAAGAGTGAGCAAACCCTGTACATACCCCTCCATCCCCAATGGCATCGACATCTAATTTCGGATACTGCCTGTCTCGGACCTGGATGTTGGATCTTGCAGAACTTATGAGGCCGAAGGCAAAGTTAGGGCTAGAATAGGTTGGAAAGAAGGATGCTGCAACATGACCGTAATCACCTATATGTCCCTGCAGGAATTGAGCCACTTTCTTTGAATTATCGAAGTCGACTTTCAAAGCATCATCAGTGAACTTGTATCCCCCACTATCGGATTCAATCTCGATGCCCACAAGAGATAACTGGTTTTCTTTGATATCAGCAAGTCCTGCAGGATTGTAAAACAGAGCATTTGCATCATTTGAGAGTGCGATGAATGCACCTCCCATTCCCAGAGGCCTTGCCCCCTTGTATATGTATGGTAACTCATTTGCGTAAGTGTTCCACGAGAACAAAAACAATAAAACAGATGTAAATACAAAACACTTCTTCATGAATGACCCCCGGATACCATATATTCGATCATTGTTGTGTCGCGAGTCTTTGTACATATGCATTTATTTCTGCTGTTGTGTAAGCCAGTATGAGTTCATCGGTTACGGGTTCATCCGATGTAATTCCGAGAGCCGAATAAAGGAAGGCATTTAGGTTGTCTTTCATCTTGTTCTTTTCACTCGGTTTCGGGAATGCCTTATTGAAGGCAATAATGGCGTTGTTGATGTTTATAAGATCCTCTTGAAAGGAAAGTACAGCCCCGCTGGCAACATTTTCTCTGTAACTACTTGGACCAACTGAGCTCCAGTAATAATCCTTCGATGTACTGTAAAATTGGTAAGCCGCAGCATTAATAGGAACAGGTACTATACCGGGTTGCGCTGTGACATACGTTTGATTCAATGTAGTATTTAGTGCATTTGCTGTCTTATTACCCATATTCATGATGAAATGTACTGCTGAGGCCATGCCGAGTTGAATCTCATCGTCATTAGTAGCGTTCCCTTTGGTAACGAGGGCCTGGAGCGTTGATTCAGCTGCGGATAGGTCGCCGAGGAAACCAGGCACTTCTGTACCATCAAGATATCTTCCATTGCCATTGATTGTGACTTTAGATGAAGAGATCATAAAAGCAACGAGGTCAAGTGGAACAAGACCCGAACTCGTGAAATTAGCTATGAAGTTGGTGAGGTCAACCCCTGCCCTTCCCATGTATGCCGAAGCCAGCAATGGTCCAACTTTGGGATCAGGTGAGGTGGTGGTATTATACATAACGCTAAGCTCGGTGATTGCATCATCATAATCTGAATTATCAATTGCTATTGCTGCATCCTCGATCTTTGCATCATGACTTGAATTTTGAGAAATCCCCTGGAAGATACTGTCACTACTGCAGGCAGTAAGGAGCGACCAGATGACGATTCCCCATAAAAACATCTTCATAGCATCCCCCTGAATATGTATGCATGTTTTTCTATTAACTATGTAATTATATTAAATGCAATATGTGCACCATTATCGCTGTCATGAATGTATGTCAAAGTATTTTTAAGAATCTGATAGAATATCCAGGGTAATCATCGAAGATTCTATTTTCTTTAAATTTGGATCGCTGTCGAAAGAGGAAAAAAATCTAATTCATGAGAAAAATATTTCCCTTTTATTATGTTTCTCAGTGATGGTCCTCTATTAACATCAACATTGTTCCGAGGAGAAATTGTGAAGAAACACAATTAACACAGAATGTTACTTATGAGTCTTATCGGGCATATTTTAAGAAAACCATCACCACATGTGAGGAATGAATATTGCAAGAATAAAACTTAGTAGTCATTTAAAGTAATGAGAATTCATTATTGACTAACTGTTTGTGAACATGTGATATAATCTTGTCACATGTGCAAGAATTATTGCTGGGTGGTTTAAGATATAGGGAGCTGATGTCCAATTTGGTTATCATGAGTTTGATGTGAAAGAGAGAATGATCACATGAATGGATATAAGCATTTTCCAACACTAATTGTTGTGATTCTCTTTCACTTTTTCATTATATCATGTTCAGGCGGCGGTTCGGGACATAAGATCAGCGGTGAATCCATAGACGATCCGGGGGCATCTGTGGATGCATTAGGATTTCAGGATTCATACCCTATCGAGCTTCAGATGCAGACATCTTCCGGTGATTTTGTTACAGTGCAGGACGGGCAATATGTCGAGCCAGGCAAGATACGGCTTGCCGCTATTGTGCAAGGAGACAGCTCCAGCATTGACAAAGTTTTTTTAAGTGACGGCGGGGTGTATCAGGTTGAAGCGATAAAACAGGGCGACACTTACCAAGCCGACTTTAATATTGATAATGACAGATTATATTCAAGTGTACTTGTACAAGTAATCCATAAAAATAAGAGGGCTTCTAAAGAAAAGTTCGTTTTTAAGACCTTCCAAGATGTTGCCAGTGATAAACTGATTCTTAATGGAATCGGAGTGAAGATATCTAATGATTTGCTGAATGGAAATCGTGACCTGATAGCCTCTGTGCTTGATAAGTTCGTAGGCGAAGCCTTTGCTTATATTAAGACACAGGATTCAGATATTATCCCGAGTCTCAGCTATGGAGACAATGACCCAAGTACTGGTAATATTGAAATCAACACCCTTGAGACTGTCCACAATGACACCTATCCATCCGCCATAATTCATCTTGCATTCACTATCCATGATGTGAACCTCTCAGCCATCAATCTTTATGGTCAGGATTTCATTACCACCAAGAATAATGATCTTAAAGTAGATATGTATGTAGCGCTTGAGGATCAGGGGAGTACTGGTAAGCGAGGTCTGGTTATTGACTTCTTGGGATCCCCCCATGTTTCTTTTCAAAATGATTTTTTCTTGAGGCCTGTCATAGAGGAAAAAATTGCATCTGGACTTAAAGTCATTGAACGCTCCCCCCTCGTTGCGGATCTCCAGTCTTTATTCAGTACCATTGGTGATCAACTGCCTTTAAACATTACGGTTAATAACTCCAATGTTGACATTGGTTCCTTATTTGACAAGCAAAACATGGATCTATCGAAATATATTTTCATAGATCTCTATGGTGTCCCGGGGGATACATCATCAAATGTCCTCGCCCTAGGTGCAGGGTTATATATTGCAGAAAAGGACGCGGTACAGGTAAGCGTTCATCAGAATCAATCAGCTAATATATCTAATCTCAATGGAATTGTTACCGGCCTTTGTCAGGTTATGGCAGATAAGGCCTTTGAGAAGATTAAGGAGCAATATAATGGTCTTGTTACGAAATTAACTTATGGGGACAATGATTCACAGACACCGGATTTTATAATAAATTCGCTTTCTATTCAGGATACCGGTAATCCCAGCACTAAAAGTATTCAGGCAGATTTCACAATCAAAAATGTAGACTTCAGTGCGCTCTCCCTCTTCGGCTTTTCTCTCATAAACACTACGGATAATGATCTCACAATAGATGCTACATTTTTAACCACATACTCGAATAATTCTGGCGGATATACTCTTACTCTTGATATTCAGGATGTTTCAGTCGTCAGCTTTAAGAATTACTTCTTAGGGGAACGCGTAGTTGAGGCTTTAGCAAAAGATACTATTGCGAATTTAGATAATCTATCCACAAGCATCGATAATATTCTGGCTCCATTATCTCTTAATATCGACCTCTTCGACAGCGGATCTCAAGGCCTCAATTTTCCCGATGTCCAAGGCATACTCACACCTTATACATGGGACTTGAGTCTGCCAGCAGGAGATAATCTGAGCCTGGTAATCTCTCAGGATAATATTAACTGGATTTTGACTCAGCTTTTTACAAGTGGATTCGAATGGAATATCTATGAAATATTAAATCCCATTTTAGGCAAAGATTTTCCTGGATTTGATAATAACAGCAGCGATACGCAGGAAACCATAATGCGCTTCAGCGTCCCGCCCGTGTTTGATCTTCGTTCTTCTCAGGTAAGAATGGAGGTTGATGATATAATCCTAGAATATCGCCTTAATGGGCAGGCCCAGTGGCAGGCATCGGTTGATCTTGATATCATTCTTGATATGCATGTAGAAAACAACGAGCTTGCATTTTATATCAGTTCAACACCCGACAAATGTTATTTCCATGTGATGAAGGACAATCTAGGCAAACTAGGTGTTTTTGATCACTCCACCCTCGTGAATGACCTTATCGGCCAATTGCCTACAATGCTCGGGAAAGCTCCTGGAGACCCGGTTTTCACTATGAGTCTTGATGGGTTTAAACCATTTCTGGTGCTTAATACTATGGGAAACCCCATTACCGTATCTGCAGGAGGCGGTTACCTGTATATAGATATTGATGCTCTGGATGTTGATCTCTCATGGCTAAAGGATTTTGTGGCTGAAATTTAACAACTACCATGGGGCAGGGTATAGGGAAGTTTTTGAAATGAAGCATCATAATTTGTTGCAGTGAAATTTTTTAATTATGGAATTTGCTAAAGAAGATACCACGAGAAAAGAAGCTAAAGGGAGGCCCATCAAATGAAATGCACGTGTTCTGGTTATGCAATCATTGTTTTTTTTGCCTTGTCTTTGACTCATTCAACCCCGGCTCAATCTGCTGATATGACGGCTTACCAGATCGTTAAAAAATCCGAAGATCTTCTGGATCAAGCCAAGGACAGTAAAGCAGATATGCTCATGATTCTGGTGAATAATAAGGGTGAGAAGAGGGAGAGGACCTTAAACGCGTTCGTGAAGCGTTATGGAAACAATAAATCTAAATCAATAGTCTTCTTCAGCTCTCCTGCAGATGTCAAAGGAACGAGCTTTCTTGTATGGACCAATGAAAAGAAGGAAGACAAGCAGTGGCTTTATCTTCCGGCCCTCCAGCGAGTCAGACAGATCAGTTCAAGCGGCAAAGGGGAGAGCTTTATGGGCACAGAACTCACCTTTTTTGATATGGGAAGCCAAGATATTGATGATTATACCTACAACCTTATTAAAGATGAAACAGTGAAGGGGGAGTTGTGCTATGTGATTGAAGCCACACCCAAGAAAGTAGAATTCTATAGTAAAGTCATCGTTTGGATCAGAAAGGGAAATTTTATACCCTCCAAGGCTGATTTCTATGACACCAAAGGACAGTATCAGAAGCAAGGCATCTTTGAGAACGTGAAAAATATCAAGGGGATCAACACACCCACCCACATTGAGATGCACAATGCACAGAATGGAAGGGCCACAATTATTGATTTAAGCAACATCATGTACGACTCGGGCCTGAAAGAGGATATCTTCACCGAGAGATATATGACAAGGGGAAACTAGTCTTTGAGATTTATTGGGGCAGTCCTGATAGCGCTTCTTTGGATAGGTTTGACATCCCTAAAAACAGAAGCCTTTCAATACGAAGGGGACAAAGGGAAGCTCAGTCTTACAGGATATCTTGAGGGAAGGGCTGTTTACGCCTTTGACGGGGATACACCCAAAGAGAATCCATCAGTGGAACTTGGGCTGGAGCTGAAAGCAAGCTCAGCTTCATGGTTATCAACTAAGATCTTTTTGCAGGCTGTTGATGATGGCAAGGTTATTGATCCGAAAAATAAGGCCCTGTTTAACCAATTTGATCGGATATACCAGGACAAGAATCCATACGTGAATATCAATGAGGCATATCTTGATATCTACACCGGAAAGGTCGATTTTCGTCTGGGGGTGCAGAAGTTTGCATGGGGAAGGCTCGACGAGATAAACCCTACGGATAACCTGAATACTATGGACTTTACTGAGGGGGGAACCAATGATGAGATCGAGCGCAAGATCGGAGTACCCTCATTAAAGATTAATATGTATTCAGATTTAGCGAATGTAGAATTTGGATGGGTGCCGGTGTATGTGCCGTATCGCCTCCCCCAGCCAGAGGAGAGGTGGTTTCCCAAGGTCTTGAGACCGCCTGAGATCATTAAAACAGACACAGCGGTCGGGGATATACCCGTGAATACCATATATCAGGATATTGACCTGCCTCCCGATACAATGGGGAATTCTGAAATGGGGGTCAGGGTTTCAAAGTATATCGAGGGGTGGGACATATCATGCAGCTATTTTACAGGATATGATACTATGCCGGTGATGGATGCCCCCGTTGACCTTACCGTGAAATTGCTTAACCCTTTAGCATTGGATTACAGCATTAATGCTCAGGTGACAATGGTGCCCGAGATACACAGGATGGATGTGTTTGGTTTTGATTTTACAACCACCCTGAGCTCATTCACCCTTCGTGGTGAGTATGCATATTTCAAAAATAAGTATTACAATCAGAAGCTCGATCCCGTGCTCGAACAACTGGTGACCAAGGCAAGACAAGACGAAATCTATAAAGATTTCATGGTCAAGTATCTTGCTTCCGGGGGGAGAGACAATGTCCAAGTATACCATATCGATCCACATATCCCTATCCAGGAAGATTCGATGAAATACGGTCTTGGTCTGGATTACATCTATGGGGACACAAGTGTGAGCGTACAGTGCATCCAGGAGTTCATTCCCAATTACGATGAGGACAAGCCGGTGTATTTCAATAAAAATGGCGTAGATACCATGCTGACATTCTTGTTCAAGCAGTTCTTTCTGCAAAACACCATGGAATTCAATATGAGGGCTGCATATGACATTGAGTTCCAGGATGTTATCATCAAGCCGTCACTTAAGTATAACTTTACTGATAATCTTCAGGGGACCATAGGTGTCTTATTTATCAGCGGTAAGTATGATGACTCTCTCTTCGGGCAGTTCGATGACAACGACGAGATGTACGCCAAGCTGAGCTGTACTTTTTAGGAGATATCAATCGGGTCAGTCAAACTCTCTTCTAGTCACTGGGATTCATGATCCATGTGACGAAGGGCTTCAAGCCAAGGTCAGAAGATAAGACCTGAGGTTCGTTTTGGATTTCTTCAAACCGAGTTTGTCCCTGATGTTGTTCCAGTGAAATTCTATGGCCCGTTCGGATATGTTCAGGATTTCAGCAATCTCCTTTGTGGATTTACCCTCCCTGATCAGATTGGCTACCTGGATTTCTGTAGGGGTGAGATTGAGATATTGGGAAGAGAGCTTTTTCAGGAATGGTGAAATGATGTCATTGAGGTTCGATTCCAATATTTCGACGTATGCCCCCTGCTTATAGTCAAGATTACCCAGTTTTAATTTTTCCAGATAGGGGAGGGCAAGCTCTTTTATGTTTGAGAGAACCTTCTCCTCAAGCTCATTCTTGTCTTGTTCGCCGCGCTTGAGAAGAACCCTCAGCGCGGTATTTGCTTCTTCGAGATGAAGTGATTTGAGTTTCAACTCTTCTTCTTTCTGCAAGAGGTTTTGCTCTGCCTGCTTGCGTTCTTCTATCTCCTTTTTAAGCCTGATATTTGCTTTGACCAGCTCCTCTGTCCTTTCTTCCACCCGCTGCTCAAGGCTCTCATATGCCCTCTGGAGCTTCTGTTCGGTGATCTTGCGCTCTGTGATATCAACGAAAGAACACATAAGGCAGATCGGGTTGCCATCATCATTCTTCACCATACTGGCAGTGATCTGCAAGGCGATGGGCTTGCCGTCCTTTCTGATTGCTATAATCTCGCCGAACCAATTCCCTTTCTCAAGGACGGAATGAAAAATCATATCCGCCTCATTCTGGGATTGGGCAAAGCTTAATGCAGATTTACCAATTACTTCTGATAAGTCATTTCCACCCCAGAGACGCATGAATGAATTGTTGACATAAGTGATGTTTCCATTGAGATCGCCGATGGCGATCCCGTTGATGGATGATGCAATGGCGCTTTCCTTTACGCGGAGCTCTTCTTCGATATGCTTGCGGTCTGTTATATCAATAAAGGAGCACATCATACAGGTGGGCGTATCAGCCTCATCGCGTACAAGGAATGCAGACAGGAGAACGGTAATGGGCAAGCCATTCTTTCGTCTTCCAATGATCTCGCCTGACCACTCACCTTTTTCAATGAACGCTATGCATTATATAAATCGCTTCCTGTTCTGATTGGGCAAAAACCGTAGCCGACTTGCCGATGATCTCGGATGGATCATCACTTCCCCACATCTTGAGGGCGGCATTATTCACATAGGTGACCACGCCGTCGAGTCCGCCGATGGCGATACCATTTATGGAAGAAGCGATGGCATAGTCCTTGATGCGCGGATCATCTTCTTTATGAATTAACCTCTCATTATTTTTGATTACCGGCGCCTTTGGGAACTTTATTTTTTCAGACATCTGATTTTCCTCCTGACCAAACTACTCTCTTTTCCCTTGACTCTTTACATAACAGGTTCCTGGGAAACCCCTTTCGTGTACGTGCCGTGCTCTCCGACCCCGGTGGTTCTCCATGCCCTCGCCTGTTCCGGTCATGTCGATTCTGCCTTCCGTCAACGTGATAACGTCGGCTTCCACGTGAAGTATATTTTCGAGGCTCAATCAAACGGCCCATTCACTCGCTGTCTACGCTTAGCAGCACAGGTCGCCCCTATGCCACCCAAGACTCGCTGCCGGCCCGCTGGCTAGGCTTTGGCCGGGCAGGACTTCCACCTGCTGGGTCCCTTCCTTGAATTTCAAGAAGTCTTCTCACCTCCTCTCCCTTCAAGCCAAGCTTACCTGGCGCACCACATAAGCTATACTTCCAATATTGCTTAGAGTGATAAAAGTCTGCAATACGCTAATATGGGCAAACAGCGTGATAAGAGAGACCGATCATTGGAAAACTTTTTCTTCTCGGGGTAGGATTAATTTACTACAGTCATAAAAGTTTCTCTTCCTATAATTTTTTCAACTATATGTAATACAACGGTAATACTGATTATTATTAAATAGTACTAGATTATGCCTGTGAATAACCTGAGGTTATTTAGGTAACTCTAACTCAATTATTTGGCACATGTTTTGTAAGATACAATTGACCTATGCATATCCTGTTATCATCTGAAACCCTCGACAAATGTGCATTGGTACCCAATCCAGCTTCAACGAAAGAGGAACACAAATGAAAAACCTAAAAACAGATCTGAGTTTTGTGACTACCAGGGGTGAATCGGAGACCAAGAGCTCGGTATCTGTACCCCCCACTACCCCCAGAAAGATTTACAGCATTGGAAGCCTTAAGAAGATCGAAGAAGGTGTGAGTTTCAACATCAAGAATCCCATGAAAGATGATGTTATCACGAGCAAGGATCTTGTGGATCCTGCAACCATGTATCCGCTAAAGTTGGAAAGAGATACCGTTGAAGCACGTCAGGTGTTTCATGATCAAAGTGCATGGGAAGATCTATTGACTTACAGCAGAACCATAAAACAATATGAAAAAGAGGGATGCATACCGGACTCTATTTCAGCTATCAACAAAATGAAAGTTCAGAATGGGTATGTTCCTGAAGAAATATCGCATCAGGAATTAACAGGTAGGCAGCTGATAAGACAATCAAAATTAATCAGCAAGGCACCATTTTTCAAAGCAATAACATCACATGTGGAAAATAGGGAAGTTAATGGGTTCTATAAACAGAAACGACTCATCCAGGAGACAATTCAGATTTTAAATCTGTTGAGAAGGGTGGGTAACGTTTTTAGATCCAATAAGATACATACGATGTTGGGAACTCCTGTGGAAGTAAACGTTGCCTGGCAATGTTTTGGTGCCATCTGGCCTGCCGGGATTGATTTATATGCAATACTGAGGGAATTATATCCGGCTTTTCATGCGCGCATTACTGGCCAGATTCCTCATTATATCGCAGAGAACCTGGATTGTTTATTAGATCAAAACGTAGATAGGAAGTCTATTCTCGGAGTAGGCAGGTTTCTTGTTGACGATAACAGCAGGTTTCTTGGGTTATACCCTGTTGCAGAAGTTCCTGTAGAGCATGTCACTCTTGACTCGACATTCGTTTCTCAAGACCAGATTGGAAGGAAGGCACTAGTTAAGAGAATATTGGATGACATTACAGATATAATGCAAGGAGATCGTAATAAATCCATAGTGGTATTAGATTATGCCGGGGGAGTAGGGAATCTTTCAGAGTTATTGTTGAAGATGATTTATTCTCTTGAGGATAATGAGTTACGAGCAAGATTACTGAACAAGGTAAAAGCAGTGGTAATTGACCTGGAGGAAGATCAGCTTGCAGCAGGTCTGAACAGATTTGAGGTGATGGGCAAAAAACCAGAACTGCAAGGAATCAAAGATAGAATCATTTTCATGAAAGGTGATGTAACCAAGCCATTGAGCGAATATCAATTAAAAAGCATACATAACAAGTTTGGCATAAACTATCACGATCAACCTATTTATCTGGGAATGACTGCATACACAATAGGCGCCCTTGATATTCAATCTGATCATGATGTGACCACATATGCACAAGCCATGGCTCGTGAAGTATTTAAGCAGTGCAGTAAGATTTATGCCGTTGATTTTTCTTCGCCCATGTGGAGATTAGATGATTTCTTCAGAGATACAAATGGATGGGGAAAAGAATACTTAAGAACAATACATGGTGTGCCGGACCCTCAAGATGAATATACACCATTACCCCGAATTATAGCTTCATGGTTGTCATTCAGGCATGGATTAAAATGTAAGACAATAGCTGAGTTTGTCAGGACCATGGCTCTGGCCCCGGCATTGGCTGCACACTATATTACTGCGTGGCCTGGTTCCGAGGGACATAGTGCCGGGTACAGCATAGGGGAATGTGGTATGATAAAAAAACCTGGAATACTATCTTTTGCCAATAGCCTGCAGTCATATGGAGCCAGTGTTGCTTACAAATCAAAAGTATGGCTTGTTGGGACTCTGGATCTCGGAAGAACCTCAAAAGATAATCGTGCCTGGGCATTCATCCCCGGATGGGTAGCTGATTTTGTTGTTGCTAGAAATAAATAATTCAAGGTTCATGACACCTTTTACTATTAACCATAGATTTAAGAGGGATAAACTAATTATCAACCTAATATCTATCCTGTTTATCTTCCTGCCCTCTTTCAGGTTTTCCATGTCGAGGTTCAGATTGTTGTGGTGCCTCCCGGTGTTGTGGCCGTGAGTGCTGTTGTTGGACTCTTCCGGATTGTGATCGGGTTCTGGGCTTCAAACCTTGGACACCCCAAGTATTTTGTTTCTCCCAATGCCTGCTCTTTTCCCAGTTGCTCCAGTTCCGTTGAAGTTGTTGGTTAGGTATTCGCTGGTAGTTCCATGGATGTCCTCCCCAACGATGATTCCTGTAGTCATTCCTCCAACCTGGCGGTATTCTTCCATAAAAGGATGGGGCCCTTTGATAGTAGGCCCAACCTGAGTCATAGTTCCGTGAGCGATACCAGCGCCCTTCCCACGGACGCCACCACCAACCATGGTAGAAAAAGATGTCCACATCTATGTCAGGGACAGCATAGACATCGGTCTCAGGTATCACTACCACCGCTGGAGGTGCGGCGAATACGATGGGTGGAAGAGAAATGCTAATGCCTACATTTACCTTTGCCATTGCTGGAATAGGAAATACAAATACCAGCGCCAAAAGTATTGTTCCAAGAAGTAACTTTTTCATTTTTTAGCCTCATCTCTAGGACCTCACGAGGAATTCCATGGAGTCCTTTTTATTGGAACCTTATGTATAATAATCATCAAAATGTTCCCAAGCAAGGGTCCCTTCACTTTGTGGCATCCAGCTCTCTGAGGCGCCCTACAAACATCCGGTAATTATCCTCAGGGTCGCCGTGAAGAAATATCCTGCTCCCGATGCACACACAATCGACTCGTGCATCGTACAAGAGTTTCAGGTTATCGAGAGAGACGCCTCCATCTACGCAGATCGTTTTGTCAGGAAACTCCTGCCGTGCCCGTGACAGCTTCCGTAAGACCTCAGGCCTGAAGGGGCTTCCGTATCGCCCGGGATCCACGGCGAGAAACAGGAGTGTATCGCATCGAACGGCAATGTCCCTGAAATCATCTATCGGGGTTTCAGGCTTAAAGGCCAGCCCTGTTGATAATCCCCTTTCCCTGGCTTTCTCGATGAACCTGGCCGGGTCCCCTGCCGCCTCAACATGGAATATAGCCTTCTTGAGAGAAGGGTTACGAATATTCATCAAGGCGTTTATCGGCTCCTGCACCATGAGATGAACCTCAAAGGACAACGGTGTTTGGATGCTGTTGATCATCTCCACATCAAAACTCCTCGTATCAACAAAAAAGCCGTCCATGATATCGACCTGGACATAGTCGGCGAATTTTTCCGCCTGGTGCATGCGCATCACAAATTCATCAAGGCTCTCGGCAAGAATGGCCGGGATGATCTTCATGGTTCACCCCTTGTGTAGGTATTCTCCATGAGGAGACCGGCCGCTTCCCTGTCTGCAACGAAAAGGAGTTCGCCATCTACCGGGTTTATCCTGGCTGCAGGCAGGGTTGTGTCCTTCTCTTCCACGATCTTCTTGAGTGCAAATGCCTTATGTGCTCCCTGGATAAGGAATATGATATGCCGGGCATGATTTATAACCGGTAGGGTAAGGGTGATGCGGTCATGGAGCTCACTATCGAGTATCACGGCCTGCGCCAGGTGATTTGTGTCATCAAGAAGGGAACTGTCCGGGAAGAGTGAAGCGGTATGGCCATCCTCCCCGAGCCCGAGCATGATGATGTCGAACCTCGGGGACCGGCCGGGCTGCAATCGGAAAAACCCGGCCAATTCCTGCTCATAGGCCTTAGCAGCATCATCGGGGCTCGACTTGCTTGTATCCACAACATGAATATTCTCTTTCGGCATTGAAATAGTGTCGAGGAGGGTCTCCCGGATCATGCGGTAATTGCTGTCCTTGCCATCCTTGGGCACAAACCTCTCGTCTACCTGAAAGATCCGGATATTTCCCCAGGGGAAGTCGCACAGGGCAAGGGCCCTGTATATATCGACCGGTGTATTCCCTCCAGAAAGGGCGGCCGTCATGCATCCTCTTTCATTCAGGGATTCCGCACAAATCCCCTGCCATTTTCTTGTGACAAAAGACACAAGCCCCGCCTTATCATCGAAGACGATTACTTTTCCGAGCGCACCCATGACATGGATCCTTACGGGTTCATTCCTTTCGAGAAAACGCCTCATCTTAGAGCTTTGCCCTAAGCCGTGATCCAGCTCCTTCCGTCCTGTTCAATGAGTTGCCGGGCGCACGCAGGCCCCCATGTGCCTGCTTCGTAGTTCGGGAAATCCGCAGGCTTGTTCTCTTCCCAGTTCCGGATAATCGGATCTACGACCGACCACATCGCCTCGATCTCATCCTCTCTCACGAAGAGGGTGAGATCTCCTTTCAAGATATCGATCAAGAGCCGCTCATAGGGTTGGGGGAGATGCACCTTGAAGGCCTGCTTGTAGCTGAAGACCATGCTCACCGGGTAGATCTGGTTACTCGAATAGGGGTATTTCACCCCGAAGCGGAGTGATATCTTCTCGTCGGGCTGAATTGTCAGTCTGAGGATGTTCGACTCCAGCACGTCGCATGTCCTGCCGAAGAGCCTCAAAGGCAGCCGTTTCAGCTCGATACATATCTCGGTTACCTGTGCAGGCATCCGCTTGCCGGTCCTAAGATAAAAGGGCACTCCCGCCCACCTGAGGTTATCGATATAAAACTTCCCTGCAAAAAAAGTGGACTGGGTCGAGTCGGGTGAGACGTCCCGTTCCGCCCTGTATCCCGCTGTCTGCACATTTCTCACCTTGCCCGGCCCGTACTGGCCCCGCACTAAGAACTTGTCGATATATGCCGTGTCCATAGGCCTGATAGAACGCAACACCTTGAGTTTCTCGTCACGGATGAAATCGGCATTGAACCCTATGGGAGGCTCCATGGCTATAAGCCCGAGAAGCTGCATGATGTGGTTCTGGACAATGTCCCGAACCACCCCTGAATGCTCGTAAAAAATACCCCTGTGCTCAATGCCGATCTCTTCCGCCACCGTTATCTGCACATTATCCACAAAATGCCGGTTCCATATCTCCTCGAAAAAGCTGTTGGAAAAATGGAAGAAGATGATGTTCTGGACCGGGTCCCTGGCAAGGTAGTGGTCTATCCGGTAAATCTGGGGTTCGTCGAAGGCATCGATAAGTGTCCTGTTCAGTTTTGCAGCGGAGTCATGGTCCCGGCCGAATGGCTTCTCCATCACGATCCGCGTGTTGAAAGAATTTTTGCAGAGACCATGGGTTTTCAATTTCTCGATGATCAGCGGCGCGACCTGAGGGGGGATTGCCATATAGTATATGAGATTCTTCATCCCTTCGGATGCCGGGGCGACTACCCTTTTCACCTGTTCATCCAGACGCTCATAGTTTTCATCATCTTCAAAAAGCCCTGACATGTAGGACAGGTGAGCCTCAAACTCACCCCATCTCGTTTCGTCAAAGTCATCTTCGAAGGTTTTCACCGCCTCCTTTATCATCACATGGTACTCCTGGATGCTCATCGGAACCCTGTCAAAGGCGAGGATCGAAAATTCATTCGCCAGCTCGTTTTCCTTGAAGAGATGATAGAGAGACGGCAGGAGCTTTCTCTTCACCAGGTCTCCCGAACCGCCGAAGATAACAATGATGAAAGGATCGATGCTGAAGGGCTCTTCAGGGATATCGCATGTCTGGAGAAACCTGCTGTCAATGATGGTGTCCTGACCCTTCACGGCCATGTAGTGCCTCCAGTCATCATCTCTCATCCAAGGGTTTCATGAACTCTTCCTCGATCTTCTTGACCTTTTCAAGGCGCCTTGCATGACGCCTGGCGCCTGAAAATACGGCCTGAAGATACAGCGAGACGATTTCCTTTGCCAGTTCCTCACCGATGATCCTTTCACCGAGGCACAGGACATTCATATCGTCATGCTCCACGCCCTGATGTGCCGAATATGAATCATGGCAAACCGCCGCCCTGATGCCGGGAAACTTTGATGCGGCTATGGAGGCTCCCACGCCGCTTCCGCAGATGATGATCCCCCTATCCGCCTTTCCCTCGATGATCGCCTCGGCAACGGCGCGTGCGAAATCCGGATAGTCGTCTGATTGCACCACTTTGAAGGCCCCTAAGTCCATCACCTCATGGCCCAGTGAAGGGATAAACCCGACCATTACCTGCTTCAGCCGGAACCCTTTGTGATCCGCTCCTATGGCAACCTTCATGTTTTTATCCCTAGGCGCTTTATCCGATCAGCGAATTCCAGTCTGATGAGAATCGTTCCATACCCTTTTGTGTGAGGTCGTGGGCTATATCAAAGCCCTCCCAGGTCCTTAGAGAGATCCATCACCTTGTAGGGGATCGGTTTCAAGGCCTGCGCTTTGTAAAGGTAATTTTCCGCCGGTAACGGGAGACCTTTGCCTCCCCATTCCTTGAGGATCGCAAACGGGGCGGTAATGATGTCCGAGCCGAGCTTCAGGGCATAGAGGATATGGTCGAATGTCCTCACGCTGGCCGTCAAGACCTCGACATGGCCGTCTCCCTTTTTATACATCCTGATAATGTTTGCGATCAGGTCCATGCCGTTTTCTCCCCTGTCATCCAGTCGGCCGATAAAAGGCGATACGAACACGTCACCCTTCTTTGCCCCTTTTGTCGCGGCATAGACCGCTGCCGCCTGCTCTTGGGAAAAACACAGGGTCAGGTTCACCCTGAGTCCTTCCTGCACTGCCCGGCCTGCCGCCTTCAATCCCTCATGAGAGGTGGGAAATTTTATATGGGCATTGGGAATCCAGGAAAACATCTCCCTTCCCTGGGGCAGCATGTCCTCTGCCACCGATGAAGGGTCGGCATAGACTTCCACGGATACAGACCCCTCGGGTATCATGGATGAAATAGTTTGGACCACATCCCGGTAAAAGCTTAGTATCTCCGATTCACGGAACTTCCGGCCTTCCACAAGGCGTTTTTTTGCCTCAGGGTTCTTCGAGATAAGGGTCGGGTTTGTGGTCTGACCATCGAGAAAGCCCAGGATGCCGATGATCTCCTTTGTTTCTTCGGGATTTCCTCCATCGAGGAATATCCTCGTTTTCAAACCTTTAGGTCTCATAGGATCTCCTTTACCTTCCTGATGATGCTGTCTTTCGAAATCCCCTCGTAATCGAGGAGCTCCTCCGGTGTACCGCTTGCGGGCATCTTCCGTACGGCAAGGATATGTACAGGAGTCTTTTCCGCGTACAGGGCACCCCGGACAGCCTCGCCGAGACCTCCCTCGGCATAATGATCTTCCACGGTAATGATCGCCTTCGTGGCCTGTGCGGCCTCCGTGAGGGTGTCAAGATCAAGGGGTTTGATGCTGTAGAGATCGATCACCCTGAGCAGGATACCTTCCTTCTTCAGCATCTCGAAGGCTGCAAGGGCCTCAAAGACCGTAACCCCTGCGGCTACGATCGTGACCCGATCCTTGCCGCTCATGCGCAGCACCTTGCTCCCCCCGATGGCGAACTCTTCATTGCCGGAGTAGAGAATGGGCGTATCCATCCTGGTGGTGCGGATATAGACGATCCCTCTGTGCTCTGCGGCCTTCTCGACGAGCCTTTCCGTGGAGACCGCATCGCAGGGGTACAGGACCACGCCATCCAGCAGGGTTCTGAACATGGCGATGTCTTCGAGTCCCATCTGGGAGGGCCCGTCCTGCCCGATGGAGACGCCGGCGTGCGAGCCTATGAATTTGATATTGCTCTTCGAATATTCACTCATCCTGATCTGGTCGAATGCACGGGTGAGAAACGCTGCAAACGTTGAAACAAAGGGTATCTTGCCGCGGGCCGCCAGGCCTGCTGCACAGCCTGCCATGTTCTGTTCCGCAATATACATTTCAAAAAACCGGCCGGGGTTTTTCGCCTTGAAGAGCTCAGAAAAGGTGGAGTTGCTCACCTCACCGTCGATTGCCACGATATCCGGGAACTTGTCAAAGATCCTTGCCAGCGCATTGCCGTAAGCCCTTCGGGTCGCCACGGGCTTCCCCGGCGGATAATCCGGGTCTTTGATACTGCGTGGCTGTATAATCTGCGGTTTCACATCATCCGGCCCTGGTATCTCTCCGATTACGGATCTATCGACATCACCCAGCTCAGTCAGTGCCTGGGCGAGCTGTTCTCTGTCGAGGGTTTTACCGTGCCAGCCGTTCTTGTCCTCGATGAAGGAAACCCCTTTGCCCTTGATGGTCCTCGCAATGATCATGACGGGTTTGTCCACAGAGGTCGATGCCTTATTCAAGGCATTAAGGATCTCATCAAAGTCATGGCCGTCGATGAGTATTGTCTCCCACCCGAACGGGGCTATCCGTTTCTCATAGGCCTCAAGATCATGACCGTACATGGTCTCACCCCGCTGGCCCAAACGGTTCACATCGATGATGCCAACGAGGTTGTTCAGCTTGTAATGGGCTGCGATCTGAATCGCTTCCCACTGGGAGCCCTCGGCCATCTCGCTGTCACCCAGGAGCACATAGGTCCTGTAAGGCAGGCCATCAAGATACTTCGCGTTGAGCGCCATCCCGAGCCCGATGGAAAGGCCCTGGCCCAGGGAGCCTGTTGATGCCTCTGCAAAAGGAAATGCAACGGTCGGGTGGCCCTCGAGTCTGCTGCCGAACTTCCTCAAGGTCATCAATTCATCGAAGCTCACCTGACCTGCTGCGGCCCACATGGCATAGAATAGAGGCGAGGCGTGCCCTTTGGAAAAGATTATCCGGTCGTTGTTCGGGTGATGCGGATCGGATGCATCGAACCTGAATACCCCGCCGAAAAGCAGGCCGGTCATGAGGTCCGTTGCGGAAAGCGATGAAGTGGGATGGCCTGAACCGGCCCGGGTTGTTGATGTGAGAATATAATAACGGACCAGCCTTGAGAGTTTCTTCAATTGCTCTGTTGTTGAGGGTGTAGCGCATAAGCAGCTCCTGAGTTCACTTCTTGAATACATCATGTCTTCCGAATTGATTCCGGAGGGCCGAAAGGACCTGTCCTGTATAGCTCGGATGGTCCTGCGAGAAGGTCCTGAAACTCACCGAGCCCTCGATAACCGGCGCGGAAACCCCATATTCCCTTCCTGCTTCCACGGTCCACATGCCTTCCCCGCTCTGGGCGACCGTGCCTGATATGGAATCGAGCCCCTGGCCATATTCTTCAAAGGCCTCTTTGAGCCATCCCACGATCCGCGAGGTAATGACACTGCCGTGGTTGTAGAGGTCAGCAACTTCTCTGAGGTCCAGATGAAAGGGGGCTTGCTTCATAATGGTGAATCCCTCGGCCAGGGCCTGCATCATCCCGTATTCGATGCCGTTATGGACCATCTTTACGAAATGGCCTGCCCCGTGGCCTCCCATGTAGCCATACCCGTCTTTTACGGAAAGATCGCGGAAGAGACGCTCATATTTGGCGAAAGTTTCCTTCTTCCCCCCCACCATGATGCAGGAGCCGCTGCGTGCACCGGCAGGTCCGCCGCTGACGCCGACGTCGAGGAAGTCGATGCCCTTTTCCGCCAGGCTTCCTGCACGCCTCATGGAGTCCTTGTAATAGGAGTTACCGCCGTCAATGATCGTGTCTCCCTTGCCGAGATAGCGGACAAGACTATTCATGGCCTCATCAACCGTTGTGTGGGGAATCATGAGCCAGATGAGGCGGGGTGAGGCAAGGGCTTCGACAAGGGACTTGAGGTCAGCCACAGGTTCGGCCGGAAGGCCGGCTGCTTCCTTCAAAGCATCCTTATTGACATCGAAGACCACGGGCTCATACCCCTTTTCAACGAGCCGCTCCACCATGTTGAAGCCCATCTTTCCGAGGCCCACATAGCCGAGTCTCATCCCGGTCTTACCCGGCCTTTTTGTATCCCGAGATTTGTTCATTGTCCCTCCTCATACCCGGCGTTGAAGGATGATATGCCCACGATGCCTTTATCAGGTATGGTCGAAGTTTCTGCCCACCGGCACGGGTAGTTAAGGTGTATAGATATAAGTCTGCTTCCCGTAGTTTCAAGGGGCTGCCTGAGAGTTGCAGGTGGCAGGTTCAGGAACCAACACCGGCAACATTGCCGGCGCATCCGGTTATCGCATCCGCCAAAAACGCCGTCTTAAGCAGTCGTTCCTGATTCATCATTGTCCCTCCTTTTTTGTTTTTCAAATGACAAGAAAGCAAGGGCTGAAAGCCGGTTTATTACCCATGCATCACAGGTTTCAAATCTAAGCGGCGGCAGGTGGCCAGTAATTCGCCCCAAATCCGGGCCGCAGTCCTCGTGGACGGCGTCCCTTTGGACTCAAGCTTCAACTGGATTTGATCGGGCTGGCGCAACGGTACTTGATTTCTATTCGCAAGCTCCTATCAAACTACTATCCGGTTAGCAAGGAGGTGCGCCATGAGCAGTGCTGAAGCTTTCAATCGTTCGTGGTTTTCACGATTCATCAATAGCCAGGCCGGCCGCGTTTTTCGCCTGGTCGCCGGTACGGGATTTCTTGTAGTTGGTTATCTGTTCCGTGATCACCCGCTCGGCGTGATCTCCATGGCGTTCAGCGTTCTCCCGTTGAGCGCCGGGGCGTTCGACCTTTGCTATGTCAGTGCGGTCTTGGGCGGCCCATTGTCCGGGGCAAAGATCCGCGAGACACAGCGTTAACACCCCCACATGGCGGCCCAGAATACGAAATAGCCTTTGCGGTATTTCTACTCCGAGTTCGCGAAGCTGGCGAAGGAGTAGCCATGGCGACCGTCGCCATTCATGACGATAAGCCTTGATTGATGACTTCGATTCTCTTCGGTTTTAAGATGTCTGAAAACTGAAGATCTGAATTTAAAACCTATGTAACTGCTCACATCGTTTCAAGGCGGAGCTGGTGGCACAAGATCAACGTAACGAGCAAAATACATTAAAACCAATATCCACTCCCGTTTTTGTATGTTGTAGGACGAGATCATGTATTGTAATGTTCCACCATTAGAAAATGTACATTCTTAACTGAGATCAACTCCTACGATGAAATGACTTTTGGCTAAGGAGTTCTCTTGCCTTATATCGTCTTGAGAATCATGTTGGAGATAATCACCTTCGGCGTCGGATTTTCCCTTGTTTTTGCGGTTGCCCAAATCTGCAGGAAAGACTTAGACCAGTCGAACTATCTCAACTTCCTGGTTTTTCTGGGGAACAGCATTATTCAGCTGATGGTCGTATTGAAGGTGAAGAATGTCATCCAGGAATACCCCCTTGCCACCTTTCTTTCCCTGTCTGCGATTTTCTTTATCGGCCCTGCAAATTATCTGTATCACCATATCCTGCTGAATCCGGCAAAGTCGGTGTCGGTGAAGCTGAAGATTCAATTCGTCCCTGCAGCAGCCGCCCTCGTCTGCGAGATTCTCTTCCAGCTCCTGCCAACTTGAACTGAAAAAACAATTCCTGGCCGGGCTTATCAACTCACCGCTGCACCATTGGTTCACGCTCGTCCTGGCATCCGGTGCGATCTTCAACTTCGTCTATTTCCTGATCATGTTCAAGTTGGGGCTCAGTGTCGTCAAGAGTGAAAGCATACGGACGCAGGTCCTTATGATACTGGCCGCCTTTTTCTCAACGCTGGTATCCATTGTCCTTCTCTCCCTTGGTTTTTTACTCGGTTCGGACCTAGCGCTGCTCATGGGCGGGATGATTATAACACTCATAAATATCTCCATGTTCCTGTCCAACATGAGGTATCCCAACTTCTACCGGCTCATCGAGAACGAGATCAAGAAGAACAGGTACGAAAGGTCTCTTCTCAAAGGGCTGGACACCGAGGTCGTCTTTGAGCGCCTGACATATCTGATGGGTGTCGAAAATATCTATAAGGATTTTGACCTAAGCCTTGAAGGCCTTGCGCAGATGATGTCCATCACCCCTCACCAGCTGTCCCAGTTCATGAACGAGAGGCTCGATACCAATTTTCGTAATTACATAAACTCGTACCGGATCGAGGAGGCGAAGAAGATACTCATCAGTGAGTCGGACAAGAATATTCTCACGATCTGTTACGATGTCGGGTTCAACTCGAAATCCACCTTCAACCATTGCTTCAAAAAATATACGGACAAAACACCCTCCGAGTTCCGCCAGGAGTATCAGTCAAAGGGTGAGGACAGTCTGGATCTATAAAGCCAGCTGCCCGCACCGCCATTATCGACGGGCCTGGACCATGGCTATGAGCCGGTAAAGAGCAATCTTATAAAAATATAGTTTCCGGAGTCCGGATCTATAAACCCGGTCGACAGGGGCCTCCCCAAGACCTATCTTTGGAACAGTATTTACAACTGAAATAATTTGAAAGGAGGTATTTATCATGGGGTTAACCAGACCGGAGACATCCGGATATCCTTCTGCAGGCCTCGGCTTTACAGATACCCTGAACAGTCTTGAGGCACAGCATCGTCTTCCTGCACGGATTAAGGCGGATTTTCATGAGGCAAGAGCCCTGGCGCGGAGATTCAGTGACGAGGTCGTCCGCCCTATTTATTTGGAGACGGACAGGAAGGTCATGGAGGACAATGAGTACCTGCCCCGGGACTTCATCCAAAAGGCGAACGAATGGGGCCTGTACACCCTCTGGATCCCCAAGATGTACGGCGGAAAGGGGATGAACATGCTGTCCCTGTATACCTTCATGGAAGAGCTCTCCTCCGTGTGCGCAGGGCTGGCGAACCTCATCGGCGCGCACTATCTGGGGGTCTCGGTCCTATGCTCGTCGTGCAACATGAAGATCACGAACAGGATACTCCGCGACGTGGTCAGAGAGGCTAAGAAGGGCAACCCCTGCCTCATCTCGCTCGCATGGACAGAGCCCGGTGCGGGGACCGACCAGGCGGAGGCCCCGCTCCTTCCCGGGGCAAAGGTCAGGACGCAGGCCGAAAAGGTTGTGGGCGGCTACATGGTCAACGGGAGCAAGGTGTTCATCTCTGCCGGCCATGTGAGCACCTGGCACATGCTCATCTGCTATGAGGATATAAGGAAGCCCGCAGATACCCTGATCATGCTTGCAGTGAAGACCGGGATGAAGGGCTTCAGCTTCGGCCACAAAGAGCACAAGATGGGGCAGAAGGCATGCGTGGCCAGCGAGCTGGTGTTCGAAGACTGCTTCGTGCCGGATGAAAACGTCTGCTATTCAAAGAACCAGGTCAGCCGCCTGGGCATCTCGGCAAAACAGGCCGGCCTGAAAGTGATCGGCATGTTCCCTGCCATAACCCAGCCCGGTGTCGCAGCCATCGGGGCAGGCGTTGCCCGCGCCGCCTGCGATGCCGCCGTCCGGTATGCCGCGAAAAAGAAGGTCGGAGGGGAAAGCCTGATCGACCAGGAATGGGTGCAGCTAGCCATTGCCGACATGTATGCGAATGTCGTGGCAGCACAGGCCGTATACATGGAAGCCGCCTATGCCGCCGGGCTTGAAGAGCATGATCCGGTTGCTCTACAACAAGGTGCTTTTCTACCTCACGCTCTATACGCCTGCCTGGATGTTCACCCTGTTCGTCTCTCCCCTGTTCAACCTCGAGATCGTCAACCACATCTACCGCAAGCTGAACTTCGAGTGGACCAGCACCGAGGATGAAAGGCTCTTGTCAGGGCTCGGCTCTCTGACGAAATTCTCGTGCACCGACATGGCAGTTCAGAACTGCGCAAAAGCCCTCGACCTCATGGGCGCCGACGGAACGCGGCACGATGCAGGGGCGGAGAAGCTGCTGCGGGATGCAAAGCTGCTCCAGATCTATGAAGGCACGAACGAGGTCAACAGGATCAATCTCTTTTCCCAGCACATCGCACACGACATGCCCGGTGTCCGGGTATTCGAATAAGGATCAAGGAGGCAGATCATGAACCTTTCAGCACACGCAGCACAAAACGAAGAGCTCAAGGCGTTTGGCGACCTGGCGCACAGCTTTGCCAGAAAAGAGCTCTTCGAGCATGTACTCGATCATGAATATCCCTATCCCCGTGAGATAACCGGTGTGATGGAGACAGCCAAAAAAGCAGGGCTGTTCGGCATCAACCTCCCCATCGAATGGGGCGGAGTAGGGCTGAATGCCCCTGCCCTTGCCGGCATCATGGAAGAGATCAGCGCCATAGATGCAGGCATGGCGGGCATACTCTTCACCCATGCCGCAGCCCTCGAGATCATATCAGCGGCCGCAGAAACCGATGCAGAAGGCTGTCGGCCCATCTACCAGCTGGCTGCCGGTCCCGATAGCATCCCCCTAGCATTCCAGTCCTATGCCTCGCCAGATGAAATGGACCTTCCTGAGGTCACCGGCGAGGGCAGGCATCTGCTGACCGGCTGGCTGCCATTCCTTGTGCTCGGAGGCATGGCCCGGTATGCGGTCGCAGCCGGAGCCCGGCAGAACGGCAAAGGCTTTTCCTACTATCTCATCGATCTGACCGGAGACGGCGTGACGAGGTCAGGTCCCATACTCACCCTGGGCTTTCAGGCCTGCCAGGCCGTCGACACCACCCTGAAGGATGTGCCGGCACTGCTGATAGGTGCTGAAGGCAAAGGTGAGATCTATTTCCATACCATGCAGTCGCGTATGTCCCTGCCGGCTGCGGCAATATCGCTCGGCATCATGCAGGGCTGCTTCAAAGAGGCCCTTGAATATGCCGGGCAGCGCTGGCAGGGCGGCCGTAACATTGTCGAGTGGTCCGGTGTCCGCATGAAGCTGGCCGAGATCGCCATCCAGATCGATGTGGCAAGGAGCTGCCTGTCCGGGATCCTCTCCGCATCCGATGCGGCCCCGCCTGATGGAAAACGCTCTGCCCTTGCAGCGGTGATCCACATAAGCGACATGGCCTGCACCGCAACGTCAGAAGGCGTCCAGCTGCTGGGGGGCAACGGATACATGAAAGACTACGGCCAGGAAAAGCGGATGCGGGATGCCAGACAGGCAAGGTCGCTGCTGGGTATGAGCGGCCTGAAAAAGATGAAATATATCGAGAGAATCATCGAGGAGGCGAATGTATGAAAAAGCGCGTGCCGGATACGAACAATTTCTTCAAAGGCCTGGATCAGATCGAGTACAAGGACTACGAAGTCAGGCTTCCGATCTTCTATTATGACAACACTGCAATGAGCGCCATCTACACGGCCTCTACCAAGAAGGTGAGGAAGTATCTCCCTTCACCTGACATGCATCCTGTGGAGATGTTCCCGGCTAGGTGCCTGATGGTGTTTAGCGCCTTCGAGTACCGCAACACGGATATCGGCCCGTACAACGAATTCAGCATCAGCGCGGTCATATCCTATGGCAAGAGGGCCATCCCGGGACTGACCTCCCTTTCGTATATGCTCAAGGACTGCTTCACCGCCTATATCCTCCACCTCCCCGTAACGTCCGAGAGGGCGCGTTGTGGAGGGGTCGAGATGGCAGGATATCCGAAGTTCATCGCCGACATATCCTTCAGCCATGAGAAAGGATACACCACCTGCACGGTAGCGGAGAACGGCCAGAGGATCCTGACGCTCAAAGGGAAGAATGTAAAGACATCACGGGGCAGGCTCACGAAGTATATCCTCCACACCCTGAAGGGCGGCATTCCGCTGAAGGCGAATCTCTATATAAACCCCATCCAGTATCGCCAGACCATCGGATTCAACGCGGCCAAGCTGGATATCGGAAGCCACCACAGGATATGCACCGAGCTGCGCGACATGGGATTGAGCAGACTGCCGGTCCTGTATCAGTATATACCGTCGTATGAGGCAATCCTTTTCAATTCAAAGAATCTCATCGACGATTAGGGGGCTTAAGCCATGGGGAAGAGAGACCTTCAGTGGAAAAACGGCGGTAATCACCGGGGCAGCGTCGGGAATAGGAAGGGGCTGGCGCTTGCATTGGCAAAAGAGCAATGCACCATACTCCTGGCCGATATCAATGAGGCAGGGCTCAAGCAGACATGCGAGATGGTAAGGCAGTCAGGGGGCAAGCCAGAGGTATTCCTCTGCGATGTATCCAGGCTCGATGATGTCATGAGGATGGCAGACCATTGCTTCGATGCGTGGGGCAAGGTGGACATCCTCATCAACAACGCGGGTGTTGCCTCAATCGGATTCATGGGCGACATCCCGATCAAGGATTGGGAGTGGATTGTTTCCATCAACTTCTGGGGTGTCGTGTACGGCTGTCATGCCTTTGTCCCGAGGATGAAAAAACAGGGGAGCGGCTCTATCGTGAACGTTGCATCCGCTGCCGGTATCATCTCATCCGCTGAGATGGGCCCGTACAATGCGACAAAGGCCGCGGTCATCTCCATTTCAGAGACGCTCAAGAGCGAGCTCGCCCCCTCCAACATCGGGGTGACGGTGATCTGCCCGACATTCATCAAGACAAATCTCATGGAGAAGATGAGATGCACGGACGAGTTCCAGAGGCAATGTTCAACGACAGGCGTGGACAATGCGAGGTGGACACCTGAGATGATTGCCAATCTGGTGATCGATGCCGTGAAAAAGGACAAGATGTATGTGGTTCCGCAGGCCACAGCGAAGATATTCTGGATATCCAAACGCATATCCCCTTCTGCCTTCTTTGGATTCCAGGCATTTCTGATGCGTATGGGATGGGGGAGGAAACTCATGTTCCAGATGGCGCGGATGGGGTTTTAGAAAATTCTTACGAAAAGGGAAGAATCGGGGACGGGCTCAAATTCAAGGTGTGAGAAATGTGAAAACGTCCCCAATTATCCCATAAAAGTCGGTCTCTGACCCCATTTATCCGTCCGACCCGGACCCAGTCAGCTTCTATACTTTATAAAAAACTCCGGATTTCGTGGTGTCCCTGAATCTCGGATTTTTTAAATATTAATTGAAAGGCACCACCTTTCAGAATAGTTTGGTCTATATTCCGTACTTGGATCAAGTTTTCGTGAACCACCTCTTTCAACATAACTCAACCATTTTTCAATTATCTTTTCGCTTATACCGCACACCTCTTCCAACAAATATCCAGCCCTAACCTTCTCTATTTTATTACCATGTTGATTGACTTCATCGATAATAAAATCTTTATACTTTCCGCCGCATTTATTATAAATTTTAATAACTTTCCGCATTCCACCACAACGCATGGGCTCTCGGATCATATCGAGAAAGGTTCTTCCCAGCGTGGAAACTCTTAGGACATTATCACTTACATATTGGAAGGATCCTAGATGTATGCTTGAAAATGTATTCACTTTATATTTCCCAATATACCTAATGACTGGCTTAGTTAATCTGGGGAGTTGGCTTTCCAAAAAATTCGGGTAAAGATCTCCATAGTCATTCAACATCTTTTGTTTTGCTAGTTCTCTCCACATTTTTTGTCCAGGACTAGAAACATATACGGCATCTGGAATTCTATCGATCAAACCATGAAATGACATTGCACTAAGATGAGATATGTACAAAAAAGGATCAATAGAACATAATATTTCTAAAGGCCTATAACCTTTTTTGAGTAAAATGATATTATAAGCATCTTGATGTTTTATGACGCCATGTTGTTCGAGATTAGCTACTATTTTTTTATAGTCTTTTTGGCTTGGGAATTTCCGAGAAATACCATTGATTATCTCTTCTCGGAATACTTTTGTTTGATAACACGTTGCAAGGATTACACCTAGATAATAATTTGTTACAACAGGTTGATTTAATTCTCCCAGGCTTAAAGTTAAGGCTTTGGAAACATCCAAATTATTGCTCCTGAAAGGTGTAGGGGAATGTATGTGTCCTAAGGACACATACACTCCCCTACACCAATTTGTCAATCTTTTTCTCTCTATTGATTTAGAGGAAAAAAGTTATGGATAGATTCACTAATTTTTATCCTTAAAGCACTCTTGATTTTGTAAGAAATAATTGCTATTTTTTCTTACAAAAAGTAATGTGAGTTTGTCATGCAAAGTATTGATTCAAAAATACTTAGTCGTATATATGGACGAGGGAGGGGTTGCGTCTTTACCCCAAAATATTTTTTGGACCTGGGTAGTCGTCAGGCAGTTGACTTGGCGTTGCACCGCCTTGTTAATAAAGGTACCTTGCGTCGTTTGGCCCGTGGTATTTATGATTATCCTCGTATAGACTCGAATCTTGGCCCTGTTTCTCCCACGGTAGACGCTGTTGCCAAGGCACTAAAGGGACGAGACAACATCCGTCTGCAACCGTCTGGTGGCTATGCCGCCAATCTTCTGGGGTTGTCTGAACAGGTGCCAACTAAAGTGGTTTTCCTGACAGATGGACCAGAACGCCAGGTAAAGCTTGGCAAGCAAGTCATTAAACTCAAACATACAACACCCAGTTCCATGGTAACATCTGATCGGGTGAGTGGTCTTGTCATCCAGGCCTTGCGCCATATTGGCCAGCGCCATGTGGATGAATCGACTTTGAAACGATTGTTCAAGAAACTTTCTGCTAGTGACAAAAAACAACTTCTCCAAGATCTCCGCTATGCCCCTACCTGGATTGCCTCTGACATACGCCGTATTGCTCAGCAAGAGGACGTCTGAAACATGGATAGATTTCTTAATCTTCAAGCTGAGCAGAAGCATCTCCTATACCAAGAAGGACAACATCGGATTGGCCTAGCCCCAGCAGCTATCGAAAAGGATTTTTGGGTCTGTTGGACCTTGCGAAAACTTTTTAATCTTCCAAAATGGGGAGAGCATCTAACATTCAAGGGAGGTACATCCCTTTCTAAATGTTGGCAGCTAATCTCAAGATTTTCTGAGGACATTGATGTAGTCATAGATCGAGAATATCTCGGATTTGGAGAGCAAACCCTCAGTAATAATAAACAGAAAAAGCTGAAAAAGAAATGCAGTCAAAGCATCCAAGATGAATTATGGCCTATGCTGGAACAGCACATGAGAGACTCACTTCCTGCTGATTTGTCCTGGGAGTTGACTTTGGCTGATGAACTTGAGGATCCAGACCAGCAGACATTACTCTTCCAGTACCCCTCTGTTTTTATCGCCAGTATCAAGTACTTGCGCCCAGTTGTCAAAATTGAAATGGGTGCTCGTTCAGAAACGGAACCAGTCGAGACGCCATCAATTAAGCCATATCTAGCAGAAGCTTTCAAAGACCTACTTCAGGATAGCACCTTTTCCCTGAGAACCGTGGCGGCTAGGCGAACATTTTGGGAAAAGGCAATGCTCTTGCACGAAGAGACCTACCGCCCAACTGGAAAGCCACGCAAACCAAGATTGTCCCGTCACTATTATGATCTCTGGTGTCTAATCGGAGCAGGTATTGCAGCACAAGCCATAGCTGATCTCGACCTGTTCGTTCACATTGCTCAACACCGAAAGATTTTTTTCAACCAAACTTGGATGGATTACGATACACTTCAAAAAGGAACTTTGCGGTTGCTGCCAACAGGGGACCAATTAAGCGATTGGAAGCGTGATTATAACGCTATGCGTGAAGAAATGTTTTTCGGTGAGCCACCAGACTTTGATGAGATGATGGCAGTAATTCGACAGTTTGAAGAGGAGTTCAATCGTTCATGAACTACTTCTCTAAAATTCAAAATTCGGGTACACACAAATTCGGGGCTCCATACTAGTTTTTCAAAATCGGCTAATGATAACATGCATAAATGATCTCTGAACCCATTTTCTCCATTTCATTCATTTACGATTATCTCACTCATAAGGGTTGGTAAGGAAATAAATGGTGTCAGAAACCATTTTCTTTCTTCTTCGTTCTCCCCTCTAGGCCTTACCTTCCGCTTTAACATCTCCTCTATCTCTTACTGAAAACTGCCTCCTCCCAATACGAGTTCTTTCTGCTTAGTGCACAAACGGATACGATCGTTGGGTAATAGAAATTACTTTTATGGTGTGTTAAAGTCGACTGAGAAATCAAACATCGGGGAGGTACTCATCGTGTGGGCATTAAAGAAAGCGTATTATCGTACGTATCAGTTCGTTCTGGGTGTGGGAATGAATCTTATTCCCTGGATTGAACCCGAGATCATCGAAGGCACGGACAGCATAATAAAACTTCCTCTGGTCATCAGAAACAAAGATATCACCAGCGTTCTTGTCGTTACCGACCCCGGCCTTATGGGTCTTCGCCTGCTCGATTCTCTCTTTGAGGCTCTCGGTTCCGCAGGTATCAAGTATTCACTCTACGACCAGGTACAGCCCAACCCTACCATCGACAACATCGAAGCAGCATTTAAAATCTACAAGGCAAAAAACTGTCAGGCCATCATAGCTTTCGGCGGCGGTTCACCCATGGATTGCGCAAAAGTTACCGGCGCACGGGTTGCCCGCCCGAATCGTTCGGTTACCAAGATGAGAGGTTTGTTCAAGGTAATAATGCCTGCGGTTAAAATGGGGTCTCTTTTCCCTCCGGCGCTTTTCGCAGTTCCGATAACAGCGGGTACAGGTTCCGAAACCACCATAGCGGCCGTGGTATCGAACACGCAAACGCACGAAAAATATCCGATCAACGACCCTGCTATCCGTCCGAGATACGCGGTTCTCGACCCGGTACTGAGCGTCGGTCTTCCGCCTCACATTACCGCAACAACAGGTATGGATGCATTGACACATGCGGTTGAGTCCTACATCGGGAAATTCTATAACAATTCAACTACACGTATAAAGGCTGTTCTGGCAGTCGAAATGATCTTCAACAATATTGAAAAGGCTTACCATGACGGTAAAGACCTTGAAGCACGCGGGCAGATGCTCCTTGCTTCCTATTATGCAGGATATTCATTCACCCGTGGCGGCGTCGGTTATGTTCACGGGATCGGTCATAACCTCGGCGGCATGTATGGTGTTCCTCATGGTCTCGCAATGTCTGTTATCATGCCCTATATCCTTGAGTGGTTCGGCGAAGCAGCGCACAAACCTCTGGCTGAACTTGCGGAGGCTGCCGGCGTTGCCAGGTTCGGCATGAGCCGGTCTCAGAAGGCCTGGGCTTTTATAGAAGCCGTTAAAGCGCTGAACAGCAGATTAAACATTCCGAACAAGTTTGACTGCATAAAAGATGAAGACATCCCGACCATCGCAGAACGTGCATTGTTTGAATGCAACCCTACCTATCCTGTTCCCAAGATCATGGGCAAAGAGGATTGTATGGAGGTTATCAAATCTCTCAAGGCATAAGGTTACCTCTCATAATTGATAATTTTGAATGAGCGTAAAGAAATCCAATCCCGGGCGTCATACCTACGAAAATAAGGAACCCCCTCACCGAAGTCCCACAATTCGTCAGGATAGACGAATTGGACGCACTTTACGTGCGCCCATAGGGCGAAGGCCAGGGATGGACTGAGTCACTCCCGCGTGGGGAGAGGGGACATAGCATGAAACGATACTGTCTTTTCATATTTCGGGGTGATCCCTTTTCATGCGTCATTCCCGCGGAAGCTTCGAATCCAGTCATTTTGAACACTTCTGGACCCCCGCTCCCCGATCAGGTCGAGGACAAGTTTCGCGGGGGCGACACTCATGGAAAAATCATCCGTGATTACCTGAGTTATTAGAGGTGCAGGGAAACCCTTCTCGTTTTTTAAGGTGGTATTCCGCCTCTTCCTCAAACAATCGGAAATTGGTTGTTAAATTTCCGGTTGCCCGTTTTTCAGACAGACCTTATTGAAGGGAATGATGATGAGTGTCACAAACGACCCGTCTCTGATAACAGGGATAAAGGGAGATTGTACGATGCAGGCATTACCCGATACGAAGACTCTGTATAACGCCATGCTGGAGAAAGACAGCACCTTTGAAGGTATCTTCATCGTAGGGGTGAAGACCACGGGAATATTCTGCCGCCCCACCTGCACTGCACGCAAACCCAGGCAGGAAAACGTCGAGTTTTTCCAATCGGCCCGCGAAGCCCTTATGCATGGATACCGGCCCTGCAAGATCTGTAACCCGCTGGGGTACAAAGGGGAGACGCCTGACTGGCTGCGGCCCCTTCTTAATGAGATCGATTCCTCCCCGGGGATCAGGTTGAAAGACCGTGACCTCAAACAACGGGGGATCGACCCGAACCGTGTACGGCGGTGGTTCCAAAGGCATCACGGGATGACCTTCCAGTCCTATCTGCGGACATTACGGATCGGCCAGGCATTCGGAAGGATTCAGTTCGGGGAGAAGGTCATCGATGCGGCATTTGAATCCGGCTATGAGTCGTTGGGCGGGTTTACCGAGTCATTCAAAAAGACCACAGGGTTCTCGCCGAACACGAGCCGGCATCATCGGCTTATTACCATAACAAGGATCTTGACCCCGTTAGGCCCCATGCTGGCAGGGGCGACCGATGAAGGGATCTGCCTTCTGGAATTCATTGATAGAAGGATGCTGGAGACGCAACTATCGAGGTTAAAAAGAATACTGAGCGCAGAGCTTGTCCCCGGTTCCAACAGACATTTTGAGGCGCTGAGTAAACAGATGGAAGAATATTTTGCCGGGACACTCAAAGAATTCAATCTCCCCTTGGTATTGCAGGGCACACCTTTCCAGCAGGAGGTGTGGCAGGCCTTACAGACGATCCCTTACGGCGAGACCCGTTCTTACAGCGAGCAGGCAGAGATAATCGGGAAGCCCAAGGCCCTACGGGCTGTTGCGAAGGCGAACCACGACAACAGGATTTCCATTATCATCCCTTGCCACAGGGTAATCGGCAAAGATGGAGCCCTGGTAGGGTATGGCGGCGGGTTGTGGCGAAAGAAATTTCTGCTGGATCATGAATCCGGTCATAAGGGAGAGTAAGCAACGTTGTAATACAAATCATGCGACTCCCCACACCGTGCGGATTCCATCCAGGACGGCACGGATATCGGGGTCGTCTGAGCGGTTCCCGAGGTAGGCAAAGGACAGTCGTACCTGGAAGAGCTCCTTTTCCCATATGGCTATCTTGCCTTCTTTTTGGGCTTCCAGGGCCTCCTCCTCGATCATGATGGTCAACCCGACACCCGATGAGACAAGGGCTCTGCAGATGTAGTCTCCATCGGCCAGGGCTACCTTAAAGGGTTTGAGGCCTTTCTTTTCAAACATCGTACTGACGATCTTATAGTATGGGCACATGGGGGGAACCCAGATCCAGGGCATCTCGGCAATCCGCTGCCAGTCGGCGCCTTTGAGATCATCTTTCCACTGGGCGGGTCCGACGATCCTGAGATTGAAATCGGATAAGGGTAGGGTGACGATCTCGGGATGCTCGTTGTTGCCGAATATATACCCAGCATCGAGCCCGCCGGACTTGATCTTATCGAGTACCTCCCACGACATATTCTGGAGCAGGTGGAATTCCAGCCGGGGATATTGGGACGACATCATGGAAAAGAATTTGCTGATCTTCAGGAACATGGGGTCAATATTCAGACCGAGGCGGACCGTGCCCAGGATGTCCCCCTGGAGCACCTTTGCCTGATGGTGCATCTCCTTTATCGTGTCCAAGGCCTTTTCCGCCTGGGCCTTGAGCAATTCACCTTCTCTGGTGAGCTGCATACCCTTGGGTGTCCGTACGAACAAGGGCACTCCCAATTCCTCTTCGAGGGCTTTGATATGGGCGCTGATGGCGGGTTGACTCGTAAAAAGCCGCCCGGCGGCACGCGTCAGGTGCCCTTCCTCTGCCACCGTCACAAAGGTCCGCAGCTGATAGAGTTCCATGTAAAAGTATATAATCAGGATTTGTGAACGTGTCCATCAGATATGACGATTGGATTCATTCGTAGATAATGCTGTAGGGATTACGGTATGGACGGCAAACTGCAATGTATGGAGGTATGAAAGTGGCGAAGGTATTTGCATATATCATGTATTTGTTTACCCCTGAGTACTCGATCAGGTTTGTCCCGAGAGAGGAGTCTCTTTACCTGATTCGGGAAGCGGCGACTTTCCCGGGGGTGATAAAGGCCTTGTTCTGGATAATTATGTCCGTATGGTTTTCTCTGTCCGTTGCCTGCCTGCATTAGGTGACTTAAAAATATGAAGTGCATCCGATGTCACGGAGGAAAGATCACATGAAAAAGATGACTGCAAAAAAACTGAAGAGTATGGCTAAAATTCTTGGTGCGGATCTGTGCGGGATCGCCCCGGTTGAAAGGTTCAAAGATGCACCGCAAGGTTTTGGACCAAAGGATATATTCTCCGGCACGAGGTCGGTTGTTGTGCTGGCAAAGCGTTTTCCCGAGGGCGCCTTTTATTCGGCAAGCCCCGTTTCATACACGTTTGCATCCGAGACTATCCTCCATGAGGTATTCCGTCTAACCTGCCGGGTTTCACTTAATCTGCAGGATGCGGGCATTATCGCAGTGCCGGTACCGAGTGAGCCGTATGAGTATTGGGATGCAGATACAAAAGAAGGCAAGGGGATACTGTCGCTGAAACATGCCGGGTATGTGGCCGGATTGGGTGTTATGGGAAAGAACACCCTGCTCACCAATGACGTGTTCGGAAACAGGATTACCCTGGGGGCAATGCTTTTAGACGAAGCACTGGATGGAGACCCGATTGCCCGGTATACGTTCTGTTCCGGAAAGTGCAGCCTGTGCGTCGATCAATGCCCCGGCAAGGCCCTGGACGGATCAAGGGTAATACAGAAAAACTGCAGGGAGAAGTCAATCATCACCACGGTAAAAGGTTATACCCTGGAAACCTGCCATGCCTGCAGGGGCAATTGTCCTGGTGGAAAGGGAATAGGAGATATGACTTAGTGCCGTAGAGAAGGCATTGATTAACGGACAGAATCGCCTAAATATTTGGTTTTTTACCGGCCGTGTCAGGCCTGATAAACAAAAGCCGTGTCGTTTTCTGACCCAGCTTCCTCTCCATGAATACCTCCACCTTGGATCGCTGTTGTAAGGCCTTCATGAATGTATCGTTATTCCCGGCCAAGAGATAGAAACCCTCATCCCTGATATCCGTTCGAGAAGACATTTCCTTGGCGGTCTTGCCGGTAACAAGAGGGAACACCCCCTCCAATGACTCATCAGGGTCGATAAGGGTTATCTCGCTGTTGCCCGCTGTAGCAAGGGCCTGTTGTGCAAAACCAAGGTAGTCCTTGTCCGGCTTCATGTAGGGGAAATAGATCATCGTGCATGCGCACATGGCTATGCACACCATCATGACCAGGGATACGGCCTCTTGCTGTTTCACCGTCGTCCTTGTGATGAGAACCAGAGAGAAGACCGCGAGCACACCAAAAGCTATCCCAAGTACCGGCATCCCGAGAAAGGCCCCGGCGAAGGGGGCAAGACAGCCGGCGATGCAGACGGCCCGGGTAATCTTTATGATAAGCTCTTCCCATTTCATGCGATGCGCATTCACGATCCAGTCTGTGGTCATGCATGCAGCAGCGGGGTACAACGGCACCAGGTATAAACCCCTCTTGGTCGAAGCGATGGAGAGGAGGATGAACGGGGCGATGAACCAGCAGATATAGGGGTCATCCTTGAACTTCCTGATGGATGCAATGAAAGCGGGGATAAAGATCAGGGTCCATGGCAGAAAATTTCCCGGGAAGTGTTCAAGATAATACAGGGGGCCGTTCTGATGCCCGAGCGCCGCACCTTCGGGAGCGCCCGTGAAACGCATGAGGTTGTTCACCACGATTACCTCTCTGATGAAAGACCAGCCTCCGCGGTTCCAGAGGGCGACAATCCAGGGCAGCACAGCAATAAGTATGAATGCAAGAACCACAAACGGCCTGATTCGCCTGAATGTACTGAGATCTCTGCGGCGTATGATGTCTGCTAATATGGCTGAAGCGACGATTGCCGGTCCGACCATGCCTTTCCCCATGAAGGCGATCCCCGCAGCAAGACCTAACATGATGGAATAGGCGGCCTTGGCGGAATCCAGCCATTTTTGATATGCATACATGGCCATAGTCACACCGAAGACAAGGATGACATCCACCTGTATCCATCTGCATAACATGAAGAACTCCCATGTGCTTGCCAGGATGCCCCCCGCAATGAGGCCCATGATGGGCCCGCCCTTTCTTGATGCCGTCAAAAAGGTGATGATGATTGTGAGTACCCCGATGAAGAGCGATACAAGGCGGTAAGGGATGTCGCTATCCCCACCGAGGAGAGAACCGGCGAGAGCCCCTGCAGCATAGTAAAGGGGAGGCTTTTCGAGAAAGGGTTTGCCGTTTAGGTGGGGAATAACAAAATCATGGGTCCGTGCCATCTCGGCACATATGCCTGCAACCCGGGGTTCATCGGGCCTCCACAACCCATGGTTGATGCCGGGAATGAGGAAGAGGAGCAAGACAAAGATTGAAATAACGACCCATGTCTCAATCCTTATGGAAGACATGACGGGTGATACCCCCCTTTATCATTGAACTGGACGTCATCTGAAAGGGTTTGCGTTTTAATCAAGATCAGATCCTATGCTCATTTCTCTTATGTATCATGAACCCTGTCTGTTGCAACAGTCCATCATTTTTACTGTCAAATTCACATCATTTTCTTGATTATTGAAAAAAGATCGATATTGATCTAACATCCTTTAGTCAGAATAAAACATGCGAATACTCCTTATTTCCGCAAATACTGAACAGACCAATATCCTTCCGCTGCCCTTGGGATTGAATTGTGTTGCCGTAGCGACACGAAACGCAGGGCATGAGGTAAGATTGCTGGACCTCATGACCCGGCAGGATAACCGGTTGTCCATCATGGAGGCTGTTGAAATCTTTTCATCCCGAGGTCATAGGCATCTCCGTAAGAAATATAGACGACCAGAAGATGGAAAGCCCGAGATTTTTATTGGATCAGGTCAAGAAAACAGTAACGGATTGTCGAGATCTTTCTCACGCCATAATCGTCTTGGGCGGGGCAGGTTACAGCATCTTCCCGGAAAGTGTCTTGGATTATCTGGAAGCCGATATGGGAATACAAGGAGAGGGAGAAGGCATATTCCCCATCCTTCTGGATAGGATCAGCCGTGGCGCAGGCTTTTCAGGAACGCCCGGGCTCTATCTGCGGGGTCTTGGACTTCAGGGGAAAAGGAAGTTTGTGAAAAACCTGGATACGTTGCCTTTGGCCGATGCCCTCATTTCGTCTCTCAGTGTCCCCAATGACCAGGAGATATGGATGCCGGTTCAGACGAGGCGTGGCTGTCCCATGGACTGCAGTTATTGTTCAACAAGTTTAATAGAAGGCCGCTCCATCAGGAAACGAAGTCCGGCATTAGTCATTGAGGAAATAGCCAGCCACGTTGATGCAGGATTCAAACGGTTCTATTTTGTTGATAATACCTTCAATATCCCTTTGCCCTATGCCAAAGAGATTTGTTTTAGACTTATGAAGAGCGGATTGAAAATATTCTTTAGGTGTATCATTTACCCCGGGAAGGTTGATGGAGAATTTATTGATCTCTTGTCAAGAGCCGGTTGCAAAGAGGCAAGTTTGGGATTCGAAAGCGGTTGTGAGCGAATCCTTCGCACCATGAATAAAAAGTATAACCCCGATACGATCTTCAAAACTTCAGAAATGCTAAAGGACTTCGGGATAAAAAGGATGGGCTTCCTGCTTTTGGGAGGTCCCGGCGAGACGAAAGAGTCGGTTGAAGAAAGCCTTGTCTTTGCTGATTCGCTCGACTTGGATGCCTTGAAGATTACCATCGGCATCCGTATTTATCCTTACACGACCCTGGCGAAAATCGCCGTTGATGAGGGTGTGATCTCTCCTCATGACAATCTCCTTTTACCGCGATTTTATATGGTGAAAGGACTCGATGATTGGCTGCATGAGACGGTGAGGGTTTGGATGTCTGATCGGCCTCATTGGGTAACTTGATAAAAACCTATGTCGACAATTGATATAAGCATTTCTGCACGGAACAGATACAATTGAGAATATGGTCAGCCGGGCCGTTTTTTCGGTGGCCTTGCACCCTTGGGGAGTTTCTTTAATGATAGATGCCCGAGCTGGGCCATGATCCGTTCTATTTCTGCTGTGAGAACACTCGTATCGATCCCCTTTTCTTCAAGCGAGCTCAGCACCGAGTCTACGGCCTTTTCATAGTCGTTCCTGAACCGCTTGTTGATATCTTTCCAGGGAATGCCCTTGAGGTTTTCTGTGATCTCCCTGTCGAAGGTGATATCTCCCCTTATCATGAGCACGGCTACGATGGGGTAGCCCAGATAACCCTGCCAATAGGAGGCATTGTCATTGGACGTGATCTGGGTGAGGTCCTCGCTCCATACTACGGTATAGGTCTTGTCATGCGACGATGAGGTTACTTCGGCGTTTGTCTTGCCGGTGATCTTTATTCTGTTGTCGGCCACCGCACTCATGGCCTCATATATTTTAGCCTTAGGCGGGAGTTTCCAGGTCTCCATCAGCCACCTCGCTTGAAATATTTTTATTCCTGATTCCCGGGGTACCGATCGATTTACCGCGACATCGCCACCCTGATCTGAGACAAAATGCCTGCCGGCATTATTCGCAGTCCGAAATGCAACCAGCTCTTGGAAGGCGGCGAATAGTCGCTGTTCTCTCTCATGGAGACGGCCTTTTTCGGGCATGCCTTGACGCACAGGCCGCACCCGATGCATTCGGCTGAATCGTAGACATGCTGCTTGTCTTTAACCCTGTGGGCGTATGTGTTGCAGACCTTCGCACACCTGCCGCATGAATTGCAGGCGGATTCGTCTACAGCGGCGATGAAGTGGGGTTGTGCCAGGGAGACCCGGCCGCCGAACCGGTTGACGGATTCGATATAGTGGCAGCAGCAGTCGCAGCACGTGCAGATGGCGTTCGTGCTTGCCGGCACGAGGTTGGCCGACATGAAGACAAGGTTTTTCTCCCAGCGGTCCTGGACGATATCCCGCATCTCTTCCCTGCTCACAAATCTTCCGCTTCTCCTCTCAACGGAAACCTCGGCAAGGCTTCCGAAAACGAGGCATCCGTCAGTCGCACCGGATCGTTTGCATTCGTGGCCCGAGAATATGTGTGACTGCCTGCATTGGCATACGTTCAATACAGCCAGTTTATCATGGGCTTCAATCATCTCGCTCATGAGGTCTGAATCCACAACACGGTTCGTGCTCTCTATAACAGTCTCCACGGGTATGTTGCGGATGAGCGGGGAGGGCCTTGTGCTGTATTCGCTCGTATAGCCGGTGGCATAGAGGCCGTTGATGAGCTGCGCATATCTCCTGTGCCAGGGCGAATCCCTCCCATCCATGAGCAGATACTCGAACATGCCGGGGATGAGCGGCAGGAGGGAGTAGCCCTCCTCGGAACCGTAAATTACCCTTCTCTGTGCCATAACCTCCAGATTCTGCCTGATTGCATCGGGACTTTTCCGGGCCCGGCGGGCGATCTTTTCAAGGGACTTGGGCAGGTAGAAGGGCAGATGTATCGCAATGCAGGCCTCTTCCGGGCTGAAGAGATGGCAAACGAGTTCCAGAAGCTTCTCGCTCATGGGCGGCCCCATGAGGCGGACAGAGGTGAATATCTTCGCAAGCATTTGCTGATGGGGATGTATCCGCATGTCATCGACTTTCTTGTTCACCTGAAGACCCCCATGGGGAAGTATCATGTGTATTTTTATCCGCAGAGATAAACATTACCATAGATCTTGTGATGAAGATAGGCATAGGCCTCTCGCACGATGCCGTCGGCCTGTATGGCATATCTTAAAGATCAAGCGTCAAGCGTCAATCCGGATAAAATGGTCTTGCCTTTTGTATAGTTGAGAAAAGGATCATCCTGATGATCACAGGTATCCGAGTTTCCTCAGGGCACCGATTGCCATATATCCTCCGAGGACGACAATGAGAACGCCGAAGAGGAGGCGCAGCACCGGGGCTGAGAGCCGGTTTGCATACAGTGCACCGATCCAGCCGCCTATGATGGCGAATGCGGCTATGATCAGGGCGGCCTTCAGGTCGACATTGTTATGACGATAGTATTCGATGAAAGCGGCTATGCCTATCGGCGGCAGGAGCACGGCAAGACTGGTGCCTGTGGCCTTGTGCTGGGAATATCCCAGAATATATATCAGGGCCGGAATGATGATGATTCCGCCACCGATACCGAACAGGCCGGAAAGGATCCCGGCAATCAAACCAATTGCTATGAGAATGAATAACATGCTGGTAAACACTCTAAGCCTCCTTCTCTCATCGAACCTCTTGTCTTCTCATAGTGGAGCAGGTTGAAGGGATTTTTAAAATGCGAATGTCCGGAATGTGAAGGCCTCATGGTGTCGACCCTTTCCATCTTTCATTTGCAAGGACCACCGATGTCTCGACCTGTCTTTCATGTATGGACCAGTATTTCCGCAGCAGGCGGTTCTTTTCCTCCGGGCTCACCTGGCGGTAACCGTTTTTTAGGTAAAAGGCAACGGCCCAGTCCGCAGCCGCCCAGGTTCCCATAAGGATAGGCTTGACGCTCATGGGCTCAAGGCGCTTCAGGAGCCTTGTGCCGATGCCGGTATTCCTCAAGGACGACCTCACGTAGGCGTGACGGATCAGGGTTATATCGCCCCTGTCCTGTATCCCCATGACACCTGCAAGTTTTCCCTCAATCTCGAGCCCCCAGAACACAACCCCATCCTCGATCTCAAATTGAAGCTGAGCCTGGCTCATGTATGGTTCATGCCAGCGGTCTTGAGGGATCACACCCTTGTAGGCAGAAGCGGCATCATTTATTATCTCAAAAATGGTATGAAAATCCGAATCAGTGCACCTGCGAATCACATCAGCCATGATCCTTGATTTATCTCCTTCATAGGTAATTTATGCCACATGAGTAATGATCTCTTAAAGAGGCAACCTTTGTAAAGAGGCAACCCTTTATGGGAGGTCATACATGCCTGCAGGGGTCGGAGTCAGTCCTCCTTAAGCGGCCATGCACCTTTGTGTGACTTTATTCGGCTGTGATCTATTGCAGGCCCGGAGGCGAATCCGGGAGCTTTGGTTTCTGCATGCTCTGGGCTGGAGGTGGTTGCTTTGTTGATGACTTATTATCAACCACTATTGTGATACGGCGGTTCTTGGGATCGGCAGGATTGTTTTTAATGAAGGGTTTGCTGTCGGCGTACCCCGCCACCATCTCGATCTGATTTGGCGGTATCCCGTTTTTCTCGAGTTCGACACGTGCCGCTGATGCACGCTGTGTGGATAATTCCCAGTTGGTGAACGTCATTCCTTTATATCCGAGTGAATCCGTGTGGCCCTCGATGATGATTTTTTTGTCCAACCCTTTCAGCGCAGGGGCTATACCCTTGATAAGGGCCTTACCGCTCTCTGAGAGATCGATGCCGCCCACATTGAAAAATGAGGTGCCCCCTGTATCGATGATCTCGATACGCAGGTTGCCGTTATCATCGAAGGCAAGCACCCTGTCCTGAAATTCTTTGAGGTTATCTTGAACCTGCTTCTTGACTTTATCTGCAAGATCGCTCGCGACCATGGATGATGGGGGAGGGGGCTTTGCACCCTTGCCTACATCAAACATACCTTTGCCGGGGACATCCTGGAGGGTTGCAACGGCAGCACCGCCGCCCTTCTCAAAGATTGAATAATTCTGAAAGTACTCGGATAGTGCAATCTTTTTCTGTTGGGAGGTCATGCTCAACAGCCACAGGAGAAGGAAGAAGGCCATCATTGCGGTGACAAAGTCGGCATACGCCACCTTCCATGACCCGCCGTGCCCTTCTTCGCCGCCCTTTTTGTGTTTTTTTATGATGACAGGCTGTTCTTTATTTTCAGACATTACTTGCCTTTGCCCTTCATAATCTTTTCGAGATCATTGAAGCTGGGCCGAACACTCTCCGGGATGGCCCTGCGTGCGAATTCAATAGCAATCTGGGGGATGGAGCGCGCCACATAAGAGACAATTGCTATGCGGACCACTTGGTAATATGACTCCTCCTCCTTGATCTGGTGCTCCATCAGTGTTGCAAGAGGGCCGACAAAGCCATAACACGTGAGCACACCGAGAAAGGTTCCTACGAGTGCCGCCCCGATGCTTTCACCGAGCACCGCAGGCGGCTCGTTGATCTTTTGCATGGTGAGCACAACGCCGAGCACCGCGGCCACGATTCCGAGTCCGGGCAATGAATCGGCTATCTTGGCGATGCGGTGGTAGGGATGGCTTGCCTCCGCCGTATTGGCATCTATGTCCACCTCCAATAGATTATCGAATTCATGAGGCGGTATATCGATGGAGAGCAGGATCTTAAGGCTGTCGCAGATGAAATCAAGCGTGCGATGGTTCTTCAGGATTGCAGGATATTTTTTAAAGATCTCGCTCTTGTTCGGCTCCTCAACATGGGACTCGATGGCGATAATGCCCTCCTTGCGCATCTTGTTGAATATCTCATAGAGCAGCGAGAGCACCTCTATGTACTTCTTTGAGTCGTAATTCTTTGGCTTCACAACGCTTGATATGTTTTTCAGGATCTCCTTAAGGAGCTTGAAAGGAGACATGATGAGGAGTGCCCCTGTGGCGGCGCCGAAGATGATGAGGACTTCCGTCGGCTGCATGATGACACTGAGGTTCCCGTGCTCCAGCAGGTATCCGCCGACCACACAGGACAATACCACGACTGCACCAATGATTGCATTCATACTTATTGATCCATCGACCTTTTATGAGAAAATATTTAGCGATTACGAAAGAAAGTAGGGTATGCTTCCATGCCTAATTCTTAAAGTATGGTGTTATTGGTTTCAAGTCTAGGCTCTGGCGGGTATCATGTTTAAAAAAATTAAAGTGATCTTATGTCAGTATACGGTGGATGGTATCTGCAAGTTCAGATCTTGAAAAAGGCTTGAGCAAGAATTCCTGAAAGTCTCTCATTTGTTCTTGCAGCTCCTGGAGAGCTCCTTCAGACCCGGAACAGACAATGACGGGAATATCTTTTCGGATCTCACGCACACTAATTACCAGTTCATGACCTTTCATCCTCGGCATGAACTGATCGGTTATAATCATATCGAATTTATCCGGCTCGTTACGGAACATGGAGAGGGCTTCTTGAGAATCAGTGGTTGAGGTCACATCGTACCCCAGATTGACGAGCAGTTGATGGATACTGTGAAGGTCTACTGTGTTGTCATCAACCAAGAGGATATACTTCTCGATCTCTGTGTTCATATGTGGACCTTAGATAAGAGGCTAATCCGGAGAATCAAGGTGCGAGGGGAAAATAGATCTCGAATCGTGTTCCTTTTCCTACCTCACTGTGAAGGAGTATAGACCCTTGAGCATTCTTTACCACCTCATGTGCGATTGCGAGCCCCAGCCCGGTGCCCATACGTGCCTTCCTGGTGGTAAAGAACGGGTCGAATATCCGGCCTTGCATTTCCGGACTGATCCCGCATCCGGTATCACGAACCGTGAGTATCATATACTTTCCCGGTTTGAGGTTATTGACGAGGGCAGGGGTAGCCGAAGTGACCTCAGTTTCCTTGAGAAATACGTCGAGGGAACCCTTACCGGGGTTCATGGCTTGTACTGCATTACCACAGAGATTGAGAATCAGTTGATGAACCTGGGTTGGGTCTGTCTGTACCAGGCTTTCCTTTGTAGGTATCCTTTGCCTGAATTTGATATCATGAGGAAGCGATCGCTTGAAGAAGATCAGGGCATCGCGAACGACAGGGCCAAGGTCAATGGGCTTGGACGACGCTTTTTTGCCGGAGCCGAACACCTTGATCTGTCTGACAAAGTTTTTCCCGAGTTGTGCAGCATCAATGATCACATCAAGGTATTCACGTTCCTGTGTGCCAAGGGGAAGTGTATCTGAGATGAGTTCTGAATTGATCAGAATGGGTTGAATTATGTTATTGAAATCATGGGCTATTCCAGCCGCCAAAGTCCCGAGAGCCTCCATTTTCTGGGCATGAATGAGTTGAGTCTCTAGTCTCTTCTTTTCTTCTTCCGCCTGCTTGCGATCGGTGATGTCACGCACTAATGAGATTACACATGAGCATCCGTGCAAAGAAACTTTGCAGCTGTTGATCTCCACCGGTATGCGCTGCTGGTCCTTGGTGACGTGGGTTTGTTCATAGACTACATTTTGGGCAGCTGCCAATTGCTCGAGAGTAAGCATATTGTCGGTCCCGGACTCGGAGGCGGGAGCGTCAATATCAGCAGGTGACATTGCGAGCAGTTCCTCACGTGAGTAACCCAAACGCCGGCAGGCAATATCGTTTACTTCCAGGAATAGACCTGGTGTACCATCTGAGTTGACCTCATGGACAAATACAGCGTCCGTAATACTATTAAACAGCATGCGGTAACTCTCTTCACTTTTTAACAGTGCATTATCGGATCGACGCTGCTTCATGATCTTGAGCATTTCATAGGCGACCAGTTGCAGCTGGTCGATGTCGTGTTCATCATATTCCTCGGCCTTGTTTCCCACACCGAAGATTATACGGGCCTTGTCCTTCTCCAGTACGGGGATGCTCATGAAACGCATTACAGGGGTATGACCCTCAGGAAACCCTTTTCTGTTGGGAGAGCTCTGATAGTCATTATACACCACCGGTCTCCTGAGGCGGACACTGTCCACCCAATTCCCCGCCTGATCAATGGGATAGTGATCGTCAAAAACAGCCGTGCAGTTCATGAGAGCCTTGTTGTTCCATGCGGTCAGGATAATGGTTTTCTGGTCTTCAGCGACCTTGTGAAAGAAGCCGATGGAGCTATCAGTGAGGTTGACCGCCTTCTCCAGGACATAGTCATAAAGCTCCTTGTCCGACATCTGCGGGGCGTTCAGATAAAGTTCCAGGAACAGGCTTGTCCGCTCCGCCTCTTTGCGCAAATGCCTTTCCGTCTGCTTGCGCTCGGTGATGTCGCGGGCTGAGCAATAGATCATGTTGCCTGATGGCGCCGCAACCCACTCGATCCAGCGATAGGTGCCGTCCTTGCGGCGATAGCGGTTTTGGAAGTTGATCACTTCCTGCTGGGAGGCCAGCATGGCAACCGCCTCACGGGTTCTCTCCACGTCATCGGGGTGGATGAAATCGAAGAATGGTGCTGCCATGAGCTCTTCACAGGTATAGCCCAGGGTCCTCTCCCAGGCCAGGTTCAATCGCCGGAAATAACCGTCGGTACCGGCAATAGCAAGCAAGTCCAGAGTGACGTTGAAGAAGTGGTCCAACTCGTCGGTTTTTTGCCGCAATGCCTCCTCAGCCTTCCTGCGCTCGGTGATGTCGTGAACGATGGAAAACAGCAACAATGCTCCCTGCACGACTATAGGAGTCGAGCGCACTTCCACGGTCCGGATTTCACCACCCGCAAGGAGGTGAGGAAAAACAAAGTAATTGCGGGCCTCCAGCTTGGCATTTTGACGCTCGGCTGCGATAATTTCCGGCGGCAGTTGATTGATATCCGCTATATTCATTGTGGTCAACGTAGCGCGGGGGTACCCATAGAATTTTTCTGCGGCGTGGTTGGCATCAACAATCGCACCCGATTCAGGATCAACCAACAACATGACAGCCTGATGATGTTCGAACATCAAGCGGAAGCGCTGTTCGCTCTCCCCGAGCTTCTCTTCCGCCCGCTCACGCTGGGTGAGCTCAACTTGCAGCTGCTCATTGGCGTTCCGTAATTCGGCGGTGCGCTCCATCACTCTTTTTTCCAGCTCTTCCTTAGCCTTCCGCAGCGCCTCTTCCGCCAGTTTGCGCTCCGTGATGTCCAGGGCAGCCATCATGCACAGCCGGTCCATGCTGTTACCGGCCTCCCACGCTCTACCTACGAGGTGGATATGCCTTGGGTTATCTTTACCTCGTGTGAGCACGATCTCGCATTTCTCCTTTGTGTTGCCCTCGCATACCTTTTTAAGAAATGCAAAGAAGACGGGTTGTGTCTCAATGGAAATGAAAAGACCGAAGCGCTGGTTGATCAGATGTGAACGCTCCTCCCCCAGAAGGGCCGTGCCCGTAAGGTTGACTTCCCGGATGATACCTTCGTCTGTTAGGGTAAAATAGCCCACCGGAGCAAAATCGTAGAGATCGGAGTACTTTTCCAGGCTCGCCTCGATCTCGGCGCGCGCCTGTATAAGCTCCTCGTTCTGCATCTCCAACTCTATCTGGTGGACCTGCAGTTCGTGGATCAGTTTTGAGGTGTCTTCTTTCTTCGGGTGTGGTCCCGTTGCGGCCTGTGTCTCGCCCAGCCGATTTTCTGCGCGGCGACGCAGATCAGTGGCATTTGTCTCTTTGCCATTGCCCTCTTTCATGGTTTGACCTCTTCCGGTATCACTTCACCCCTGTGCCTAGCCTTTACCGACTCGTCCCTGTCTGTGTTTAGCAATCTCTGAGAGAAGCTCCTCGTTTGCCTTTGCAAGCTCCTGCGTACGTTCTGCAACCTTCACTTCTATCTCGTCGTGCGCCCGGCGCAGTTCCATCTCGAGCGTCTTGGCCACGGTGATATCCGTAAAGGTAATCACCACGCCGTCAATCTTGTCCTCCAGGGTGCGGTATGGCATGATGCGCGTGAGAAACCAGCGTCCGTCCAGGGTAGTGACCTGTTTTTCCACAAACACCAGCGTCTGCAGCACGTCCCGAATGTCATCGGGCATTGCGGGGTAGATCAGGTCGGATGCGATATCGGTGATGCGCCGTCCTACATCGCCCGGAATCAGCTTGATGATCCGGGTCGTCTGGGTGGTGAACCGCTGCAGATTGAGCGCTTTGTCCAGAAACACCGTGGCGATGTCCGTGCTGTTGAGCAGGTTCTTCATGTCGTTATTCGATCGCGAAAGCTCATCTACCCTGGATTGCAGCTCGGCATTGACCGTCTGTAGTTCCTCATTCAGAGACTGCATCTCTTCCTTGGATGTGGTCAGTTCCTCATTGGTGGATTGCAACTCCTCGTTGGCGGACTGAAGCTCTTCGTTGGTTGCTTTGAGCTCTTCCTGTGAGGTCTGCATCTCTTCACGGGTATTCTGCAGATCCTCGCGGAGGTGTTTGCTCTCCTCCTCCAGTTCAGTGATATTTGCGCGTGGTGATGGATGGCCCGTGACGCGGGCTGCCGGTTTCCTGCCGGCAGAGGTCGCCACATCCTTAAAGACGACCATGAACATCCCTTGCAGGGCCTCCGGCTCTTCAATAGCCTGGAGGGTGAAGTCTATGACATGTTCTGTACCATTGGTCCTTACCCTCAGACCTTTTTTGGTGACGTTGCCTTTTTGCCGTACCACCGTTTGGAAGGCCCGTGACAACTCATGGTGCAGCCCTTCACGGGCCATGGCAAAAATGTTCCAGTTGGCCTTGCCGGCTGCAGGTTCAAGATACTTGCCCGTTTTACCAGTGATGTAGAGGATGTCGCCCTTGTCGTTGATCAGTACGGCGGGTGGGGAGAATTGCTGCAGTATCAGCTGATCCGTCAGTGACTGGAGATTTGGTACCGGCACGGGCGCTTCTGCCTCTATGGGAAGGGCCGGGGGTTCAATGAAGAACGAAGACGGAAAGTCCGCCAGCCTCGCCTTTTCATGAGACTCTTTGCGCCGATAGATCCTCCATTTTCTTTCAAGCGGGGTGAAGAGGTCGGAAGAACTGCCGGTGGTCTCGGCGTTCCCCAGGAACAGGATACCGCCGGGGTTCAAACTGTAGTGGAACATCGGTAAGATCTTTTTCTGCAATTCCGGGGCAAGGTAAATCAGGAGGTTCCTGCATATCAGGATATCCAGCTTGGTAAAGGGCGGATCCATGGTGACATTCTGCACCGCCATTATCACCATCTCGCGGATATCCTTGACGACCAGGTAGCCGCCGCTCTCTTCCCTGATGAAAAACCTGCGCAGGCGCTCGGGGGAGACATCCGCGGTAATGTTGGAGGGGTAAGCCCCCTGGCGGGCTTTATCAATGGCATCCTTGTCCAGGTCGGTGGCAAAGACCTGCAACGCATAATTCCCCTTAAGTTTGCTCCGATCCAGTGCCTCCTTGAACACGATGGCGAGCGAGTAGGCCTCCTCGCCTGTAGAGCAGCCCGGGATCCATGCCCGGATCAAGCCGCCATCCGGTCTGTTCGCCAGGAGGGACGGTATGGCATGCTCCTTCAGGTGCTCCCAGGCTGCCTGATCCCGGAAAAAATTCGTTACGCCGATGAGGAGTTCTTTGAAGAGTAGCTCCAGCTCCTGGGAATTTTCTTGTAAAAATCGGACATAATGGGCGATCTTGTCAATCTGGTGGATGCCCATGCGCCGCTCGATCCGGCGGTACAAGGTGCCCTTTTTATATAACGAGAAATCCTGGCCCGTGTGGGTCCTGAGCAGGATTATGATCTTTTCCAGAGCCGACTGAGCCTTGCTTTCCAGGAGAGGCTCGGACTGCTGGTCGCGAGGGGGGTGTCGGAGAAGGTCGATGAGCTTGCCGCACAGTTCCTTTGCCGGAGCCACGTAATCGACAAGCCCTGTTCCAATGGCGCTGCGAGGCATGCTGTCGAATTTGGCGGTGGCCGGATCCTGCACCAGGACCAAACCGCCAAGTTCCTTGATGGCCTTGATTCCCAGCGTGCCGTCGGTGCCCATACCCGAAAGGATAATGCCCACACTGTGTTCCCGCTGGTCCTCTGCCAGGGAACGGAAAAAGAAATCAATCGGCAGACGAAGCCCCCGCGGCATTGTGGGCTCGAGCAGATGAAGAACCCCATGCAGGACCGACATGTCCTTGTTCGGCGGGATCACATAGACTTGGTCCGGTTTGACCGGCGTGCGGTCTTTTACCTGGGTGACCTTCATGTGTGTCATGCGCTGCAGGAGCTCGGGCATGATACCCTTGTGTGTGGGGTCCAGGTGCTGGACGATGACATAGGCTATGCCTCTGCCCTCTGATACATTGCCCAAGAGCTGCTCCAGCGCCTCCAGTCCTCCGGCGGACGCACCGATACCGACAATGGAAAAAGCGCCCCTTGTCATGAGTGGTTGTATGTCTTGATGTGAGATCCCCGGCGATCCTTGTGGTTTGGTTTTCTTCTTTTTAATTGGTCCCCTCATGAATTGGTTCCCTCATGAAGACCAATAATAAAGGGAACTTGGCTTTTATTCAAGAGCAAAGGAAGAAAGGACTATTGTCTTATTGAGGATTTAATACTTCTTCGGCATAAACTTATTGTTGCTAGATCTTTTTCCCTAAGATCGACCAGTACATGTTGGTATTAATTATACTTCTACATTATTTTGATCTTCAAGGTGTTGACACATATAAATGTGACAGATGAAGGCTGCATGAAAGGGCAAGGATCACGGCTGCTTCACCATCTCTTTACCCTTACCCCCAGCTGCTCCATGATATTCTGATATTTCTCGTGGATCATCTTGCGGTCAAACTCCCGGAACGCATCGAGCATCTTGTCCTGTTCCTTGTTCGTGAAATATTCCATGACAGGGAAGAAGAAACGCTTATCCTCCTTTTCAATATGCACCGGGTAGAGGTTCGAAAGGTCGGTGAGACCTTTAAGGATAATTCCTATGACCTCATCCTTGCCGTTTACATACTCCTGCCTGGCATCCAGTATGGCATGCACATTCTTTCTGGCAATGGTATGCTCGTCCACAAGCTCCTTCATTATCTATCACAAGGTCATCCGAGAGAGGCTTTTCTTCCAGGGCCTTAAAGAGAATATCCTCCTCCTTGCCGTGATGGGTTCGATCGGCATAGGTCCTGAAAAAGTCCACTGCCTTCTCTATGAATATCACGTTCGTTCTCTTGGTGGTTTCAATGTTTTCAATTTCATTCTTAATGAGGGGAATGATCTGCTCGATGAGCCTGTGTTCCCACATCAATGGTCCAATAGGTTTCATGCGCAGCTCCTTTCAAGAGATCCTGCACTCTTCGGTAATGGAATGAAAAGATTTACCCAATATTATTGAATAGTATCTAATATCCTCATGGGGCCTGGTAGATCTTTCCCTGGATCGATGCAATATCCTCATAGATCTCGATGGAAGGATCACCATCGAGTAAAGGTGCTATCTTCCCGAAGAGCTCTGCGAAGTAGGGTGTTGAGCCGTGGGTATTGAGCGCATCCTTGTCCCGGTACTTCTCGTAGAAGAGAAATTTGCCCGTGTCTTTCCTGGCCCGATGGAGGACATACTGCAGGGTGCCCGATTCGGATTCCACCTGGGGGATGAGCCATCTGAATGCATCCTCCATCTCCTGTTCTTTCCCTTTCTTGGCCTTCATTACGGCAACGACGACGATCATAGAACCCCCCCTTTCTTGGTGTTTTTCAACTAAGATATCTACCACTGATAACAAACATTTGTCTTGAAGATTATGATGTAAGTAATCCCGGTGAATCCTTTGTCTAATGCCGCAGCATCTCCTTAAAGAGGGCCTTAAGCCCGGCATCACCATACTTTTGATTGATCCCGAAGTGAAAGCTCATCTGGGACGGCCCCTGGTCGACCACATCGATATTTATGCCTTCACGATAGAGCGCATCGGCGGCCTTTGCCAATACACCGGGAGTATCCTTCATGCCTGAGCCTACCGGAGAAAGAAGGCTCAGGTTCGTCTGGATATCTATATAGTCAGGATTAAGCTGCTTCTTGATCAGGGCCTTTATGTCATCGACCTTGCCGGCAAGGTCCACCTGATCTACGATAACAGCGATATCGTCCATGTCGGACGGGTAGTGGTGGGTATTGATGTTGAAGTCCTTGAAGATATCGAGCAATTCCATGGTAAAGCCGATGGTCTCACCGATCATGTCTTTCTCGATGTAGACATAGGCGAGCCCATCCATGCGGGCGATGCCCACCACGGTCTCCTTGGGTATGCGCGAACCCACGATCATCGTCCCCGGTGCATCGGGGTTGTTTGTGTTCCGGATATTGATGGGGATGTTCTTGTGCTTGCAGTTGATCATCGCATCGAAGTGGAAGACATTGAACCCCCGATAACTCAGCAGCCGTATCTCCTTGTAGGTCAGCTCAGGTATGACTTTTGCCTCCGGGATAATACGCGGATCCACCTGAAAGATGCCATCCGTGTCAGTCCAGTTCTCATAGATGGCCGCATCCATGGCATAGGCCACATCTCCACCCGTGAGGTCGGAGCCTCCGCGGGACAGGACGGCGATATCGCCTTTCAGGGTGATGCCGTAATAACCGGGGATAATGATTATCCCTTCATCCGTGAGGTTCTCCTTCAGGTTGACATAGGTGCCGGGGAGGACCTTGGCATTGCCGAAGCGGTCCGATACGAGAAAACCGATATCCTCAGGCAGCCTTAGAGCGGCCTGCATACCCTTGTTTCTGAAGTAACGGGCAATAACCTTGGCGCTGTAGTGTTCACCCCTTGATGCAAAGAAGTCAATCCTTTTGCGGCCTTCGATTATGTTGTTCAGATCCGCCTGAAGGTCTTCGATGATGTCGTCACCCTCGATTGCAAAATCACGGATAAGGCCTTTGAATTTACCCACCACCCTTTCATGACTTTCCCTGGGGCTTATGTCTTTTCCCCGTATCTGGAAGTGCTCGCCGTTCGTGGCAAGATTGAAAAGGTGGTCGGTGACCTTTTCGGTATCATTTGCATCCTTGCCTGGGGCCGAGACCACGATGATGCGCCGTCTCTTATCCGCCATGACGATTCTTCTGACCTTTTCAATCTGGACAGCATTGGCAACCGAGCTGCCGCCGAATTTGCTTACAATAATCCCGCCCATGAATTCTTGCCCTTTCTGGATAGATGTGAAGCCTTATTGAACATGGGACTATAACCTATCTTTGCACTCAGGAAAAGGATGTGCTTACAAATTCGAAAACTAATCTGCAACCCGTTGCGGTTTACCAGGGAGAAGTATCAGGGCATTTATGTTCGATGCCGCGACATCACCATACTACGGAATGAAGCCTCTTCCGGCTCGCCTTTTATGAAGTTGCCGCCCTTCATGACAATCTTGACATTTTTAATGGCATCGAGGTTTTCCAGGGGGTTGCCATCGATTGCTATCAGGTCGGCTGTCTTCCCGGGTTTTATGGTGCCAAGGGTGTGATCAATGCCCAGTATGGATGCGTTTCCCGAGGTGGCGGCCACAAGCACTTGTACAGGCGTAAACCCTGCCCGATTAAGCCTCTTGAGCTCTTCAGGATAGAACACCCCAAAAAATGCGGCAGGAAGCCCCCCCGAGTCGGTTGCTACCCCTATGCGCCCGCCTGCATGCAGGATTTTCCCGACATTGGCAAGAGCCAGGCAAAAGCCCCTGGAAAGCAGCGGTATGTCTATATAGGGTCTCTTCAGATCTTTAATGGAGCTGATGCGGCAGCATACCTTCTTCTTATACCTGCGGGCAGTTTCCATGATGGCCTTGAAGGTCGGAGAGTCGAACACGGGAAGATCCCCCCTGCCGAGCAGTGTTGATTTGTGCTGGCAGTAGATCTTGATCCAGTCCGCGCCCATGCGTACCATCTCCTCAACCCGGTTCTTTGCCTCTGAGGGTGTTTCCACCCGTTCGACATACTGCCCGCCCATGAAGTATCTTGCAAGAGGGTTGAAATAAGGCACCCAGTCAGGGCATCCACGAGGGGTGGTGATACTAGAGTTGCATCTGATAATCCTGGGGCCCGGCAGATCACCGCTGTTCACCTCGGTGATAAGGCTGGAAAGCCTGCGTGGAAAGCCGCCTGCATCACGGACTGTGGTGATCCCAGCTTCTATGCATACTTTTGCGTTCCGCTCGATCTGGGTGGATAAGTCCATGATCGCCTTGCGAGTAACATGCGTCATGAACGGCATAGTGATGTGCACATGGCAGTCGATGAGGCCGGGCATGAGGGTGAAGCCGTTAAGATCGATTGTTAAAAATCCTGCAGACTTAGCTGCATCCGGGCCTTCATCTATGGACAGGATGTTTTTCCCTTCCACCACGACACATTTGCCGTTGTGCAGCCTCTCCGACTCACCGTCAAAGAGCCCCATGTTATAAAAGGCATAGCTCCGAGGTTTGTGCATAAAGGTTCTCTTTAATTCTAAGAATACTACCAAGCGTGCAATGGTCAAGAGATTGCGGTGCAAGATTACTTAAAAGAAGAAGGTTTCGATGGCAGTAAAGAACCGGTGTTTCTGAAAGCGTTCTTCAAGCCCCATGTCGCCGTCAAAGACGATTGCCTTGAAGCCTTCACCGAATTCTTTCTTCAGGGCTTCGGCGATCTGGCCCTGCAGGCGCGAGAACGTATGGCAGCTCCTGTTGTTGTGGAAGAGCACGCCCTCGGCCCGGTATTCGCGTACCATCTGTTTCCACAATGCAATACGCTCTTGAAGTGTGAGATTGGTATACATGACGCAATACGCCTCGGCCATGCTGGTAAGCAGGGTATCAAAGCTCGATGTGTCGAACTCCTTTTTCCAGACATCAAGATAGGTGGAGCCTACCACTGCCGTGCCCCGGCCTGCCAAGGTTCGCTTGAGCTCTCCGAAGTTGAACCAGGTGGCCAGGTTGTCCCACAGCACCCGGTGCCGCTCAGGGCTCACAGCCGCTTCTCCCGAATCCACGCGGGCTAAAGTCTCTTGCAGAAGCTTTTCATAATAATCAATTGCACCCAAAGTCCCGCGCTCGGAAACAATGAGTGCCATGTGGAAGAAGCCGTCAAAGGCGGTTATGGGCGAGGGTATGCGCTTCCCGAAATCGAGGTAGCGTTTCCACAACCCTGCGGCCTGGTTGGCCCGGCCGGCGGTCTCCAGCAATAGGTCCCGGTCCAGATGGGTGAGAGTTTTTTCTTCGAGCAGGCCAATGACATCGAGGAGCTGCTCTCTTACATATCGAACACGCAAGGGATCCACCACACCGTCATAGCGGTTGCCCACATTGATCACCCGGTAAGGGATATTGCCGCATAGTGCACTCAGGTTCTGGTACCATTCGGCCACCACATCACACTGGTTGTTGCATGCGAGCAATATGTCAGGGGCTGGCAGGGGAGGGAGTTTCTTCATCGCTTCGGACGCCCCTGGTGCCTGTAAGCCCTGCATTGCCAGCAGGTAGCCTGTGTTCGCCAGTTCATAGGAACAGCCCATGGCGTCGAGGTGCTCTCTGGTTATTGCGAGCGATGACAATTCCTCGGCCATACCGCTGACAATGATGTTCACTGCATGGTTCTCGGGGTATACTATGGCCACATGGGGCTCGAAGGCCCTAACGATCTCCACCGGGAACATGGCGGTCACATATACTACCGGTCTGCCTTCCTGCTTTGCATGAAGGGCATTGTTGTAATGCCGTGTCATCAGCTGTTTCTGCAGCGAGCTCAGAGGGCTTTTCTTCGTCATGGATGTATCTCCTTACGCCTTAGAACAGGTCCGAACGCTTGGTGAAGGCCTGAAGCGTATCACGGTTTGTTGCATGCGTGAACAATGCGATCTCGGCAAGATAGTCCGCTGCGCCAAACCGGCGCGGATGGCCGCTCTCGATCAGGTAGATAATGTTGTCTTCCAGGCCGTCTGAGTCGGATGCACGGAAGTAGAACTCGTTCTTGAGCACGGACTTCTTGAGCTTCATGGTCTCGGTCAGGGGCACGCTCTTCACGATGCGGATAAAACGCGGCTGCATGTAGTGGGGCAGGCTTTCCTTGCAGAAGGACAGGAATGGCCCCACCTCAAAGGTGCCGGGATCTCTTACCTCGATGATGTACATGGGGTCGTCCTCCCTGCCCTTTGCCTGGGGCACCCCGATGATGCCCGCATTGGTGATGCCCTCATATTTGCTGATGATCTTCTCTGCATCAACGGGCGTCCAGTTTTCGCCCTTGAAACGTATCCAGTCGCCGGTGCGGCCCAGGAACATGAGATATTTGACCTTATCACGCTCCACAATGGCGCCGAGGTCGCCCATGCGGTAGAATGCATCACCCTTAAGGGAGATGATCTTTTTAGCGCTCTCTTCGGGAAGGCGGTAATAGCCCGTGAAGGCCGAGGCACCCAAGGAACTCTGGCTTACTACGATCTCGCCTGCCGAGGTGTCGAGGTTCAGGATCTTGCCTGTCTCATCCACCTTGGCCGGGGTGCATTCCGTAAGGGTGTTTTCATTAATGATGCGGATGTCCTTCAGGAGCTTGCCGACACTGTAATCCGGGGTGAGACCATCCACTGCCGTAACGGCACCGGCCTCGGTGGACCCGTAGACCTCGGTGAAGATATCCAGGCCGAACATCTTGGTGAAGGTGGCCCGGTTGGGGGCGTTGGTGCCGGTACTGATGACCGTCCGCAGCGGGAGGTGCGAGAAATCGGCCAGGGGCCCCATGGTGCTCTTGACATGGTTGATGACATACTGCACCGGGTCGCCTACACAGTTCCACACCGTTGCCCCGGAGTCCTCGATGTCCTTGACAAAGTTCCGCACGCTGAATCGTCTGCGCAGCAGGATCTTGGCCCCGTTCAGCATGGCGGGCATGATGTTGAGGTAGAGTGAATTGGAGTGGTTGATGGGCATGCACACATAGCCCACGTCGTCTTTTGTATAGTTCAGTATCTTCGTTCCGTTCACCCCGGTGTCAAAGAGCTTCTGCCAGGTTACCTCGATGCCCTTGGGCGCCCCTGTTGTACCGGAAGTGAAGATGATCACCGCCGCCCTTGAAGGGTCCAGGGGGCAGGGGCGGAAGGTTGAGATTGATTTTGATGCCCCGGACATCTTTTGGGAGATGGTCTTGATCGGAGGCCGTGTCGTTTTCTCAGCGGCGTCTGTCACAAAGATAAAGTCCTCGGTCAAACCTGTGAAACCGAAGGTCTCCTTGGCGGTGAGAACCGTATCTAAAAAGGTTCCCCCCATCCCCGGCTGCATTGCATGATCCACAAAGAGCACATGCATGTCTATGTTGTTGATGTCGAAAGCCAGTTTTTCTCCCACCTGGGCATTGTTTACCCCCACAAGGGTGGCATTCGTGAAGGCACAGCCCCCGAGCAGGAAGAAGAACTCCGGGATGTTCTGCATGAACACACCCACATGGAAACGGTCGTTCTCACCGATCCCCAAGGACTGCTTCATGCCGTTGAGCATATTTCCGTACGCTAGGGATAGTTCATAGAATTCGGCATAGGTATAGGTCTTAAGCATCTCTGTGTCATCCCTGAACAGGATGAAGACACGGTCCCTCATGGCCGTCTCTGTCCCGTTTTGTACGATGATGTCTGCAACATCCATCCCTAAAGCCTCCAAAGGAAAATCTATGTGAACTTCAAGTTCAAGTTTCACTCAATACCATGGACTTCAGTGGGTTTGAAGCAATTTTCATGAAAGGAAAATTATTTTGTAACCGGGTTGATGAGCTCAAGCTTATCCTTTAAATACGGCACAAGCCGGTCCTCGTCGCCGAACCAGAAATGGTCCACATCCTTCACGATAGAGATGCGGTCCTTGTCCAGGAGGGTTTCCAGGGTAGGTATGCTGCAGAACTGGTCGGCCTCGCCGGTGATAGCCCAGACATTATGGCGCTTCATGGATGGGAAGGCAAACATGGCAGTGGGCGGTGAGATAAAGATACAGGGAACGGGATCTTCCAGGCGTTGCATGAGCCGTGCAGCCACCCATGCGCCAAAGGAATACCCGATGATGATCACCGGCTTCTGAACGAAGCCGATCACCGAGGCCAGGTCGTTCATCTCACCGTTGCCTTCGTCGAACGAACCGTCGCTTCTGCCCACACCCCTGAAGTTGAAGCGTACCGAGGACAGGCCCTTTTCTAGGGATACCCTCCAGGCGGTCATGACTACGTTGTTGCTCATGTTCCCGCCCATAAGGGAGTGAGGGTGTGTAATGACCGCACACTTATCCGAGCCCATATCCTCAACAACTGCCTCTAACCTGGGGTTTTCTCCGATAAAGATGGTTGGCATAACGTGTATTGTAGCGTTGCCATTAAAGAATTGCAATGCCGGTGAGCAGGCACTGCTCAGCAATAAAAAAAGGATGAAGCAGGTTTAGATATCGCCCTTGACCGGAAGGGGTAAGAAAATTACCCCATCTGCTGTTTCACAGAGTGATATCTGCGGGCGTAGGTTCAAGCTCTTAAGGGTCGGATCTTTCACCCCGTGGAATACTACAGGGTCGATATCCAAGGCAAGGGGACAGGAAGAATCGAAATCACCTTGCCACATAAGCACAGAGAACGTCTTGTATTCATTCAGGTAGTCCGCGAGCGATTGCCCATCTCTCAATGCCCATTTGATATTTTTTAGGATATGGCAGTTTCCTACCACTATCATACCCCTGAGGGAAGGGTTGGCCTTCAGGCATTCTGAAACGCGCATTGCCATCCATTTATCTCTCGGGATGCAGGGATCTTCGTCGTTATCCATTGCAACGACATTCATGCCCAGTTCACGTGCCTTGCAGAGGATATTGCAGTAAGCATCGGATGAAATAATCTTCCACATGCCGATCTCTTGAATGTCGGCATTGCCATCAAGGAACCGGTTTATATTCATTTGCTGGCTGGATGGGATCTCCAGGAAAAGGGTGTTCACCCCGGCTTCCTTAACGAGCATTGGCAGGGATTCAGTAATGATGTTATGCATATCTATATTATCATGCCTGGTGCCGATCAAGAGGAGCTTCCCTTGATTTGCCTTCTCAACAAGGTACGGTATCGGTTTCTGCCCGGTAAGCACAGCGGATGCCCAGAAGTTGGGGCAAGGTTTGTTGCCTATGCACAGAACAAGAGCAGTACAAACACATATTCCCAAGAGGTAGAATCTCAGGTGCATAAACATCATGATATGCATATCGGATTTTCTAAAAAAAATCAAAGGGGATCAATGCTGGAAAAGAAATCGCAAATGGTTTTGATAAGTTGATCCGGGACATCGATGATGCATGCCTTCAAGCGGAAGTGCGATGCACCATGCAACCCTTTCACATATGAAGAGAGAAACTTCCTCATGTGGCGCACGCCGGTCCTTGACCCATGACAGATACAGAGCATGTCCAAATGCCTGAGCATGATATCTTTGCGCTCATAGATGGAGGCTGCTGGTCCGCCGATAAGCTCGCGGAAGATCCACGGTCTGCCGATGGCGCCCCTGCCTACCATGAATGCATCGGCCCCGAGGCCCGAGAGCATGGCGAGGTCTTCATCCGTCGTTATATCTCCGCTCGCCACTACAGGGATCATGATATGCTTCTTCATCTCAGGGAGGATTTCCCACCTGGGCCTTCCCCGATACATATCTAAACGCGTCCTGGGATGGAGGATGATAGTGTTTGCCCCTGCATATTCAAAGGTCTCGGCGAGTTGGACTGCATTGAGTGATGTCAAGTCCCATCCTGCACGCATCTTCACGCTCACCGGGATACTCACACTTCTTATCACTGCCTCTGCCAGACGGACGGCAAGGTCAGGCTCGGCCATGAGTGCGACCCCTGCGCCTTTGGATACCACCTTCTTCACCGGGCAGCCCATGTTGATATCAATGCCGTCAAAGCCCCGGTCCTCGATCATGCGTGCTGACGATGCCGCCTCCTGCGGCGAATTGGTGAAGATCTGGGCCACCAGGGGTGCATCTGCATGTGGCCTATCCAGGAGTGCACCCATGTTTTGTGTGTTCCGGATAAGGCCGGCAGCGCTGATCATCTCGGTGTAGCAGAGCTCCGCACCGTATTCACGGCACAGCATTCTCATCGGCCAACTTGTGTAGCCGGACAAAGGGGCCAGGAATAGGCCTTTTTCGAAGTCGAGGTTGTACGCCCTCATAGCCTAACGGACCTACACCCCTGGGTTAGTCCTTCGCGAGCCATTTCCTGAAGGATGGCCTGGCGCACCTTGACCCTTTCCAGCGTCCACTTCGGCTCTATAAGTTCGTCTTTATGCGGGTCGCCGGTGATGCGCTGGATCACGATGTCATCCCGCAGGTGGGCAATGAAGTTTGCAACAGCCCTTGCGTATTTCTCCAAGGTCAGGACTGTATAGTCACCCCTGTTAAGCATTTCCTCCAGAGGCGTTCCCTTTATCACGTAGAGCAGGTGGATTTTTATGTCCGTGATGGGCAGGGTGGATACAAGTCGTGCGGTTGCAATAAAATCATCCATGTCTTCACCGGGCAGTCCAATGATTACATGTACACACTGACGAAGATCGAAGCGCGAGGTAAGGGTGACTGCATCAATGAAGGTCTTCACCGTGTGACCCCGGTTGATGCGCTTCAAGGTTTCATCATTGCCTGACTGGAGCCCGTATTCCATCCAGACCAGGTGCCCGGGTGTATATGACTCGATGAGCTCCAGCTTCTTAGAGTCAATACAGTCGGGCCTGGTGCCGATGGCGAGACCTACAATCTCAGGATAGGGCAGGATGTTATCATAGAGGGATTTCAGTACATTAAGCGGTGCATAGGTGTTGGAATAAGACTGGAAATAGGCGATGAACCCTTCTGCCCCATAACGCCTTTTCATGAACGGGACCTGGTCCTCGATTTGCCGTAGAAGGCTTTTCCCCTGCGAGAATGCGCCGGTGCCTGAGCCTTGAGCATTGCAGTAGATACATCCGCCGATCTTGCCAGGGCCGCGGTGAGGACAGGTCAGGCCCGCGTCAAGGGTGATCTTTCGGACACGAACCCCGAACCGTTCACGCAGTAGTGCGTTGAGCGTCCTGTAAGGAAGCCCTGTCATCTGAGAAAAAAGGGAAGTTAAAACTCCCGAGATTCAGCTCGTGCTTGAGCTTGATCATGATGTCTTGCATTGACTTGTTGACCGGCACGCCCTCTTTCTTGCATCGTTGAATCATTTCGAACTCTTTTTCACCCGCAAGGAAGATCCTGTCCTGCCCCGGGACCCTTGCGGATGATCTGACCTCACGTATAATGGAGCCCGTGATCTCCTTGAAGACCTCGATGGGCACGAAGCTCTCAATATTGATGGCAACAAAGAAGTGGCCGAGCCTGTGGGGGACGCTTATCCCGCCTTCAAGGCCGGACAGGGCCTTGCCGAAACTTCCGCCCGAAAATGCTGCGCACAGGATCTCCACCATGACACCAAGGCCGTAGCCTTTATGCCCGCCCAGTTCTTCACCGGCACCCCCAAGGGGAAGCAGCGAAGCCGTGCCGTCCACGAACATTTTGAGCAGTGCCTTGCTGTCTGTGGGCTCGTTGCCTTTAAGATCTATGGTGAGGCCTTTCGGGGTCTTTTTGCCCTCGCGGGCATAGACCTCGATCTTGCCGCGCTGGGTGGTGGATGTCGCTATGTCCAGAAGGAAGGGAAAGACCTCATCGGACGGAGCGCCGAAGCTGATGGGGTTGGTGCCGAGGATCGGCTCGACTCCATAGGTGGCCGCCACGGAAGGCCGTGCGTTGGAAAAGGCCAGTCCGACCATATTCTCTCTTAACGCCATCATGGGGTAATAGCCGCAGATCCCGAAGTGCGAGCTGTTCTTCACCGCCACGAGACCTACATTGTGCATCTTCGCCTTGTCGATGGCGAGCTGCATGGCATGGACCGCAACCACATGGCCCAGGCTGTCGAGAGCATCTATAACCGCGGTATTATCGAGTTTCTTTGATGATGGTCTCCCGGCAGACAGGGCTGATTATTCCGTCCTTCATGCGGTCGACATACATCTTGAACCTGCCGATGCCATGGGATTCAATGCCCCTTAGATCAGACTCGATGAGGACGGTGGTGCAAATCTCCGCATCGGCCTCGGGTACACCCAAGGCAATGAATCCCTCTCTTATGAACCGTCTTAACTCCTGATAATCTACATGGATGATGTCTTGGTGCATAATGGTCTCACCTATAAATGAGATGCTGATGCCAACTTCGCGGGTACTCTTATCAGATAGTATTTCTTACGGGAAGCATAAAGTTCTCTCGTATGGACTCTGCGTATGCCACAGGGATTCAGTCCGTGAGGTTCATGATAACCGGGGTTGGTACGATTTTGCCGTGTCCATGAAAAGGAATATTTTGAATTCTATAAATGCATAAGGTATAAGGAACCTGCTCGATAAGAGGAGAAGATGGACAAGAAAATGAAGCTGACAAAAACAGTCCACGGCGCCGGTTGAGCCTGCAAGCTTGGTCCGGAGGTTCTGGACAGGGCATTGCGCTCAATGGCGGTCATGCATGACCCGAACCTGCTCGTAGGCATGGAAAGACCCGACGACGCAGGGGTGTACAGGATTGCCCAAGACCTGGCATTGATCCTCACGCTGGATTTCTTCACCCCTATCGTGGATGACCCCTACGACTTCGGCCAGATCGCTTCTGCCAACGCCCTGAGTGATGTTTATGCCATGGGAGGCATGCCGGTTCTCGCCATGAACATCATCTGCTTCCCGGGGAAGGGTATGGATATCGCCATACTTCAGGAGATCTTGAAGGGCGGCTATGACAAGATGGCCGAGGCCGGTGTTCTGCTGGTAGGCGGCCACAGCGTTGATGACCCTGAGATAAAATACGGCCTGTCCGTCACAGGAACCGTTCATCCGGAAAAGGTCCTGAAGAATGTCGGCGGATTGCCTGGTGATGCGGTCATCCTCACCAAGCCACTGGGATGCGGAGTCATCAGCACGGCCATCAAAGCCGAGATGGCCAGCAAGGTTGCAGAGGATAAGGCCGTTAGGTCCATGAAGACCCTCAATCGGAAGTCTGCAGAGATCATGGCGGGCTTTCCTGTCCACGCCTGCACGGATGTGACCGGATTCGGTCTGTTGGGCCATGCATGCGAGATGATCGCGAAGACTGATACGGGCATGTGCATCTACGCATCGAAAGTCCCCCTGTTTGCCGAGGTCCTGGAGTATGCCCGTATGGGGCTGATCCCGGGTGGGGCATACCGGAACAGAGACTTCAGATTGAAGATGGTGGATATTCAAGACGGTATCAGCGATGAGTGTGCAATAACCCTTTTCGATCCCCAGACCTCTGGCGGCCTGCTCATCGTGCTGCCGAATGGAGAGGCTGATGAACTAGTCTCCCAACTCCATGCAGAAGGTGTGGAGGCAGCAGCCGTCATTGGGGTGATCACGGATGAACATCCGGGCAGGATCGTTGTGGAGAATATGTAGGAGCGGGTTTAGCCGCGACAAGGTGAACATGGTCGCGCCTGAAGGCGCTCCTCCATCAATAACTGTCCGCTGATTACTTTATGTCTGCTTGTAATTATCCTGGTTTGTGATTAAATAGACCTGTTCTGTACCAATACTTACCTGAGGGGGAATGTATATGAAGAAAGGATTATTAGCTGTTGTGTTGATGGCAGCCCTGGCGTTTGTGTTCTCTAACATCGTATTCGCAGCAGACGATGGCTCATGGGACCGGGTCAAGAAGGAGGGTAAACTTACGATCGGCATAGATGATGCCTTTCCGCCTATGGAGTTCCGCAACGACAAGAACGAGCTCGTAGGCTTTGACATCGATGCCTCAAAAGAAGTTGCAAAGAGGCTCGGGATCAAGGTCGAACATATCCCGACTGTGTGGGATACCGTTATTTTATCACTAAAGTCCAAGAAATTCGATATCGTCTGGTCCGCCATGTCCATTACCTCGGAGCGTGAAAAGGAGATCTCCTTCACCAAACCCTACATCATGGAGAAGCAGGTCATCGTAGTGAAGAAAGGCAACAAGAAGATCAAAGGCTTGAAGGACCTCGGGGCAGAAACGACAGTTGGTGTCCAGCTCGGCTCCACCTCCGAAGAGGCGCTTGCCAAGCAGAACAAGAAGTTTAAGGAGATCAAGAAGTACGACAAGAACACCGATGCCTTCATGGATCTCAAGATCGGCAGGATCGACGCCCTGGCAGTGGATGAACTGGTGGGCCGCTATTATCTCTCACAGAAGCCCGGTGAGTACGCTGTCCTCAAGGAAGAGCTCCTCTCCGAGCCCATCGGTGTCGGGCTCAGAAAAGAGGACGTCGCTTTAAAGGACAAGATCCAGAAGACCCTGGATGGGATGTTCAAGGACGGCACCATGAAGAAGATATCCATCAAGTGGTTCGGAGATGACATCACGTCCTGGAAATAACTCCAGAACCGTATCGAGGCTCAGCGTGCTTTCAGGCGCGCTGGGCCTCTTGTTCCTCATTACCATCCCTTTCTTGAACTCTTCGGTGCATGCAGCCAAGGGGCCTGACCAGTATGAACTGCTGGCAAAAGGCATGCAGCTGATCCAGGAAGACAAAGGCGATGCGGCTGTCGAGATATTCAAGAAGGTGCCTGCACCGGCCTTAGGTGAAGATGCCGGAGTATTCGTGCGTTCACGGGTGGAGGCTGCCAAGATCCTTTTCAGCAAGAAGGATTACAAGAATAGCTCTGTGATGTGCCACGAGATACTGGTCTTGCTGCCGGATAATCTTGAAGCCAAGAACCTCCTTGCCGAGATTCAAGAAACCCAGACCCCTGAGTGGCTCCTCTTCATCAAGGATATGAAGACATTTCTCCCCACCCTGGTCAAGGCCACGGTCATGACCCTGCTCCTCGTCTTCATCACCATGGCGATCTCTCCCTTAGGAGGCCTCTTCATCGCCTTGGGCAGGATCAGCCGCATCAGGATTCTCTCATCCTTCTTCTGGTGCTATATCTGGATATTCAGGGGCACGCCGCTTCTGCTCCAGCTCTTCTTCATCTATTACGGCCTGCCGTCCCTGGGCGTCACCTTCAAGCCTTTCACCGCTGCGATACTCGGGCTCGGCCTGAATTACTCGGCATATCTCGCCGAGATCATGCGCGGGGCAATAGAAAGCATTGACCCGGGCCAGATGGAGGCAGCCAAGGCCATCGGCATGACCTACTGGCAGGCCATGCGCCGCATCATCATACCCCAGACGTACAAGCGCCTCGTGCCGCCTGTGGGTAATGAGTTCATCGCACTCATTAAAGATACCGCATTGGTGTCGACCATTGCCATGGTGGAACTCATGAGGGCTGCAAATCAGATCTTCAGTGCCACGTTCAATGTATATATTCTCATCCAGGCCGCTCTTATCTACCTTGTGCTTACCAGCATATTCACTGTCTCATTCAGAAAAGTCGAGGATCGACTGGGGGTATATGAAAACCGATGATTGAGCTGCAGAGTGTTCTCAAGCGCTTCGGCAATTTACTGCTGTTGACCATGTAGATCTAAGCATCAAAGAAGGCGAGCGGATCGTCATCATCGGCCCCTCAGGATCAGGCAAGACCACCCTGTTGCGGATGATCAACTTTCTGGAAAAGATCGATGAGGGCAGGCTCCTGCTGGACGGTAATGAGGTCGGATATCGGCGCGATAAGAAGGGCAGGCTTGTCTTGGACAAACCCGATGTGATCTGCGCTCTCCGCTCCGAGATCGGCATGGTGTTTCAACATTTTCATCTCTTCCCCCACATGACTGCGATCGAGAATGTTATGGAGGGCCCTGTCACGGTAAAAAAACTGCCCAAAGATCAGGCCCGGAACATAGCTATGGACCTGTTGGGCAAGGTGGGCTTACTCGATAAGAAGGACATATTCCCTGCATTCCTTTCAGGCGGACAGAAGCAGCGTGTGGCCATTGCCAGGGCCCTGGCCATGAAACCCCGGCTCATGCTCTTCGACGAGCCCACGTCAGCCCTTGACCCCGAGCTTGTGGGCGAGGTCTTTGGGACCATCAAGGCCCTGGCTGCAGAGGGGATGACCATGGTAATCGTCACACACCAGATGGGATTCGCCCGGGAGATGGCTGATCGGGTGATCTTCATGGATAACGGCTCCTTCATCTTTGATGGAACCCCCAAGGAGGTATTCTCGGAAAATATGGATAACCCCAGGGTCAAGGCCTTTATGGACAAGGTACTGTAGACATGGGTACAGGGTCCGTCATCAATGGGCCTGGTCAGATCATCGCCATCGGAGACTCACTTACCGCCGGTTCCCATCCGGGTGTCACCCAGTATGCCCCATTCGCAGATATCAGGACACTTGAACTTCTGAATACGACATATCCATACATGCTCGGCGAGATGCTCTCTAAAAAATGGGGAGGCAGGCTTGTGCTTAACCTCGGAAGGAGCGGGAGCACCTCCCATGAGTGGCTGCCCGGAGCTCCATGGACCAAGAGCGGGGTGAAAAACTTTCCTTTGAATGGAAAGCCTCTGGATGAAATCATGGAGTCGGATAATGACTACCGTATCTGCCTCATGATGATCGGTACCAATGATGCCAACCATTCAGTGGTGCCTGATGTTGTAGCTCGTTTTATTGGTGGCATTGCCGGGTATGAAAATGGGGATTTTCTCCTCACCAAGGAAAACATCCTGGCGTGCCTTATCAAACTGAAGGAACGAGGGCTCACCACTTACCTTGCCAAGATCCCGCCCAATGCTTACCGTGGCGGGTTGAAATATTTCGGCATCGATAGGTTATTTTTCATGTCAGGCAGCGCCCGGGAACGGCTTGGCATATATACGAAGACGATCAATAACAGGATCGAAGAGATTTTAGAGACCTATCCCGACCTTGCACGAAGAGGCCCGGATTTTCACAATCTATTGAAAGACCAGGAGAAGATCTGGCCCAAAGACAGGCTCCACCTTAATGCAGAAGGCTACCGCCTCATGGCAGCGATCTGGGCGGACCATCTAAAAAGAGACGGTGTCATCATCGATCAAGGGTGAAATCCCCCCCTTGATCCCCCTTAAGGGAAGGGGGGTAGTCAATCTTACATCACCGACATGATCTTGGTGAGGCGTGTCAGGAGAACGGGGTGGGTGAACATGCCCTGGATTTTGAGCTCGCCGCTCAACAACTGCTTGATCACATTCATCCCCGCCTCGTCGAAGTAGTAGGGCAGACCGAATTTGATGTTGATGGCATTGAGCGAGATGATCTTCTCCGAGCTCGAGTTGATAATGAGGTCCGGCTTGCCCACGATCCCCGGCTCGATCCTCACCTTGCCCCCTGCAAAGATGAGCGTGACCGCTGCCTCGATATCAGGGAGATTCAAGGCAACTACACCGTACATGTGCTCTAACGTCTTCATCTTGTCTGGTTTTTGCTGGAGATTACCTGTGAGAAGGTCGGAGATCACATAGGAAAAGGGGACTTCCTCGGCACGGTTCTCAACGATGTTATCAGCCATATGAATTCCCTCCAAGTAGTATCATATCTGTAGGGCAGGGAGGCATGTGCCTCCCTGCCGAATGGATTTTAAAGCACTTTTTTGTAAATCTCGAGCATTTCGGATGCATCGAGGACCAACCGCGGATTGTTGACAATGGCTCCGTCGCCCAGGCTCAGTTCGGCAGCCTTCGCGATGTCGCTCTCTGTCACCTTCATCTCCGAGAGTCTCTGAGGATGTCCTATTTTCTTGGTGAATTTCCTGATGGCAGTGATGGCAGCCTTGGCAGCATCCATGTCATCCATACCCTTTTCGCGGACACCGAAGGCTTCGGCCACCATGGCATAGGCCTCCGGACATTCTTCGATGTTGAATTCCATGCAATCTGCCAACAGAATGCCGTTGGCAATGCCGTGGGGCACGTGAGCGACAGCACCGATGGAATGTGCTAGGGCATGTACGTTTCCAACACCGGCTATGCCGAAGGCCCAACCGGCTATTGTGGCTGCAATCTGCACTTGGCCCCTGGCTACGAGGTCATTGCCGTTATCAACGCAGACCGGTAGATATCGGGACAGGAGCCTGATTGCATGGATGCCCAGCGCATCGGTTATTGGTTCATGAGGCAAGGCATGGAGAGATTCAACTGCATGTGTCATAGCATCCATTCCTGTGCCTGCGGTCAGGAGCTTGGGCAGCTTGGCCGTCATCTTGGGGTCGAGGATACCGAGCCTGGGGATATTGAAGTTCTCCACTAGGAGACGCTTCTGGCCCATCTGCTTGTCCATGATAACAGCGGCATTGGTCACCTCGCTGCCTGTTCCCGCTGTGGTTGGGATCACAACATGGGGGATCTGGGGTCTGGACAGGAGCTGGACCCCATTGAAGTCCCGCAGAGATCCGCCCTCGGTAAGGATCATGCACATGCCCTTTGCCGTGTCGATGACACTGCCGCCTCCGACGCTGACCACGATGTCCGCCCCATTCTTCTTGGCAAAGGCAGCGCCCGCATCTACCACCTCCACGCCCGTGTCCTGGGGGATGTCGCTGAATATGCCCACACACTTGCTGCCGAGCGCCTTCACGATGTGATCGATGAGGCCTGCCTTGATGATGCCCTGATCTGTCACCACCACCGCCTTGGTCCCGCCGTAAGGGCCCATTTCGATCTCCACGTCCTTGGATGCGTCGATGCCGTAGACGATCTTGGTCGGTCCGTAATAATTAAATGCTAGATCCGAATCGTAACCCATATCATTCTCCTTGTGGGGATATTCTGGAACCCATACTCACCATGGTGATCCTTTTGGGGCAATAGTTATAGGGGTACTGTAGCTTTACTGATACCCCTCATAACGAATCAAGAGATCCATTACTCCAATACTTTGTTATTCAGGGTCATCCGGCCATTGGGTATCAAAAGCTCCGAGGATGTCGACGACTTTGTTGACGACCTTAATGTTCCTCACCACGTATGGCAGGTCGCCCTTCATCTTCAGCTTGCCCTGCAGGAGTCCCTTGGTGGCATCGAGCTCCTTGAGTGCCACCTGCTTCCAGCGGGAATAGTCGCCGGACATGACGAACTTAGCGCTCTCGGCCTTTGCCTTGTCGCACACGATGAAATCCCCTACATCACCATGCCAGTAGTCCATGAAGAGATAGGCCGTTTCGGGCACGCCCTTACTTGGGTCTGCGTTCACAATGAGCGACACACTGCCTTCCCAGTCCTTGGCGATCTGCTTGTACTCCGGGTCTGCCACGATCGCTGCCTTGTATGCATCCATCCATTCCTGCGTCAATGCCTTCACTTTTGCCATGAAAAATACCTCCTGTATGAATAAGGTGTTATGTGTAGAGTCTGTTCTTCAAATCATCGAGACCGAGCTCGACGAGTTTCTCCTGTTTCGGATAGCCCCTCTCGTCGAGTCCTCTCAGCGCGTAATACTCTTTTAAAAGGAGCTCTACGTCAGGTACGGAGCCCGCTCCACCACCTTCTCCCAGGGCTGTCAAGAGCTTCTTGGGAAGCTTGTCGTCTTTCGAGGTAATGCCGAGCAGGTTGTTGAAGCCCCTCTTCAGGGTCCAGTCCCTCATGCCGGCCTTGAGTAAATCCTTTGAGCTCAGATTCCAGCCGGTAATAGCATTGAAGGCTCCAAGGATGGTCTCGGGTTTTAATATACTAACAACATGGAAGCATATGGCCAGCGAGTTACTGAGTATGCCATAGTTTTCGGAGTTAAATACCAACGCAGCCTTACCGACACTGGTAGTACCTACATAGTCGTCTTTCATGTCGAAGAGCTGGGGCCAGGATGCCATGCCCTGCTCCGTGGTAAGCACTGCATGCTGGAGGTGGCAGGCACCCCTATTGGACATCATATAGGCAAGGCCCATACCATGAAAGCCTCTCGGGTCGTGCATGGGTGCTTCAAGGCCCTTGACCTGGACAACAAGGTCTTCTGCCCCTTTTCCTATCTTCTGGGCGGCCTTGAAACTCCCCTCAGCCAGCACATTGCCAAAACCTTCACGGAAGGCGATCTTTTTAATCAGCGGCATCACGGCATCCATGTTCCCCCAGGTGAGATCGAGGCCATCCAAGTCGTCTTTTGTGAGGATGCCTTTCTCATAGAGCTCCATTGCAAGGGCAATGGCAGAACCGCAACTTATGGTGTCCAAACCGTATTTGTTGCAGAGTTCATTGGCCTTGATAATGGCAGCCAGATCGGGGTTCATCATCATTGTCCCGAAGGTGCCGCAGGTTTCATATTCCGGGCCTGGACCTTCTTCGGTCTTGAAGGGGCCATCGTCCACCTTGACAACTCTTTTGCAGGCAACAGGGCAGTTCGAGCATGCATGTGCCTTGGTGAGGTACGTTTCCTTCATAGTTGGCCCGCTCAGGCTGGATGAGAGCATGAAGTCCTCGCCCACGGTCCAGTTCTTGACCGGCACATCACCACTGATCATGCCAAGGTCCATGTTGGCATCTGTCCCCATCAGGTGAAGGCCATCGGCAACGGCTGAGTCTTTTACCTCCTGCATGGCTTCCTTCTGGAACTGTTTGAATCTTTCATCATCTGCCTTGGACAACTTCTTTGAGCCTTTTACGATGATGGCCTTCAGATTTTTTGAACCCATGACAGCCCCGAGCCCCGTCCTGCCGCTGAAATCCCCCTTGTCGTTGCCGACTGCAGCGATCTTTACGAGGTTTTCACCTGCCTGCCCGATAGCTAATACTTTGAAGGACTTGTCTTTTTCTTTCAGGATGTCGGTTGCCTCATAAATGTCTTTACCCCAGAGATGTGAGGCATCAAGGATCTGCGCACCCTCATCTGTTATGGAGAGGTAAACAGGGGAGTTGGCCTTGCCATCGATCACGATGCCATCGTATCCCGCACGTTTCATGTCTGGACTGAAGTTGCCGCCGCATGCAGACTCGCCCCAGATCCCTGTCTGTGGAGATTTTGCAACGATGCTGAACCTTGATGTGCCGGGAAAGCCGCTGCCTACCATGGGGCCTGTCATAATCATAAAGGGGCTTTCCGGAGCCAGCGGATCGAGATTTATGGGATACTTGTCGAGGAAGAGCTTTGCAGCAAGACAACTCCCACCGATATATTTTTGCAATGTGGCATCATCAATGATGAAGTCGGAACAGATGGAATCTGTTAAATTGACATGTAAGAATTTTCCCGCATACCCGCTAGCCATAATTACCTCCTATCTGGAGTGAAGATAATATCATAATATAGTCTTATTTAGATACAAAATCTAATCCCTCTTGTTGCACAGGTCAATTACTGTATTTTCAAACATGGATTAATTATCCTCCGAGAGAATATTCAGTAGAGCTCCTTTTGATAGCTTAATTATATTATACAAATAATCCTGTGTTCGCTTCAATCAACTAGGAAGCGAATCTTTTGTGGTGGCTGCTTTTATGGCAATGTAGCAAAAATAGTTACAAGATAGATAATTATATTTAGAAGGCTGAAAGATTATTGTGAGAAATAAATGAAATCTATAAATTTAATTATCCTCTACCCAGTGGACGGCATATCGTACGAGTTCAGCAGAATTTTTTAACTGGAGCTTTTCTTTGATTCTTTCACGATACGTACTGATGGTACTTACACTCAGATTCATTTCATCGGCTATCTCACTGGTTGATCTTCCTTGTCCTATCATTCTCAAGACTTCAAGCTCCCTATCGGAAAGGTTTTCTACAGGTGATTTCTCAAAAGTATCTTGGCCTGTTCTCACTCTGTTCAGAAGATTGCTCATGATATTCTCGCTTACATAGATGTTACCTTGTAAGATGTGACGAATGGCCTTGACTATAGATTTTGATGTCTCCTGCTTCATGATATAACCTTGCGCACCTGCCTGAAGAGACCGTTCAGCATAGAGAAGCTCATCATGCATAGACAGAACGAGCATCTTCATGGTCTTATGGAATGAGTTGATCTCCTTAATGAGATCCATGCCGTTGCTCTTCTTTAGCGTTATATCAATAATGACCATATCAGGTTGAAATTCATTAATCAGTGTCCTGGCCGTATCTACATCCTCCGCCTCGGCACACACAGCCAGATCAGGCTCATGGTTGATAAGTTCTTTGATTCCTAGCCGGAATATCTCATGATCTTCTACAATCAATATCTTAACCTTTTTGGGGGCGTTCATATCAATTTACTTCCAAATATTCATTTTATTATAACCATCATACTCGAATGATAATATTACTTTTGTCCCTTCATTCGGATTACTCTTAATCTTTAAATCCGCCCCAATCATATTCGCGCGAAAATTCATAATCTTGAGCCCCATACCCTGCGGGCTCTCATTGTTTCGGATGCCTATGCCGTCATCTTCGGTTGTAAGTGTTACAACACCATTTTCATACAATAAATCAATAGTAATCCTGTTTGCCTTTCCATGTCTTATGGCATTATAGATAGCTTCATGGACGATATAATATATATGGGTACATATTGAAATATCATCAATTAGAATGGATCTTTGATAGTTGAAATTACAAGTTATCCCATGTACTTCTTTAATGTTTGACGCCATCTCCTGCAGTAGTGACTCAAGCCCGTGGTCGGCGAGGAATACCGGGCATAATCCCCTGGAGAGTCTCCTTGTTTTTTGAATAGCCTGTTCAATCAGACTTCTGATCTTTTCTGCTTCACTTGTTGAAGGGACACTGTTCTCTTGGAGCTTTTTTTTCAATAACTCGCTCATGACCTCGATGCCTATCAGATGTGGTGTGAGATCGTCGTGCAGGTCTTGGCCTATTTTCTGTCGCTCTCTTTCGCCGATACTTAGGATCTCTCTTTCCAGGGTCTTTTTCTCGGTCACATCTTCTATTGTGGCTATCATACACCGTTCATCCGAGAGCATAATTATCTCTGCAGAGATTGTGACCATCCTGATGTCGTTGGTATTGGTACATAATTCCGTTTCGAATCCTCTGACTTGCCCAAGTCCTTGAAGGGTCTGGACCATCCTGTAGTAATCAGAGAGCGATTTGAACAATCCTGCCTCTTCAAGGGTCTTCCCTATGACAGAATCTCTTGAAAAACCCGATATTTTGATAAAGCTTTCATTTATATTGAGAAAACAACCGTCTTGTATCCTCCATATGACAATTCCAACAGGGCTAGATCTAAATGCCTTTGAGAACATTTCTTCCGAATTCCGCAAAGAATGGGCCAGTACATTCACCGATTGACTAATGATCCCGATCTCTCCTTTGGCTAACAATGGTATGGGCTCCACAAGCAGATTCCCCTTCTCCAGTTCCTCCAGGGTATCCAGGGTCATCTTCAGGCCCGTATGTATTCCTGCATTCGATTCATGCACGGTTACGAAGATCGCAGCGAGAGACAGCGCCATGATGATGAAAACATTGATAGAAAGGTCGCTCAGCCTGAATGCCTGTAGATTGGATATGAATAGAAAGTGACCCAGGGTGACCAGAGGAATGATAAGGACAGAGATGACGATGAGTGTGGTTCTGAAAGAGACGCTGAATAAGGTATATGAATCCCGTGGGAGGTGTACGCCTTTGATGCGATCATCCATGAGGACAGGCGAAAGGAGATGTTCCGTAGTGCAGTAGGAAATAATGCTGTTAATGGGGATACATAAAATGAGGACCATAAAGACTGGCAGGGTTTCAGTCCATGTGAGTCCAGTAATGGATTCCATAAGCACATATAGACATGCAAGGCCAAGAACCCATCGAAGCACTATAATTATACTCTCGGTTGTAGGGTATGAAAGGAGTTTGAGTTTGATGGCTGCAAAGTCTGCATCTCCATTTTTAAGGGAATTTAATAATCCTCTAAGCTTCCAGATTCTAATGGTCATGCCGAAGAGAGTGGCGAGGGTTGCTGAAATAATTGCAGTGATGATAAGATAAAATAACTTTTCACCATGATACCTGCCTGCAATTGTCCCATAATAAACCGCCAAGGGAACGACAATAAGGTTAATATATAGCTCGAGACGTATGGTGAGTTTTGTAATTAACCCTTTTGTAGAAATCATAAGAATATCTTTTCGTTTACTGTTATGGACACTTTTACGCTGATATTTAATATTAAACCGCCCCCCGAAGACTTGTTGATATTTTTCATAGCAGTTTTATCTTTGCTTGGTAAACCGTTATGATTTTTATTTATCCAGGAAAAGCTTTTCTTCGAATAGTGGAAAAATAATACACATAACAAAATATTATCCACCAGTATAATATTACATAACTAATTGGAATTACTAAATATGATAAAATTAATACTAGACAACCCCTGTTATTCGACTGGGGGTAGTTTCGTAATTTATTTACCCAATCTTGGCATGTTTCGTGATTATCAATACGTCATGGTCAAGATCTCTCTATGGAATAACCGGCAATCGGCAAATTGGAATATATTCCAGATTCAATGAAAGGATGAGAACAATGAGAAATACAACGACAGAACCTAGGCTTGTTTCTATCAGCAGGATATCAGAACCCGAGAGTAATGTTACGATATCCTCTCTCATTTTGAAGAAGATCTATTCCATTGGAAGCCTGAAGAATGTCGAGGACGGTGTATCTTTCAACATTAAAAACCCTATGAAAAATGCACTTATTACAAATATTTCCAACATCACAATCAATGGACTTGAAATCCCACTGGATGATATAGTCATGAGGAACAACGGGACACGTCTCAAAGCCAGCGAGATCAATGAAGATCAGCCGCTTCCATTCCCAATGGGACAGGATGTGGAGTTTCATGCAAAGGCCATAGCCCTGGCCAAAAACATAGAGCACCAGATCAACATCACCTGTGAAACCGATCACTATGGATTACTGAATCTGGAAGCCACCGACTCTGTGATCGAGACTAGAACGATCCAAAAGAAGATCCCTTGTAACAAACAGGCCAACTACGACATGGACATTGTCCGTCAGCGCCAGGATTTTGTTGAAGAATTCACCGGTGTTCATTTACATCATGTAAAGCATCATTCCTTTGACCCTGCCGTAACGAAAGGGAATATCGAAAACTTCACCGGTGTGGCACAAATCCCCCTCGGATTTGCCGGACCGTTGAAGGTCAATGGCGAGCATGCGAAAGGCGAGTTCCTCATCCCGCTGTGCACAAGTGAAGGGACTCTTGTGGCCTCTTACAACAGGGGAATGAAGATCATCAATATGTGCGGCGGTGTCACGGTGACAGTAGTGGAGGACCGCATACAGAGGGCACCGGCATTCGTGTTTGATTCAGCACGTGAAGCCAGGGACTTCATACAGTGGCTCGATGGGCATATGGACGAGATCCGAGGACAGGCTGAGTCCTGCTCCAGGGTCGCAAAACTCCTTAATATTGAAAGATACCAAGCGAGCAAGTTCGTATACCTGCGATTCAACTACTTCACGGGAGATGCAGCAGGCCAGAACATGGTGAGTATGGCCACCTTCACGGCATGCAGCTGGATCCTTTCCCAGATGGATACAGTCCGCCACTTTTATATGGAGGCAAATTTCGCCACAGACAAGAAAGCCTCCTTGATCAACACGATGAATACGCGTGGGAAGAGAGTCACAGGTGAAATCGTTATTCCCAGAGAAGTGATGATCCAGCATATGCGTGTAGACCCTGAGACCCTTGACCATCTCTGCAGGGTAGCCAACCTTGGTGCCTTTATGGCAGGATCTTCGAGCAATGCTCTTCATGCAGCAAACGCGCTGACAGCACTCTTTATTGCAACCGGGCAAGATGTTGCCAATGTTGCCGAGTCTGCAGCCACTCTCATCTACACAGAGATTACAAAGGAAGGCGACCTCTATGGCTCACTTACCCTTCCATCCCTGATTGTTGCAACCTACGGGGGAGGTACTGCACTTCCTACACAGAAAGAATGCCTGGAAACCCTCGGGTGCTATGGTCAGGGTAAGGTCCTGAAGTTAGCAGAGATCGCCGCTGCAGTAGTGGTTGCTGGAGAGATCTCATTGGCCGGTGCGCTTTCATCGTTGGATTGGGTCACAAGCCATGAGCGTTTCGGGAAAAATCGCTAGGACATGAACAGATAACAAAAAGGAGAGATGAATATATAAGTACCGTGGCGCAGGTAAAGCCACTCGTAGATAGTCCAAGGGAGTTCTTCCCAGCCAAGGTTATCTCCATAGATATTATAGACCCGGGACCCGTGCAGGGATTGATGTCTTCACATTTGATGAGAGGATCTCCTATCTCAGGAAATACGGTGATCACTGCCTGTCCTTTTCAATGCTGCAACCAGAAATGCACTTTTTCGATATGTCAGGGGTCGGGTTCATCACCTTCAGGAAGAAATGGGGTACGCGATTCGTCCTTGCTGACCCTATCTGTGATGTGAAAGATAGAGAACTCCTCATCCGGGAGTTTCTCAAGGATAGGACAAACACCGCCTTTATCCAGATCTCTCAGGGTATGGCAGAATTTCTTCATGAAAAGTTCGTGTATTACGCGACCCAGTTTGGTGTCGAATCAGTCGTTGATCTTGAGAAATGGGATCTCAAGGGCAAGAAGAAGCAGGTCATGAGGACATCGGTAAATCATGCCAAGAAAGAGGCGTGACGATAGAGGAGAACTGTTCAGAAGATGGGTGCCACCAGCTCACCAAGGAACGGCTCAAGACCCGCAAGGTCAGAAACCGCGAGATCGTTTTTCTCATCCGTCCCATGGACCAAGAATACCAGGAAGGTACAAGAAAGTTCTGTGCGTACCATGATGGAAAACTCGTAGGCTTTATCTTCTTCGATCCGCTCTATAAGGACGGCAAGGTAGTCAGCTATGTGCCAAACATCTCCCGGTTCAGCAACAAGTTCAAGCAGGGGATCTTCTATCCCCTCATGTGCCATGCCATGGAAGTCTTCAAGAAAGAGGGTGTGGAATATTTGCACCTCGGCCTGTGCCCAGCGGTTGTGGATGATAAGAATGAGCCCTACGAGTCAAAGCTCCTGAAGATGGTTATCCGATTGCTCTATAAGTATGGGAACATGATATACAGCTTCAAGGGATTATACTTCACCAAGTCCAGGTTTGAGGGTGTAGTGCAAAAGACATTCTGTGCACACCGAGAAATGCTGCCCTCGAAGTCCATGCTCACGGTGTTCATGATTTCTAATATCCTGTAGATTGTTTTGTTAAGGAAATATCGGGACGCAGGCAATATGCCTCGGCCCGTATTTCCTTTCAAACTCATGCTCATCGATTTTCTAGAACGCTGATTCTCTTTTAAAAACCAAGACGTTCCAGTTATTCTTCAAGGCCGCCTGTCTGAGTTTTCTATCTGGATTTGTCGCTACCGGGAAACCTACTTCATACAGGAGATCAATGTCATAGAATGAATCCGTGTAGAAATAGCTTTGTGAAAGATCGATATTCTCTTCATTAGCCCAATTGAAGGCATATTCCTTTTTCCCCTTTCCATAACACAGGGGCTTGATGAGCTTGCCTGTGAGAATGCCATCTTTCATTTCAACTTTTGATGTGATGATTTCACTGATGTCAAGTGCATCGGCCAGGGGCTTCACAAAAAAGGGAGGGGAGTTAGATATGATAACAAGACGGTGCCCTTTAATCTGATGCTGGCGTATGAGTTCTACCGCCTCTCTGTAAATAGACTTCCTGATCGCGGTCTCGAACCAACCTTGTGAAAATCGATCCATATCCGCAAGGCTCAATCCGGAAAGGAGCCCCATGTTCCGCTCATACCATTCCTCGATGTTCAGCAGAGAAAGCCGATAGAGGCCGACCTTGAGTATTCCCAGCAGAAGAAAGCCCAAGGGGACCATCCCGTGTTTACGGGCGTACTGCACTGATGACAGGCCTGAATTTTTCCAGGTGATTGTGTGGTCCATGTCAAAGAAAGCCGCTATCTGGTTCATGGGGATAGTCCTTTCATGAGATGCATTTGGTTACAGTGCGGGGTCAAGCATGCCGGCCCATTTCAGAGAGGATCATATCAGAGATCTTCATGGCAGAAGAAAAGCTTATATCACCCGAGCAGCCGTCACCCTGAACAGTATCACCCACAAAATAGAGCCCCTTTATGGAGTCACACACTACACCGGGTCTGTGTGGCTTGGCATGTTGGGGAGCCAGGACGTTACCATTCATTATCTGTATAATGAGCCTGCGTTCCTTGATCAGGTTGGGAAGCAGGTGGGGGAAGAGACGGGCGATGGTTATCTTAAGCTTCTTCTCGGCAGCCTTTACCACCTCAGGGTCTCCATTGAATCCCCAGGGCAACATGATTCCCCAGGTGGAAAGATACTTTCCCTGCGGGGTAAAGCTTGGATCCGAGTTTGTCTGGAAACGGGCGCAGATGGGGATATCAATGCCCAGGATACCGCCTTTGATGTCGGTGACTGGATAGTTGGTGATGAAGTCAAAGCTCAGACAGGAGCTGTTCTCTATAGAATCACAGTATGTCACGAATTCTTTGGGAAAGAGGTTCTTATCTGCAAGATCAAAGAGCAGGGGTAGACGCGCGGCGAAGATTACCCGCTGTGTTTCATAGACTTCCTTGTTGGTTTTGATACCCTTGATTACCCCTTGTTCGATAATGAGCTCAACTGCCTTTTCTTCAGTATGAATTTTACCCCCTGATTCCACATGGAACTGAAGCTTTTTGAATATCTGGGAAGACCCGCCTACCGGCTCCCCGACGCTGACACCAGCTGTAAGCATCCGTTTGACAAAGTCGATCACCTCTCCGGCACTGACCTTGGCAGGATCCGGGCACATAACTGACATACCGAGCAGCGGCAGAATTTCTTCAATCTCACTGTTCGTGAAATATGTGTGATAGAAATCGGCCAGTGTCCTGCCAAACCACTGCCCGGGATCAGACCGTTTTATTTTTATTAAAAGCCGTAACAGGTTTAATCTCCCGATCAGAGAGAGCATGGGCGTCTTCAGATAGCCGATCGGTCCCTCGGGCCTGTCCCAGAGCTGGTTTTTATAAATGAGTTTTGAATCGTTTGGCCTTGGGATGAAGGTGATCTCATCACCGAGACGCAGAAATAGTTGGTTGGCAATGCCCTTTTCAGCCAGTCGATGGGAGTGGGCACCGTATTCCCATCGGTATCCGTCCTCATCGGTGAAATAGCTTGCCCTTCCACCTATTAGTGCTGACTGTTCAATAACAATGATCTTGAGACCCGACCGTGCAAGGAGTGCTGCAACGCCCATGCCGCCATACCCTGCACCGATGATGATTACATCAAGCATTCACTCACCTTCTGATGATCCGAAATTTCTTGTTCATCATGGCGAAAAAGCCTATTCATGGTTATATTTATAGCATGGTCAGGACTTTGTCCATGGTATGGTGAGTTATTAATGAGATTGTACCTGTTGATTCTTTACAGGTTCAAGGACTTCGTATTATATGGAGCCCACCTGTTGGTTTATAATCAGAAGTTTTGAGGCTGTCTGTATGAATCAGAAGAGACCTTCGTGGGATGAATATTTCATGATGCTGGCCAAGCTTGCCGCATCACGTTCAACATGTCTGTCCAGGCCCACTGGTGCAGTGGTGGTAAATGACAAGCAGGTTATTACAACAGGCTACAACGGCTCTCTTCCAGGCCAAAAACATTGCATGGATGATGGGGTCTGTTTCCGGAGGTCGCTCAAGTGGCCCGAGGCCATGAAGTATGATATGTGCAGGTCTGCCCATGCAGAGGCCAATGCTATATCGCTGGCAGCAAAAAAAGGGGTCAGCATCGAGGGATCAACCATATATTGCACGCTCGAGCCGTGTATCACCTGTTCAAAGCTTATCGTGATGTCGGGCATCACCAGGGTAGTCTACGAGCATCCCTATGACTCGCCCATCCCTGAACGCGACCAGTACTGGAAGGATGTGCTTGGCTTAAGCCGCACGACGGTTGAACAGATCATTATCCATGATGAGACAATGGAGAATGCCTTACAATTCATGAGTTCAGACACATCGAAGAGGAGGTTGTAGATGGTATTGGGGGCTGACAGGATCATTGAGATGGTCCGTGGCGGTGTTGGGGTGGAAAATCATATTTCGGGTAAAAGTGTAAAGAAACCCCTTGTCGAGCATCTCGACTCTGACCAGATTGACGGCATTGAGGGTACTACCGTGGACCTAAGGCTGGGAGCCATATACAGGCCCATAGGTGCTGCTCGTCTCATGCGGGACAGCAGGGTCACCCCTAAGATAGAGAAACTCATGGACATCGTCGATTCTCCCGATGGGGTGTTCGTTGTCAAGCGGGGTGAATACCTGCTATTCCAGACCGTTGAACAGATTAATTTGCCGGGTGATCTTTTTGCTTATATCAGGCCACGAACGACGCTGATCCGTTCAGGCATCCCTCTGGAAACGGCTTTTATATCTCCAAACTATCAGGGAAAGCTCACTGTGGGTATGAAGCACCAAGGGCTCATGGAGGTGGAGATCCAGATGGGGTTCCGCATCCTGTGCATTGCCTTTTTCCCCATTGAGGGTAATGCAGTACCTTACAGGGGTGTGTGGCAGGGTGACAGGGTTTCAACAAATGGCGAGGAGGAGAGACCATTTTGAAGTATTTTAATCATGAGCTGGAACACATTGAAAGGTGGAGACCTCTCAGGCAGGGTCTCTTTAGAAACGAAGAGCCCAAGATAAAGCTCATCGGTGTAACAACGCCTATCGAAGAAATGGCATCCCAGGGTGTCACGATCGAGACGCTGCCTGCCTATACAGCCAGGCAAAGCCATGAGTCCGAAGGCACCCACGAGGACGACCTGAGGCTTAATAAAAAGCTTATCTCATGGGGCCACCATACCTGCCTTGAGGCCGTGCAGTTTGTCTACTATGTGACCGGCGTATCCAAGTCTCTGGCCGGCCAATGGACACGTCACCGCATCGGTATCGGGTGGACCTTCCGTTCCACGAGGTATGTGAAGGCCAATAAGAATTTGTTCATCTACCCTGCAATGGAGTATATCGATTCCGAAGACCAGGTAAGGAAAGTCTATGAGGCCTATGACCGTGAGCACAGGCATGCCATGGAGGTCTATGAAGAGCTTCAGTCGCTCGGGGTGCGCAACCAGGAGCTGAGAAGGCTCATGCCCGTGGGGTGGTCCACGGCTGCCTATGTCTATGTCAATGCCCGTTCTTTACGGCATTTTTTTGAGCTTCGCCTGGGAAAATCCGCTGAATGGGAGATCAGACGCCTGGCATATCTCATGTTCAATGGCGTCATGGCCATGGCCCCAAGCCTATTTGAGGATCTTATACCTGAATAAACACCTGTGTCAGGTACGCAATCCTTGAAGAGATATCCGGCAGTGAAATGGATGGATGAAGAAAAATTACAGACCGAGAAATGATGAAACACTCGACACCCTTTCAGGGTGCAACCTATCCATCCTGCAGAAAAAGAAGGGATATCGGTATTCCCTCGATGCCTACCTGCTTGGTGCCTTCGTAGAAGAGGCCCCAGGGACGGAAGTGCTCGATATAGGATCCGGATCAGGGGTTGTCTCCATACTTCTGGCAGCAATGAAGGGACTTCATGTAACCGGCGTGGAGGTACAGGATACCCTGGCGGAGATGTCCATGCGATCCGTTGAGCGGTCCAACCTGTCGGATAAAGTCAGGATCGTCTGCTGCGATATCAAAGAATATTCCGGACCAAGTGTTGATGTAGTAGTAACGAACCCCCCTTACAGGCCCATTGATACAGGAAGGATCAACCCCGACAGATCAAAGGCCATAGCAAGGCACGAGATATCGCTGGATCGTGATGCATTGCTCAAGAAATCATATGGGCTCTTGCGACCCCTCGGAAGATTTTATATTGTATATCCGACATGGCGGATACCCGACCTTATCTGTGCTATGCGCACCATACGAATCGAGCCAAAACATATGAGAGGTGTCTACACATCACTGAAAAGTACATCCGAGATCTGTTTAATGTGCGGGGTGCGTGACGGGGGCAAGGAGTTTACCATCGGGCCCCCTTTGATCGTATTCAATGAAGATGGCACATATCATAAAGATATGGAGAGAGTCTTCCAGGGCCTAACACTACAGAAAAAGCCATTGACCTGAATATGTGATACATGAGAAAGGAATAGCCACGAAAGGCTTATAGAGAAAGGATTCATGATGAAGGTCGAAATTATTGATGTTGACAGCATTAAAAAGCAGATGAGGGTGTTCATACCCAAAGAGGAAGTCACCGCTGTTACGGAAGAGATCTACCGGGATATCGCCCAGGGTGTTGCAATAAAAGGTTTCAGAAAGGGAAAGGCCCCAAGACATGTCATCAAGATGTACTATCAGGATTATATTGTAAACGAGCTTTCACGCAAGCTTGTCCGCGAGAAATTTGAAGAGTCGGCAAAAGAACAGAACCTGTTGGTCGTTTCTATCCCGGAGTTCAAGAACGAGCCGCCTAAAGAAAATGAGGATTTCACATTTTCCGCCAAGTTTGATGTGAAACCGGAGGTTACCCCCCAGGTATATACGGGCTTTGAGTTAAAAAAGCCGAAGATCGCCGTGGAAGATAAGAACATTAATGACGTCATTACCAAGCTGCAGGAGACCTATGCCTCGGTAAAGGACGTGGATGACCCAGAATATATCGTAAATAAAGGTGACTATGCCATCGTTAACCTCTCCTGCGATGAAAATGATAAGCTGAATCGCGAGAAGATTACGATCGAGGCCGGTGTCCGGAGCGCATTCCCGGGACTTGAGAACGAGGTCCTGGGGCTTAAGGCCGGGGATGCCAAAGAGGCGGACATCACCTTTCCTGAGACCCATTTTCTGGAAGACATGAGGGGTAAAACCGCCCATATCAAGATTCAGGTCCATGGAATAAAGCAAAAGGAACTCCCAGAGCTGGATGACGAATTCGCCAAGATGGTTCATAAGGACGTACAGAACATGGATGAGCTCAATAATGCCGTCCGGGAGGATCTTATCGGGCGGCTTGAAGCCGATGCCAGGGCTTACATGGAGAGACAGCTTTCAGACAGGCTCATGGAGGCAAACAAGTTTGATGTGCCGGAGTCCATGGTAAGGTATCAGGCTATCATGATGCTCCAGGGAATATCTCAAAGACTTTCATCGCAGGGTATCAGGATGCAGGATATATATCCCGACGGTGAGGCCTTAAGGGAAGAGACCATGACATCCGCTGAGAAGCTTGTAAAGACTACGCTGCTTATAGAGGCCATTGCGAAGGCAAATGCCATTGAGGCTACTGATGAAGATTTGGAAAAGGAAATTGCATCAATGGCCGAAAAGTACTCTATGACCCCTGATGCTGTAAGGAAGAGCTTTGAAGAAAGGGGAAGTTTGGAAGAGATGAGATTTGGCATCTTGGAGCATAAGGTGTATGATTATATCATAGCCAATTCCACCATAGTAGAGGTGGACAGCGTTGAGGAGAATAAGGATGACACTGATCCCGATAGTAGTGGAACAGACGAGTAGAGGTGAACGATCTTACGATATTTATTCCCGGCTACTCAAGGACAGGATTGTCATGCTTGGCACCGATATTAATGACGATATTGCGAACCTGCTGGTAGCGCAGTTCCTCTTTCTGGAGTCAGAAGATCCGGATAAGGATATCTTTTTCTATATCAATTCACCGGGAGGATCTGTAACTGCAGGAATGGCTGTTTATGATACCATGCAATTCATAAAACCCAAAGTGAGCACTATGTGTATTGGACAGGCGGCATCCATGGCGGCAGTGCTTCTCGCGGCTGGAGAACCCGGAATGCGCTATGCTTTGCCCCATTCGCGCATTTTGATCCATCAGCCCTTAGGTGGAGTCCAGGGGCAGGTCACGGACGTGAATATCCAGGTTGCAGAGATGTTACGGCTCAAGGATGCACTCACCAAGGTATTGTCTAAGCATACCGGTCAGCCTATAGACAAGGTAGGGGCTGATACAGAGCGAGATTTCTTCATGGATGCGACAGATGCACAAAAGTATGGTATAATAGATCACGTCATGTTTAAGAGATCCACCAAGGAGAAAGAAGGGGAGAAGGCGGATGCCAAAAATTAATGACCACTACAGACCCGGACTGAGGTGCTCTTTCTGCGGTAAATCGCAGGAAGAGGTCAGGAAGCTCATTGCGGGTCCTGACGTATACATCTGTGATGAGTGCATCGCCCTTTGTAACGAGATCTTGGCGGAAGAGGAAGGGGAATACCGGCATTTCAGTACATCATCAAATATACCCAAGCCCTCTGAGATCAAGGAAGTTCTTGACGAGTACGTTATCGGCCAGGAGATGACCAAGCGCATCCTGTCCGTGGCGGTGCATAACCATTACAAACGGATTGAATCGAACACCAACATCGGCGGTGTGGAGATAAGCAAGAGCAACATCATGCTTATCGGCCCAACAGGAAGTGGCAAGACCCTGCTTGCGCAGACTTTGGCGAAAATCCTTGATGTACCTTTCACGATAGCCGATGCCACTACCCTTACTGAGGCAGGATATGTCGGGGAGGATGTTGAAAACATCATTGTGAACCTCCTCCAGAACGCCGATTATGATGTTGAGCGCACCCAGAAAGGCATAGTATATATCGATGAGATCGACAAGATTGCCTCGAGGGGCGACAATCCATCCATAACCAGGGATGTATCCGGCGAGGGTGTACAGCAGGCCCTTCTCAAGATGATTGAGGGGACTATGGCCTCGATCCCGCCCAAAGGCGGACGCAAACATCCCCAGCAGGAGTTCATCCAGATCGACACTTCCAATATCCTTTTTATTTGCGGAGGGGCATTCATTAGCCTCGATAAGATCATCTCCCAGAGACTAGACAAGAAGACTATCGGTTTTGTTGCTGAGATCCCAGGCAAAAAAGAGCATGACATCGGCGAGATTCTGAAAAACGTCCAGCCCGAAGATCTTATCAAGTTCGGCATGATACCCGAGTTTGTCGGTCGCATGCCTGTTGTTTCCACGCTTCATGAACTTGATGAAGAGGCCCTCATTACCATCCTCACCGAGCCTAAGAATGCGCTTGTGAAGCAGTACCAGGCGCTGCTGAAGCTCGAAGGAGTGGACCTCACCTTTACCAAAGACGCCCTGAAGGCAGTAGCGACGGAGGCCATGAAACGCAAGTCCGGAGCAAGAGGTCTGCGGTCCATCATGGAAGGAATTATGCTCGATATCATGTACGATATCCCCGACATGGAAGGTGTCAAGGAGTGTATCATCAGCCAGGATGTAGTTTTGAAGGGGAAGCCGCCTATCATCGTATACGAGAGAAAAACCTCTCAGGCATGAGCATCAGGTTATGAAGATTGAGGCATCAGAGCATGTCTTTCCCCTCCTGTCTCTGAAAGACATCGTTGTATTCCCCCATGCCATTATCCCGCTATTCATTGAGAATGAGAATACCGCTAAGGTGTTGGGCCGCCTTTGATGACAAGGATGACATCCTCGTCTGTTGCATGAGACAATTCGTCACTGCGGCGCCCCAACAGGAGAGCTTATACGCAGTGGGTGTCTCTGCAACCATCCTCCAGTTGCTCAGGTTGCCCAATGGGTCCATAAAGGTTTTCATCGAGGGAAAGAGCCGCCAGCACATCAAGAATATCCTCTATGATAAGGACCAGCTCTTTGCTGCAACTGAGCAGTTTATAGACTTCATTGCCGATGAGCACGAGGCGGAGGCCTTAAGACGTCTTGTGGTAGAATCGTTTAAGGAATACTGCGAGATCTACGGAATTGATATCGCTTCCGATGTTGTTGCAAAGATGGTATGCCCGGATGATCCAGGAATGGTCTGTGATATGGTTGTGTCTTACACGACACTCAAGACAGAGAAAAAACAGGAAATCCTGGAGGATAATCATATAGAATCACGGATCGAAAAGGTCTATGGATTTCTCCAGACAGAAATCGATATTGCAAGGATCCAGGCGAGCATGCGGGAGCAGGCACGGCAGAAGGCCGCTGCCGGTAAAAAGGCTCGGTCTTCGAGCAGATGCAGCCTCAACACATCCCTATGGAGAGCATTGAGGACGAAGTATCCACCCTGGAGAAGCAGCTTAAAAATAAGAATCTGCCTTCACATGCCAGGGAGAAGGTATTTCAAGTGCTCAAACGTCTGCGTATGATGCCACCCATGAGTGCAGAAGCGACCGTCATAAGGAACTATGTGGATTGGTTCCTTGCGCTGCCATGGAATGAGATCACTGAAGACAAGAAGGATATCAAGTTCGCGCAACAGATCCTGGATGAAGACCACTACGGCCTGAACAAGGTAAAAGAGTGCATATTGGAATATCTCGCCGTCCAGCAGATGGTAAGTACCACAAGGGGGCCTATCTTGTGTCTGGTGGGAACGCCGGGTGTGGGGAAGACATCACTGGGCAAATCCATAGCCAGAGCCGTTGGAAGAAAATTTGTGCGGGTCTCATTGGGCGGTATTCGCGATGAGGCCGGGATAAAGGGCCACAGACGCACCTACATCGGTGCTATGCCGGGAAAGATCATCCAGGGCTTAAGGTGCGCGGGAACGTCAAACCCGGTGTTTCTCCTGGATAAGGTGGACAAAATGAGCGTGGATTTTCGGGGTGATCCATCTGCCGCCCTCTTAGAAGCACTTGATCCCGAACAGAACAACACCTTCAATGATCATTACTTGGATGCGGATTATGATGTCTCCAAGGTGATGTTCATCACAACTGCCAACACCACATATTCAATACCACCCCCGCTGCTTGACCGAATGGAACTGATCTAACTCGAAGGCTACACATCATATGATAAGCTCAAGATTGCAACCCACCATATACTACCCAAACAGCTCAGACTCCACGGCCTTGATGGGAGAGGTATAGATTTTTCTGTAAAAGCTCTCAACACGATCATCAATGAGTACACCCGCGAGGCAGGTGTAAGGAACATGGAAAAGGAGATATCCTCTATATGCAGGAAGCTCGTCAAGGGGATCATCTCAGGTGATGCGAAGCAGCAGATAAAGATCACCAATAAAAAGGTCCACGACCTTCTGGGTGTGCCGCGATTCCGCCGCACAATCCGTGAGAAGAAGGATTATATAGGTGTTGTAAACGGCCTTGCCTGGACTGAGGCGGGGGGTGTACTCCTCAGGGTTGAGACCACCGTGATGCCGGGAAAAGGTGAGCTGTTGCTCACCGGCAAGATGGGTGATGTCATGCAGGAGTCCGCCCAGGCAGGAATGAGTTATGTAAGGTCGCGTGCAAAAGAGCTTGGGCTTGATAAGGATTTTTATCACACAATCGACATCCATATTCATATTCCCGAAGGCGCAGTTCCAAAGGATGGTCCATCCGCCGGCGTTACTACGGCTATTTCCATCGTATCAGCCCTGACCGGGAGGAGTGTTAAAGACCAGCTTGCCATGACCGGTGAGCTGACCCTGGGTGGGAGGGTCCTGCCTGTCGGCGGCTTGAAAGAGAAGCTGCTGGCCGCTAAAGAGGCAGGCATACAGACGGTTCTCATCCCTATAGATAATGAGAAAGATCTGAATGAGACCCCCAATGATATATTACGTGGAATGCAGGTCCATCTTGTAGAGCACATGGACCAGATAATCGCATACGCCCTCAACTGAGCTATTGACAGCCATTCTAAATGTTGTTACTTTTCAGGAGCACGTGGGCATGGGAAAACAAATATCATTTATAGGAGGTATGCTTTGACGAAGACAGAATTGATATCCGTTGTGGCAAATAAGGCAGGGATCCCCAAGGCAGCAGCCGAGAAGGCGATAAATGCCACTACAGAGGCCATCCAGTCTGCACTGAAGAAGGGGGACAAGGTTACATTAGTCGGTTTTGGAACATTTGATGTTGCTCAGAGGGCGGCACGGCAGGGAGTCAATCCCAGGACCAGAGAGACCATCAAGATCAAGGCATCCAAGGCTCCGCGTTTCAGACCTGGTAAGGCTTTCAAGGAAGTCGTAAACAAGTAATTCTTTCTGATTGTAAAAAGATTCAGGGCGGGTAGCTCAGTCGGGAGAGCGTCGGCCTTACAAGCCGAAGGTCGCAGGTTCAATCCCTGTTCCGCCTACCAAGCTGATGAGGAAGTAAGGGGGCGTAGTTAAGATTGGTTATAACGCCGGCCTGTCACGCCGGAGGTCGCGAGTTCAAGTCTCGTCGCTCCCGCCATAAGAAGTCTATACCTCACTTAAGTGAGGTATAGACTTGTACTTTCCTTCCATGATTGACGTTCTCATCTCATCTTGGATATAAGACCACAGCTATGGGTTACTTCTTAAGTGTTTTAGGCATGGTTTTAGTTATTGAGGCGGTACCTTATATCCTTTTCCCAGGCAAGATGAAGTCTTTTGCCCAGCTCATTCATACAGTACCTGATTCCAGACTACAGGCTACCGGCATCATTGCGGCGTTCGCTGGGGTTCTCGTCATATACCTGGGCAGACATATTATAGGGATGTAGCACCAGTGGAAACCTCCCGGTTCTTATATCATCTTTCTAAGGATCTCATTGCCAAGTACCCGGTGGAAAGAGGAATGGAGCGGCTGCTTGTAATCAATCGAAGCACCGGCACTATCTTTCACTCTCAGTTTGATGGCATCCTTTCCCATTTATATCCGGGTGATGTACTTGTGATGAACAATACGAAGGTGATCCCTGCACGCCTCATTGGCACCAAAGAAACGGGTGGTTCGGTAGAGGTGTTCCTACTCAAAAAAATTGTGGGACCTAGGTGGCAATGTCTGATCAATGCATCGAAACCCCCGAAATCAGGATCCGTACTCAGATTTGCAGACAACCTTGAAGCACTGATCGAGAAGAGGGATGGTAAGGGTTATGTGGTGCTTTTCTCTGATGAGGAGAGGGTGTTGAGCTTGGGCAGGGTCCCACTTCCGCCTTATATCGACCGGGAACCCGAGCCGCTGGATTCCGATGCATATCAGACCGTATATGCCCGGTATGACGGATCTGTGGCTTCTCCTACGGCGGGTCTCCATTTCACGCAAGAAATGCTTGGCCTGATCGAATCATTAGGCGTGGAGCTTGTCTTTGTAACCTTACATGTCGGGCTTGGCACCTTTACCCCTGTACGTACCATGTCTGTGGAAGAACATACCATGCACCCTGAAGAGTTTTTCGTGACTGATCAGGCGGCCAATGCCGTCCATGAGGCCATGATGCAAGGGAGGAGAATCGTTGCTGTGGGTACCACGACCACCCGGGTGCTGGAGCACCTCATGCACACACAAGGGAAGATCACCCCGGGTAAGGGGACCACTGACATATTCATCTATAATGGGTTTGCCTTCAAGGCAGTCCAAGCCTTGATCACAAACTTTCATCTCCCATGCTCGACACTCCTGATGCTGGTCAGTGCCTTTACCGGGCATGATCTTATCATGAAGGCTTATAAAGAAGCTGTTGAGCGAAAGTACAGGTTTTTTAGCTATGGCGATGCCATGCTCATCATTTAGATATAGTCTGGAATACACTGACGGCCTTGCCCGATGCGGAAAAATCGAAACCCGTCGCGGCAATGTGGATAGCCCTGTTTTCATGCCCGTGGGGACTGCGGCCACGGTCAAGGCCATGACACCTGATGCACTCAAATCTCTTGGTGCGCAGATCATCCTGTCAAACACCTATCACCTGCATCTAAGGCCCGGAGAAGGGCTCATCAAAGATCTTGGAGGCCTTCATAACTTTATGGGTTGGGATAAACCCATCCTCACTGACAGCGGTGGATACCAGGTATTCAGCCTTGCCAAGCTTGTCAGGATCATAGATGAAGGAGTTCAGTTCGTCTCTCATATCGACGGAAGCCGCAGGATACTCACCCCTGAGAAGGCCCTTCAGATTCAGGAGGATCTGGGCTCGGATATTATGATGTGCCTGGATGAGTGTGTAGCCTTTCCAAGTCCAAAGGACTATGTGGAAGACTCGGTCGACAGGACGAGCCTGTGGGCCAGAAGGAGTCTCGATGCAAGAAAGGGCGATGCAGCCCTCTTCGGCATTGTCCAGGGGGGCATGTACCCTGATCTGAGGGAGAAAAGTGCGAAGGGCCTCACCGCGCTGCCCTTCGACGGATACTCTATAGGGGGACTCTCGGTCGGTGAGGGGCATGAAACTATGGTGAGCATGTTAGAAAAGACCATAATCCATCTGCCTGATAACAAACCACGGTACCTCATGGGTGTGGGCACACCCGTTGACATCGTAGAGGCGGTTGCGCGCGGGGTCGACATGTTCGACTGCGTCCTGCCGACGCGAAATGCCAGAAACGGGATGCTCTTCACCAGAAAAGGAAAGATGTCGTTGAAACAAGCGAAATACCGGCAGGACCCAAATCCGCCTGATGAGGGATGTGTGTGTTATACGTGCAGGAATTTCTCCCGGGCATACTTGCGGCACCTCTTCGTATCCGGGGAGATATTGAGTTCCATCCTGAATACCATTCATAACTTGCATTTCTATCTTGAATTAATGTCAGATATACGGCATTCCATTAGGGAACAAAATTTTGATAATTTGAAAAAAAAGGTTAAGGAGATGTACGATGAATAGCGTTGCATATGCAGCAGGGCTTGGAGGTGGTGACTCAATGAGCTTTCTCATGAGTGTAGCGCCTCTGATCCTTATCTTTATCGTATTCTATTTCCTCCTGATCATGCCGCAGCAGAAGAAGGCCAAAGAGCACAAGCAGATGCTGGAGAGTATCGAGAAGGGGGATGATGTCATCACGAGCGGCGGTATTCATGGCAAGGTAGTTGGTGTCGCAGACAGTGTGCTCACCCTTGATGTCGGAGATAAGATAAAGATCAAGGTTTCCAAAGAATTCATCGCGCATAAGAAGAGCACGGATGCGCCTCAAAAATAATTGCGGGGGTTATAATGGACACATTTAAAATGAAAGGGATACTCATCCTGGTGGTGCTGGTCCTCGGATTGCTTTTTGGGATTCCCAGCCTGCTCGGGGATGCAGAGTTGCCCCAAGGCTGGATCGGACCGAGATCAAAGGTAAGTCTGGGCCTTGACCTCAAGGGCGGTATCCACATGGTACTGAAGGTGGAATCGGCCAAGGCAGTTGAAGGAAGGATTGGCGTTATTGCAGGCGATATCAAGCCTCAGATGATAAATGCACGTATTCGCTACAGTAAGGTCGCATATGTGCAGCCGGACAAGCTTGCCGTACAAGTCAGGAGCCAGGAAGATTTTGATGCCCTGTCAAAGCTTATGGGCGATTCCTACCCTTACATGACAGAAGTGGATAATAAAAGTGAAGAGGGCTTGATGACTATCACCTACCAGATAAAAGCCGAAGAAGCCCAAAAGATAAAGGACCAGGCTGACGAACAGGCCCTCGAGGTTATCCGAAACCGTATCAATGGGCTCGGAATCAGTGAGACGTCCACAATCCCGGAGCGGGACGGCCGCATCGTCGTCCAGATCCCGGGCCTTACTGACCCAGAAAAGGCAAAGAAGATCATCGGCAAGACCGCGGCCCTCGAATTCAAACTGGTGGATGAGGAACATCCCGTTGACAGGGCTCTCGCAGGAGATGTGCCCGAGGGGGACTATGTCGCGTACATGAAGGACGGCCGCCAGCCTATTTTGCTCAGGCAGCAGGCCGTGCTCAACGGCAGTATGATTGATGATGCACGGGTCAGTATCAAGGCCACTTACAATGAGCCGTATGTCTCCATATCCTTCAGCTCCGATGGTGCGCGAATATTTGAGCAGGTCACCAGGGAGAATGTGGGTAAAAAGCTGGCGATCTTGTTGGACGGCAAGGTCTACTCGGCACCTGTGATCCGTGATGCCATAGCAGGAGGCAAGGCCATGATCGAGGGGAGGTTCACCGACGAGGAAGCCAGGGATCTGGCCCTCGTTCTCCGGGCCGGGGCTCTCCCGGCTCCGGTAGATATCCTGGAAGAGCGGACCGTAGGACCTTCCTTGGGTAGGGATTCCATAAGAATGGGTGTTCATGCGGCTTTTGTGGGTGGTTTGTTGGTTATCGCATTCATGGTGATCTACTACAGGTGGTCGGGTTCATTAGCTGATTTCGCATTAATATGGAACATGATAATCATCATTGGTGTTATGGCGATATTGGGTGCGGTACTCACACTGCCAGGTATTGCAGGCATGGGTCTCACCATAGGCATCGCCGTAGATGCCAACATCCTCGTGTTTGAACGCATACGCGAGGAACTGAGATTCGGTAGGACGCCTAAAATGGCCATAGAGGCGGGATTCAAGAATGCCTTCTCCGCCATTTTCGACGCCAACGTCACAACATTGATCGCCGCATTAGTCCTGTTCCAGTTCGGGACAGGACCTGTCAAGGGCTTCGCGGTCACCTTAACTGTTGGTATTCTTGCTACACTGTTTACGTGCCTCGTGCTCTCCAGGTGGATCATGGAGTGGATGGTCAATAACAGAAAAATCGAGCGGATCAGTATCTAGAGGAGGTATCCATGGAGCTCATACGACCAGGTACGCGAATTGATTTCATCGGTTATAGAAAATATGCCTATGCATTTTCAGGTGCGCTCATAATCATAAGCCTGATTTCCATATTCCTATGGAAGGGATTGAATTTAGGGATCGATTTCTCCGGTGGGCTCGAGATGCAGGTTGCATTCAAAAAGACCGTGCAAACCGAGGAGTTGAGAAATGCGCTTGCTTCAATCGGTTTTCGGGATGTACGAATACAGAGCATAACGAGTACCAATACCCAGGGAAGTGAATACCTTATCCGGTTGCAGAAGGTTCAGAGCAGCCCAAAGGAGAACGAGTCCACAAAGATCCAGAATGTGTTGTTTTCATCATTCGGGAAAGACAAGGTTGATATCAGAAGGGCCGAAGTGGTTGGGGCTGAGGTGAGCAAAGACCTGAAGAATAAAGGCTTTCTTTCCTGCTTGTATGCGTGCGTTCTCATCATCGCCTACATCTGGTGGAGATTCGAGTTCAGCTTTTCCATCGGGGCAATATTATCTCTTTTGCATGATATCACGCTCACGGTGGGCATCTTCTCGTTGACGGGCAAAGAGATATCGCTGACCGTGATTGCGGCGCTACTCGCCCTCCTAGGCTATTCCCTGAACGATACCATTGTCGTGTTTGACAGGATCAGGGAGAATATGAAGAAACAGACAGGCTCGTATGACCTGGCGAGCCTGATGAGCGACAGCGTAAGCCAGACCTTGAGCAGAACCATACTCACATCCATGACTGTTTTTATTGTTGTGCTCTGTCTTTATCTCATGGGTGGCGATGTGATTCACGGGTTTGCCTTTGCCATGCTCATCGGGGTTATCACAGGGACCTATTCATCAATCTATATTGCAGCACCCTTTGTGCTCATCTTTCACAAGGGAAAGAAATAAAATTTTAAGGGGGGCTTTTTGCCCCCCCTATCTCGACTTTCTCATCCAATAACACTCTGACTAAGATTCCTTTTGTTTGAATGCCACTTGTTCTTTACTGACCTTCGGTACCGCTTCGATAAGCAGCAGGTAATGTGTGCCGAAACCTATGTGTGCCTTGATTTGAAGATTCACACCCATATCTTGTCCAGTCTTTTGCAACTCAGGTGGGAGTATGTCTTTGTTATGCCAGGAGATTAATGCAACATGTTTGTCAGGATCATCCGCAATGCATGCAATCAATCTTGCCGGAGATCTAATTTCTTGTGCTGTCCTGTTTCGATAGAAACTTGCTGCGCCACGGATGCCATCATCCGTTTTGTAAAGTACAATGTCCCGGTTCCCCACCAGACACAAGGCTTGCATCATGGGGTGGCGTATGCTGCTTTTTGCCACTTCACTTTCCGTAATTGGGCCGATGAACCAGAGGCTCCATCCCAGTGCAAAAAGGATGGCAATGCAGAAGCCGGCCCATTTAAGGTTATCACGTCTGATCAAGAGTATGCATACCGCCGAAGTAGAGAAGAAAATTATGCCTGCCAATATTATTAACAAGGCACTGCCGCCAAGATAGCCGTTTATACATATTATGATGCCTGCAGCAAGGATGGCTGTGCAGGTTGTTCCCCAGATAAGAATCCTCACACCAAGACTTGACGACGACAAAAGTTTTACAATACTCCAGGCTACAAGCAGTGCCAGTGTCGGATACACTGGGAGCAAATAAACGCTGTCTTTTGCCAAAGAAGCAGAGAGAACCAACAATGGGCCGATAAAGAGGGAAAGGAGAAAGACACCGGCCCTACCTTCCCGTTCCTTTCTCGTTTTCCGGGCTAACCAGGTTGCATATGGCAGCAGGATCGATCCTGGAGCAAAATCCGGCCAGATGTTTATGAGATAAAAGTATATCGGTCGTCGATGGCTCATGTATCCGGACATAAAACGCCAGAAGTGGTTGGTGATAAAGAACTCCCGAATAAGATCGGGAGGGGCATATAAGAGGAACGGCACAGTCCAGCTTAAAAAAGGTACGAGAAAGGCAATGATTGGCAGAAGCCGGAAAATGTGACGAAGCTCACCAAACAGCCTGCTTACAATAATATAGAAAATGAAGCCTGAACCGAAGATGGCTAATCCGACAAATCCCTTGAATAGGAAACTTAATCCAAGAAAAAAGCCTGCTGCGGCATAGGCAAGACGCTTTTTGCGTGGAACATCCGACTCGAGGGCGATCCAGGTGAAGATGATCGTGAAGGCGACTGCAGCAGGTGAGGGGTTGATCGTAGGTATCATTACGCTGTCCGACCTTATCAATTATCTCATCAAACAGCTCAGGCAGTCACAAAAAAACCAAAGGCCCGATGCTTAAACCTTAAAGCTCGTCCTTGCTCCCCTCACCGGTGAAGGGGATCTCGAGTTCATATACACCATATTCCAGATGGGTCTTAAGGGGGTATCCAGCCTTGGAGAATACCTTCATCATGGGGGTGTTCCGTGCCAGGACGTCCGCAGTGAACCCTTTGATATTCTTCTCTTTGGCGATTCGGATAAGGTATTGCAGGAGGAACGTTCCGATGCCCCTGTTCTGCCAATCCTGGTGGGTAGTGAAGGCGACCTCTGCATAGTTGGTCTGGGGTTCACGGATGTAATGGCCCACAGCCACGATCTGCTCCCTGCTCTCGGGTTCCTCTTTCCCGGTGACTGCGGCAATGGCCATCTTGTCGTTGTAATCAATTGCAGAAAGCGGCATGGCAATCTTATGAGGGAATGATTTAAGGTTCTGGAAGAACCGGGTATAGATGTCCTGCTCAGGCAGCGCATACATCTTGTCCTGGATGGCCCGTTCATCCGTGGCCTTTACCGGGCGGAAGAAGATTTCGGTCCCCTTCTTGTCGGTCCAGTAGGTTTCATACTCTCTCGGATAGAGTACAACCGGGAGGATCTGGTCCTTGTAAATATAACCTTGTTTTTTTGCCGCTTCCAGCAACTCCTCGCGGAATTTTGGATGTGCAATATTAATCAGCACCATGGCCCGATCCCGTATGGATTTGCCATGCACGTAGGCAACCCCGTATTCCGTGACCACATAATGGATGTCTCCCCGGGTTACGACCACACCACTACCGGGAGAGAGATACGGTACGATCCTTGAAATCTTTCCGTCATCCGTAGTGGAGGGGAGCACCATGATGGATTTGCCCCTCCTGGACATGGCGGAACCTCGTACAAAGTCCACCTGCCCGCCGATGCCGCTATAAAATTCAAAGCCTAAAGAATCGGAGCATACCTGCCCGGTAAGATCTACGGTGAGCGCTGAATTAATGGAGACCATCCTGTCGTTCCGGGCGATTACATAGGGGTCATTGACATACCTGCACGGCCTGAACTCGAAGAGTGGGTTGTTGTGCACATAGTCATAGAGCCGTCTTGTTCCCATACAGAAGGCGGAGACGATCTTTCCCGGATGTAAGGACTTCTTCCTGCAGGTGATAACACCCGCCTCGATAAGATCGATGAGACCCTCGGTGAATGTCTCGGTGTGAATACCCAAGTCTGTCTTGTTCATGAGGTAGGGAAATACTGAGTTAGGTATCTTTCCCACACCCGTCTGGATGGTTGATTCGTTCTCAATAAGATCGGCAATATTTTCACCGATTGCCTTGGCAATATCTCCGGGTGCCTTCTGCACGAACTCCAGCAGGGGGACATCGTTATCCACGAAGGCATCGATTTCGCTCACATGGAGAAAACTGTCGCCCAGAGTGCGGGGCATGTTCGGGTTCACTTCGGCGACCACGTATTGGGCGACCTCGGCTGCGGTCTTGGTAATGTCCACTGAGATCCCCAGGCTCACATAGCCATTATTGTCCGGAGAGGACACCGTGATCAGCGCCACATCGATGTGCATGCTCCCCCTTTCCATGAGCAGGGGGATTTCGGAAAGGAAGATAGGCGTGTAGTCGGCCCTGCCTTCCTTGATGGCTGCCCTGGTGCTTGCCCCGATGAACAGGGCGTTGTGGCGGAACTTTGCATCAAACTTCTCATCAGTATAGGGGGCGATACCGAGGTCCAGAAAGTGAATGATCTCTGTGTCCGCAAGGTTTTCAGCCACATCGATAAGGGTCTGGACCAGGAGCTGGGGCTCACCGCACGCAGAGCCGATGAAAACCCGCGCCCCCCTCCAGATCCGGGAAAGCGCTGTATGGGCATCAGTTAGTCTTGCTTTGTATGTATCGTGCCAATTAAGGATCATGACTATTATAGATATAAGTGCCCGGTCTGGTTGTCAATCAGTGCACATCAAATTATGTGGGAATGAGAAGTCTTAAAGAGGTTATTATGCGGTCTTGAGAAGCTCTTTCGAGTACAAGCAAGCCCTCTTCATGTCCCGCCAAAGCCTGATGCCCATGCTCCTGTGCTCATTAAGTATTTGTTTGAGCATATATCGTTCGGTGTTCGGGTTGATGGTTATGGCCCGAAGCACCACGATCTGTCTCGGGGCATATTTGGTGGATTCGAGCCTGGTGCGTGATACGAAAGACATGTCATGGTCACGTATGGTCTTATGGAGTTCGATATTGAGATTATTGATGATCTTGTTGATCGTGGTGATATGATCGGAATTCTTTCTTGGATTTCTCATCAACTCATTCAGCATGGACCTCAACTCTTCAGGAACGAACCGGTAGTTGATGATGAAAAGCTCGGGTTTATTCATGAGCTCGAAGAGCTGGTCGCGCTCGATGAATTCCACAAACGTGTTCTGGAGATCGCGGGCATGGTCAAAGATGAGCTTGTATCCGTCTCTCCCGAAGATCTTGATCGATGCCCACGGCTTCAGACATGAGAATGACCTGGATCCTTCGATGGTGAATCTTCCCTGGTCTACGGAGCCCTCCCGGATGATATAGTTTGATGTATGGTAGAGATACCTCGAATCCTCCACATCCTTGAACACACATATTCCCAAGCTGTTCGGGGCATAAAGGAGTTTGTGGGCATCCATGGTTACCGAGTCGGCCCTTTCGATACCCTTCATCATATCCCGCGCACCATCCATGAGCAGTGCTCCACCCCCCCATGCGGCATCCACATGGAAATGGGCCCCAAGCTGTTTGGCTATTTCAGCCAGTGCCTCAAGGTCATCGATACTGCCTGTCTCGGTTGCCCCGGCGATCCCGATTATGGCCACGAATTTTGTAGGTTTTCCGACAGCCTTGTCTTCTTTCCTGATCTTCTCAATAATGCACTGAAGCTTGTTGATATCAATTTTATTGATGCAGGGTTGGACAGGAACACGGATCACCCCATGCTCGCCTATACCGACGATGGTACCTGCCTTGCAAATTGAATAGTGGCCTCTCTTGGATACAAAGAAGAGGGCCTGCCGGTAACCATAGTGATCCAGTGCCCTGGCTAGCCCCTCAACCCGGACTCCCCTGAATCCCTTTTTATCAGGCGGAAATGCCTTGGCCATGGCAAGGGTCAGCGCGGTGAGGTTGGCCACCGTACCATCGGAAGTGATATTTCCGAGTGCTATCTTTGGGTTCTGAATATTTTTGTTATAGAAGTCAGTGGTGTTGTTATAAACGAGTTGGTGAATCCAACAGAGGAACTCCCTTTCCACGAAAGATGATGCCTTGGCACTTTCTATCTTCACCTGGTTTTGATTCAGGCTCACGGCAATCATTTCCAGCAGAATCATGAAATAAGGGATGGCGCTTGTCATGTGGCCTATGTAGTAAGGGTTGGCCACTTTAACCGAGTGCTTTATGATATTATTCTTGATTTCGTCCAGTACATCCTTGATGAGATGAGGCTGCGAAGGCATCTCGATGTTGTTGAAGATCTTTGTGAGATCTTCCATGGATACGGAAGAATGAATGCCGCCCTTTTCCTTGAAGAAATCGTGAATGAGGTCAAGAAGATGGATACCGAACTCCACGAACCTGTCCGATGATTCGGGCATAATGAAGAGCTTCTTCATATATTCGGGGGTGCTCTCAATCATCTTGTCGATCGGCTTCCCACCGAGCTTGAGTGACTCCATGGACTGGCCTCTTTCTTCCCTTTACGGTAAAAAACATATATACCACAAGTCAGGTTCGGTAAAAAGGAGAAAGTGTTATAATTCCATGGAAAAATCTACCCTTTATCTCGTCCCCACACCTATAGGCAATCTCAAGGACATCACCATCAGAGCACTCGATATCATAAAGGCAGTGGACTTAATTGTCTGTGAGGATACGAGGCATACGAAGAAGCTCCTGACCCATTACGGCATCAGCAAGCCCCTTATTTCCTGCGAACGTTTCAGTGAGGCGAGGAAGACTGGATATATCCTTGATCAACTCGAATTGGGGAAGAATATTGCATTGTTAAGTGATGCAGGCACCCCTGCCGTTTCCGACCCGGGTTCAAGGCTTGTTGCCGGGGCCCGTTTAAGAGGCATCAGGGTGGAAGCATTGCCGGGGCCATGTGCCCTTATCACTGCTTTATCAGCAACAGGGTTTGAGCCGCCGTTTCGTTTCATGGGTTTTTTCCCCAGACAAAAAGATGAAAGGAAAAAAGAGCTTGCAAGAATGTGCGCAACAACTGATGTCACCATCTTCTATGAGTCACCCAGGAGACTCTTGGCCACATTGAAGTGGATCATGAAGTACATGCCTGACAGGGAAATCTGTGTGGCAAGAGAACTCACCAAGGTCTATGAAGAATACATTATAGGTGCTGCCGGTGAGATCATTTCCCGACTTGCAGATGGAGAAATAAAGGGTGAGTTGACGGTACTGGTCAAAGGCACATTGAATCACACCACAATTGAACTGGATTCCCTTGAAGAACATATGCGCGCATTGATAAATACGGGACATTCCGGTAGAGATGTTCTCCAGGTGCTTTCCCAGGAGACTGGAATCAGCAGGAATGAGATCTATAAAATGCTCATCCATCTCAAGAAAGATTAAAGTATTGTGAATGCCTTCCGATAAGTTAAAGGTAGAACTCTTGAAAGGGGACCATCATGAAGGTCAATCCTGAATTGGGGAATGTAATCAACATTGTAACCAAGGGAAAAGACTCTCAATATCAAAAGAAGGCCAACGATGCCCGTTCTCAGGATCAGGTTGCGGATATCGTCTCAGTGGAGAACAAACAGGCATCACGTTCCCGAGTGGAAAACGTTGAAGAGGCGAAAAAGCTCCTCTCTGATGTGACCAGGGATATGGAGAGCGCTTCTTCCGGATTGTACACCCTTAACTTCCAGCGCATTTCACAAGTTGTCAGTTGATGCACATGTAGCTAAGCTCCGGGTAATTTCCCAAAAGAAACAGTATCAAGGTTGGTTAGCAACCAGCCTTGTTTTATTATAAAGGACTTCACTTATTCTTTTTCGAAGATTTCCTGGCTTTCTTGGTCCGTATCAAGCATGATTCTGCGGATTTTCTTCAGGTCTTTGGTGATCTCCGGGTTGAGGATGCTTTCCATCCTCGGTGATTTATTGATGTAACGATAGTAATCGTCGCCGATATAAGGTCCTGTGATTTCCTGTGTGAAATTTTTTGCTGCGATGTCGGATATGGCTAAAACTGAGAGCTCTTTAATTATATCATTACAGGACTGCCCGACATCTCGCAAGGGCCAGAACATAGGCCAGTGATGTTTCTCAATGCATGAGACGAGCCGAGGAGGCATGCCCCAGTGCTTGGCCAGAACCCCACCGAGGGTGGCGTGATCAATCCCAAAATGCTCTATCTCCTGTTGAAGCCTTTGTCGTGGATCTACGGAGAAACCGCCATCCAGTTGTGGAAGGGACTGTATCATAACGGTTCGTGCAATGTCGTGAAGCATGCCCAAAGTAACTATGGTCCCACCAGGCACACCAAGGCGGCTGGTACTGGCAAGGTAAGCAGCAACCGTCGAGGTCAGGTTTGCATGGACCCATTCAGACTTGTCAGGTTTTATACCGATCTTGTGCGTTCTTTCTTCCATGACAATGCGGTAAATCTCGTTGTATCCAAGGATCACGATTGCGTTGAAGATATTGTCCACCTTTTGGAGAAGCCCATAATAGGGAGAATTCACCCTCTTGAGGATGAAGGATGTGAGCCCCTGATCTTGTATGATGATCTTGCTGACTTCCTTTGGGTTGATGTCAGGGTCATTTAGTTTGGATGAGAGCTGTGTGATGAGGGGTGATATATTTTCAATCTTGCTGATAACCAATTCAATTTGCTGAGGTATCTCAGTTACTTTATCGCGGAGGGGCTTCCATTCCAGGTTATATGCATCTTGTAGAGTTTTGATAGCCTCATCAGATGTGACTGTGACATAGTGGGCGGGTGTTTTTTTCAAGGTGGGTTTTTTCTTTTCAGCCTTTATGCTTGTGAGAGCAATATAAGCCCCGATGCCCACTGCAAGGAGCATAATGACCCAGAGAAACACATTAAGTTCCATCAACGGACTTATCGGGATATGCCAAAACGCTCTTTAGGGATAATTTTATTGATGAGTAACAAAATAGTACACGTATACCTTTTGAACATGATATCCGTATGTTTAATCGTTTGAAGTATTTAATATCTAAGACTTAAGCCTCTATGAATTGTGTATTGAGGCCCTTATCCTATTCAAGTCAGGCTATCATTCTACCGACTGATTTTATGTGGATGGAAGTATTAATCCCGCCACTGAGCGGGAGCGCATCATGGAAATCCTGGACAGGGCTCCTGAGATCCTCACCCTGCCCAGCATCATTAATGAGATCATGGATGTGATCTCCAGGAAGAGTTCATCCGCGTCCGACCTCACCAGTATTATCGAGAGTGATCCGGCCCTTACCACCAGGATCCTGACAGTGGCGAACTCGGCATACTACGGGTTTGTGAAGAAGATATCCAACATATCACATGCCGTGGTTGTACTCGGCTTCCAGGAGATTCAAAATATCACACTGAGCATGTCCGTGCTCCAGATGTTTGACCGGAAAGGGACTGAGTTCTCGGAGCAATTGTGGAGACACAGTTTTTCTGTGGGTGTCGGGACCAGAATGATTGCACAATACCTCAATATGAAGATAGATGGTAAATATTTTGTAGGGGGACTTCTCCATGATGTGGGAAAGATATTCATCTCCCAATATATGACAGATACCTTTCACAAGCTTATTACCGCAATTGAGGAGGATGGCAATTCTTACAGTTATCATGCACTTGAGGAGAGGATCTTCGGTATAACTCACGCAGAAGTTGGACGGATTCTGCTCAGTTCATGGATGTTTCCCCCTGATGTCGTAAACACGGTTGCGCATCATCATTCCCCGATGTCGTCAAATGGAGATCCGATCTTCTCAATTTGTGTACATTTGGCGGATGCACTGTGTACGGCCAAAGGCATAACTCCTCTGAAAGACAGACACTTCATTACTATCGACCGTGATATCCTGCCCATAATACAAGAGCGAAGGCATCATTTTGCCACTGAAGATATTATATCGCTTATGTCCCAGCTCGATATCGATATCGACCGGCAGAGCAACTTCATGACAGCCTTCAAGAAGAATTAATGATGAGTGATCGCTCTCCAGTTAAGAGTGATCAGAACATCCCCGTTAAAAAAAGTTCGAAAATAAAAATATGTTTATGAAGTTGTTTTTAAAAGTCTCACCAGCAAGGCATGGCCATCGTCTATGAAGAGGCCCGTACTGCGGGCATCGTTCTCGGTGAAATGCCTTCCAATGCTCATCGGTCGGGTGCTGTCATAGAGCACATAGGGCACAGGGTCGGGGGTGTGGGTTTTCTTGCAGATGGGGGTAGGGTGGTCGGGCAGCACAAGGAGCCTGAAGGTGGTGCCACGTGTGTTCATGCTGTTTAAGATATGCCCCACGATCTTGGTATCAAAATCCTCGATGGCCTTAATCTTCTCTTTAACGTATCCGCCGTGCCCTGCTTCATCAGGGGCCTCTACATGAACATAGACAAGGTCATGACGATTAAGCGCATCGAGGGCGGCATTCGCCTTACCGGAATAGTTGGTATCGATCCAGCCTGTGGCGCCGGGCACCTGAATAACCTCCATGCCCCGAAGCCTCCCAAGTCCTTTCAGTAGATCAACTGCAGATATCATAGCCCCCGAGATGCCATATTCTTTCTGAAGGGTAGGGACCTGCATGGCCTTACCCTCTCCCCATGGCCACAGCGATGTGGCCTGTCGTTTTCCCTTTATCTTTCTCTGGACATTGATGGGGTGGTTTTCCAGAAATGCCATGGATTTTTCAATAATATCGACCAGCAAAGGATCATTGGGCAGATATTGTGCGATAAATTCACCGGTGATGTCGTGGGGCGGCGTAGTCTTGAGATCAGGCTTTTGATAGTTGTGAATGACCATGAGATGCCGGTATTCGATACCCGGATACATGGCTATGGCAGGATTGCCGCTCACGATCCGCCTGAGGTCCGTGATGAGCTCTTTTGCCTCTTCGGTGGATATATGGCCGGAACAGTAGTCTTCCATGGCCAGGCGACCACCTTTCGGGGTGATGGTTACCAGATTGATCCTGAAGGCGGTGTCTTCAGAGGTAAGATCAACACCCATGCTCACTGCCTCGATAGGTGCCCGGCCGGTGTAGTAGAGAGAAGGGTCCAGCCCAAGGACCGACATGTTTGCAACATCACTACCCGGCGGGAACCCTTTCTTTACGGTCCTCACCATACCGAACTCGCCCTTGGAGGCCAGGAAGTCCATGTAAGGTGTATCTGCCATCTCCAGTGGTGTTTTGTTGCCAAGCTCCTCCAGGGGCTCGTCAGCCATACCGTCGCCGAGTAGGATAATGCTTTTCACGTCTGAGAATTTCCTCCTTATTTGCCCGGAGAAATAATGCTAAAAACCGTGAAGATGTACAGGAAGTTACCCTGAGGAAGGCTTGTTCTTAAGCTTCCTGTCCTCAACCCGTATCATCACAGGCGTCCCGCTCACCTCTTCCAGTGCGGCAATAGCAACAATGGCCTTTCTCACGTTCGATTCCTTTGCCTCGTGTGTCAGCAACACAACCGGTACAAAATCCTTGTCCTCGCCTGCCTTTTGGATCACTGAGACGATGCTGATGTCTCGCTCTCCGAGAATACCGGCGATTTTTGCAAGCACCCCCGGTTTGTCCAAGGCATTTATCCTCAGGTAATAATTCGTATGGATATCGTCGATGGGCATATACTTCTTGGGATTCGAGCTGCCCTTGCGATAACCCAGGTGTGGGATTCGCCCTGCAATGCCGGCCCGTATGTTCCTTCCGATGTCTGCAAGGTCACTCACCACGGCGGAGGCAGTGGGCATCATACCGGCGCCCCTGCCGTAGAAGAGGGTTGAGTCCACAATATCCCCCCGTACATAGAAGGCATTGAACACGCCATCGACCTTGGATAGGAGGTAGTTAAATGGTACCAGCGTCGGGTGGACACGGGCCTCCACCATGTTACCCCTGTCAATGGTCAATGCCAGCAGCTTCACCTTGTAGCCCAGCTCCCGGGCAAAGGTGACATCGAGGTTGTCGAGATTGGTGATACCCTCCACATACACACCCTTCATGCCGGGCGGAACCCCATAGGCGAGGCTCGTTACCAATGCAAGCTTGTGAGCGGCATCGATGCCCTCGATATCCAGCGTAGGGTCGGCCTCGGCATAACCAAGCTCTTTTGCCTTGGCCAGTGCCTCCTGGAAGGTTGAACCCTTCTCCCCCATCTCTGTGAGGATATAGTTGCATGTGCCGTTCAATATCCCATAGATAAAGGCGTAGTTGTTTGCAATGAATGCCTCACGAAGCGTCTTGATGATGGGTATGCCGCCGCCCACTGCAGCCTCATAGTAGAGGTCTTTGCCATAGGTTTGGGCGGCGTCGAACAGCTCCTTGCCGTGTGTCGCAAGCAGGGCCTTGTTGGCGGTGACCACATGTTTTCCTTTCTTCAGGGCCTTCAGGATGAAGTTCTTCGCTGTTTCAATGCCGCCTATGAGTTCTATGATGATGTCGATATCAGGGTCGTCAATGAGCTTCATCGCATCGGTTGTGAGCATATCCGGCGGTACTTTGATACCACGGTCTTTTGTTATGTCGATATCGGCGATCCCCTTCAGGGTTAAAGAGAAACCGAGCCGGTCCTCCAGCAGGGCCTTGTTTTCCAGCAGGGTCTTGGCAACCCCGGTGCCGATGGTGCCTAAACCGATGAGCCCTATCTTTATGGTATCCATGTTTTCTCCTTCAATCGTGGTGTTGCTGTTTGTGCCGAATGCCTAAGTATCTCTTCAAGGACCTCTTTGGCGTGATAGGAACTCCTCACGAACGGTCCTGCAATACAATAACCTATACCAAGTGATTTCGCAAGATTGGACCAGATCGCGTAATATTCGGGCTCCCAATATCTCTCAACAGGTACCTGAGCCTTGGTAGGTCTCAGATACTGGCCGATGGTCACCACATCGCACCCCGTATCACAAAGCATTTTTAAAAGATCTTCTATCTCCTGTTCGGATTCGCCAAGCCCTACCATGAAGCCCGACTTGACGATCGTATCCGAAGAAAGGCCTTTAATATCCTTAAGCACATCGAGGCTTCTTGCTAAACTTGAACCAGGCCTGATTGCAGGATAAATTCTGGACACGGTCTCCACGTTGTGGCCGAAAACGTCGGGTTTTTCGCTGAGAACGGACTCCAACAGGTCTTTCCTGCCTGAAAAATCGGGTGTGAGTATCTCGATGGTACATTCGGGCATGAGGGCTCTGATCGCGTGCATAGTAGCAGAAAAACCTGAAGCGCCTTTGTCCGGTAAATCATCCCTGGTTACCGAAGTAATGACCACGTGCTGCAACCCCATATCCTGAGCTGCACAGGCGACATGGGCAGGCTCTTCGTAGTCTTGTGGGGAGGTGCTGCCTTTATCAACCGAACAGAAGGCGCAGTTACGGGTGCACACATTCCCCAGGATGAGGAATGTTGCAGTCGGTCTGTGAAAGCATTCTGAGATATTGGGGCACCTTGCCTCTTCGCATACGGTAGAGAGCCCTGAGTGTCGCAGATTCGTCTTCAGGCTGTGCAGTGAAGAAAGCGCCCTGTTTTTTTTCAGCCATTGAGGCAGCCTTGGGTGCTGGTTAAGGTGTGCTTCCGGGCGATCCATTAATACTCCCCGTTTGGGTGAAGGGGGCTTTTCCGTCCTGGGCTTTCTTGAGTCTGCCCTTGAGATCCTCCAAGTGTCTGTTCGAGCGGCGCTCCTTGTCCTTCATGTCGCCGCCCGAGATGAAGCCATAGAGGATCGCTATCACGGTACCGGCAAGGAAACAGGCAAATAGGACAAGATAGAGGGGGTAGGATTTCGAAAAGTACCAGAAGAAATGCACGGTGGCATTATCCTGGTTGGAAATGCCGAACAGGATGCCGGCAACGGCAAGGACAAAAAAGAATGCGGCCTTAAGGTATCTCAAGGGAGATTCCTTTTGATCTTATCACGCGTCTTCTCAATATGTTCCGAGATGATATGAACATCGCCTAAGACCGGCATGAAGTTGGTATCGCCCTTCCATCGTGGAACGATATGCATGTGCAGGTGGTCTGGAATCCCGGCTCCAGCGACGGTTCCCATATTGATACCCACATTGAACCCTTCAGGCGTCAACGCAGCGCGGGTTGCCTTAACAATAGCCTGGGCCGTGGCCATGATCTCTAAGAGTTCTTCCGGAGTCAGCTCAGTGAATTCTCCCACATGCCTGTATGGGGCCACCATACAGTGACCGGTGGTGTAGGGGAAGCGATTCATTAAGGCTAAACACAGCTTGCCCGAGGTGATGATGAGATCGGCCCTGTCCTTGTGGGCCGAGCAGAAGATACAGGACTTGTCTTTCGGGTTTGTTACGTATTCCACCCGCCATGGAGCCCAGATATTGTTCATAATGGTATAAGCTCTCCAACAATAGTATGTTTATTGATGGTTATTATACCTATTGACCTGCGGCTTGTAAATCGAGAGTCGGTAGGTGATCCCGGATTGAAGAAGAAAATACCGGCCTCAGTATCTGAGAACCCTTCATGGGTATGCCCATAGATGATGGCATCCACCTTCTTGAATGAATTTATAATCTCCTCAAGGAATGCATCCGGGCCCTTCAAATGGGTATCTGATAAAACGCCGATCCGCTTCATTATCATCAGAGAGAGGCATTCGCATCTGCATAGATATTTTTCACGTCGTAGACGACACAGCCGTTGGCCTTGAGCCTGTTTAAGTCAAGGGTCCTGAACTCATCATGGGCCACGGCCACTATTATGCCCTCATAGGCGGTGAGCTGTTCTTGGCGGGACAGTATGTCAATGCCGTACTCTTGCTCCACCTCATCAGGGTTCGCTACAGGGTCGTACACCTCTACCTTGCAGTCGAAGTCCTTGAGCTGGGCGATCACGTCGATCACCCTGGAGTTCCTGATGTCCGGGCAGTTCTCCTTGAAGGTGATGCCGAGTACGAGGATCTTGGTATCTGTGATGCGGTGGCATTTCTTGATCATCATCTTGATGAGCTGGGTGGCCACATACCTGCCCATACCGTCGTTGATCCTGCGGCCTGCGAGGATCACCTGGGGTATGTACCCGAGACTTTCGGCCTTATGGGTCAGGTAGTAGGGGTCAACGCCTATGCAATGTCCTCCTACCAGCCCCGGCAAGAACGGCAGGAAGTTCCACTTAGTCCTGGCCGCCTTGAGCACATCAGCGGTCCTGATTCCCATGCGGGCAAAGATCATGGCCAACTCATTGACAAAGGCAATGTTGATGTCACGCTGGGCATTTTCAATGACCTTGGCGGCCTCAGCTACTTTAATAGAAGGAGCAAGGTGGGTGCCCGCGGTGATGATTGAGCTGTAGAGATCATCGATTATCTTGGCCACCTCGGGGGTGGAGCCTGATGTGACCTTTTTGATGTTTGTTACACGATGTGCCTTGTCCCCGGGGTTGATACGCTCCGGGCTATATCCGCAGTAGAAATCGCGATTGTATTTCATACCTGATGTCTTCTCAATAACCGGGACGCAATCTTCTTCAGTGGCACCCGGATAGACGGTGGATTCGTAGATGGCGATATCACCCTTTTTGATGACAGAGCCTATGGCGGCGCTTGCCTTGAGCAGCAAGGTGATGTCAGGCCTGTTGTGGGAATCAATGGGGGTGGGCACGGTCACGATATAGGTATTGCAGGACTTCAGGCCTTCGGGGTCTGTTGTGTAACTTAAATGGGTGGCAGCCTTCAGCTCATCGCTGGTCACCTCCTGGGTCCTGTCCATGAAAGCAATGAGCTCTGAAATACGTTTATCACTAATATCAAATCCCACGGTCGGGTATTTCTTGCCGAACTCTACTGCCAAGGGCAGCCCTACGTACCCGAGTCCGATGATCCCGATGTAGTGTTCCATACATCCTCCAGGTATTTGTGAAGATCGGGAAGACTTATACCCCAATGCATGTTTGTGTTGCCACTGGAAAAGTGAATGGTGATCGGTTAATACATAAAACAGAGCTTACTAAATTGGTTTGAACTCGACCCGTCTATTCCTTGCCCTGTTCTCTTCCGAGTCATTCGGAACAATCGGCTTGGTCAGGCCGAAACCTTTGACTTCAAGCCTGTCTGATGGGACACCTTTTCCCATGAGGTATTTTCTCACTGAATCAGCACGCCAATCGGAGAGCTTTATGTTGTATTCAGGTGTGCCCTTGTTGTCAGTATGGCCGTCAACCTCCATCTTAATACCCGGGTTTGCCTTCAGGTAATCGACCACCTGATCCAAGACCTGATAGGACTCAGGCTTGATATCTGACTTGCCGAAATCAAAGTGTATGTTCCTGAATATGATAATGCCCTGCTCTGCAGGAGGCGGACAGCCGTTGGCATCTACCTTGGTCCCTTTCGGGGTATTGGGGCATTTGTCGATGCAGTCAGGTACACCGTCACCATCGCTGTCTTTCTTGCACCAATCTTTTTCAACACAGCCTACAGGGCCTTGAGGGCATAATTCTTCTTTTTCTTTAGTAGGCTCAACAGGCGCAACAACCTGAGGCTCTTCGCCTGGTATGCCGAATTCGAAGGTAAGGCCGGCACAATAAAGTAAATTGTAATTGATCTCACTGCTTGCTATGTCTATGATATACCGCGCATCACCTCTGAGTGCCAGGTTTCGTGTGAGGTAATACTTCAGGCCGAGGCCGGCGTTGAGGAGAAAATCATATTCCTTACTAAAACCCAGCTGGTTATTATTATAGGAGGAGATGCCGGTACCTGCTGCAAAATAAGGCACGACGTTGTCCGGAAGCATACCGGTCAGGTGATAGATGAGATCAAGCCTATAGATCAAGATCTGAGCGTTATATCCTTGATACTTAGAATCTGCAGCATTGAAAGTGAACTCACCGCCGATATTTTCAGTAAAGTTTAAACCGACTCCGATTCCCCAGGCGAGTCCGCTGGCATAATGGAGACCCGAATCCACGTTGTACTGGCCCAGATAAGGGGTAATATCGACAGTATTGGCATGGTTCTCGGCAAAGGCTTCAAATGGGTGCAGGAGTAAAATAAGAAATGCCCATAGTGTTGCCGAGCGGATGATACGATGGTTTTCCATAGAAACTACATCCTCCCCATTCATCACATCTTAGAAATAAGAAATAAAAAATTATATACTCAATTTCATACCGGTTTTCCAGGAAATTCGAAATTTTTCAAGATTATCAATTTTTAGAGGTAGGTGGAGTGGTACAGATTCAGTCACTCATCACTAGGCACTTCTTTTCTGGTCACTGATCATTTGTCGCCCGATACCTTTATCCCTTTGAACCATTCTGTTTTTCTGTAAGCCTAAATCCTTTCGACTTTTCTTGACAGCACAAGGCAAAAGCACTAGACAAATAACCAATTTTTTAGCTGCACAGAATGTGGGGAAACTGATTATTTCATGAAAAAAAGGATCTCGCGTATCGGTGTGTTTGATTCAGGGATAGGGGGGCTCACAGTACTCAACAGTCTCCTTGAGCTGGTCCCCGGTGTGGACATGGTCTATCTCGGGGATACGGCGCGGCTTCCCTATGGCACCAAATCACCAAAGACCATTATCAACTACAGCCTCCAGTGCGCCAGGTTTCTTGCCTCGATGGACATCGACATGCTGGTGATCGCCTGCAATACGGCCAGCGCCCATGCCGTACCCGCACTGAAGGAAGAGTTTAACATACCGGTCGTAGGCGTGGTGGAGGCCGGTGCCAGGGCAGCAATAGAGTGCGCTGTCAGCAGGATAGGCGTTGTCGGAACCTCAGCCACCATCATGAGCCGTGCCTATGAGAAGACTATTCTGGGCTTGAAGCCGGGACTGGAGATATTTCCCCAGGCATGCCCCCTGTTCGTGCCCCTGGTGGAGGAAGGTTGGTTCGACGATGAAATCACCGAGCAGGTAGCCAGGCGATACTTGAAAGATCTCATACATTCCAAAATTGATACCTTGCTGCTGGGTTGCACCCATTATCCTCTGCTCAAAGGTGTCCTTGTAAAAGTTATGGGCAACGGCGTTGCCATCGTGGATTCTGCGCTCTCCACCGCGCGGGTGGTCAAGGAGATTGTGGGGCCTGCGGATGACCGCGCTGAAAGCCGGGAAATCACCTATTACCTTTCAGACTCATCACCGAGGTTCATCGATCTTGGCGAGCACTTCCTCGGACATGAAATGAAATATGTATACGATATAGATCTTTGTGTATAATAGGGAGTGTGAGCAGTCCGATGAAAACAAGGAATCTGGCCAGGGTGAGGAACATCGGTTTCGTAGCCCATATCGATGCCGGCAAGACCACAGTAACGGAACGTGTGCTCTTCTATACCGGCAAGATCCACCGCATGGGCGAGGTACACGACGGCCAGGCCACTATGGACTGGATGCCGCAGGAGCAGGAGCGCGGCATCACGATAACCTCTGCGGTCACTACCTGTGAATGGAACAACCATGACATCCACATCATCGACACACCCGGCCATGTGGACTTCACCATCGAGGTGGAGCGCTCGTTACGGGTGCTCGACGGGGCGGTGGTGATCCTTTGCGCCGTAGGAGGCGTAGAAGCCCAGACCGAGACCGTCTGGCAGCAGTCCAGAAAATACCATGTGCCTGCCATGGCCTTTATCAACAAACTGGACCGTCCCGGTGCCGACTTCAATGCCGTATTGGGTCAGATCAAGACCCGGCTGGAGGTGACACCGCTGCCTATCCAGATCCCTTATTATGAGGGGGACACCTTTAAAGGGGTGATCGATCTTGTCTCCATGCAAAGGCTTGTATGGGACGATGACACCCTCGGGGCCAATTTTGTGGCTTCTGAGGTCCCTGAAGATCGCGTCCAGGAGGCAGCCCTTGCACGGGAGAAGATGCTGGAGAAACTTGCCGACTTTGACGACGAGATCATGGAGAAGTTTCTTGCAGGCGAGAAGCCGGATGAGAAAAAGATAAAGCAGGCCATTCGCAAAACCGCCATTGACGGCACGCTTGTGCCTGTGTTGTGCGGCTCCGCACTGAAGAACAAGGGAATCCAGCCCTTGATCGATGCCGTGATCGACTACCTGCCTTCGCCGCTGGAAGTGAGGCCTGTAACCGCCCATGTAAAGAAAACTCTCGAAGAGGTCCCCATCCATCCGGACCCCAAAGGGCCTCTTGTTGCATATGTATTCAAGGTGTACATGGATGAGGGCAGGAGGATGGTATATTTGAGAATATATTCCGGCATGCTCCATGTGGGTGATGAGGTATACAATACCACCCGGGAGGTGTACGAGAAGATCGCACGTCTCTTCTCCATGCATGCACACCAAAAACAGCGCATTGAGCAGGCCTCAGCAGGCGACATCGTTGCGGCAGTGGGCATGAAGGATTCCGTAACCGGCGACACCATTGCACCCGAGGGTGAGTCACTGATCCTTGAGGCTATCGATGTTCAGAAGCCCGTCATATCGGTAGCAATCGAACCCAAGACATCGGAATCATCCGAACGCCTCTTGGATGCCATACGCAAGATCATGGAGGAAGACCCCACCATCAAGGTGCACGAAGATCCGGATACCGGCCAGGTCATTCTTGCAGGCATGGGAGAGCTTCACCTGGAGATCGCCCTTGATCGCTTCAAGACCGCCTTTGGAGTGGACATCAATGTGGGCAAGCCACAGGTGCTCTATTGCGCCACCGTCGATAAGCCGTCTCAGGCCGAGAAGATCTTTGACAAACTCATCGGTGAGACTGCCCATTACGGCCATGTGGAGCTGAACATAAAACCCGCCAAGAGAGGCAGCGGCAATACGTTCATCGTGGACCAGGCCCTTGAAGACGGCTTGAAGGGGCATGTCATGAACGGCCTTGAGGAGGCTTGCCTGGCGGATCCGGAATATGGTTACGAGGTGGTGGATATTCATGTGCATGTGGACAAGGTTGTCCTCACCGACAAGACCACCGGGCAAGGCCTTAAAATAGCCACTCAGATGGCACTCCAGGATGCCATGAAAAAAGCTGGTGTAGTCCAGCTTGAACCCATCATGGAGCTTGACGCACTTTCACCTGAAGACTATGTGGGAGATGTTGTGGGTGATCTATCGTCCAGGAAGGCCAGCATCGAGGGTGTCGTCACCAAGGGGAAATATCACCAGGTCAAGGCATATGTACCCCTCTCGAACACCTTCGGCTATTCGACTGTTCTTAGATCATTGACCCGTGGAAGGGGGAGCTTTTCTATGAGGTTCTCCGGATTCGACAAGGTCTAGGGAATAGATGGACAAACGCTATAAGCTGATCGCCGCAATTGTGATGATCACCTTGTTCGTATGGGTGATTGCTGGGATTATCACCACCATCATAGGCCATATCCTCTATGAACCCCCACGCCCCCAAAAGGTGACCGAGGTGGCAAGCATACACCACAACAAACAGCCCAAGACCAGGAATAACTACGAGGTCATCACAACCCGGGACCTCCTCAAAGTTGACAAGGCGGGACCGGCGGGTCAGGGGCAATCAATCACGGGTGATATGGAAAGACCGCTCGCTGAAATGGGACTTGCCCTCAGAGGCACCATAACCGGTCCCAGCGAGATCGCCCGGGCCATCATCGAAGAGTCGAACGATCAGAAGCTCTACCGGATCGGCGATACCGTCAAAGGGGCAAGGCTCATTGCAATATTCAGAAACAAGGTAATAATGGATGTGAACGGCCAGCAGCAGATGCTCGTGGTGGAAGAGACAAAGTCCGGGCCGGGTCTCGCATCCAGGGCAGGAATGGGGAGGGAGCCCAGGAGACCTCGATTCCCCGGGGCATCCTCATCGGCGAACGCCGGCGGGATCCCGGAGGCCATGAAAAACATGGACCAGCTTCTCGGGAACGCCAGGGTAGTCCCCTACTACCGCGGAGGTCAGCCCTATGGGTTCAGGGTGAGCGATGTGGCGGAAGGGGCAAAGATCTACGAACTTGGTGTACGTACAGGCGATATCATCAAGTCCATCAACGGCGTCCCTATCCGCACTCCGCAGGATGCACTGAGTGCCTACCAGGAGCTCCAGAACAATACAAACGTGCAATTGGAGATCGAACGGCAAGGCTCAACTACCACGTTAAGTGTGCCGCTCAAGTGACGTTATGGCCGGGGGCGGATGAGTATGTTTGAGCAATTCTTCGGTCTATCAGAGAACCCTTTCAATGTAACCCCGGACCCGAAGTTCCTCTTTCTGTCCAAGGCGCACGAGGAGTCGTTGTCATACCTTCGCTACGGGATAGACCAGCGCAAAGGCTTCATAATGATCACCGGAGAGGTGGGCGCCGGCAAGACTACCATATGCAGGGCCCTGCTTGGGAACCTGCCTAAAACGGTCAGGACGGCGCTCATATTGAATCCTGCCCTTTCAGACATCGAGCTCCTTCAGACCATCAACCAGGATTTCGGCATAAATGCATCACACTCCTCCAAAAAGGCCTTGCTCGATGAGCTCTATGAATTTCTCATCAATGTGTTCATCGCAGGCGAGAATGCCGTGCTCATCATCGACGAGTGTCAAAACCTCTCGCCTGACGTCCTGGAGCAGATCCGCATGCTCTCGAACCTCGAGACCGAGAAGGAGAAACTTCTCCAGATCGTGCTTGTCGGCCAGCCCGAGCTCGTAAAGCTCCTGGCATCACCTGCCATGAAACAGATCAATGATCGAATCGTACTGCGATACCACATCTGGGCCTTGAGCCTCTCGGACACGGGGAGTTATATTATTCACCGGCTCATTATATCGGGCTCCCACGGAGATATCACCTTTTCAGCCTTGGCATTGAGACTCATTTATCGCTATTCCGAAGGCATACCAAGGAAGATCAATGCGGTTGCGGAGCGCTCTCTGCTCATTGCATATTTACGGTCCACAAAACGGATTACTGCACGAATAGTATCAAGCGCCATCCATGAGCTTGAAGGAAACTACACGAAACGCAGGATCAAGCCCACATACATCGTGCCGGTGCTCAGCGCCTTGGCTGTCCTGGCGGCTGTCATCCTCTGGCCCGCATTCTTTTCACACCTCTCCGAGATGGTGGGCACTAAGGTAAGCGCCAAAGATGAGAAGATAATGCCGGCAATCCAGGAGGCCTCAGTTGCACCTGAAGCGGACCGGAATGCGGCTGCCCCGGCCCACACAGTGCCGAAGCATAACTCCAGGGATTGGATAATGCCGGATTATAACGCTGCCCTTGACATCTTAAGCCAGCTGCCGGAAGGACTTGCCGGGCCCGATGCATTGAATCTTCATCCCCAGCCTGAATATCTCAAGTATCTCCCATCCCCTGCGATAGTCTCAATGGACGGGGGGTATCTCGTCATGCTCAAAGCAGACGCCTCATTTGTCCGGGTTGTAGGTATGAAGCGGGCAATAATCGAAATCCCCATGAATGAATTTATAAGTCTCTACCGCTGGAATATTATAGTCCCTTATGCTAAACCGTTGAACGAGATCGTGTACAGCCTTGATATGACCGGTAACGACGTGGAAAAGATACAAAATGTTCTTACCCGCCTCGGCATGCTCTCCATCACCCCTGACGGCGTCTACGGGGTTGAGACCTCACAGGGCGTGGAGAAATTCCAGGAGGCCTTCGGGCTCAAGAGGGACGGTGTTGCAGGACCGGAGACCATGGTGCTTTTGCGGAGCATCTCGGACGGTGCCAAATGAGCTCCATATATGAGGCCCTCAAGAGAACCCAGGTGAACAGGCCCGTTGCATCCGGCTCCCATGCACCCCAAGGCGTCCAGGCGCGCAAAATCTTCTGGATCTTAGCCGCGGCCATACTCATCAGCTCGGCAGCCACCACGGCCTTACTCTACGGAGTCGGGGTCATGGGTAAGGCCAGGACTGCGCCCATTCAGGTCATTAAGCAGCCGCAGGCAAACCCTGAACGGATCATGGACCTCATGAATAAGGCCGACCGACTGCATACCAAGGGTGAGATGCTAAGGGCTATCGATGTGTATACGCAGATCATCTCTTTATCTCCAGGGTTGGCTGAGGCGTATTTGAAGCTTGGAAGCGTCTATTATGAAACCAAGCTTTATGATAAGGCGTTTGAAACCTATTTGAACGCAAGAAAACTTAAGCCGAACGATGCACGGTTATTGAATAATATAGGAAGTGTGCTATTAGCTAAAGGAGATCCTGCAAAGGCGCTTAACTATTTCATCCAGGCTCGCAGGAACTCGATGGACTATGTGGAGCCGATCTACAACATGGCTTGTGCCTATGCGAGACTGAAGAAGAAGGAAGCAGCGCTATCATCTTTGCGCCAGGCTTGCAGCATGCAGCCGGAGGCAAAGCTTTGGGCGGGCCGCGATCCCGATTTGGCTTCGCTCAAGGAAGATAAGGATTTCAAGGGAATCATTCGCGCGCAGTGATGTATAAGGGGGGATAATGGATATACACAAGGTCATTTCTCTTGCGGTTCTGATCTTGCTTGTGTGCTTCTCCGTATTGTGGGGGGCCCGTCTCATCCAGGATGATGGGTCTTTGCCCGTTCAGAAACAGACCACCCAGAGCGCTAATACCGCCCAGACCAATACGCCAAGCCCTGCAACGATGAATATGAATTCGGATGACCAGGGTCCGGGTACATACCTGCCCAAATCCACTTCACAAAACAAGACACCTGCATCTTCGGCCGCGCAACCGACAAGACAGCCGAAAACAAAGAACACTGCGGATTCCGGGGGGCAGTTCATAACCATGGACTTCGATGGTGTGGACATAAAGGTTTTCATCAAATTCATCGCAGATATCACAGGTAAAAACTTCATCATTGATGATAAGGTCACGGGAAAAGTGACGGTGATCTCTCCGAGAAAGATGACCCTCGATGAGGCCTACCGGGTATTCTTAAGTGTATTGGAGGTGAACGGTTTCGGTACCGTGGATATGGGCGGGGTGATCAAGATTGTCAGATCCTCCGATGCCATCACCAAGAGCCTGGAGACCACTATGGAACCGCCCATGCTGAGGGACGATACCATGATCACCCAGATCATCCAGCTTAAATTTGCGGATGCCAACGATATGAGAAACCTGCTGTCACCGCTCATGTCAAAGGCCTCATCACAGTTCCTGTCATACCCCCAGAGCAATGTGCTGATCATCACGGATACCAAGAGCAATATAAAGAAGATCCTGGATATCCTGAAGGTGGTTGACATGGCGGGCTTTGCCCAGGAAGTAAAGATATTCCCCCTCACCTACGCTTCGGCAACGGACCTGGCCTCTAAACTAAACGATATTCTCTCCGAGGGTAAGCAGGATGATGCGCAGAGGTTGAGGGCGATGCGCCCGCCTGAGAGTGTCGGTGCCAAGACAGCAACAAAGATCATCCCCTATGAGAGGACAAACTCCCTCATTGTCATGGCACCCCCGCCTGACCTCGGCGGCATCGAAGAGCTCATCAAAAAACTCGACATCCCCACACCCTCGGGTAAGGAAGACATCCACGTCTACTATCTCCAGTATGCAAACGCCGAGGATATGGCAAAGGTCTTAACCGAGATACCAACTCCCGAAAATCCGGAAGCCCCGGTAACACCACAGGCCGGCCAGGGTGCCCAGAAGGGGGTACAACCGGTAGTGCCCAGGACGACCAAGAACCCCGCCTTAAAGGAGCAAAACATCAAGATCAGCCCGGACAAGGAGACAAACTCGCTTATCATCTATGCCGATCCTTATGCATACAAAAGCCTGGTAGAGACCATCAAGTATCTCGATATCCCCCGGAAGCAGGTCTTCGTAAAGGCACTGATCATGGAGGTGAACACCACCCATGATTTAAATTTCGGGGTTGAGTGGAACTATGCCGCAAGTTTCAATTATGACAGCAGCAACAAGACAGGGGCGGTTGTCGGGACAACCGCGAGCAGCTTCATCAACAGCACAAGCAACATCCCGACCGGCGCATTGCTGGGTGTGATCGGCGAGGCCATCACCGTCAAACAGGGGGGCACTACGCTCACATTCCCCAATATGGCCGCCTTCATCAATGGCATGGCCAACGACTCGGATGTGAACGTCATTTCAACGCCCCAGATCCTCACCATGGACAACAAAGAGGCAGAGATCAAGGTAGGCTCGAATGTCCCGTACGTCACCAATGTGACGACCGACCAGACAAACATCAACAATTCTGTGCGCACCTTCGATTACCGCGATGTGGGCGTATCCCTGAAACTTACCCCCCAGATCAATCAGCAGGGCGATATCCGGATGAAGCTCTTTGCGGAAACTTCTACGCTTGTTGCAGGTACCGGAGATCAGCAGTTGGCCCCGACGACATTGAAACGCTCCACCAGCACTACCGTGAATATTCATGACGGCTACACCATGGTCATCGGCGGCCTCATCGGCGATACCCTCTCGCTGGGCAATTCTCGGGTGCCGCTTTTCGGTGACATACCGATTCTGGGCTATCTCTTCAAATCAATAACCAGAAGCCGTGAGAAGACGAATCTCTATATCTTCCTCACCCCTTACATCATCGACACGAATGAAAAGTCACAGGCCCTTTACAGGGAGAAAAGCAATGAAGCCGAACAGATTGAGAAAAATCTGGATACTTCAGTAAAGAGAAAGGAAAATGAGAAGAACAAGCCTTGAGCATGTACTGCTCGATATGCATCTTTTGGATGGAGAGTCGATAGAGAAGGCCAGGGCGATTGTTTCCGAGCGTGGTATTCCTCTGAAGGATGCCCTTGTCCTTACAGGGGCTCTCACCGACCATGAGATGATAAGCGCACTCTCGAAACAGTGGGATATTCCCTCGGTACAGACCATCAGCGAGCTGGAGGTAGACCCTGCAGTCCTTGACAAGCTGCCGGTGAACTATCTCAGGAAATACACCATGGTACCGGTGAAACTCCTGCATGATACCATGGTGGTGGCGGTACACGATCCTTCAGAGCAAGAGGCATTTTTTGATATCTCCCGCATTTTGCACCTCAAGGATATTAAAAGGATCCTTGCCCCCAAACAGGAGATCTTAGGCGCCATCAACCGGCTGGTAGAGATGAAGGATGAGAACGCCAAGGACATCATGGGGGACATCGAAGAGGAAGAAGACGAGTTCTTAAAAGACCTGGAGAGCATCCAGGATATTACGGCCATGGAGACCGAGGCACCCATCATCCGCCTCGTGAACCGGCTCATGGTACAGGCATTTCGCGAGCGCGCCTCCGATATCCATGTCGAGCCGTATCCGAACGATGTAAAGATCAGATTCAGGGTGGACGGTATCCTGCATGATGTGCTGAGCCTCCCCAAGAGGCTCCATCCGGCAGTGGTCTCGCGCATCAAGGTCATGGCCACCCTGAACATTGCCGAAAAGCGCCTTCCCCAGGACGGCAGGATCGGCATCAAGCTCGGCGACCATTCAGTAGACCTGAGGATCTCCACGGTACCCACGGTTAACGGAGAGCGGGTTGTCATGAGGATTCTCGACAAATCTTCAGTCCTTATGGGCCTCGAAGAACTCGGGTACTACGCCGATGACCTTGCCATCATTGCGCACCTCATCAAGCAGGAGCACGGCATTATCTTGGTGACCGGGCCCACGGGCTCAGGCAAGACCACTTCTCTGTATTCAATGTTGAGCAAGATCAATTCGCCCGACAAGAACATCCTCACCATCGAAGACCCCATCGAATACCAGCTTAAGGGCATCAGCCAGATACCGGTGAATGCCAAGGTCGGACTCACCTTTGCATCAGGCCTTCGGTCCATCGTGCGGCAGGACCCGGATATCATTCTCGTGGGCGAAATCCGCGACCTGGAGACCGCCGAGATCGCCATCCAGGCCGCACTCACCGGCCACCTGGTCTTTTCCACCCTGCACACCAATGATGCATCCAGCGCCATAACCAGGCTTATCGACATGGGCATCGAGCCATTCCTGGTGACCTCATCCGTGAACGCCATTGTCGCCCAAAGGCTTGCGCGCAAGATCTGTCCTGTCTGCAAACAGCAGTATTTCCCCGGTAGCGAGACCCTCATGGAGATCGGACTGTCCCAGGAGATGCTTGGCAAGGATGGATTTCTCTGGAGGGGCGCCGGGTGCAAAGAATGCCTGGGCACAGGCTATAAGGGCAGGACAGGCATCTATGAGATCCTGACCGTGAGCGATGCAATCAAAACCACTATTCTCAAGACCTCCGATTCCAATATCATCAAGAAACAGGCCGTAAGCGAAGGGCTCCACACACTCAGGGAAGACGGCGCACGAAAGGTGGAGGACGGGATCACAACCATTGAAGAGGTCTTGCGGGTCACCCAGCAGTAATGGCCAAGCCCAAAAAAGTCTTTCGCTGCTCATCATGTGGGTTTACTCATCCTCAGTGGATGGGGAGGTGCACCCAGTGCGGCCTCTGGAACACCTTGGAAGAGGACTTCATTGAAGAAGAAAAGATCGTCAGCGCCCGCATGTCGAACCAGACCAGGCCCGTTGCCCTGCATGAGATAACGGCAAAGGATTCCTCCAGGAGGGAATGCGGCATTACAGAGCTCGACCGCGTCCTCGGCGGGGGGGTGGTTGAAGGCTCGTTCGTGCTTATCGGCGGCGATCCCGGCATCGGCAAATCCACACTCATGCTCCAGATGGCGGACAAACTCGGCTCTTTACGTATGAACGTGCTTTATGTGAGCGGCGAGGAATCGGCCCCGCAGCTGAAGATGCGTGCACAAAGGCTGGGCACCGCCTCTGACGGCATCATGGTATACCCGGAGGTGGTCATTGAGAGGATCAGGGATGAGATCGAGGTTTTGAAGAGTGAAGTCGTGATCATCGATTCCATCCAGTCGATATTCTCCGGTTCCATAGACGCCCCGCCGGGAAGTGTCTCGCAGATAAGGCATTGTGCCGGTATGCTTATGGAGATCGCCAAGGGAAAGGGTGTAACCGTATTCATTGTAGGCCATGTGACCAAGGACGGCTGGATTGCCGGCCCCAAGATGCTGGAGCACATGGTGGACACCGTGCTTTCCTTTGAGGGTGACAATACCGGGGCATACCGGATTGTACGTACCGTGAAGAACCGTTTTGGTACAAGCGGCGAGATCGGTGTGTTCGAAATGAAGGCCGATGGGCTGGCCGAGGTGAAGGACCCTTCCGCCATTTTCATCCATGGACTCGGCGGAGAAGTGCCCGGCAGCGCCGTCATGGCGACATGTGAGGGCAGCAGGGCCTTTGTGGTCGAGGTCCAGGCCCTGGTAAGCCGGACTACATTCAGCATGCCCAGGAGGATCGCCATGGGCTCGGACCTATCCAGGCTGACCGTTCTCCTGGCAGTCCTTGAAAAGAGGGCGGGCATCTTTCTGGCACAGTCGGATATTGTGGTGAACATCGCAGGCGGGTTCAAGGTTACCGAGCCTGCGGTTGATCTTGCCCTTGTAATGGCCGTGGCCTCCAGCGCCTTTGATAAGCCGGTACCCAAAGGGACGGTCTTCATTGGGGAGATCGGTCTGTCGGGAGAACTCAGACCGGTAAGCCATATGGAGTCGCGCATACGGGAGGCACGGAAGATGGGCTTCACGCAGGCGATCATTCCCGAGGCCAACAGGGACACCCTCTCACTGCACAAGGGGATTGACCTTATTGCCAGGGACCATGTGAAGGCGGCGTTGACAATCCTGGCCTGATCAGCAATAAATCCGTCTTTTCCGGCATTGACTTTTCCACGACCCATCGTTAACCATACTGATGGGAAACTCTTAAGGAAGCACTCAAGGCCGTCTCTTTACATGACGATAGGAAGTACATGAGGAGATACAACATCCAGGTATCACTACCTTCCTCGGGAAGGTATGAGATCATCAAAGATAATCCAACCCCGACGGGTATCCAGGAGGAAGATTACTGGAATGAATGCTTCTCATGGGAGGATCTCAAGGTTATAGTTCCCCGTATGCGGTCCTTCAGGTGGAAGCTCAGGATTTCACCCATTGAAGAGGATGATCTGGCAGGAAAGATCCACCTGTTCCCATTCACCTACGGGGTGAACCACGAGGTCCAGATGATCAAGATTTCCGACATAAAGCTCATCATGACCCGTGATATGGGTCTCATAAATTTTCCAAAACATTCATATCATCCATTCGGATATTGACATGAGCGGGTATCCGCATTAATAATTTTATGTAGTTATAGTTATCTCATTGAACACAAAGGAGGTAAGTGCCATATGGGGACCCTCACAAAGAGCGGCATCATTGATGAGATCGTTCTGAATACAGGCCTATCCAGGAAAGAGGCCAGTGATGGGATCGAGACGTTCATCGATATCATCAAGGCGAATCTGGGAAAGAAGGAGCCGGTAAGCATCTCCGGATTCGGGAAATGGAAGATCAGGGAGAAGACCGCACGGCGCGGCCGGAACCCGAAGACCGCACAGGAGATCACCATCTCTCCGAGGAGGGTGGTCACCTTTTCCTTATCCAACGTGCTGAGGTCCAGGCTCACAAGCAAAGGCTGATTGCGGCGATATTCTCATTCACTTACGTCCGCGTGTTCATGAGGGTTTAAAAAAGATAAGCAGCCATATGCGGCCGGGGTGATCCATACGTGCCCTCGTCCTGATCCCTGAGACGATATCTTCATGCGAAGAGATCAGGCGGGGGGTCTTAATAAAAAGTCATATTCATGAAGGGCAGTAAAGAGAAAGAGTGAACGATTTGCTCATGTGTCGATGATTAAGAAAGGATTTGAATGGAAATGATAAGGCCCGGAAGGCACGAGCCCCGGGCCTTGTAATGGAGTATCCTTATTCCCCAGGCTCTATGGCGTCTGTGGGGCAGGCGTCCGCACAAGCACCGCAATCGGTGCACAATTCCGGATCAATGGAATACTTGTCATCACCCTCACTGATAGCTTCAACCGGACATTCATCGATGCAAGTACCGCAGGCGATGCATTCATCAGTAATTACGTAAGCCATTGTAGCACCTCTCCTTTCCTGGTATCCTGCTTGGTTGGTATAGGAATTATTCTGAAATGGCAAGTATTTTTTTTGGTATTTTATTCATGGGTGTACTATATATTCCAAACATGAGATAGTACGAACCAGGCTGAGAATGGTGTCGTGAAATCATAAGGTTGGCATTTCAAGAATAGGACAGGACATCACAATGAGTAAATACGGATTTGTGGAATCACTCAAGCACAGGAGTTACTTCTTTGACAAAGGGATCAAGTTCCAATGCACGCAGTGCGGTACATGCTGTACCGGCGAGCCTGGTATCGTCTATGTGGATCAGGATGAGGCCGATGGAATCGCCTCATTTCTCGATATAACGGTAGAGGTGCTGACAGAGAGGATGCTCGACCCGTTCAAGGACGGCTACACCGCACGGGAGGCCGAACAGGGGAGATGTATATTTTATGAGAACGGGTGTGTCATCTATCCCGTCAGACCCATCCAGTGCGTAACCTTTCCCTTCTGGTTCCAGAACATGCGCTCTATTGTTGCCTGGAATGATGCCAGGCTTAGATGCCCCGGCATCGGCCAAGGACGCTGTTTTACCAAGGAAGAGATCATATCCATGATACAGGCGAGCTACCATACCCATGTAAAGGCCCTGGAATGGATGTATACATAAGGTTCAGACAGCGCACCGTGCCCCGCAATGACGGGAAGTAAGATAGGTTACTGCTTGAAATTGAGATACGTGGCTCCCTGGTGACGTGATGGAAGGGTTGCAGGGGACCCCACGCTTGGGTCGGTGGAGAACCACGAATGCCGGATTGAATATATGTAACCATAATCTTCACGGTGAGCCATCACGGTGCCTCTTCCCAAGGTCGGTTTCAGCCGTAGAGCTTCTTCACCATCCAGGCGATCTTTTGCCCCAGGGTCTTCGCGGTCTGGAAGCCTTCCTCATCTTTTTCCACATCTCCCTTGTCTCTGGCAACGCTCATTGCCCGGCCGGCGATGATAAGCTCGTTGCTAAAGAAGAAATGGTTCATGGTTTCGATGGTATGCATCCCTCCGGAGCGGCGAAAACAGGCGAGGGATGCCCCAACTTTGTTCTTGTACATCCTCCCATTTGCCAATCCGACGAAGCCCGCCCGGTCGATCAAGGCCTTCATCTCCGCTGTTACATCCTGAAAATAGGAAGGAGATCCCAAAACGATACCCTGAGCCGTTGTCATCTTTTCGATATACTCGTTCGCCGCATCGTTCTTAACGGCGCACCGCTGGTCCTGATTTTCGAAACATTTGTAGCAGGCAATGCACCCGTGAATCGCCTTTGCCGAGAGCTGAACGAGCTCCGTTTCAATGCCCTCTTTCTCGATCTCCCGTAAGAGATAGCCTATCAACGTGGTGGTGTTGCCGTCTTTCCTTGGACTTCCGTTGAATGCCATGACCTTCATATACGCTTTACCTCCACAGTATTTACTGCACGGGGATGATCTTTCTTTTATACCCTTTCTTAACTAAGAATATGATACATATGATTCATCTGACCGGAGGATACAATATGAAAAAAATCCTTGTCATTTATCATAGCCAGCAATTTGGAAACACAAAAATACTCGCAGAAGCCCTTGCGGATGGAGTTCGAGAAGCAGGTGCCGATGTGGAGCTCATTAACACAAATGAACATCGGGTAACTATGAAGGAATTCATGTCAGCCGATGCGGTCGCTCTTGGTACGCCTGATTATTTCTCGTACCCTGCTGGTACCATCAAGACTTTTTTTGACGATATGTATCTTTGGGACCAATCAGGCGAGCCTGTAAAAGGGAAACCAGCCGTACTCTTCATATCCCATGGAGGCGGTGGAAAAGTGAGGCAGCCACTGGACTCTTTTGCTCAGAGATTCTTTAAGAAAGTAGGTGAAACGGCTGAATTCGAGCGACCAATAAATGAGGAAGCAAAGAAAACGTGCCATGAGCTCGGCAAACAGCTTGTAGTAAGCCTTGGGAAAATACATAAAATGCCTTAACCTTGATCGATATCAATCTCTATTCTTTATCCGTGTCCGCGCTCTCTTCCAGGACAATATCATCCACATCTAAAGCATATTCAGCATCGACTTCATTAACACCCTCGATCACGTCATCTCTCTCTTCCGGGGCAATAATGGTAGGGTCTGCCTTACCCATGTAGGCTGATCGCCGCTTTCTCTTCCGCTTGAGCATCCGCTTTGTCTCTTCATTATTCTGATCTTCACCACATGAAGGGCAAAGGGGCTGTGGTCTGCCCAGGTCATAAAACTTGGTCCCACACTTATAACACTTGTATCGTGTCCCGAGATCGACTGCAGAAAGCCCCTCTTTCTTGGGTTGCTTCTTTACAGCTACGGTTAACTCCCTTTTCTTGGGCTGAGTCTTCACGACTGCAGGAGTTTCTTTTTTCTTGGGCTGCTTCTTCACGACAGCAGCAATCTCCTTCTTCCGAGGTTGCTTCTTCACGACTGCAGGAGTTTCTTTTTTCTTGAGCTGCTTCTTCTCGACTGCAGCAAGCTCCCTTTTCTGAGGTTGCTTCTTCACGACTGCAGGAGTTTCTTTTTCTTGAGCTGCTTCTTCTCGACTTCAGCAAGCTCCCTTTTCTTGGGTTGAGTCTTCACGACTGCAGGAGTTTCTTTTTCTTGGGTTGCTTCTTCTCGACTGCAGCAAGCTCCCTTTTCTGGGGTTGCTTCTTCACGGCAGCAGGGATCTCCCTCTTCCGGGGTTGTTTCTTCACGACTGCAGGAGTTTCTTTTTTCTTGGGTTGCTTCTTCACGGTCTTATTTGTTAACCGCGTCCTTCAATAATTTGCCTGCCTTGAAACGAGGAGCCTTGCTTGCCTTGATCTTTATCTTCTGCCTGGTCTGGGGATTTACGCCTTCTCTGGCTGCCCTTTTCGCAACATCGAAGGTTCCGAAACCTACCAGGGTGACCTTATCGCCTTTCTTGAGAGCACCGGTAATTGACTCTGTGAGGGCATCTACCGCTTCCAGTGCTGCCAATTTGGATACCTTTGCTTTGCCTGCGATAGCATCAACTAAATCTGATTTTGTCATAACTTCCTCCTCGTATTTACCAAACCACCTATGATCATGGTCAGTCCCTTATTCATGAGCTGAGTTCATGAAGAAGGGCGCTTACTGTGGTTTGAGTATTATTACTTCTATAATATAACAATAAGACAATGTCATCTTTTTCCTTATAATCAGGGAATCTATAGTCAAAAGATCAGGCATTCAAACCTTTTATTGAGCATGGACCGGCTTGATGATCTCGGGTGAATCGTTTTGAGGACTGTTCACAAGTCTGGAAATCTCAAAGGCCTCCAATGCATCATGAGGAAAGGGCTTGATACATTTCATGAGATTGTTCGCTGATTCGGGGAGTGGGTTCAGCCAGTTCCGATAAAAATCCGGCTCCAGAATTGCGGGCATCCGGTTATGGATTTCACCTATAAGGGGGTTGGCATCGGTTGTGATTATGGTGCTTGAAATGAGGGTTTCTCCTGTCTGTTCATTGGTCCAGTTATCCCATAGACCTGCAAAGGCAAAGGGCTCACCATTTTTCATCCGGATAAAGTAGGGCGTCTTGGTCTTGTTCTCCTGTTTCCATTCGAAGAACCCGTCACTCAGGATGATACAACGTCGCTTCTTGAATGACTCCCTGAAAGAAGGCTTTGTAGCTATAGTCTCCGCTCGGGCATTGATCATCCGGTTCCCGATAGTCTCATCCTTGGCCCAGAATGGTACGAGTCCCCAGTGAGTAAAGGTAAGCCTTGGGTATAGAAAAATTCATGAGCGACAACAATAGTTCCATGGAATATGACTGCAGCCTGGTCACGGTGATGTTCGCTGATATTGCAGGCTTCAATGCCATGTCAGAGAGGTGCGAACTATTTGTTATTAGGTGATATTATAGATAATAAACATTGACACTAGACTGCCTCATGTAATATGCTTATTAATACATAATAAATTATTTTTGAATTTGCATTGTGGGGAGTGTTTCAATTGTTTGCATTAACGTTTTCTATACCGCATGTCAGGGAGCCCCATCTCTTTTTGAAGTGCACTGCCAGTAAATTGAACCTTGTCACTTGGTTAGCGGCCGTGCTTTTACTGACGCTTATTCCAATGAATGTCCTTGCTGAGAGGGTCTACCTTACCGACTACAATGGGGGTGGGTTCTATATCCGATCTGAAGAGGAAGGAGGCATGGATCTGCGCCTCGGAGGTTCGTTCTATGTTGATTACCGGGCATATGACGAGAGTCAGAGGGCGGATGACCGATTCGATATCCGCAGGGCACGTCTTGTCTCAAACGGCCAGCTTAACCGGTGGTTCAAGTATGTTGCGGAATACGAATTCCAGGGGGATATAACCAACCACCTCGTGGATCTCTATGGAGAGTTCGACTTCAACGGAAATCAGGACCTGCGGTTCGGCCAGTTCAAGGAACCCTTCAGCTTGGAATGGCAAAGTCCCGACAAGGCGGTATTATTCGCGGAAAGGTCCATGGGGTACTTCCTCACCCCGGGACGCGACGTGGGGATGATGTTCAACGATAGCATGAATAAGGGATCAATCTCCTATGGCATCGGGCTTTTCAACGGCAACGGCATTAGCGGCTCCCCCCGGGGAGGATCACATGACACACCCGAAATCGCCATCAGGATTACCGCAAGACCGTTCGGCACAACGGGCATCGATATGCTGCGCAATCTCCAGCTCGGGACCTCCGCCACCTATGCTAAGATTGATCCGGTCAATATCAATCTCAATGTCAAGAGTACCGGCATGGTCAACCTATCTACGAGAAACCTCTACGTCCTGAACTCGAACACGAAATTTGGCTTGATCGAGGACGTGGATTACCGCGCCCGGGTAAACATTGAAGCGGCTTGGACAAAAGGCCCTATTGCAGTCACGGGCGAATACTACCTCCTGAAATACTCCAATCTGAAAACCGCAGAAAAGAAGCCCACTGATGCGGACTTCTCATCCTGGTACGTGAGCGTGGGCTATTGCATGACTGGAGAGGACTTCTCCCTTGCAGGCAGCGTTTTGAACCCCATCTATCCGAAGAAGTTTTTCAATCCGGATGAAGGCACATACGGAGCCTTGGTATTGGCTGCCCGATTCGACCACTTCAATGGCGACAAGGACTGGATTACTCAGGGGGCCAACGTCTCAGTGCGTGATGCAGATGCACTGAGCGTAGCTTCTACATGGTTCCTCTTCCCCATGCTCAGGGTTATCGCCGATTATACTTATACAGGTCTGTCCGACCCGATTCGGGTAAGAGTGGATCCCAATGGGAACATACAATACATCAACCACGAGAACGTGCTCACGCTGCGTCTCGCCATGGACTTCTAAACTGAAATGAAAAAGAAAACATACATGGGAGGGTGGAGATCATGAAAAGGTTATTTTTAGTTCTGGCCGTATCGATCGCGGTGCTCTGCATGAGCCCGTCTGCAGGCCTGTGTGACTACCACCACGGGGGTGAAAACGACTCGCCCAACTTTTTGGCCGTGTATCCCGACAAGGCAGGCTCAAAGCTGGATAGTTGCGCCCTCTGTCATACCGGAGGCTCCTACACGGATAGCAACGGGAAAACCGTGACCCTCGGGAGCTGCCAATGGTGCCATTACAAGTATGGCATTGATGCGCCGCACGGCGATGTTCTCCAGACGCTCAATCCATACGGAACCGATTACCTCAACCATGGGAGGGGCAAGAGCGCCATCAGTGCCATCGAAAGTCTTGACTCGGACGGTGACGGATATACGAACCTCGCCGAGATCCTGGCATTGAGTTATCCCGGGGACGCGACAGACAATCCGTCCAAGGTCTCTGCGCCTTCACGAATCTACACGCGGGGTCAACTCATGGCCTTGCCGCAGCATACACAGTTCCTCCTCATGAATACAACCCGGCAGGTGGACTCCTATGCAACATACACCGGAGTGCCAATGAAGGACCTCCTCGACGATGCCGGCATACTGCCAGGTGCAACAGGAATCATGGTTTTCGCCCCCGACGGATTCTCGATGACTCATCCTCTCGAATACGATGCCAGCATATCGACGAACTACCATGTATATGGCAACGACCCCCGGGCCCCCGCCGGACAGAGCTACCAATACCCTCCGGCCACCTATTACTATGATCCACAGGCGGATGTGAGCCTGAACCAGGCTTCCGGATGGTGCGACTATACTTCTCCCGCGTGCGCAGGAAGGAGCAACGGCGATCCCATAACAGTCACGGGAGGGCTCAAGGCGATCCTTGCCATACAGCGGGAAGGAGCCTTCCTTGATACGGGTGTCCTCAACAATGAGAACACGCTGGACGGCGAAGGCCCCTTCAGGGTGGTAGTGCCTCAGAAAAACCCGGGCCCCCCCGACCAGTCCAAAACATCCAGTGTACAGGCTGTCAAATGGCCGTTCGATGGGGTGAACGGAGACCATAACGCAGGGGCCTGCACCCGATCGGTTACGATCATCAAGGTGCTGCCTCTCCCCCCCGGCACGACCGATATTAACACCATGGAAGCAGGATGGGCCTATGTAGACAGCAATAAGATCGTCGTCTACGGAGACATCGACGGGAGTGATTCCAACGGAAACGGCATCCTGGACAGCGAAGAGCATGTTGCTGGAACAGACTATTACAAGGATCCTTCCTCGGCCTATCCGCGCCATGCAAAGGGTATAGATCATGTGCTCATACATAGTTCAAAAGGCGCATTAGCAAATGTCCAAGTCATGAGTGATGATGACCCTGCCATCTCCCAGACGGGGAAACCATCCTTACAATTCCCCTACGGTGCATTCAAATTCCAGATCACAGGGCTGAGCGCAGGCGAATCAGTAACTTTGGCCATGACATTCCCTAAGGCGGTGCCGTCGGGTTCACACTACTATAAAATTTCTTCAGCCGGAGCATGGACCGAAGTCCCCTTTACCCAAGGCAGCGACAACAAGACTATCATGATGACACTTAAAGACGGTGATCCCACAACAGATGCTGACGGTCAGGTAAACGGCACAATCCTCGACCCCGGGGCACTGGGGACTCCCACTGTGAGTAGATCGAGCGGCGGAGGCGGCGGCTTGTGTTTCATTACCATGGTATCTCATAGCCCCTGGAATCCACTCGCTTGGATGACCTTGTCCATATTTCTGCTCCTCCTCATAGGGTCTTGGCTGAGGATCAGGTCTCATAGATCTGAATAATATTATATAGATTTAGAGGTGGAGTAATGAGTACTCCACCTCTCTTTTTCATCACTGAAAGCTGTTGAAGCCATGTAGGTAGTTTGCCCCGAAATAGCTGAAAAGCACAGTCACAAGGCCCATAAAGGTCATAACCACAACCCGTGTTTTCATCCCACCCTCCCGGATGCGTGCGTGGAGAACCGAAGTATAGATAAGCCAAGTGATAAGTGCCCATTTCTCTTTCGGGTCCCATCCACATTACCTTCACCGCGCAACATAGGCCCAGACCGAACCGGACAAAATTTATTTACATTATTTATCATCTAATCCTAAATATTTCTTGAGGTAATTTCTGGTTAACTCTGACTGAAGATTACGTGATAATCATCTAAAAGGCACCTCCGCTACAATCGCACGGATATAATAGAGGCAATAACTCAGGAGGAGGTGTGTCATGAGAGAGCTGTATGGCGGGTTGGATCTCCATTCAGGGAACACGTACATAGGGCTGATCGAGCAGGGGACAATGAAGCGAGTTTTCGAGAAGCGGGTAAGGAATAACCTGGAAGAGGTTGTATGGACCCTGGCCCCGTATCGTGAGGAGATCAGGGGGATAGCTGTCGAGAGCACTTTTAACTGGTACTGGCTGGTGGATGGGTTGAATGAGGCTGGATATGATTGCGTGCATCTGGCCAACCCTGCAGCGATCCAGCAGTACAAAGGACTTAAGTATGCAGATGATCGTCATGATGCATTCTGGCTTGCACAGATGCTGTCTCTTGGCATCCTTCCTGAAGGATATATCTATCCCACGGAAGAGCGACCGGTTCGGGATCTCTTGAGGAAGAGATCCTTTCTGGTGAAGCAAAGGACAGCCCATATTATCTCGCTGTAGTCAATGATTGAACGAAACACCGGTGTACACATGAGTGCGAATGCATTGAGGAAGGTTAAATCGGAAGACATCAAGCGGATATTGAAGGAGAAACACTTAGTGCTCCTTGGGACAACGAGTCTTGAGGCCATAGATTTCTTAGGGAAGAGCATAAAGGAGATCGAGAAGACGGTGAAGAAAACAGTGAAGACGAGAGAAGCTTTTGAGAAGCTGCACATGGTTCCTGGAATTGGTGATATCCTTGCCATGACGATCATGCTGGAAGTGGGGGATATTTCCCGATTTGCCAGAGTAGGAGATTTCTCCTCCTACTGCCGGTGTGTTCCTACCGGCAGGTTATCCAATGGGAAGAACAAGGGCAAAGGCAATGTAAAGAATGGGAACCGGTATCTGGCCTGGGCATTCACCGAGGCGGCGTATCTTTCAATGAGGCAGTCCCCCAAGATTGCCGGATACTACAAGAGGAAGGCATCGAAAACGCACAAGATGGTAGCGGTCAAGACCATAGCGAGCAAGCTGGCCAGGGCCTGCTACTACATCCTCAGGGATGGGGTTGAATTCAAGGAAGAGATGCTCTTTTGCTGAGCAGGGGAAAACGGCGAGACAGTGATTCTGGTGGCTAAGAACCATTTTCGTGGTTGCTCCGCCGTTTGCCCCTCTCATATAAACTAAACAAGAATCCAGCGAGGAAGTTATTTATGGTCCAGATCTGCCTTTGCCATGAGTCTTTATGGTGTGGCCGGAAGAGCCTTTTGTCGTGTAACTCACAATTGAACATGGCAAGGAACCGATATTTTTCTGGGACAGCAGATGCTGTCAGGGACGTACAGGTTGAGAGGGCTACTCCTCTTATCTACCCCACTCATTGTACAGTCTAAAGCCGGATGGGTGCCTGGTGCGGATCGTAATCCGTCACCTGAGTATAGTGAAAAATAGGGCGCAGAAAAGGAATCATTGGAATGGTCCAAGCTGGCTATACGTTGCACCTGCAAAAAAAGTGCGGTGGTGAACTATGTTTTTATTGACAGGGGCCTTTTAATGGGTGCCAGGATCGGCGATCTGAGCCTGTAGCCTGAATATCATCGATCTGGAAACAAGATCTTCAGTTTTCAGACATCATAAACCCGAGAAGAAATCGAAGTAATTCATAGAAGAGTATCCTTTCCCCCTGCAGTATTCCTATTTTGAATGGAAATGTCCTCTGGATTCGTTGCTTCTATTATAGTATACTGGAATATAACCCGGAGGTCATTTTATGTCAGATATCATTATCTACGGCAAGGCGGGCTGACCCTATACCGACCAGGCCAGGTCGGCCTATGGGGACAAAGCAACGTATTACGATGTGAAAAAAGACAATGCACGGCTTGAAGAGATGCTCAAGCTGTCGGGTGGAAAACGCCAGGTGCCACTCATCGTGGATGCTGGAAAGGTAAAGGTGGGGTATGGCGGTTCCTGAGGGGTGTAGATAAACCCATCGGGTATGGGTATACAAAACAGCTGAACCCCGGCAATCCGTACAAAAGGAAGCTTGGCACCATGCCGGTTTCTTAAGACCTTATACAGGCACTCGCCTATCGCGGAGATCTATCGCAAGGCAACATCACGTCATTACGCCGCAGTTTGCAATCAAGGTTGTTGAGTATCAACAAGTAATCACGTATAAAGAGAGAATGTGGCTCCATTCTTGAGTGTTAATCCGCACCTTTGAGACATGATCCGTCGTTCGTGAATGCAACAGAATGTCCACAATGATATCATGACGAGAAGGGAGGCAACAAATGATCAAACAAAAGCAGGGCCCACGGACAATTTTATACCCCATGCCATCGGTCCTTATCGGGGCAGAGGTGGACGGCAAGGCCAATTTCATGGTCGTAGCCTGGTGCGGCATCGCATCGCACCAGCCGCCCACTGTTTCCGTTGCTGTACGCAAAGGCCGCCATACCCTGAAAGGGATCGAGGCGAATCATTGCTTCTCCGTGAATGTACCATCCAGCAAGATGGTGAAGATCGTTGACTACTGCGGCATCTATTCAGGCAAAGACCGGGACAAATCAAACCTCTTTACCATAAGCAGAGGCGAGAACCCTCACATACCGCTTGTCGATGAATGCCCGGTGAGCCTCGAATGCAAGCTGCTCCATACCCTCGATCTTGGAAGCCATACCCTTGTGGTCGGTGAGATCACCCAGACTTATGTCTGCCAGGATTGCATGAAGGGAAAGAAGGTGGACCCGATGTTGGTGGACCCCCTCATCTATTCGACATCATCCGAGACCTATCACAAGCTCGGTGAGGTGGTGGGCCAGGCCTTCCAGACCGGGAAGGAACTCTGAGGACTGTAGGCTTGAGATGAATGAGTCAGTATCCTGAGATTAAGAGCTTTCTGGACTCTCAGGTTGATGGGTAACGATGTCGATTCAACCATTCTATAATTTTTCATATTGACAGGCCGGCAGATCTCAGGATATTAAATAATATACTGTAAATATTGTTATGTAATCACCCTCTAATTACTTTGAGTAATTTTGAGGAGGTTGTTTGTGATGAGCAACACTTGTCGCGTATCTTGTTGTGTATATCGGTGTGCCTTAAAATCCCTGGCTTTCATATTCAGAACATTCTTGTTCCTGGTCCTGTTCAACACTACACTCATCCCCTTCACGAACAAAGCCGCTGCCTGCCCTCCAGACCCGAAAGGAGATGCTGTTTTCGATAAGAATCTCCCTCGGGGGAGCCAAATTGTTTTGGACAGCAGCCTGTTCAAAGTTACAGGCAATCCTCTTTCCTATGAATGGTATGGCCCATTCTCAAGAATTGCTGAACCCAGCCCGTCCGTTTTTATTCCCGAAGGAACGTATGCCGTCACATTATTCACAAATAACGGACTTCAGCGATCCGACCCGCATACCCTCTATTTCTCCGTTGATCCCGAGTATTTTTTCCTTCCTGTTGGTTTGAAAGGGAAAGTGGTTATGGCATGGCTCCCGGTACAGGGTGCACAGGGCTATGATATCTACCGCGCACCGGAAACCGATCCTTCAAATTTTATAAAGATCGCAGAACTGGGACCATCCGCATTCACATACACTGATCCAAATCTTAAGGACGCAACATACTTGTATGTGGTCGGCGTATTGCTGAAGGGTACGTTGTCTTTTTCCCATGTTGCAAGCGCCCACCCGTTCCTCACTATTCCCAAGCTGAATTATCCGCCGGTTATTTATTCCCAGCCTGTCACCCCAGCCATTGTGGGCCTGCCTTACATCTATGACGTTCTTGCAACAGACCCTCAATTGGATATCATGACATACTCCCTTATCAACCCTCCCTCCGGGATGACAATCAATCCCCTTACCGGATGCATCCAATGGACGCCGCCTGCCATAGGTGATTATGAGATAACGGTAAAAGTAAAAGACTGGAAAGGCGCATCCGTGCTCCAGACCTTCATCATCGAGGCGGATGAGCTTCCTCCACTCAACTTACCGCCTGTAGCCCGCTCAGGCGGGCCATATACCGGCGGAGTGAACCAGACGATAACCTTTAATGGTTCCGGCTCAACAGACCCTAATGGGTACCCTCTGACCTATAACTGGGATTTTGGAGATGGTTCTTTCGGTAGTGGCGTCGCCCCAGTACATAAATACACCTCACCCGGCATATATGCGGTGAAGCTCACTGTCTCCAACAATAACGGCGGAATTTCAAGTGATGCCACCAAAGCAACCATACAATGCTCACCTCCCACGGTAAGCATAACCGCTGGCCCGACTGCAATAAAACCGGGCGACCCATGCGCTCTCATATGGACCTCCGAGAATGCCCAGAGCGTCAGCATAGACAATGGGATAGGCGCTGTAGCGGCATCAGGCACCATCTCGGTAAACCCCCAGAGCACAACCACCTATACCATCACCGCCACAGGCGCATGCGGGACCCAGACTCAGTCGGTCACAGTTACTGTGTACCAGCCGCCAACGGTCAGTATCAAGGCCACTCCGAATTCCATCATCACAGGTCAAACCTCGATTCTTTCCTGGTCATCCACCAATGCTGTCACCGCCACCATCGACAATAATATCGGGGCGGTACCCGCGAACAGCTCCCTGACCATTAAACCCACCACGACAACCACCTATACCATCT
>CAWKAM010000007.1:0-26795 GCA_963847605.1 uncultured delta proteobacterium | reverse complement strand
TGCCCAGGGTCTCGGCAAGGATGTAGGGCATATCCCCGAGGGCGGCCGGGTTTTCCTGGACGAACTTCATGAGCTCCATGCCGTAGGTCATGCGGTCCTTCGACGCTGCATCGAACAGAGACTGCGGGATAGCAGGGATAATGCCGAGGGCATCTGCGAGCCGGACCAGGATCTCGCTCAGGTGGAGTGGTTCTCCCACAGGCTCCACAACAGGCCGTCTCATCTGGAAGTAGATCTCGGGGAAGGTCCAGGTGAAGAAGGTGCCGTCCCAGGATTCATAGCCCGACAGCGCGGGCAGCACATAGTGTGAGAGCGCAGCTGTCTCGGTCATGGCCAGCTCGCAGGTAACCAGTAGATCGAGCTTCCTGAAGGCCTCCTCATAGGCTGTGGTGTCCGCATAGGAGCGCAGCGGATTCGACTGGCAGCAGAGCACGGCCCTGGTCCTCTCCGGATGGTCGCCCATGATCTCTTCGGGAAGCACATTCGGCGGGAACACCCCCATGAGTGCCGGGAAACCGGTCGTTACGGTGCGCCAGGTCTTTGGGTTGCGCTCGTCCGTATGCGCACCCAGAGGCATGAGGTGGCCCGGGATCACGTTGCCACCGGGCACACAAAACCTGCCGCAGATGGTGTTCAAGATGAGGTAGAGATAGGTGGCGGCAGTGCTGTGTCGGTTCATGTAAACCCCGAGGTCGGGATGCATGCACCATTTCCTGGTGGCCAGCAGCCTGCAGACCTCGCGAATCCGGTCGTAGTCGAGTTCGCAGATCTCAATGGCCTTCTTTGCATCGAAACCCCTGAACCACGGCTCGATCTCTGCAAAACCGCTCACATGCTGATCAATGTATTCTTTATTGTACCAGCCTTCCTGGATGATAACAGATATCATTGCACGGGCGAGCAGGGCGTCCGTGCCGGGCCGGATAGCCAGGTGGATGTCGGCGATCTCCGCCGTCTCGGAGCGCCTCGGGTCAATGACAACGAGCAGCTTGTCCGGGTCTTTGGAAAATTCTTTCAGAACGAGCGGTGCCCTGGGCATCTGGTGGCTCTGCATGCCGTTCCACCCGATGGCGAGCAGCATGTCGGATCTGTGCTCGTCGGGTATACCGAAGAGGTACTGCCTGCCTGTGAATCGACCGCTGGCCCAGAATATGCCGGTGAGTTCCTGGGCAAGCGGGCTGTAGTGATAGCGTGAACCCAGCGCCCGCATAAGCCTTACCCCGAAGGCTGCATCGAAATGGCAGCCCTGGCCGCCTCCGCCCATGTAGGCATATGCCTTCGGTCCGTATGTCCCGACGATTTCCTTAAGCCTGCCGGCTATCTCGCTGATGGCCTGGTCCCATGGGATGCGCTCGAACGTGTCGCCCACCTTCTTGAGCGGATGGGTCAGCCTGTCCTTGTGGTGCTGGTAAAAGGCGATGTTGGCACCTTTGCGGCAGACATAGCCTTTGGAGCGGGGGTTGTCTTTGTCGCCCTTTACCTTGGTTATCCGGTTTTCCTCAACCAGCACCTCAAGCCCGCAGTTCTGTGCACAGAGCACACAACCCGTCTTTTTCCATTCGCCCATTTCATTACCTCCCTAAATTCCCTTTTTTAAAATGCGCTCAAAGATCATTTGCTTGAAAACCTTCAAAGGCTCGCTGTCTTTCACAAGCTTCATATGCATGATGGCGCCTTCCCAGCTGTTGAGGATGAACTGGGCCATCCGTGACGGATCGATGTCGGCGGAGATATCCCCTCTCTCTTTCGCCTCAGCAAGGCATTGCTGCAAAAGGGCTTTCATGTTTGAGTAGATAGTATTGATCTTCTCCCTGAAGGCATCGCTCAAGTCGCTCATCTCCTGCATAAGGTTTCCGATGGGGCATCCGCAGCGCAGCCTCATCTTCTCAAAGAGATCCTGGTAGGCATCCATAAAGTTGGAAAGCCTTTCTAAGGGAGATTTGCTTGTGTCACCAAGATATGTTTCACCCATGCCGGCAATAAATTCCCAGTAGTGATCAATGATGGCAAGACCAAAGTCATCCTTGTTCTTGAAGTAGAAGTAGAACGATCCCTTGGGGACCCCGGCTGAGCGAAGGATGTCGGACAGGCCGGTATTGTTGTATCCCTTTGCATGCACCAGGCGGGCACCATGTTTGATAATGGAAAGCTTGGTGGTATCCTTTGCCATGATGTAACCTCTTAAGATTTAAGGTTCACTTAATAGACCGGTCGTCTAGTGGTTGTCAAGCTTGAGCTTATCAGTCATTGTCGTGAACATTGATGATTTTCTTTTCACCCGCTCTGTGTTAATCCGCAGTGTATGTTTCACCGAAGAGTTTGTATATGAATGCGATGTGTAGGGAACAATCGCGATCATTCCCTATTTGTGCAATCTAAGACTTCCCCCGGCCTCTATTATCAGTTAATATAAGAGAGTTAATATAAAAAGAAACGGTCGCGACCGGTCCCTACTTATTGTTGGTTGAACGGCCCACACATGCCATGAAAAAATCACCGAGGGGGGTAAATCCTCATATGGGAGTGCATCATCTTGCAGGCAAGCCGGCACCATCTGAGATGCTTGTGAATGTACAAGCACTCAATGATGCCTACTATTCGTTTCATCCTGACCCGACTGTTTCCAGCCACCGGGTGTCATTCGGCACTTCGGGCCACCGGGGCTCTTCCCTTTCTTGCAGTTTTAACGAGGACCATATCCTTGCCATTACCCAGGCCATCTGCGACTATAAGAAAGGGCTGTCAATCGACGGGCCGCTTTTTCTGGGAAAGGATACCCACGCACTCTCCGAGCCGGCCTTCCAGACGGCACTGGGGGTTCTTGCAGCCAATGCCGCAACAGTCATGATCGCCGAGGGCGGGGGGTTCACACCTACGCCTGTGATATCACATGCCATTCTTGATTATAATAGAGGCAGGAAAAGTTCTTTTGCAGACGGCATCGTGGTCACGCCGTCCCACAACCCGCCCGAAGACGGGGGTTTTAAGTACAATCCGCCCGAGGGAGGACCTGCGGACACGAATATCACCGCATGGATTGCCCGAAGGGCCAATGAGCTCCTCGAAGGCCATAATGCCCAAGTGAGGCGCATACCCTTTGAGCGGGCCATCAAGGCGCCCACCACGACTCCGTATGATTACATCGGCCCGTATGTGGAAGGGCTCTCCAGTATCATCAACATGGATGCCGTATCTTCGGCCGGACTTAGGCTTGGCGCAGACGCGCTGGGCGGCTCGGGCTTCGCCTTCTGGCCGCACATAGCGGGGCGTTACGGGCTTGATATTGAACTTATGCATGGCAAGGCCGACCCGACTTTCAGCTTCATGACCGTGGACCACGACGGCAAGATCAGGATGGACTGCTCTTCGCCCTATGCCATGGCAGGTCTCATTGGTCTGAGAGAAAGCTTCGACCTCGCCTTCGGGAACGATCCCGACTTTGACCGGCACGGCATTGTTACAAAGACCGGCGGGCTCATGAATCCGAACCACTACCTCTCGGTTGCCGTTGAATACCTTTTTACAACCAGGGTGAAATGGAGGAAGGATGCCTCTGTCGGCAAGACCCTGGTAAGCAGCTCCATGATAGACCGCGTTGCTCATCAATTGGGCAGATCGCTCGTTGAGGTGCCTGTGGGGTTCAAATGGTTCGTCAAGGGTCTTATAGACGGATCTTTAGGCTTTGGCGGGGAGGAGAGTGCCGGTGCATCGTTTCTACGCATGGACGGCACGGTATGGACGACGGACAAGGACGGTATCATCATGGACCTTCTTGCCGCCGAGATGATGGCAATACGGGGGAAGGACCCCCAAGAGCTCTATAAGGATCTTGAGACCAGGTTCGGCGTTTTTGTTTATGAGCGTATCGATGTCCAGGCGACCCAGGCTCAGAAGAGTGTGCTCGGAAAGCTTTCTCCCGGCATCATCACCCAGAAGGATCTTGCCGGCGACCCGATTGTCGAGATCCTGAACGAAGCCCCTGCCAACCGTTCTCCCATCGGTGGGATCAAGGTGGCCACAGAGGCTGGGTGGTTTGCAGCACGGCCCTCGGGCACCGAGGATGTGTATAAGATCTACGCGGAGAGCTTCAAGGGGCAGGGGCATCTAAAGCAGCTTCAGGAAGGCGCACGCAACCTCATCTCCCAGGTTTTTACCCATGCAGGGATCTGAGGTTTCAGTATGCTCATTCACCGGGACGTGTAGCTTCGTCGATCTAATCCGTAGGGTATGAAGGATAAAAAACGGATGGCGAGACAACTTAACCACAATCAGATTTCGCCGGGACATATCGCCATGAGCAGAATGTTCATGGACCTTGGGAAATACCTCATCCTGGTCACCCTGGTCGTTCTCCTCATAGTCAAAGGGACCACCACGCTCGGATATAACTGGCAATGGTACCGGGTCCCCAGGTATCTCTTCACAAAAACAGATGCCGGTCTAATTGCGGGGCCTCTTCTGAAAGGGCTCATGGTAACGTTTCGCATAACAGGAGTGAGCCTGGTGATGGCATTTGCCATCGGACTTGTAACGGTTTTGATGAGGCTTTCCAGCTCGTTCTCAGCCAGGGCGCTTGCAAGGGCATATCTGGAGCTGATCAGAAATACCCCGCTGCTCATCCAGCTCTTCTTGCTCTACTTTGTCATCTCACCCATTGTGGGTATCGGGGCCTTTTCGTCGGCAGTGCTCGCCTTGAGTCTTTTTGAGGGGGCATATATCTCCGAGATCTTCCGGTCAGGGATCGAATCCATACCCAAGGGACAGTGGGAAGCCGGCTTAAGCTCGGGGCTGTCTACTTTTGAAGCATACCGCTTCGTTATCCTGCCGCAGGCGGTCCGCCGGATCCTTCCACCACTGACAAGCCAAGCCGTGTCACTTATCAAGGACTCGGCCCTTGTGAGCACAATCGCCATCTATGACTTGACCATGCAGGGTCAGGCCATAGTGGCGGAGACATTTCTGGTCTTTGAAATCTGGTTCACCGTGGCGGCAATTTATCTGGTCATCACCATGAGCCTCTCGACGGTTGCACATGAGATGGAAAAGAGAATGACAGCGGTGCGATCATGAAGAAGGAGATATTGAGAGCACCTCAAGACAGTTGGTTTGAAAAGGATTGGTTGGATAAGGGAAGAGAGGGGATATTTATTCTTCGAAAGAAAAATAGGCGCATCACATCAAAAGAATATTCAACATAATGAAGCGGCAGGTAATTAAAAAAGGAGGGATTATTCATATGAAAAAGAAGAGAGTTTTAATCACGGCAGCTCTCGTGCTTGTCATCATTTTGTGTGCAGGGCTGTTGATTGCAGCCAAGAGCGTCAGGGAGGATTTATCGAGCCAGAGCACCATCGAGCAGGTGCTCCAAAGGGGCGTGCTCAGGGTAGGGATGTCTACCTTTGTGCCTTGGGCCATGAAGGATAAACAAGGCAACCTTGTGGGCTTCGAAATCGATGTGGCCAAAAGGCTGGCACAGGATATGGGCGTCAAGGTGGAGTTTGTGCCTACCAAATGGTCGGGAATCCTTCCGGCGCTGCTCACAGGCAAGTTCGACATCATTGTCGGCGGCATGGGTATAACACCCGAACGGAACCTCAAGGTGAATTTCTCCCAGCCATATGATTATACAGGCATGTCCATTGTAGCCAGCAAGAAACTCGCCAAGGGGTTTAAGACGTTATCGGACTTCAACAAACCCTCTGTGACGATTGCTGCCAGGATCGGGACTACAGCGGCGGCAGCGGCCAAGAAGTTTACACCGAATGCCAATCTCAGGCTCTTCGATGACGAATCCCAGGCTGTACAGGAGCTGCTGAACGGACGCGTCCATGCCCTGATTGCATCGGCCCCCCTGCCTGCCTTCCAAGCCCTTGAATACCCGGACAAGCTCTTCCTGCCGCTGAAGGAAAATTTCACACGTGAGCCCATCGGGTTTGCCATTGTCAAGGGTGATGTGGATACCCTGAACTTCCTGAATAACTGGATCACCGTGGTGGAGGCCGAAGGATGGCTCAAGGAGCGTAAGCATTACTGGTTTGAGACCAAGGAGTGGAAGAATTCCATTGAATAGAAGAAGTTAAACTCTTTTCCGGTGCCGGCACAATATTTGTCCTGCTTGAAAGAATGTCGGCACCGGCACTGCTGTGGATGAGGTGATCGTGGAGAAGAGGCTCAGGCTCACTATTGTGGATGCAATAGTTCTCAGTGTGCTTGCGGCCGTCTCCTTCTGGGTCGTCCACAAGATCAGGGTGGACCTGCGATATAACTGGCACTGGGAAATCATACCCCAGTATCTCTTCCGCTTTGATACGGGCAAGGGCAGGTGGGTTCCCAATCTCCTGATGCAGGGTTTCCTGACAACCATCAAGCTCAGCATATGGTCCACCCTGCTTGCTACGATCATCGGGGTTATCATGGCCTTGTTCAGGGTCAGTAAGAGGCTCTTCCGCCGTATGGTCGGGAGGACATATGTAGAGCTCATCCGGAACATGCCGCCTCTGGTCCTTGTGTTCATCGTGTATTATTTTGTCAGCGACCAGATCTTGAACGCATTTGGGGTCAACACACTGCTCCAATCCCTCAGGCCGGGGGCGCAGGAATTCCTGGCTGACTGCTGTGCCCCGGTTTCGCAACTGCCCGTGTTTGTCTCTGCCGTTGCCATGCTGGCGCTTTATGAAGGTGCATACATCACCGAGATCGTACGTGCGGGCATAGCATCAATCGAGCGGGGTCAGTGGGAGGCATCAAGCGCACTGGGGTTTACCAAGTGGCAGCAGATGCGGCATATCATCTTCCCGCAGGCAACTATCAGAATCCTGCCGCCGCTGGCCGGCCAGTTGATCTCTACCATTAAGGACTCTGCCATCGTCTCTGTGATATCCATCCAGGATCTGACCTTCCAGGGCATGGAGATCATGTCGTCCACCTATCGCACATTCGAGATCTGGATCACCATCACAGCCATGTACTTCATCCTTACCTTTACCTGCTCCCTGGCGGTCAGGAGGCTTGAGACGGCCATGCAGAGGAAATGATGAGGATGGAGGGCCGGCGTAGGGCTGTAGGTTTTCTGATTCTCATGATTATCTGAGGATTATGGCGTTTAAGTAATTTAACAGCATATTGCCGCGCACTCAATATCCGGATATACTGCAATTGTGCTCCGGATAACGAGATAGGTGAAGCAAAAGTGCAGTATAGTAATTGTTGAACTAAGCCGCTATCGCGGAGATCATTGAAATTGCTGAATATATTGCCCTTGAGCAACAGCTTGACTGATTAATATCCTTCGATTTACTGTAGTTACGGTATCATATCTTCTTGTTCACAAAATCACAAAGACAAGGAGGTATGGCATGACGGAACTACGTGAGAAGATGATACGTGAGATGCAGCTCAGGAGGTTTTCAGAGCGGACTCAGAAGTCTTACGTTATGGCTGTTGCCGCGCTTGCAAAGCATTATGGGAGAGCGCCTGACAAGATCACGAATAAAGAGGTGCAGGATTATCTGCTCTACCTGATGAAGGACAGAAAGCTTGCCTGGAGCTCGTGCAATTTAGCGGTGTCCGCCTTCCGGTTTTTTTACTCAGAGACCCTTGGCGATGAGTCCATACGCCTGAGCATACCGCCCCGGAAGAACAAGTCCCGGTTGCCCGAGGTATTGAGCAGAGAGGCCGTAGAGAGCCTCTTCGCCTGTACCTCCAATCCCAAGCACCGTCTCCTGCTCATGACGACCTATTCGGCGGGTTTGCGGGTCAGCGAGGTGGTGAGTCTGAAGCCGGAGCATATCGACGGCGGGTGGCAAGGTTAGTAAGCAGTGTTTCTTGGGTGGCACGGGCGAAGCCCGGAGGGCTTGCCCGTGGGACATGGTGCTGAGCACCATCATCCACTCATCATTCTCCAGTATGTGGTCAAAGAGAATGCGCCATGCATTTTAATCTACCAGGACACGCCCATGAACTGACATTTTCATGTTATCGGAGAAAACCACTGTTATCGTCTGAGACGACGATCACGTGGTTGCTCCAGGCAATAGAGGCAGACAGACATGAGAGAGGCTTCCACGTGTATGCATTCGTCATCATGCCCGAGCATGTGCATATCATCATCCATCCCCATGAATCTGCGAGTGAGATCTCGTGGTTTTTGAAGAGCATGAAGCAGCCGGTTGCCAGAAAGGTAAGCAGGTGGCTTTCAGGGCATGACCCTCAAATGTATGACAGGCTTTGCATCAAGAGAAAAGACGGCAGGCGGGAATTCCGATTCTGGCAGGCAGGAGGGGGTTATGACAGAAATATTGAGAATCCCAAGACGTTGATTCAGATGATCGATTACATACACCAGAATCCTGTGAGGAGAGGACTGGTCGAGCAGGCGGCTGACTGGAAGTGGTCGAGTGCCTCGTGGTATGATCATGGGGAAAGTATGCTCAGGATGGACAGTCTTCCCTGGTAGAAATGTCCCACGGGCAAGCCCTCCGGGCTTCGCCCGTGCCACCCGGCCGGTGATGCCTGGCGATATACACCATACAAGGAGAAAGTATGATCGTTAAATCGAACGAGGGTCAGAGAAGAAACTTTCTAGGAGTTGATTTTATCCTGCTCTCGCATGGACCGGAATCAATGGTGACTAAAATGATTTACAAGATAGAGGACAATGTTCCATTTCATAAACATCCAAATGAGCAGAGTGGATATGTGATCTCTGGAAAATATAGAATATCGATTGGCAATGTTGACTACATGATAGTTCCGGGTGATTCATATTCTATTCCTCGTGATGTAGAACATCGCATTGAAATTATTGAACCTGGTGAAGTATTAGACTTCTTTAGTCCGCCAAGAAAGGATTATCTATAGTATATGGATATGCTCCCTGTCGTCCTTCTGACTTTATCATGGCGACCGCCTCATCCTCCCATGAAATCAGGGGCTGTCGACTACCGGAAACTCAGAATGGGCCAGCCCCGCTCCATTGCCGTCTTCCTGAGCTGCTCTGTGGGCTCCACGGCATGCGGGTGGCCTACGAGCTCCAGTAAAGGGATGTCTGCCTGGTGGTTACCGTAGGCATAGGATTCACTGAGGTCTATACCAAGCCCATCCGCAAGTTTCATTGCAAGTTTTCTCTTGTGGCTGTCCGTACAGATGGGGCCTATGGTTCTGCCTGTGAGGGTGCCGTCGGGCCTCACCTCCAGATCTGTGCACACGAGATGGTCGAACCCCAGGTCCGAAGCCACGGGCTTGAGGAGGTACCTGAGCCCTGCTGAGATGAGGACGAGCGTGTGCCCCTGGTCCTTATGACCCTTGACGCACTCAACGATATTCGGCGCCAGGTGGGGTTTGATGACCTCTTCATAGTATTCCTCTGAACCGGCATCGAACGGCGCAAAGGGCTTGTTGCGGTAGAAGCTGATGAGGACCCGCGCCATAAGATCGTCAGAGATGAGGTGCCGCTGATAGAAGACATTGAACGCCATGACCTTGATGATGTAGGGCAGCGAGATCAATCCTTTCTCCCACAGGTAGCGGATGCCGAGGCTCGGACTGTCCACATCGATGAGGGTTTTATCGAAGTCGAAAAAAGCGCCTATGGTACGTGTATCCATGACCTTCTCCATACATTCTTAACATGAGGATAATCAAGAACAAGACTTGATGCAAGGAACGATCCCTTGGCTTTTCTCATTTTATCTCGCAACTGATATCCAAATATAGATATGGATTATACATTCATATCGTGGGGTGGGTCTAACCATTGAACCAGAAAAATAAGACCCTATATATCATGATAAGTGAGATGCATCATGATGGTGAAATTTGTACAACCTTAACTACCCTAAGAGGATCGAAAAGGACATGAAGCCGACGTTTGAGAAAACATTGAAACTTATCAGCGAAAGGATTCCCGGACATGCCCAGGCAATAACCCCGGCTGCAGGACAGACTAAAGATACGGAGTTCCTGGATGCTTATTCCAAGGCCGTTATCTCAGTTGTCGAAAAAGTGAGCCCTTCGGTGGTCAGCATCCATGGCGGCAATCATCAGCAGCATAAGGCTGACCCTGAGCAATCAGCTGCAGGTTCCGGTGTAATCTTTACCCCGGATGGCTACATCCTCACCAATGACCATGTAGTACACGGCACAAAACAGCTCCGTGTAACGTTTACCGATGGGGGCACCTTGGCGGCCTCCACTATAGGTACAGACCCTGCCACCGACCTGGCGGTTGTCAGGGCCAATGCATCCTCTCTTGAATACTCCGAGCTTGGTGATTCGGGTCAGCTCAAACCCGGGCAGTTGGTGATTGCCATAGGCAACCCCTTTGGATTCCAGTCCACGGTCTCAACCGGAGTGGTGAGCGCACTTGGCAGGGCTCTCAGGAGCAGAGACGGCAGGCTCATTGAAAACATCATCCAGCACACAGCCCCCCTGAACCCGGGAAATTCAGGCGGGCCTTTGGTGGATTCAGCAGGTAATGTGATGGGCATTAATACGGCTATCATCTTCATGGCCCAGGGAATCGGGTTTGCCGTGCCGGCAAACATGGCCAGGTGGGTTGTTTCACAACTGCTCACCCACGGCAGGGTACGAAGGGGCTTCCTGGGTATCTCAGGACGGCAGCGGCCCCTGAATCGCAGGCTCATGAGGTATCATAACCTTAAGAGCAACTTTGCCATCGAGGTTCTCTCGGTAGAAAGGGAGTCTCCGGCGGCAAAGGCAGGCATCCACATGGGCGATTTCATCGTTGCTGTGCACGACACGGGGGTCTCAAGCGTGGACGACCTCCATCGGTTCCTCTCGGAATGGCCCATTGGTGAAGAGATTATTCTTACCATCATTCGTAGGGTCGAACGTATTGAGATCCGTGTGGTACCTGTTGAGGATGTACATGGGAGATAAATAAAGAGAGGTCTAAAAAACCTTGAAAGTGTACCTTGTAACAGATGCGAAATCTTCTTAAGGGGTAAACAGGAAGATCTTTTAAGGAATGCAGGCGGTTTTTATACCGCTGCCTCATGCCTGCCAGTAGATGGCGTCGTTATCGTCCAGTGATTTTTTAATGTATTCCCTCCTTGCCTTGTCTGTCGAGCTGTAAAGTTCCTCTGGAAAAAGTGCGACATGCCGGTTGCATCTCGGATTCGGGCATTTGCCTTTGTACTGAGAGCCCCGAGCGATATTGAGTTGAACAAAGAACTTAGACCTGCACCGGTCATGTCCGAAAAGTGCTACCCTGGTTGATTCTTTCATGCGGGTTCTCCTATCTTTCGAAACTACCTCCGGATTCATAATAAGCCTTTCTCGATACTTGTCAATATGACCTTATATGAAATTGCATGAGATATCGAATAATTAGCTGTGTTGACTGTTTGCGGAACAGCTCTGGGACATCATCATGGTTTTTAGAAATTACCCTGTGCCGGAATATATTCGATTCGCAGAAGGTCATGAAATTTAATTTCTAATTAATAATCATAGCGTATTCTTCCGAAGAGAACAAGCGGGGGTAGTATGAAAAACGTAAAATCCTCATACAATGTGCTGGGTGGATTTACAAGGGGTGCATCGCGGGTTTTCTTCATCCTTCGGACGAGAAAGATTTATGGATACAACTCGGTCATCGAGAGGATCTTCAGATACCTTTTCACCAGGAAGAGAAGACCCATAACGGTTCGAAGAAACAAGGCAATGCATACTGATACATTCATGAGAGGATAGCATCGGACCTGTTCCGTCTGGAGGGGGCATGCAGATGAATACGAGAAAGAATATAGGCTGGATGCGTGATCTTGCATTCCACTATGAGGCCATGCGGGCGGCACACCATGATGCTAAGCTCATGATCGTCTTCGATATTGACGGTACAATCTTTGATGTGCGCCATATAATCGTTTCAGTACTGAAAGACTATGACCATGATCATGGAACACGGTTCTTCACGAATCTGGTTTGCGATGACATCACAATGCCGGCTCATGATATAGGTACGATACTGAGGGAATTTGCCATCCCGGCAGCCTCCCGGGAGGGAATCGCTGCATGGTGCAAAGAAAATTACTGGTCCAGGGCGGCAATCTTAAGTTCACACAAACCTTTTCACGGGGTGCTGGATGTTATCAGGTGGTTTCAGTTGCAGCCGAATACCTTCGTAGGATTGAACTCTTCACGTTCAGAGTCTCTCCGTACAGATACGTTGAGGATACTGAACACCCTGGGCGAGGAATATCATGTACAGTTCGATGATGCGCTCCTCTCCATGAACACCGGAGTCCCCATACCTCAAGGCAAACTGGACGGTATCAGGCACTTTAAGGATCTCGGTTATCGCATTGTTGCCGTGATCGATAACGAGCCGGAAAATCTTGAGGCAATAGCCACAAGTGATCCTGCAAGTGAGATGCTCCTGCTCCATGCAGACATCATTATCAAATCCTCCCCTGCTCGTGCAGGAAATAATGTAATGAGAAGCAACTTTTTTGATCTCACGGATCTTATCAGCCGCCAGCAACTACCCGAGCACATCGAGTTTGTCTGGCACGGGGTGGATGACGAGTCGATTCTGCGGCAGTTTCTTATCTCATCCGTGCAGTGGGCCGAGCTCCATGTCCGTCAGCATATAAACAGCCAAGATCTTATCTTGCGGAGAAAACCCTATGCGGAAATGCCGCCGGCTCCGGATGAGAATCCTGCGCGGCTGGATGATTTTCTCTATATCCTTTGTGATGCCGGCAGGGGAGTGAAGCTCGATCTTAAGGACCCGGGGTTGACCGGCAGGGTTCTCGAGTTACTGAAAGCGTCCGGGTTCACTGATGAAAAGATCTGGATAACCATCAACATGGAAGAAATGCGCAGGGGGGGCTTGCAGCTCATCCTGGATACATTCCCTAAGGCCATCAAGCAATGCCCGGTGGATAGCCTTTCCCAGATGATGAAAGAATCTCCTCTGGAGGCAAGAAAATATCTTGGTATGCTTGCACATTGGGGAATCGACCGCTTTTCCGTGAACTGGAACACACCTTCAAGCAGAAGGATTATCATCCAGCTGCAGAACTGGGGATATGATGTTAATATCTACAACGTACCCGACCTCGAGGCCTTCCTCCAGGCTGCGCTCTTGCTGCCTAAGTCCATCACATCATTTTTCAATTTCCCCAAGTGGTTTTATACAGGCAGGAGTGATGAGATGGAGCAACCCCTCCGGGTGTCCTCGCACCGATTGTCTTTATAAGAGCTGGTCTTTTTTAATCCAATAGTCAAGGATGAGGGCACCTCATCACTGATAAAATTGAGACCCGGATGTTCCCCCCCACTGGAGACGAGACGCAGATAGTGGTATGATGCCATGACCGGGAAGGACAGGAGCAGTCTCCATGGGAAAGAAGGAATTTGAAGTCGTGGTGGTGGGCAGGGCATGCGTGGATCATCTGTGCGTGGTTGATCAATACCCGGATGAAGATGCCAAGGTGCCCATGTCCATGAGGCTCGTGGAGGGCGGCGGCCAAGGCGCCACTGCCGCCTGCTGCGTGGCACGGCTCGGGGGAAGGGCGGCCTATGTGGGATGTCTGGGTGATGATGAGGAGGGCCTGTTCTGCCTCAAGAGGCTCAACGAATTCGGCGTGGACACCTCCCATGTGAATGTCATTGAAGAGGGACGCACACCCTATGCATATGTCCTCATCACCGGCTCAAGCGGCAGAAGGACCATAGTTTATGAGCCCGGTACGCTCCCGGTCATAGGGCTGAATCATGTCCTGTCTGATCTCCTTTCTCAAACAGGGGTGATCCTGCTCGGACCCCAGGCCACGAACCTGGCAGAGCCCCTGATGAAGATGAAAGGTCTGCCGCCCGTAGTCTACGACTGCGAGCGAGACCGGCCTGGTCTTAAGGACATGATGGGCTTGGCTGATTATTTTGTACCGCATTACGGCTTTCTTGATTCAATAGGGTTTTCCGTAAACAGGCCATCAAAACATGAGAGGATAAATTCTTTGGCAGGTATGCTTAAAGGCCGCCTCATCGTGACGGACGGCGAGCACGGCTCTTATTACCTTAATGGAGAGAGCCTCGTTCAAGTGCATCCTCCCAAGATCCGGGTCAGAGACACTACCGGTGCGGGTGACAACTTCCATGGTGCATTTGCCTTGGCCGTCAGCAGGGGGCATGACCTTCACCAAGCAGTGCGCTTTGCCGTCACAGTGGCAAGCCTCTCCTGCAGGGAGTATGGAGGCAGGGCGGGAATCCCGGACTACGAGGAGGCTCTTGAGGTGATGAAGACCGTGAAATAATGGGTTTGAGGTTTTAAGTTTAAGGCATCGTTATCTGGTGAGTTCCAGACCGACGTGGGCGACGCCATCGTGACATACAAGAAGTATTGGGAGACGCTGAAGACGCAGTGAATGGAATAAAACCGATCACATCCGATTTGATCGATGAGCTCATTGTTCGGGCGGGCACAAATGCCAGGCAGCGCATCAATTACAATATACACGAATCACTGGCTGATCCGGTCCAGAGATTGTTCATCGCCTCCAGGCTGGAATCATATTTCCGTCCGCATCGGCATCCTGAGAAGTGGGAGTTTGTCCTTGTCATTCGAGGTCTCTTTGATGTCATGGTGTTTGATGATGCCGGTCGGGTAATCGAACGTGCCTCTATCGGTCCCGGTGAGGATATAATAGGTTTTGAAATACAGCCCAATATATGGCATTCCTGGGTCCCCATGGCTGATGGATCGGTATTTTTCGAGACTAAGCAAGGCCCATATGATGCTCGATCATCAGAGTTTGCTGCGTGGTCTCCTGAAGAAGACACACCAAATGTAAATGAATTCCTTGCAAGATTAAGGAATGCAAAGGTCGGAGACTTGGTAGGCTCATAAGGGCTCCAACCAGGATGTTTGCTTGATACTGTAGCTATCCCGGAAGGACGTAGGGTGGGTGGAGCTTTGGCGCAACCCGCAATTGTTTTAGTTCCTTTCTTTTGATTCCCATATTTTAGCATGGAAGGATAAAAGAATCCTTTACTAATGCAGTTTTATAATAATCCTTTTAAGGAAGTTGAGTTTACAATGTATACAACATAGTGGTTTGTTAGAGCTGTCCCTGACTGGTTGGTATAATGTATTATTCCAAAATAATTACAATTTAGAGGCTGATGGAGGATTCCGTTGTGCATCAATGATCAATGTTGAAATTTGATAACCTGTTGAATCATTAACTTCGCTTACTCTCTCCTGAATATTCTTGATTCTCTGTAAATCTGCATCAGCATAGGCAATCACAATAAAATATCCCATTGATACCCCTTCTGCCTCTTGATACTTGGGTAATTGCCTTGTTAAGCCATTCCAAAATTTAGTATTCTTCGCAAGTTTAAGTTCCAGTAAAGCACGGAACTGCTGTCCTTGAGACATTTTGAAATCTACAGGACCACGACCAATATTAACTTCACGTGATATATCAATGTTATTAGCACGACAATAATGCTTCACGATTCCAAGAAACAAGAACTGTGCAGCCTCCTCTGATTTTGCGGTTTTATTATCATTCCAAAGCAGTGACCACCCTCCATTATTTTCTATATAGTTACTGAATTCATCTAACATAACCTGAATGACACTTTTAAACTCATCCTCAGTTTGGAATGCGAGATTGATCGGGACTCTCCTACAATAATCTGCAGTCGCATCATACCATGACACAAGCCCTTTGCGATCTTTCTTGTAATCATATGGGGCAGCCCCTTTGGTCTCTAAATAGGCTATATATTCATCTCGAAACTCAGGATGCCGTTGAGCAAAGTCAATGATAGTCTTTTTGTCAACATTTCTTGTAATGTCAGCACTATAATCATTCCGAAGAGTTTCGTTCTCATTCTGATAACAATAGTCCCAAAAGTTATCAGCAGAGATTGTTGGTAGGTCCCGTAAATAGCGTGCTGGACATAGAAGAATAGGTATATGGTTATAAGGATTTTCAGCCAATTCATATATCGTTGGCATCCAGCGTTGCAAGACAGGATTATATGATCCTCGATTATAACGAAAAAGTTTTGTTGGAACTTTATGACGATGGAAGACTTCCAATGAATATGATGCGAACTGGTGACGTAAGAGGTTCGCCGTAATATCACTTATTCTATCAGCGCCGATTCCTTCTCGGAGAATACCGACTTCCTCAAAGTGAGAAAAATGCTTAATCCCTGCTTGTACGGCTTGCCAAAGGGCACTTGCAATAACGTATGAAAAACCGGTTCCTGAACCGGACCCTTTAGTTGAACCAGTTGCATAGCCTAGACAAAGCTCCTGTGCCTCAGGGAAGATCAACAATGCTTCTGCCCTTTTCCAGAATAAATGGCTGGGATCACCTCCAGTTCGTGCGATTATAGCGAAGACCTCATTGAAGAAATTGATAATCTCAGTATGACTTCCAATGAAAAAAGATTGTTCATGTGCATAAAGCAAAAATGGGTCTATGAAAAGCTTCGTATCAACAGTAAGAACAGGATCAAACCAGTCATCAAGGTCAGTGCAATGAATACCGAACTCGTCAGAAAATCTCATAGTGTCTCACCTCAGCTCCTAGCGCAGGCTCGGAAATGAAGCTTTTGCCAATTTAGATATGCGTATGATCAGCAGGGCCTATAATTTTAAGTGAGAGCATGGTTTTTTATGAAGGTTTAATGTACTTCTCCCTTTCAGCTTTTAATATACATTAGTTTTGTATTGTAATATATTATTAAAGAAAAGCAAATAACTGCATTGCTTGCGACAATTCACAATGAATGACAACGAGTCTGTTATAAATTGAATATTCAACTGGAACTATACTATAAAACTAAAATAGTATGATGATATTTTAAGAGGAGGGCGGCTTGTACATAAAGCGCATTTCACTGAAGAATATTAAATGTTTTGATGAACTCAACCTTGAGTTTTCCAGTTCCGGGTCATCTGCTCTATTCCTGGGTGATAATGGCGACGGTAAGTCGACTGTCTTACAATGCCTCTCAATGGGTCTCTGTGATGAATCGAGTGCAGCAGCACTCTTTCGTGAACTGACAGGTGCATTCGTTCGTCGCGAACCTAACAAATCTAAGGCACGCGTAGGTGCAATTGGAAGTATTGAGATTGACCTAGAGAGCCGTGCAGGTGTTACTTATAGAATCATTACAGAAATTTTTTCCCTCCCAAACTTTGAACGTGTGAACCAACGTTTGATACGGATTAGGGGGAAGAAGGAAGTTATGATTCGCCCAGAAGATTTTCCATGGGATCGTATATTCGTTGTGGGTTACGGTCCCGGTCTCAGGACAAGTGGATCTATGGATTATCAGCACTACTTGGCCGTCGATGCCGTCTATCCGCTATTTCGCTATGACACCCCACTTCAAAATGCTGAGTTGATTATAAGGCGGCTTATTGGCACCATTGGAGATCGTGCAAAAACTCCTGAAGAAAAAAATAAAAAAGAGCAGACTATCTTAAATAAAATTAAAGTACTTATGGCGCAACTTCTCGACCTTCAATCACCAGATGACTTTCAACTTACACCAACCGGTTTGGCAGTTAAAGGCTTTTGGGGTACAGCGGAGCTTAATCAACTTAGTGACGGCTATCAAGCAACGATAACGTGGATATTGGACCTTATATCATGGTGGTTTCTGAAAGAGAATGCTGATAGAACTTCGGAGCTCGAATCAATTACAGGGATTGTCATTATTGATGAAATTGAGCAACACCTCCATCCGCGATGGCAGCATCGTATACTTCCTTTATTAAGAGAAAGATTTCCAAAAGTTCAGTTTATAGTCGCAACACACTCTCCTCTTGTAGCTTCTGGAAGTGAAGATGTGGAAGTCCATTTATTTAAGAAAGGAAAGCAATCAGTAGTAAAACCATATGGATGGCTTGCTGAAAATGTCTACGAGATGATGGGGCTCGAAGAGTCTCGTTCTGACCAGTTTAAAAAGCATATCCTTGATCGATATGCAGAACTTGATCTAAAGAAGATACAGGGTACTGCTACTGATTCTGAGATAACCGAATGGAGGAAATTAAGCAGTACGCTGGCGGCCTTGCCAGAAGGCGATCCTATAGGGTTATCCCTTGAAATGGCTAATATTGTGAAATTTCTTAAGACTGATAAATAGGGTATAATTATGAGGAACGTGAAACGCCCTAATATGCCAGAAACATTGGCCCGTTATGCAGGTAATTGGAAGCAGGACGTACTGAGAGCAAAGGAGAAGGGTAATCCAATTCCCTCCGATCTCCTGAACAGATATAAGCAACCAGATGTTCTGGAAGCGCTCAAGAGAATGTACTCCGACGACTCTGGAAGATGTTATTGCTGCTATTGTGAGAGCCAAATAGATGCAATAAGTTACCCGCATATCGAGCATAGAAAGCCAAAAAGCAAATTTCCAGAATGTTCCTTCGACTGGGATAATTTACATTTGGCTTGCGAAAGATGCAATGCCCATAAAGGTGATAAGTGGGATGAAAAGGATGAGATACTCGATGCCGTAGTCGACGAACCTATCAGCAGCCATCTAGGCTACAGAATTGAGCCCCTATCTGGGGTTTACAGAGAAGCATTAAGCCCTCGCGGTTTGACTACATTGGAGCAAGCAGACCTAAATCGTTTAGCGCTTCGAAAGTCACGATTGGAAGTACTACAGTCTACGGTTTATGCCATACGTGCAATCAATTCGATGGGGAACGATGCAAGAGTACACACTGCAACACAGATCCTTAGGGATAAGTGCTCAGGTGAATATGGGTCGCTTATTGAATGGGTTCTTGATTCGTATTTGCCCATTAAAAAGTTACTTAAGGAGCAGTATCCTCACGATAAGAAGTTCTCCGATGCCCATCCACAAGTGCTTTTAGACCGCGAAGAGCAAGTAACGGACAGTAGTATAGTGCTTACTGATGAGTGTATCAAGGTCACGCAGCGTGAAAGAAAACCCTTGGATATAATAGATGGCATTATTGAAGAACTCCGTAGAACACCATGTGGAATGGAGTCAGCCCACAGCTATCATGAGATAGCATTTCGTGCGCTTGAAGCAGTGTTCTCTCCGCACCTTTGCGACTTCGCCATTGAAAAAGAGGTTAATGAGGGACAAAAGCGAATCGATATAGTAGCACGTAATACTCAATCCAATAGCTTCTTTGGAGATCTTTGCATGCTAAATCACATAATTTGCCTTTATATATTTATAGAATGCAAGAATTACTCATATGATATAAAAAATCCTGAACTCGACCAACTGACAGGCCGGTTTAGTAATAAGATGGGTGAGGTTGGAATACTCGTATGCCGTAGTATCGAAGACAACAAGGACTGGCTACTGAAATCGGCTCATTACACTCTGCATACCGGTCGCGGGTTAGTCATCGTGCTAGATGATACCGACATCATTCAAATGCTGAACTACCGCAAGGCAGAGGACTATAGTGCCATTTCAGATTACATGCATAAAAAATACGGAGAGATATTGTTCCACTAGGGAGAATACCCCACATGCGAAATGCAAAAGGTACTTCAGCTGTCCAATTTATTCTGATGAGTTTAATGGTAATTCACACGTTGGAACTACTTGATGCTGTATATCTAAACATCTTCTCCTGCAAGGAATTCGATCCTGATGAAGCAATAAGGTTTGCCCTTGAGTGGTTTCATGCGACTGACCACAAGTCACATTATCTGGAAGAGTATTAGCAGTGTGGCTTGACCAGCGGGAACTAACAATTACTTCAGAAGAAAGTCGGGGCCTGTCCCCGCCCTTTTCGTAGGGTGGGTGGAGCTTCAGCGCAACCCACCAATGTTTTAATTGTTGAGTAATTTATTGAGAAAAGCTAATCTTCCCTTATATGTAATGGAAGAATTCTGTAATTAGACGCCGTAGCAGGCCCCATTCTCACTTGAGGGGGATATGTCTTGGATCAGGAGATAACCAGTGGAAGACGATCTATTCCCGGGACGTAAGACCAGCAAGGTCCGCGCGCTGTGTCTCGGAGAGCGCATAGACCTCAGGACCCTGGAGATGGGCCGCAGGATGGCAGTGGCGCCTCTCGTCATAAGGCTCCAGAACGAGTATGAGCTGAAGGAGCGGCACCTGGACCTGGAGCGCAAGCTGAGCCTTATCGCCCAAACTGCGGAAACCCTCCTGGACATTCTCAGAAACGAACGGTCGCTCCGCGTGGAGTGGTACATCGTCATACTCATCATTCTGGAGATTCTGCTGACACTCTACCAGATGATTTTCCGATAACCATCATGAAACATTGTGTGTTTTCTCTTTCCTGTGTGCCATGGGCAAACTCAAGGGCTTTCCCATATTCATACAGGGCCGGGTTCACTCCTGAAAAATCTCACCACCGACCTTCGTCTTCTTGACATTTTGCCGATCAAGGGATCAGATATGGACAAGGTGAAAGAGAGCGACAAGTTCCAGCTCTGGAGGGTCCTTACGGCGATCCTGGTGATAAGTGTATTTGCCGGGATAGCCATGCAGCTTGCCGCCATCATGTCTTTCAATTCCGAGTCCGCCATGTTTCATCCGGGTTCAGCTATAAAAAATGCTGTCGTTTCTATTTTCTCGGGTGGCGGTTCCAAGGGCGTTGCAGGCTATAGGGCACGGGTTACCGAACATGACGGCAAATTGGAGCTTAACAGGGAACTGATCTCACACCTGCGCAGCAGATATGGCAAAGACCTGAGCAGCCCCAAGGTTCAGGTTCAGGCCATTGAAGAGATCCAGCGAATCCTGGAACCCCAATACCCTGAGAACTTTCATGAGAAGACTGCAGAGGCCATCGCTTTGGTGTTCCCTGATAACACCGAGCGGCTTATAAAGATGTCTGATAACCTTGAGCGTTATGAGACATGGCTCCAGGGGGTGTGGGATCCGCTGTTTTCTAAGAGCAAGAAGGAGAAAGAAAGTATTGTCTGGAGCAAGCGCCGCGAGATCTTTGGTACTGATGCGGAGAAGATCTGGGCGGACGACCAGAAGACAAAAGTAATCAACCAGGTCCTCTCAGGGTTAAACAAGGTAAAGAATTCCTCACTGAAAGATAAGCTGGCCTTTTTTGAGGACACCATCCGGCAGGAATATGCCTCAGATGCAGATCCCTTTATACAAAACCATCAGCAGGAGCTCTTGAATAGCTTTTTAACCCTGGAGAGCGTCCAGGCCGATCTTAAGAAGATGCAGCCCCAGGAGAGGAGACAGAGCCTGAAGACCGTCCGCCGGTCCCTGGGGATGGATGAGGGTGCCATCGCACAAGGAGATGCCCTTGAAAAGGTTCGTGACGAACGCTGGGAAAAGGGCCTCATGTATATGAAAGAACGGCAGAAGATCGTAGATTCGGTTCAAGATGTGGACGCGTGCTATTCTACTTGACGCACTGAGGAACGGAAATATTTCGGGAATGATGCAACCACAGTGGCCGGCGAGGAGAAGACCGGCTATTTCAGGTTCAAGGCCAAGCGTGTATACGGGTTGAACTAGCCCGTGCTACACGTCTCCTAAGTGCTCATCAGCTCCATCAATCCCTGAATGAAACTATACCATCTGGTATAAACCAGGAGTTCATGAAAAACTATCGTTTAATTTTCCCCGGGAGTATGTATGGGTATGGTTTGTGGAGGAGGCGTGTGCTGATAAAGCGGTCCAGCTTCCTGACAACAAGAAAAAGCTCGAATATGAATGCATCTTCTCGATAGTACGATTTCACCTCCTTTTCCGTGATGGGCTTTGTCTTGAAGCGGGATGCATCGGTTTCGAAGAATGTGTTTGCAGCCCTGATGAACGAAGGGATCAGATCGGGTCGCTGCTCCTTATAAAGATTCCCGATGAGATCCACTACGACCAGATGGAAGTTATAGTACCTATCGAGGATATCCTGGAGGAAGACGGCCTTGATGAGCAAAAGCAAAAAAGATGGGGCGCTCCGCAGGAAGAGATCGGCCTCAAGCTGTTCTTGCCCTTTGACCCTCATGAGCGGTGTGCTCGTATCGATGTACAGGAGCTCCGTCTTGTCGGTAATGGAAGGGTGTTCAGGATCGAAATCCTTGACAGCCCAGTTGGAGAGCTGACCGTCAAGTCCTATGGCAACGGGACCGCCGCCGGTGTTAAACTCCCACACCTTAAGCATTTTTCTGAGGATGATGAGTAAAAGCTTTTCTGAAGAGGCGTTATTAATCTTATGGATCACCTGATGGCAGAATGACCCAGGGTGGAGCTTCTCCTGAATGTTGTATATCACCTTATTCCCTGATTCCGGGTAAATCCTTGCCGATGCATGGTCAGGGACCCCGATGCCGATATCTTCCTTCAATGCCCTGTTGTACTCTTTGAACAGGCGCTCATAACGTGCCATTTCATCCTCTGTCTTGAATATGGGCATGCGTTTGAAGGCCAGCCCTTTCTGGCTCTCATGGAGAATCTCGAATATGGTGCTGATCTCTCCGTATCCGAGAATGAGTGCAGGGATCACGCTCTTATCGGGGTATCTGGGATTCAGGCCCTTTTCGAACCGGGCAAGGAGATCGTAATCGATGCGCTGCTCGATCACAGCACCGCCCTCATGCAAGGCCGAGGAATCTCTTGGCGTCATCGAGCGATTGATCGACCCGATCGATGATCTCATATGCAAGCCCCTCGCTGATTATGAGCGGGGGGAGGAGCTGGCCTATGCGGGTATCGTTGTTGGCGTATATGCACAAAACATCATTATCGTAGCATGCCTTGGACAAGATGGGTCCGCAGTCCTCATTCACCATTTCCATGCCCATCATAAGGCCAAGCTGGCGAAAGCTCACAAGGATCTCGGGGTGTTTCTTCTTGAGCTTCTCAAACGTTTGGGTGAAGATGCCGGCGATCTTCCGGACATGATCGAGAAACGCGGGGCTGGAGGATTCATCGAGAACGGCAAGCGCCACACGGCACCCAAGCTCGGCCCCTCCATAGGTCGAGATATGGCTGAAGGGGTGTTCGTGGAAGAAGGATTGGAGTTCGGGTGTAAAGCATGTGGCGCTGATGGGGTAGACGCCCCCGGAGAGACCCTTGGCAATTACCATGATGTCGGGCTCCACGCCGTAATGCTCTATTCCCCAGAGCCTGCCGGTGCGGCCGAGTCCGGTCTGGATCTCATCGATGATGAAAAGCGTGCCGTTTTTCTCACATAACCCTTTCACATATGCGTAATAATCCGCATCCGGTATCGGCATGCCCAGCGTGGCGGGTATGGTCTCGAAGATGACCGCCGCCGTGTCGTTATCTAAGGCAGTCCTGATGGCATCCTTGTCATTGAAGGGCACCTGGATGAAGCCGGGAAGCTGGGGTCCGAAGAGGCTGCGGTACTTTTCGTCACCGGTGGCGAGTGAATATCCCGTGTGGCCGTGATAACCCCCAAGAGCGGATATGATCTTGAGCCTTTTTGTGTAACCCCGTGCGAGTTTGATGGCACAGTCCACGGCCTCTCCGCCGCCGACGCCGAACACGGTATAGGTAATGTCGCCGGGTGTGAGCTCGGCGAGCCTTCGGGCGAGCAGGGCCCGCTGCTCGCTGATGAGGTGGTGGTTGCCGATGTCCAGCTCCTCCATGCTTTCCCTGAGGACCTGCATGATCTTCGGATTTTTATGTCCGAGGTTGAAGACACCGCCGTTGCTGTGGCAGTTGATGAGCCGTTTGGTCCCGCTTACATCCCATATATAAGGGCCTTCGCGCCGGCCCAGCACGAAGTCTATGCCCGCACCTTTAAAGAACTCCACCTTGCCGCTGGAGACATGGTTCGAAAAACGCTCGATGATCGAATCTTTGGTATCAATGCCTGATAATTTCATAGTCATTCCATATTCATGGACCCGGTATAAAAATCTTGCCGGAGATCTACTTGTAAATATTACATGTAAATTGGGGAGATGGTCAACACAGTCCTTTTTGCACGTTGGCTTTCATTGACCGGTTTCAGGTATTTATGTATTAATAAATGAGGAGGACAAGGATATGGCAAAAGACCCCGGCATCGGCTGCCAGGTGATAGCCAAGGTTATATCGGTGAAGGGGGACTGCAGCGCAGGCCACAGTGCCGGCGATACCTTCGAGATCAGCTGCCATGACCCTGCAGGGCTGTGCGGCTACTTCTACCACGACATATTCCCTTCATTACAGTGCTTCCAGTTCGGCGGCAGCATGCCGTGGTGGCAGGGTGATGTCATAGAGCTTAGCTGCCCGGACAGCGATAATCTGGTCACCATCAGGCTTGAGCGGAAATCCCGATCATGATCTTCTCTATAACTCCCAGATACGTCCTGTATCCCCCGCTTAGGTTTCGAGACTTGAATCCATGCTGGACCAGGATGCGGTGGGCGATGTACCCACGCAGTCCTGCGGCACAGAAGGGTATGTAGGTCTTGCCCTTGTCGAGTTCATCCAGGCGGTCTCTCAGGTCGTTCAGCGGTATGTGCAGTGCCCCTTCGATGATGCCCGATGTATGAAGCTCTTCGGCATTTCTCAAGTCGATGAGCACATTTTCCTGCCTGTCGAGTCGGGCCAGCTCATCCCAGTTGATGGTCGTGAGGTCTCCTTTGAGCATGTTGGCGGCGACAAAACCCGCCATGTTCACCGGGTCCTTGGCTGAGGAGTAGGGAGGGGCATATGCAAGCTCCAGCTCCTCAAGGTCGAACACGCTCATGTTGCCGTGCAGCGCTGTTGCCAGCACGTCGATGCGCTTGTCCACACCGCCTCCCCCGACTATCTGTGCGCCAAGGAGCTTGCCGGTTGAAGGCGCAAAAATCAGCTTAATCGACATGATCTCGGCACCGGGGTAGTAGGATGCATGCGAGCCCGGATGGGTGTAGCTGACATGATAGGGCACCCCATGCGACTTAAGTGTCTTCTCGTTCATACCCGTGGAAGCAGCGGTGAGCCCGAATATCTTCACGATTGACGTGCCGAGCGTACCGCGGAAGAGTGCCCTCCTGCCCAGTGCATTGTCTGCGGCAATTCGCGCCTGCTTATTGGCCGGGCCTGCCAGGGCCGTATTAACCGGTATCCCCATGATATAATCCCTCACGGCCACTGCATCACCGACGGCATAGATGTCCGGATCGGAGGTTGCCATGGAGGAATTCACTATGATGTGGCCTTTGTCGCCGAGCTCGAGCCCTGATTCTTTTGCAAGGACATTTTCCGGTCTGATGCCGACAGTCAGGACAGCCAGGTTGCATGGCAGGCTGAGGCCCTTTGTGGTGTTGACCATGATGCCGCCGTCCCGGCGCGAGAAGGACCTCACCCCATCCCCGAGCATGAGCGTAAGGCCCGCTTCCTTGAGATGGGCATGGATGAGTCCTGCCATCTCATAATCGAACTGCGGCATCACCTGGTCGAGCATTTCAAGAACGGTTGTCTTCACCCCGCGTTCCATCAAATTCTCTGCCATCTCGATGCCGATGAACCCGCCACCTATAACAACGGCATGCTCCGGCTTTTTCTCATCCACCAGGGCCTTGATCCTGTCCGAGTCGGGGATGTTCCTGATGCTGAAGATACCATCCATGTCCATGCCCTCTATCCCGGGTTTGACAGGTTCCGCCCCCGGTGAAAGGATTACCTTGTCATAGTGCTCGGTATAGATACGACCTGTGGATTGATCTTTGACCTTCAGGGATTTATCGGTTCTGTCGATGGCAATGACCTCATTGAAGACCCTTACATCGATACGATATCGCTTCATGAGGGCCTGCGGTGTAGTGACGAGCAGGGCATCACGTCTTTTGATGACATTGCCTACGTAGTAAGGCAGGCCGCAGTTGGCAAAGGATATGTATTCTCCGCGCTCGAAGAGTATGATCTGTGCACTCTCGTCGATCCTCCGGGCCCTGGCAGCTGCGGTTGCACCGCCTGCTACGCCGCCGACTATCAAGAGTTTAGTTCCCATAGGGGTCTCCTTATTCCGGATATGCCTTACTGTAAATGAAGGCGTAAGCTATAGACGGCGATACCGAAGGCCACGGCCGTGTTCAGGGATGTCTTGATCCCCTGCATGGGGATGGAAAAGATCTTCTCGCACTGATCCAGGATGCCGGGGTCCACCCCGTAGATCTCGTTGCCCACGATCAGCACGATAGGCCGGCCGTCCATCTCCGGCATGTTCTGGTGAATGGGCAGAGAACGTTCTCCCCCCTCCAGCGCCCATAATCGCATGCCCTGTGCGTTGAGGGATTCTGCGACAGCGTATCCGTTAGCGTAGTGGGTCCAGCCGATGGCTTCATCGGCACCAAGGGCCGTTTTTCTGAGTCTCGGGTTAGCAGGCGTCGGCGTGATACCGCACAGATGCAGGTAAGAGATGCCTGCGCCGTCTGCCGTCCTGAATATGGAACCAACATTGTAGATGCTCCTGATGTTGTCCAGCAGAACTTCCATCCGTGGTAATGCCGGCTGGTGGACCATGAGCGGGGCCTTGTGTTCTTCATAAGGTTCACCTGCGGTAATGGTGGGGGAACCGCACCGGGGACATCGCCGATCTCCTGCATGGCCTTCAAGCATGGGAAATCGCAATTTACAGTCCTCATTCGTACAGCGCCATACCTGGTGTCGAATCGTCTGCCGCATGAGGGTTAAGCCTATCACAGGCAGTAATGCAGAGGAATGATAAAGAGAAACAGAAAAGGTGGGCTGGATCCATTGACAGCATAAATACCGGAATTACTTTAATAGGGAGATGTTGGTAAGGATGCAAAACCAGGAGGTGACCATGAGGATCCTGATGTATTATGACGGCTCTG